>NZ_JASHIF010000011.1:0-310642 GCF_030056595.1 Flectobacillus roseus
TTTATGGAGCCGATAGGACTGGTGTTCACCTCTTCCCATCTCGAACAGAGCAGTTAAGCCCAGTACCGTTGATGATACTGCAATCAAATGCGGGAAAGTAAAAAAGCTCCAAAATATTACAAAGACAGAAGCCACTCCGAAAGAGTGGCTTTTTTGTTTTTCAAGACTCTGTACCGTTGAGGATACTGCAGGCTACGCGCCCCGATCAATGCGGGAAAGTAAAAAGCTCCAAAATATTACAAAGACAGAAGCGACTCCAAAAGAGTGGCTTTTTTGTTTTTCAAGGCTCAGGCCCGTTGAGGATACTGCAGGCTACGCGCCCCGATCAAATGCGGGAAAGTAAAAAAGCTCCAAAATATTACAAAGGCAGAAGCCACTCCAAAAGGGTGGCTTTTTTGTTTTTCAAGGCTCAGGCCCGTTGAGGATACTGCAGGCTACGCGCTGAGAACTCAGTGCCCCAATCATGTGGGAAAAGCCATAAATTATTACAAATAAATGTGAGCGACCTCGATAGGGTGGCTTTTTGTGTTTTACAAGGCTCAGTATTGAGGATACGATACTTTAAACAAAGCACTAGAAACAAATAGATGAGAATAATGTCCTATGACATCTTACCTTATCACTAAGACTTTGTGTTTATAATATTTGATTTTGCTATTTGAGTATTTTGAAGGATAGAATAAAATTTTGACATATAGCTCTTATCTATTGATTTTGTCACTTTACTATATTAATTTAAAGTATAAATTCAGTTGTAAATAGCTTTTCTACATTTTATGAAAAATCTACTCCAAATACTTCTGCTAAGTATCTATTGTACTTCTGCTATAGCCCAAATAAATTTATCTGGTGCTGGATATTCTCAGGACTTTAATCAATTGGCTTCAGGATTACCTCAAGGATGGTCTGTGAAAACTGGTGCTAGTGTGAATAGTTTAGGCAATGATGTTTCAGGTGATTTTGTAGCTACGCCTACTCCAACAGTTATTGGAGCAAATGGAACATACTGGAAGAATACCACGGCAAAATTTAAAAACTTTGCCTCCTTCAAAAGTTCATTAATCGGAAACTATGTGCAGCAAGCAAGTGAGCCTGATAGAGCCTTAGGCGTAAGACAAAGCTCAACGTTGGGCGATCCAGGTGCAGCGTTTGTACTTTGTATTGCTAATACACAAGCATTCCAAAATTTTCAACTATCATTTGATTTACAATCTTTGGACGATACTAATGGCGAACGACAAACAGTATGGTCGGTCGACTATGGTATAGGTGATAATCCATCTACTTTTTCAACTATATCAACTGGGCATATGACAGGAGCCAATCAGGTTTTTAGTAATCGTATAAACACTACTCTTCCTGCATCTGTTAATAATCAAAACCAAAAAATATGGATTAGAATAGTAGCACTCTCAGCTTCAACGAATCCATTAAATGCCCCAAGTCCGACTCGAACATCATCTGCTATTGATAATTTTAGTCTCTCTTATCAACTTATGCCAACTCCTATTACGCTGAGTAGTTTTACAGGAGAAGTCTTGTCAAATCAAGTAACGCAATTAAAATGGACAACTATTGAGGAGTTAAACAATGCGTATTTCTCTATTGAACGATCTAATAATATGCTTGATTTTAGAGAAATAGCTAGGGTAATTTCTCAGGGAAACTCAAAATCAGAGAAGTTATATAGTCTGCTGGATAAACAGCCAGAAAAGGGCTTAAACTACTATAGACTTTGTCAGATTGATAATGACTCGACTAAAACCTGTTTTAAGCCTATAGCGCTGAAAATAGAGTGGGTTGACTCAGGACAACAAGCGGGTATATATCCATCTTTATTTTCAAAGAATCAACCTTTATTACTAACTTGGATACGAGAAGAGACACCCTACATCGAGATTTATACAATAAATGGAACTTCAGTAGCTTATGAAATACAACAAGATGGGGGTAAAAATTACGTTATTCGATTGAAAGAAGATACCTTTAAGGGTTTAGCTATTGTTTCAGTATGGTGGAATACTACCAATATATTAACCCAGAAGATATTAATTGAATAAAATAAGAAAAGCTGGATAAACCAGCTTTTCATGTATTAAGAGAATAAATCGATGATATCGTCTTGAGATAGTTTTTTCAAGAAACCTTCCTCTGTACTAATTAAATCTTTAACCAAATCCTTTTTCTTTTCTTGTAGTAAAAGAATCTTTTCTTCAATGGTATCCTTACAAATCATTCGATAGGCAAATACATTTTTCTTTTGTCCGATACGGTGTGTACGGTCGATTGCTTGTTGCTCAACGGCTGGATTCCACCACGGGTCAATTAAATAAACATAGTCTGCCTCAGTAAGGTTGATACCCACGCCACCTGCTTTGAGACTCATTAAGAACACACGACAGTTTTCGTCTTCTTGGAAACGATTTACACGATCTTCTCTATCTTGGGTTTTACCATCAAGATATTCGTATGAGATATGATGTTTTTCAAGATGTTCTCTGATTAAATCTAACATTTTGAGGAATTGACTAAAAATCAAAATTTTATGATTTCCTGCGTTCTCCTCTATCTCCCTTACAATTTCGTCTAATTTAGCCGAATTATTTTCAAGTGGTATTTCTGTGTTAATTAATGCAGGACTATCACAAATTTGACGTAGTTTCAGTAAACCTTCAAGAATCAAGAATGAAGCTTTTTCTTTACCATCTGTAGCCATTTTTTCTACTAGCTTCTGACGGTATTCTTCTCGATAAGAATCATATACTTTTCTCTGCTTTTTATCCATTTCACAGAAAATAATACTTTCTGTTTTTTCTGGTAAATCTTTAGCTACTTCCTCTTTAGTTCTTTTTAAAACAAAAGGATAAACAATTTTGCGCAAGTGTGCGGCCTGTATTTTATCTTGTCCTTTGTCGATAGGTGTGGCAAATTCTGATTTGAAAAACTCTTGACTACCTAATAAGCCAGGGTTGATAAACTCCATTTGCGAGAATAAATCAAATGTATTATTCTCGACAGGAGTACCTGTCATGACAAGTCGATTTTGAGCGTTTAGCTGTTTAACCGCCTTTGAAATCAAAGAATCTGGGTTTTTGATAGCTTGGGACTCATCCAAAACAACATAATTGAATGGAAATGATTTGAATAGTTCAATATCCGAACGAACCATACCGTAGGTTGTTAGAATAATATCATACTCATGCCAATGGTGATTGTTTTTTTGACGAGTACCGCCACGATGTACAAAAAGCTTCAAGTCTGGGCAAAACTTACTTGCTTCAGCTTGCCAGTTGAAGATTAGAGTAGTTGGCAGAATAACAAGGTTTGTGGTGTCCTTATGACGATTTTGTTGTTCTTGTAAAAAAGTCAACATCTGTAAAGTCTTACCAAGACCCATATCATCGGCTAGAATACCACCCCATTTGAATTCGTCAAGAAAAGAAAGCCATTTGTAGCCCTCAAGCTGATAGTCACGTAAAGTTGCTTTTACGTTGTGAGGAACAGCCACATTGGGGAGTTGCTTGAAATTGAGTAATTTTTGCTTTTTCTCAAATAATTCCTGCTGAATAGCAAAATTATCAATATCTGCACCCAGTTCATCCAGAAGTGAAAAGTGGAGTTTTGAGACTTGAAGGTTTTCTCCTTTAATTTTACCCAACTTAAAGATATGCTCATATTTCATTAGCCATTCTTCTGGTAAAATCCCTAAAGTGCCATCTTTGAGTTCTACATAATTCTGTTTTTTCAAAACAGCTTTTTGAATTTCTTTAAGAGAAACGGTCTGATCGCCGAATACCACCTCAATTTTCATGTCAAACCAATCAATTCCTGAGCTGGTTTTGACAAAAAAAGTAGCCTTATTCGGATTGTATTTGAATTTCTTTAATTCTTGAGTACCAAATATCTTGATATTCTCTTTCTTCATTTCTTCGAAGAAATGAAATAACCAATCATTCTTTAGTACTTCGTTGAAACTTAAGTGAAAAAATGAATATTGCCCTTGCGATTGAAATTCAGTATGCAATTGCTGAATCTTCTCAAAGATTTCTTTTTCTAGAGCAGCATTTCGCTCTTGTATGAGGATATCCCCATTATGATAGTCGAGACGACTAGATTTGTGGTCGTACGTAAATTCGTATTGAATAGGTTCTTTTTTGGACACTATAGCTTTTTTAGGACCACGTTTTGGGGGTACGATTTCAACAACAGGCTCTTCGGGTAAAATTTGAGAATAAACAAATCTTGGAACAAAAAGAAGATTATTGTCTTCTTCTTTCAACATTAGTTTGGCTTCGATAAACTGCAACTCTTCCTTTTGGATATGCTCCTGAAGGTTTACTTCTAAATCAAATTTCTGACTTAAAGGAATAATGAAATCGTGTACAAAGCCTTCAAAGTCCTCTTTTTTTACCTTAATTACTCCTTGGTTGTCGAGATAATGTAAAAGATTGGCAATTTCGGGTGATGCTACTTTATGTAACTGTTCTCCGTATTCACGTATCCAAAAGCTATTAAGATTAAGTAATGAAGCTAGTCGAATGCGTTTTTTGAGAATACGTGTGTAGCCTTCTAATATAATAAATTCAGCATCTTGGCGAAGAGTAAAAAACGGGATAACCCTTTCGCTTGATAACGTGATTGGAGTTAATTCGTGGTGCGAATTGAAATAAGGAGAGCTTGCTAGAAAAACATTTTTACCCTGCAATAAATGAAATACCTTATCTAGCTGCTTGCTCATATACTCCTCAATAATTGGTAGAGTATCTGCCGAAACTTGTTCACGGTCAAGATAATCATGGAAGTAATTGAGACGTATTTCTTTTCTTTTGGCAAAAGATTGAATACCATCGGCATTGATGCTATTGATGGTATGAATTACCTGTAAATCTTCGTCAGAGAGTTGTGGAAAATCTTTGAACTGAGCAGAGTCGAAAGACTTAAAGCCTGACATTTTGCCTTGACCGTTGATTTTGCAGGAATGCACCTCAAATTGAACATCGTTGAGATATTTGGCCTCTTTGAAATGAACCACATAGATAATCTCACGAGTTTCCTGAAGGTTAGTTTCGTCGGTATTGATTTGAAAAGCATACTCTTCTGGGCGAAAAATCTTATTGTTGATAATACGCCAGTTCTGATAAGAGCTAATTTTCTGAATGCTTTTGTCTAACTTAACTAATGCTACAGAGCCATCTTGATTGATTTTGAAGTCGAATTTTCCTTTTAAATCATCTTCTAGGCTGAAGCCGTATTCTTGAAGAAGTTTATTTTTTTCGGAAGTATAATCACGCATTTTGTCAAATGGATTATACGTACCGTATTTTTCTCGAATAGCTAAAATAGCTTGAAGTTTATGCACACAAAGCTGCGCGTCGATAGAGGCGTGGCAAGAACAAGAGGTAAAAATTTCTTGATTAAAACGTAGACGTTCAACTTTTACGTGAAAAGTTTCTTGTTTGTTGGATACATCTACTTCAGCAACACCATTGAGTGCATGGGTGATATTTACCTGAAATAGGTTATCATTACGTTTTTTCCAGTCCTCTTCCTGTACCAATTGTTTGAGTGACCAATCGTCGAAGGAGCCAATTTTTAGGATATGTTGAGCTGTAATAAACTTTGGTTTTGCAGCAGTTGTAGAAACTTTTGACGAGGTTGGGTTCGTTTTGATATATTCTTTTAAAGATAAAAGAGCAGCTACACGGTGTTTGCAGATACCTCCCCAATCATATTCGCAGTTACACTTAGTTCGAATAATTGAGCCATTCCAATTTTTGATGTCAACTTGATAGAGTTTTGGTCCTGACTCGCTTTTTACTTGATATTTAGCTTCACCATCGCCTTCCAATTGGATGCTTTCGAGCTTACAAGCTTTGCTTTGAAATAACTGTACTCCTTTATTATGAACTTTAGGTAACGAATTCCCTTTTAAGAACTTATCTAATTTATCGCTAATCACTGAAGACATTTATCGTGCGTGTATTTTGATTAATCCGCAAAGATACGGATATTAGATATGGTAATTCTGGAAAATTTCGAAAAATCCAGAAAATATTCAAATCTTATTGATAACCAATGAGTTTTGACAACCTTATAGATTTTACACCGAATCATTATTATAGTTATGACACCTTTTACACGCTTCCCTTTTTTGAGGTATGTAGTATGCCTTATTGTTGGTATTTTATTAGCCCCGTATTTTGCTGGACATTGGCTTGGACTTTTGATGAGTCTGATGAGTCTTTTCGTCTTATATATTTTTGCCTATACAAAACTTTGGAAGAATCTGACAGGATTGTTGGGCTTGATGATGATGATTGGCGTAGGAATCTTGGTTGTTGACCTAAAAAAAGAAATCCTTTTCAAAAATCACTATTCTGATTTTACTGATACCAAAGCGGTTCATTTAGTAGAGATTGTGGAAATGGTAGAGGAAAAAGCAAATACTTGGAAGGCAATCGCTGAGGTAAAAGAGGTGATTAAAAATGATACAATATATTCAAGTCATGGAAAAATTTTATTGTATGTCGATAAGAAAGCAGAAAGAAAGCCAGAGTTAGGAGAAAAATACTGGTTGATTAATCACCTACAAAAAATAGAATCTCCCAAAAATCCGTATGAATTCGACTTCCAAAGATACATGGCCTTGCAAGAAATCTTTGACCAACAATATGTAAGAAAAGGCGACTTCGTATATGCAGGTGAAACAGAACATAAAAGCATTTATTATTATGCGATGCTACTGAATCGCTATGCAGATAGGGCAGTTGTGAAGTCTATACCCAAGAAATCAGTTTATGGAGTGGTCAATGCTATGGTTTTGGGCGTAAGAGACGAGTTGGATTCGCCTTTGATGCAAGCCTATTCGGCGGCAGGAGCCATACATGTACTTTCGGTATCGGGAATGCACGTTGGTATTATTTATCAAGTGCTGATTATGTTATTAGGCTTTATTAAGAAAAGAAAAAGCCGATGGGGACGAACAACCTTTGTGCTTGTAGTCTTAAGCTTGCTCTGGTTTTATGCTTTTTTGACAGGACTTTCATCGCCTGTATTACGATCTACGTTGATGTTCTCGATGGTACTGATAGCAGAGTTTATCCACAAAAAACAAAATACCTATAATACGGTAGCATTCTCTGCTTTTGTATTGCTTTTATGGAATCCTAATTTCATTTTTCAGGTTGGATTTCAACTTTCCTATTTGGCAGTTTTAGGGATACTATTTTTTCAACCATTATTAGTTAAATTGTGGATAACTGATATCCACAGAGGTTTTCATGTAAGAATATTGTACTGGTTTTGGGAGTTGACTTGTGTGTCGATTGCTGCCCAACTAGCTACTTTTCCACTGACTGTGTATTACTTCCATCAGTTCCCTTTATACTTCTTATTAGCCAATCCTTTTGTAATATTCTTTTCTACCTTAGTGCTTTGTGTAGGTTTACTTTTTATTGTTATATATCCTGTTTTTCAATTGTTTAAGGTGTATTTTGTTCTTGAGTATCTTGGAAAGTTATTAGCATTTCTGACAGATTTGTTAAACTTATCAGCCAAAATAACAGAGAAATTACCTTATTCAATGATGCAATTTTTGCACTTTTCAAAATTAGAAGTAGGCTTAATTTTTGCACTGTTGATAACTTTTTCTGCATTGTGGATAACTAGGTCATTTGTGTGGATAAAAAGTAGTGTTTTATTGCTAATTATATTGATATTTCTGCAAGTTGAAGAGCAAATTAATATTAGTGAGCAAAAGCAATTAGTTATCCACAGTATTCCGAAAGGGCACGCTATAAGTGTGCTTGATGGCACAAACGCATTGATTATTGGTGATAGTAGCTTTATCGAGAATAAGAAAGAAATGGGCTTTAGGTTAAGTAATTATTTCTCAGAAAGGGGAGTGAAGGACACCTTGAGTGAAAGTTTGTTAAAAACGAATGCTATTCGAGAACTAACTTATCAACATTATAGATTGCTATATATCCCTTACAGACTTAATAAGCAGAAAGTCGTATCGAGTACCACATTTGACTGGATAATTATAGGTAACAAAGCAATCAAAAAACTAGAGGATTTAGATGGCTTAAAGTATAAAGCCTTGATTTTGGATGGTTCTTGTTCAGAATATTATGCACAAAAGATTTTGAAACAATCTGAGCAATGGGGAGTTAAAGCAGAGTATCTACGACAAACAGGTGCCAAAGTTTTGTTTGTAAAATAAAAGCTTTGGTCAATGATACCTTACCCCATGTCGAAAAACTGTTACCATTCATCACAAGCTGTTTTTAAATTCGTGTATTAAAATCTATTTTCGTTATTGGATTATTTCTAAAACCCATACTAAAGTAAGTTTATTAACTCAAACACAACTATTCAACATGCTAAAAAATGCTACTAAAATTTCCTTAGCTGTGTTGTCGCTTAGTGTTGCACTAAATGCTCAAGCACAAGACAAAAAAGGAGATTCAAAAGCTCCAGCTGCTACGCCAGCAGCGGCGGCAGCCCCTAAAGCAGATGCGCCTAAACCAGGTCCAAAGCCATATAAGGAGGTTATTACTGATAAAGCAAAAACTTCAAAAGGTTTGTTTACTGTTCATAAAATTGAAGATAAATATTTCTTCGAGATTCCAGACTCTTTGATGGGTCGCGAAATTATGACGGTAACGCGCGTTTCTAAATCTGCTACAGTACCAGGTTCGGTAGGTTTGCCAGCTTATGGTGGTGAATTGCTAAACCGTCAGGTTATTCGTTTTGAGAAAGGACCAGATAATAAGGTTTTCTTGCGAGGGGTTCAGTATATCAATGTGTCGGCTGATTCAACACAACCAATTTACAAAGCTGTTCGCAACTCAAACGTTGATCCAATTGCTCAGGCATTTGAAGTAAAAGCTTTCAAAAAAGACTCTGTTTCAAAATCTACTAATACGGTAATTGATGTTTCGGATTTCTTCAAAAGCGAAAACCAAATTATCTCTTTACCGCCTACGATTAAGTCGGCTTATAAATTGACTACTTTGGCTCCTGATCGTACGTATTTGACTTCTATCAAAACATATCCTATCAATACCGAAATTAGAGCGGTTCGTACTTATAATGGTGCGCCTTCTATGCCTGGTGCTCCAAGTGCAATGCCATCGATTTCTTTACCTTCGGTAGCTACAACGGGTGTGATGACAATGGAAGTGAATACGTCAATGATTCTGTTGCCAAAAGTACCAATGAAGAAACGTAACTTCGATTCTCGTGTTGGTTTCTTTGCAAATGGCTACACAGTTTTTGATGAAAATTCACAAAGAACAGAAGATCAGACTTTTGCAGTTCGTTGGAGATTAGAGCCAAAGAATGCTGAAGATGCTGCAAAACAAAAGAGAGGTGAAATAATTGAGCCTAAAAAACCAATCATTTATTATATCGACCCAGCTACTCCTGCAAAATGGAGAAAATACTTGAAAGCTGGTATCGATGATTGGCAAAAAGCATTTGAAGCCGCTGGTTGGAAAAATGCAATTCGTGGTGAAATCTTGGCAGACAACGACACTACCATTAGCCTTGAAGACGCTCGCTATTCGGCAGTTCGTTATTTTGCTTCTGATATTGAAAATGCTTACGGTCCAAACGTTCATGACCCTCGTTCAGGTGAAATTTTGGAAAGTCATATCGGTTGGTACCACAACGTAATGAAGTTGTTGAAAAAATGGTATATGACTCAAGCAGCTGCCGTAGATCCTCGTGCTCGTAAAAGCAAATTTGATGATGAATTGATGGGCGATTTGATTCGTTTTGTATCATCTCACGAGGTTGGTCACACTTTGGGCTTGCGTCACAATTATGGTTCAAGTAGCACAGTTCCTGTAGAGAAACTTCGTGATCCAAAATGGATTGCTGAGCACGGGCACACGCCTTCGATTATGGACTATGCTCGTTTTAACTACGTTGCACAACCAGAAGATGGCGTAAAAGATTTGTATCCAAGAATTGGAGAATATGATATTTGGGCAATCAAATGGGGGTACCAAACATTAGACGGTGCTACTGCTGAAGACGACCAAAAGACTTTGAGCAAAGAGTATATCCAAGAAATAGCGAAGAATCCAAGAATTTGGTTCGGTACAGAAACTAACCCTTACGATCCACGCTCACAAAGCGAATGTTTGGGTGACAACAATATGTTGGCGAGTGAATACGGTATCAAAAACTTGAAGCGTATTGTACCAAACTTGATTGATTGGACAAAAGAAGAAGCTCAAGATTATGATATGTTGGCTGAATCATATAATGAAATCGTTACACAGTATCGTCGTTATATTGGTCATGTTGTGAAAAACGTTGGTGGTATTTTTGAAACACCAAAGTCAGCAGATCAAACAGGCGTTGTGTATGAGCCAACACCAAAAGCTACGCAGAAAGAAGCTATTACTTGGTTGAACAAGTATGTATTTGATACACCAACTTGGTTATTGGAAGAGAAAATTATTGCTCGTATTCGCCCAGACCAAGGTTTGGATGCTATCTCAAGAATTCAAGATGCTGCATTGTCAAGCATTTTTGCAATCGACCGTTTACAACGTTTGGTTGAAACACAAGCAAAATATCCAACAGCTTATGGTATCGACGAAATGTTGACAGATGTAAAATCAAATGTTTTTTCAGAGCTTAAAACTAAAAAAGCAACAGATAGCTTCCGTCGTAACTTGCAGAAAAGCTATGTTGAGAAATTAATTGCTACAGCTAATGCTTCTGGTGCTTCTATGTCTGGTGGTTTCTCATTCAGAGGTACTGTAGTGCCTCCAGCAGTTGACCCTCGCAAAACTGATATTGTATCGGTAAGCCGTGGACATTTGTTGGCATTGAAAGATGAAGTAAAAGTTAGCTTGCCATTGATTCAAGACAAAATGACTAAGTATCACTTACAAGATATTTTGTTTAGAATTGAAAAAGGCTTAGATCCAAAATAATCAATAGCCAAAAGACACAGAGGTATATTCAGTAGATACATCGTATGATATGCTTCTGTGTTTAAACTATTGAGTACAATGAATTCACGAAAATCCCACTAGCAATAGTGGGATTTTTGCTTTATATGGTAACTTTATTGCGGAATAAGATAGAGAAAATCAATTAATGAAATGGACTTTGGAAAACTTTCGAAATTTGATGTAGGGCGTGTCGATTTTACTCTCTTACAAGATAATACCTTTAATTTGGAGGTATTGGATGGAACACAAAAGACAAAACCTAAAGTCTGGATAGGATGTCCCATTTGGGCTAATAAAGAATGGAATGGGAAAATATATCCTTTTACTGCCAAAAATCAAGATTACCTTTCTTTATATGCCAAGCAATTCAACACAATTGAATTGAATGTGACGCACTACCAAATACCCAATGAAGAAACTATTCAGCGCTGGGTTACCGAAACAGGAAATGACTTTTTGTTTTGCCCAAAATTCCCGCAGGTGATTTCGCATGATAAACAGCTCCAAAATGCACAAGAACTAAGTCAGTTGTTTTGTAATAGTATTTTGTCGTTAGGCGATAGGTTAGGTTCAAGCTTTTTGCAATTGGCACCACAATTTGGTCCAAGACAATTACCCATTTTAGAGAAATATATTCAAACAATACCCCAGCAATTAAAATTCTCGGTGGAATTCCGAAATGAAGATTGGTTTAAAAATCCAACTATTTGGCAAAATACCCTTCAAATGCTCAAATCCTACCAAGTTGGAACAGTAATAACCGACGTAGCTGGACGACGTGATGTTTGTCATCAGAGCCTGAGCACCACTACTGCAATGATTCGTTGGGTTGGCAATGAGCATCCTTCTGATTATAAACGAATAGATGAGTGGGTACAAAGAATCAAACAATGGTTGGATACTGGCTTAGAAGAATTATACATTTTTGTACATATCTGTGAAAATACCATTGCACCCGAAATGGCGAATTATTGGATTCAGGAGCTAAATTTGCATTGTAATTTGGCGATTAATCCTCCCAAATTTTTACCCAAAATAGAACAAATGAGCTTGTTTTAAGGATGATATAAATGCTTGAATCGCAGATAAATGCAAAAATAGATAGATAATACTTGGTGTTTGTATATTCTTCGTCTAACTTTGCGCCATGAACAGCACAATTACACATCATCATCACCACTTAATTTCCTAAACGGGAATGGGCTGATGCGTGTTTGTGCCATTTTGAAGAATTGAATTATTCAAAATATACAAAAAGCCTGATTCCTTACCGAGTCAGGCTTTTTGTATTTTGGCAGTATCCTAAAAATTACTTTGAAGGCTCTAACCGATAAGCCTGACCATAAATTTTACCGTAAATGAAAACTGTAATTATTAAGTATAATGCTGGTAATGTTCAAAGTGTTATGTACGCCATGGATCGAATTGGCGCATCTTATCTTTGGACCGACGATGAGCAAGAAATTCGTACTGCCGATAAAGTTATTTTCCCTGGTGTTGGCGAGGCAAGTACTGCTATGAGCTATTTAAGAGAAAAAGGCTTGGATAAAGTTATTCCTTCTTTGACACAACCTGTACTTGGTACGTGTGTAGGTATGCAATTGATGTGTCGTCATTCTGAAGAAAATAATACCACTTGTATGGGAATTTTTGATTTGGATGTAAAGCGATTTGATTCTAGCAATTTTAAAGTCCCACATGTGGGTTGGAACAATATTTACAATCTCAAAACGGAATTGACACAAGGCTTGCGCGAGGATAGCTATATGTATTTTGTACATAGTTATTTTGCTGAATTGAGTCCCTATACCGTTGCAGAATGTAATTATGTACAACCATTTTCGGCAATGCTTCAAAAGGACAACTTCTATGCCGCACAGTTTCATACCGAAATTAGTGGAAAAGAAGGTCAGTTGATTTTGGAAAACTTCCTGAAGCTGTAACTCATTATTAAAGAAATCATTTTTGCTCAAGCTTTTAGCTTGTTGCTCAACATAAACAGAACAATATTGCGATGATTCAGATTATTCCAGCAATTGATATTATCGATGGCAAGTGTGTACGTCTTACCCAAGGAGATTATTCTCAGAAAAAAACTTATAACGAGAATCCATTAGAAGTTGCCAAGTCATTTGAAGATGCAGGTATTCAGCGTTTGCATTTGGTAGATTTGGACGGTGCCAAGCAAAAGCGTATTATCAACCATAAAGTTCTTGAAACAATCGCCAACAAAACCAGCTTACATATCGATTTTGGAGGAGGAGTACAGTCAGACGAAATGATTCAGTTGGCTTTTGATTATGGTGCCAAACAAGTAACGGGTGGTAGCGTAGCAGTAAAAAATCCAGAATTGTTCGAAAAATGGTTACAAGAATATGGTGGTGAAAAAATTATTTTAGGCGCAGATGCCAAAGATGAAAAAATTGCCATTTCTGGTTGGGAAGAGTCAACAGAAAAATCGGTTTATGATTTTGTAGGAGAATATATTGCTAAAGGAGCAAAATATACGATTTCAACAGATGTAGCCAAAGATGGTTTATTACAAGGACCAAGTTTTGACTTATACCAAAAACTTCAAGACCGTTTTGCTGACTTACATATCATTGCGAGTGGTGGAGTATCTGAATTGAAAGATATTATTCAGTTAAACGAAATGAATGTCTTTGGTGTAATCGTAGGAAAAGCTATTTACGAAGGGCGTATTACGTTGAAGCAATTAGCCGATTTTCATAAATAGAGGGTATTAGTTAACAGTATATCAGTTATTAGATTGCAATTATAAGCAAATTGATATGCTCGGAGTGTATTAATGAAAAATAAAATTGCCTTAATACGCTTTATACCTAAAGCCTAGTTTGAATAAAATGCCTACTAATTTAAGTTTACTTACAACTTCTTATCATGCTAACGAAAAGAATTATTCCTTGTTTGGACATAAAAGACGGTAGAACTGTAAAAGGAACTAACTTCGTTAATCTCCGCGATGCTGGCGACCCTGTAGAATTGGGTGCTATTTACGCCGAACAAGGAGCTGACGAATTGGTATTTTTGGATATTACCGCAACAGTAGATAACCGTAAAACCTTGATTGATTTGGTGCGTAATGTAGCACGCCATGTCAATATCCCTTTTACGGTAGGCGGAGGTATCTCTTCCATCGACGATGTTTCGGCATTATTGAATGCGGGTGCTGATAAAGTTTCAATTAATTCCTCGGCCGTTCGTCGACCAGAATTGATTAACGAACTAGCACTACAATTTGGTTCTCAATGTATTATCGTTGCAATTGATACTCGATTTGTAGAAGGCGAACATATCGTGCATACACATGGTGGACGAAAACCTACCGAATTGCGTACTATTGCATGGGCAAAAGAAGTAGAAGATCGTGGAGCTGGTGAAATTCTGTTGACTTCTATGGATACAGATGGCACAAAAGCTGGTTTTGCCAATGAGCTTACCGCTACTATTTCTGCAAATTCTTCTATTCCAATTATTGCTTCTGGTGGTGCTGGAACCATGGAGCATTTTACAGAAGTATTTACTGCCGGAAAAGCTGATGCTGGATTAGCTGCAAGTATCTTCCATTTTAAAGAAATAGATATTATTGAACTAAAACAGTACCTTCAAAAACAAGGAATTTCAGTAAGATTATAAATAATTCAAAATTGTAGAAGATGAATTGTGAATGATGTCATTTACAACTTATCGTTTGCAATTCATCATTCACATTTATCAATAAAGAGCTATGCAATTAGATTTTGAAAAACAAGGAGGCTTGATTCCTGCCGTTATTCAAGATGCCAAATCCGACAAAGTATTAATGTTGGGATATATGAATCAAGAGGCGTTGGAAAAAACAGAGAAAGAAGGTGTGGTTACATTCTTCAGTCGTTCAAAGCAACGTCTTTGGACTAAGGGAGAAACCTCAGATAATTTTCTACATGTAGTCGAAATTTTGAAAGACTGTGATGAAGATACACTTTTAATTAAAGTTAATCCAGCTGGTCCTACTTGTCACACAGGTGCTGACACTTGTTGGAATGAGGTAAATGCACCAGGGCAGGCAGGTTGGTTGAATTACTTGAAAGCTGTCATTCGTGAGCGCAAAAATAACCCTTCCGAAAAATCATACACAGCAAGTTTGTTTGAAAAAGGAACCAATAAAATTGCCCAAAAAGTAGGGGAGGAGGCTGTCGAGCTAGTGATTGAAGCAATGGACAATAACAATGATTTGTTTAAGGGCGAAGCCGCAGACTTATTGTTTCACTATTTGGTATTGTTAGAGCAGAGAGGTATTGATTTTGACGAAATCATTGACGTACTTCGTAAAAGACATAGCAAGTAGCTATTGTCGAAGCTCAAACATCTTCAAACCTTTTTATAAAAACAATGGTCAATTTCATCATTAAGTATTTATTGATTGCGATTGCTGTGATTGTATTTGCCAAATACATCGATGGTATCGTAATTCAGGATGATAACTTTGTTATATCCTTGAAGGTGGCTCTAGCGATGGGTTTTGTAAATACCTTCCTCAAGCCTGTTCTCAAAATTATTAGCTTTCCTATTACTATCCTTAGCTTAGGATTATTTTTATTAGTAATCAATGTGATTCTGGTGTATTTGGTATCACATTTTGTTACAGGTTTTAATGTCCACGGATTTTTACCTCCCTTATTATTCAGCTTTGGTATCTCTGTGGTATCCACAATTTTAGGGTGGATTTTAGACTAATGAAAAAATGAGTAAACCTTATTTTAATTAAGGTTTACTTTTTTTTTACGTGCCATTTTTGGTACAGAAAAAGAAAATGTTTGATTAATGGTAAAATAAGGGATTTTATTTTAAAACCTTCATTATTCTTCCTATCTTCGTGCCCTCCAAAATACACTCACTTTTCTTTTTGGCATATTTTTTGAATTGTTAGCCAACAAATTGCAAGATAAATAGTTATGTCTTTTGTGTTACCCTTGACTAGAACCGCCAATGTGGTCAAGAGCACAAACCTGACAGGGTTTGTCCGATTGATAATTAATTGAGTAGTTACATTTGAATTAGTCTATTAACACATGAAAAAGATCCTTCTTTTATTTTTAATCTCGTTACTTACATTTCAAATACAAGCTCAAAAGAGTAAGTATGTTTCATCGACCATCAAGCCACAAGAGCGTTCTAATATTGAAAAGTCGCTCAATTGGGCATCTACATCATCTCAACATATTTCTGATACAAGAGGCTACGAAATTGGAGTTAGTGCAGCTCCTGTTGATAGAGATTCTATCTATCACGAGGTTGATATTGCACCTTCTTTTCCTGGTGGAGATGAGTCGATACGTCGATTTATTGCACAAAACCTTATTAGACCGAAAGGGTCAAAAGGTGAGGTTGTTTTGGTGAAGTTCTTAGTTGAACGCTATGGTGAAATTAGTAAAGTTCATATTGTAGAAAGTAATGGCGACCCTCAAATCAGCGCTGAGGCAATCAGAGTTGTGAAAAAAATGGGGTCATGGAACCCTGGTAAAATTAGAGGGGTAGAGGTAGCATCTTATTATGTGTTACCTGTAAGATTTTAAGAATGTAACTTATAGACATACATAAACAAAAAGGCTCGAATTTCGAGCCTTTTTTTATGGAGTACCATGCTGAAAAGTTATTTCGGTTGCAATGCCCATAGCGCTAAATCGAATACCCATAGACAATGCACTAGATTTCTGTGTCTTGTTTTGACAATGTGTGCCCGGTTCAAAAAAGTAAATGTAGTATTTTTGATTACGGTCGGCCAACTGTTGAATGTCTGGTTTTCCTAAGTAATCATCCATATCGTTGGCACTAACGCCTCTTATTTCTTCTTTCAGGCTTTTTACTTTTTCTAACATGGCTAACCGTTTTCCCTGACAACCACCTCTATCTGACTTCCATGTTTCCAAATCGAGTCCTTCCAACTTGGGTTGCTTGGTACAAGCCATAGTACTAATCAATAAAAATATCCCGATGAACCCGTTGATAATTTTTTTCATGTTGATAAATATTTTGTTATAATTTACTCAATCGCTCGCCAGCTATCTCTAAGGTTTGGTCATCTTTGGCAAAACAAAATCTCAAAATTTTGTAATCGTTTTTCTGATGATAAAAAACAGAAACAGGAATACTAGCTACACCGATTTCTTTGGTAAGTCGCTGTGCTAATGCCAAATCGTTCTCGTCGGTAATGTTAGCATAATTGACACACTGGAAAAAGCTACCACTTGCTGGAATCCATTCAAATCTACTACCCTGAATACATGCAATAAACTTATCTCGCTTTTCTTGATAAAACTGCGATACTGATAAATAGTTATCAGGTTCTTGCAAAAACTCAGCTAATGCATATTGAATAGGCGTTACGGTTGAAAATGCAAGCCATTGATGGACTTTTCTAAACTCTTCGCTGAGCTGTTGTGGCGCTAAACAATACCCCACTTTCCAACCAGTAACATGAAATGTTTTACCAAACGAGCCACATACAAAGGTACGCTTTTGAAGCTCAGGATGACGAATAGGGCTCCAATGATTATGACCGTCAAAGATGATATGCTCGTACACTTCATCACTAACAATAAAAATATTGGTATCCTTGACAATGGCTGCTAGCTGTTCAAGGTCATCTTTGCTCATAACCGTTCCTGTTGGATTGTGGGGCGTATTGAGCAAAATGAGTTTTGTCTTTTCTGTGATTTTAGCTTTTACAACGTTCCAATCTATCTGGTAGTTGTTTTCTGGAGTAAGCGTAACATATACAGGAATACCGCCGTTGAGGCGAACGGCTGGTTCGTAAGAATCGTAGTTTGGCTCAAGTAAGATAACCTCGTCGCCAGTTTGTACCACAGCTGTGATGGCGGCGTATAGTGCCTCAGTTGCACCCGAAACAATGGTAACTTCTTGGTCAGGATGATAGGAAATGCCGTAAAGATCTGATGTTTTTTGTGCAATGATTTCACGCAAAGGCTGAATTCCAGACAATGGAGCATATTGGTTCATGCCTTTGCGTAAATATTTTTCAACTAATTCAATCAATTTGGGAGAACACTCAAAATTAGGAAAGCCTTGTGACAAATTGAGTGCGCCGTGGTCATTGGCTAGTTTAGACATGACCGTAAAAATGGTAGTACCAATATGGGGTTGCTTAGATTGTAATTGCATGTAAAAAATCTGCCATTGTGAACATGCAAAATAAGGTAAGGATTAGCAAGTATCCCAATATATCGACAAGTATTAGGGCTTAAATTTCAAGAAACCATTCGAGATATCCTTGTTCTATAATCCCCTGAACCTCTAAGTCTTCGTTAAAAATAACCATATTAGCTGGAAACCCTTCTTCTATCTTTCCTAAGGTGTGGTCTTGTTGGATAGCTTGAGCTGGATATGTAGAGGCCATACGCAAGGATTCATCGAGAGGAATACCTACTTTTAAGTAGCAGCTTATAACTCCCTGAATCATACTGAGCGCCGAACCTGATAAAATACCATTGGTATCGGTATAGCGATCGCCAGCATGAATAAACTTATAATCGCCCGAGGTGTCCTCGGTAACGGCATCGGTGATGATAAAGAGGCGCTCGCCCATCATTTTTTTCGAAATACTTACCGTCGAATAACTTACGTGTACGCCATCAGGAATAATACTTGCCCAAACATCGCTATCATAAGTCGCACCTACAAGTCCTGGCTCACGACTCTGAAACTGTGACATGGCATTGAAAAGATGGGTAACTCTTCTAATACCTTTATCAAAAGCCTCTGTTGCTTGTTCGTAAGTCGCAGAACTATGTCCCGCCGAAATAATGATATGACTGTCGAGTAAATATTCTAATTGCTCTTTGGTAAACTCTTCTGGAGCTATTGTCATGTAGGTAGGCAAACCCTTTGAGGCTTCTACCACTTGAATGAGTTCTTCATTGCTTGGTTTTCGGATAAATTCGGCTACGTGTGCACCACGTTTAGGAAAACTAAAATATGGTCCTTCTAAATGTAAGCCCGCCAAACCTTTTCCGCCTTGTGCCAAATAATCTTTAGCCACTTGAATTGCCTCCAAGATTTTGTCAAGAGGAGTAGACGAAAGAGTAATTTGAAAATGACTTGTTCCTGAGCGACGTATTTCCTGATAAGTTTTTTGAATAGTCTGAATACTTGTACTAGAGTTAAAAAGACTACCACCGCCACCATAAATTTGAATATCGACAAAGGATGGAGCTATGGAATATCCTCTCATATCTACAGTCGAGAGTTCGCTATCGATTTGTTCTTCAGGAATAATTTGCAAAATGCTATCATCCTTGATGACAATTGCGTATTGCTCAAGAATTTTTGAAGAAGTATAAATTTTGCAGTTTTTTAATGCATACATAAGTTAAATGGTTAATGTAGTAAATGAGGTAAGCTTGCGCAGTAGTATGAATACGATTGATGAGAGATAAACATTTATTGAATTGTTTCTACATCGACCACGATTTTCCAAGTATTATTAGATTCTTGTTGCCAAACTCTCAGAAAACTGCCCTTAATGTCTTTATCTGTAGCTTTTCCAGAAATGCTTCCATAAACACAAGCAAAGTCGGTGGCCTGAGATACGATAGTTTTGAGACCTGTATAAATCAGTTTTTTCTGATAATTTTTTTGCAAAAAAGCTACAGCGTTGGCTTTTCCTTCTATTGGTAGGTAATTATCTCGGATTAATAAGACCTTTTCGGAAAGATGTGGCTCATGCGGGTTCAAAGCTGTTTGAGCATTTTTCCAATAATAAAAATCCTTCATGAATACAAAACGTTCTGCTTGAATCACCGAATTACTAGATGGTTTGAAGGTACTAAATCTTTCTTTGAGCGCTTGGTTGGGGTTGGCTTTGTGCGCCACACCAATATCTGCACGAACACGCCAATCGCCAGTGTTTTGTTTTTGCCAAAGCGTCACAAATGTACCAGTTGCGGAGGCTGGCGCTTGCTCATTAGCGGAAGCTTGCCAATTACCAATAGAATATCCTAAATCGCCCGAAAGCGCCATTCCTGCATAAATCGGTTGCCATTGTAATAAGCCTTGAGGCTTTTTATTTTTCCAGACCTCCAAACCATTTTGAGGCATTCCTTTTTCAAAAACTACGCCATCAGGCGCTAAAAAATAAAGAAAGGCAGCTGGTGTATTTTTATCTAATGCCATTTTAGCAAACGCTTTTTCCGTCGCAATCATTTGAGTGATAGCTTCTTTGGGTAAGGTATCCTGAAAACGGAAAGCCGTCAATAACAAGCAGATAAAAAAAGTAAATCGCATATCGTATAAATATTGAGTGAATTAGTGAGTTGTGATTGAGTGATTTTTACAAATATCTATCTCCTCAGACGCAATGCTTTGTAAATTATAGATTAAAAATTAATCACTCATTCGCCAATCACTCAATAATTGAAATTAGAATGAAAATAGCTATTTCTTGAACCACTAAAAAAAGTAAATCGTATATCGAATAAATATTGAGTGAATTAGTGGTTTGTGATTGAGTGATTTTTACAAATATCTATCTTCTCAGACGTAATGCTTTTTAAATTATAGATTAAAAATTAATCACTCATTCGCCAATCACTCAAACACTCAATAATTGAAGTTATAATGAAAATAGCTATTTCTTGAGCCACTCTGGGTGCTTTTTGTGGAAATCAGTAGCATCTTGGTAAATTTTGGCTACCTCTAGCAACTTACCTTCTCCAAACAATTTCCCCATAAAAGTAATACTTGTTGGGCGTCCTTCTGGACGGAATCCATTGGGTAATACTACACAAGGGTGCCCCGACAAATTGGTTAATGTCAAGTTGGCATTACCAAAGGCTGGTGAAATATAAACGTCTATATCTTTGAGTTTAGTCTCCATTTCCTGAATAAGCTTGGTACGGAGACGATTGGCCTGTAGGTATTCTACTGCAGGAATAAAGCGAGAGGCACGGAAGGAATTTGGCCAAGCATTCTTGATTTGTCTGACCATCGTATCATCTTTGCCATTGCGTGTTAGCTCATCAAATGCCGTAGCTGCTTCGGCACTCAGGATAATAGTCATATCTCCTACTGGATAGTTCGGTAGTTCAAGAGGAATTAACTCTGCCCCCAATTTGCGTAAAGTTACCAAGGATAGAGAATCCTGAGTCTTGGTTGGATAATTTCGGTCAAAATCTTTTTTCAAATAAGCGATTCGGATACCTTTCAAATCTTTTCTATTTCCATTAAAACTAAACGAAGCGTCAATGGTACTTAGGTCTTTTCCGTCGGTTCCTTTGATGGCATTGAAGACAATCGCACAATCTTCGACTGTTCTACAAATAGGGCCAAGTTTATCCATCGACCAGCTCAATGCCATTGCACCTGTACGAGGCACACGACCAAAACTTGGACGCAATCCCGTCGTGCCACATTCGGAAGAAGGTGATACAATAGAGCCTAAAGTTTCGGAGCCAATCGCAAATGGTAATAGTCCAGCCGAAACAGATGACGCCGAACCTGCCGACGAGCCTGACGAACCACGTTTGAGGTTCCATGGGTTTTTGGTTGTTCCTCCAAACCAAACATCTCCCCAAGCTAGCTCTCCGAGTGTTAGTTTGGCACAAAGCACAGCGCCAGCTTCTTCGAGACGAGTAATCACAGTCGCATCATAGTCCAACACTTGGTCTTTGAAAGGTACAGAGCCCCAAGTGGTTTTGTATCCTTTTTTGGCTAATAAATCTTTAGCGCCATACGGAATACCATGTAATAAACCTCTATATTTTCCTTTGGCTATTTCTGCATCAGCTTTTTTGGCTTGTTGAATCGCCAAATCTTCTGTGAGCGTAATTACACACGCCAACTGTTTATCGTAGGTTTTTAGTCTTTCTAAGAAAAACTGCGTTAGTTCTAATGAGCTAATTTGTTTGGTGCGAATCAATTCAGCCAATTCGCGAACACTCATAAAGGCCAAATCGCTTTTATTTACAGGAAGTTTAACCGCAGAAGTTAACGAAGGAGTAAATTTTGATGGAGTTTTGTCAAAAGTAAATCCAATGGGTAAAGGATTAAAGGTAACAGCTGGGGCTACCTCGTTGTTGATAGATACTTTTCGAATTTCTTCAAAATTTCTTCGATTATCAGTCACATCAAAAAGCATAGAATCAGCTTCAGCTTCCGTAAAGTCTAATCCTAATAATGATTGAGCGTGTCGGATAACATTGGTTGTGATAGGTTGATTTTCAATCTTTTGATGTATAAAAGCTCCAAGGAATAAGCTACCAACGCAAGCTAATGGTAGGACGTAATGTTTTTTCATAGAATTGATCTTAGTTTGTTAAATGTATAAAATAAGAGGGTTTTGTTCTACTTTAAAGTTAAGTCAAAATGAGAAAGAATTGTTTGATGAAAGAGAAATTTAGCTCAACATCAAAGATTGAAAGCGAAATGAAATAACAAATAATTGAGAATTTTCGAGAATAACCTATAGTCCGATTTTTTTGTTGATTATCTTTGGCACAGCAAATCTATTGGATAGCGCCACTTTGAATTTTTAACAAACAAAAAACATATTATTATGTACGAGATTCTAGTAACTTCTCACTCTTACCTTCGTTGGCTTGTGTTAATGTTGGGTTTGGCTACAACGATTAGTGCCATCATGGGCAAAACTTCAAAAGCGCAGTTTTCAGATGGTGATCGTAAATTAGGTCTTTTCTTTATGATTTCATGCCACACACAATTGTTACTAGGCTTAGTTCTTTACTTTGTGAGTCCATTCGGTGCTAAAGCATTCGAAATGGGTATGAAGGAAGTAATGGGTAATGCTTTTTATCGTAAAATCGCTGTTGAGCACGTATTTACCATGATTATTGCTATCGTTTTGATTACGGTAGGTCATTCAAAAAATAAGCGTGAAACGAGTGATGCAAAAAGATTTAACAACGCATTGATTTTCTTTGGATTAGGCTTGCTATTGATTTTGGCTGGTATTCCTTGGAACAAAGCGGTTTAGGAATTAAGTATTAATAATTGCATTATTGCGCTCTAGGCCATAAGCTGTAGGCGTTAGGCAAAAATGTATTCATGATTTTGTTAGAAATACTTTTTGCTTATAGCGTAATGCACGGATAAAATAAGTTTGTCCACCAACCAGACATTCTTTAAAAAAGGCTTATCAGATATTTCTGATGAGCCTTTTTTTTACCTTTCAATCAAATTTGAAGATTTATCGACGATAAAAGTTTGAAAAGTAGTTATTATTTGTAATTTTTATTAAAAAAAATATTCGATAAATTATATAAAAACCTATTGGGATTTCTTCTTATCATTTTGAAAACACATCAATTGACCATTTTTATATAAAACTGATTAACTTTGTAAGGATATGAATAAGTGTATTTTTTTAGATAGAGATGGTGTTTTGAACGTAGATAGAGTGGACTACGTTTATCGCATCGAAGATTTGATTATTCCTGAAGGAACAGTAGAAGCGCTGGAGCGCTTGAAGGCTGCGGGTTACTTGTTGATTGTCATTACAAACCAATCAGGTATTGCGAAGGGTATCTACACGCGCGATGATGTATGGATGTGTCATAATTACTTTCAAGAGCAATGTGGACATTTATTAGATGATTTGTATTTCTGTCCTCATCACGAAAACTTCAACTCGGCATCTCTTACTCGCAAGCCTGGCTCGCTGATGATTGAAAAGGCTATTGCCAAATACAAAATCGACCCAGACCAATCTTGGATGATTGGCGATGCACATCGTGATATTAAAGCGGGACATCGTGCAGGCGTAAAAACGATACATTTAACAGAAAAACCTGAAGAGTCATTTTCTGAAATTACGACAAATACTTTGTTGGAAGCAAGCCAGATAATTGTACCAGCTTAGGATTGGAAGATATATTCTAACAAAAAAGCCTCTAGGATTGATTCCAGAGGCTTTTTTTGTTAGAGCGTCTTGCTCAAATCTTATTTACGTTTCTTACGGTCGCTACCATGCTTGTTGTCTTTGCCACCTTTATAATCTTTTTTTCTGTTATCTCTACCTCTAGAGTCAGATTTTGATCTGTGACGAGAATTAAAGCGTTCTTTGTCTTTTTTACCACCACCACGGCTTTCATTAGCTCCTGCTAGCAATAAATCCATCGTTCTACGAGCTAAATTACATTCTTTTACTCGTACCTGCACTTTATCACCAAAGGTATACACTTTGCCGTTGCGCTGTCCTACAATACGGAAGTTATCTCTGTCAAAATCATAGAAGTCATCTTTTAGGTCAACCATACGAACGATGCCCTCTGATGCAGTTTCTGTAATTTCTACAAAAATACCAAACTCAGTTACGCCCGAGATGATACCATCCCAAACACGTTCTTCTTCCATCATACTCATGTATTCTACTTGCTTGTATTTGATAGAAGCACGTTCGGCTTCACTCGCAAGTTTTTCCATTTCAGACGAATGTTTACATCTTACTTCCCAAGCAGCTCTTTCGAGTGGATCACCGCCGTCAAGATAATGTTGCAGCATACGGTGTGCCATCATGTCTGGATAACGACGAATTGGGGATGTAAAATGTGAGTAGAACGGAAATGCCAAACCAAAGTGACCAATAGGATCGGTACTATATTTGGCTTTGGACATGGTACGCACCGCCAAACTTTCCAAAATGTTCTGCTCTGGTTTTCCTTCAATACCCTCCATCAGTTGATTGAATGAACTACTGATTTGAGCGGCTTCTGTTGCTACCGAATAACCAAATTTCTTGGCAAAGGTAGAAAACGTGCGAAGTTTTTCAGGGTCTGGTGCTTCGTGAATACGATACACCATGGTATTGCGAGGCTCTTTTTTACGAAGTTTATACACATACTCAGCTACACGTTTGTTGGCCAAAAGCATGAATTCTTCGATAAGCTTGTGAGCATCTTTACGGATTTTTTGGTAGATACCTAAAGGTTTACCATTTTCGTCCAACTTGAATTTAACTTCAACTGTTTCAAAGTTTACCGCACCATTAGCAAAACGCTCGGCACGAAGAATATGCGCTAGGTTATTCAAAACCGTCAATTCATGCAAAAATGGAACGTCTGGTGTAGTTGGCTCTTCTACTTTTTTCTTACGGCCACGTTTAGGTTTTACTTCTT
The DNA here is from genome assembly GCF_030056595.1 of Flectobacillus roseus. Lineage (NCBI taxonomy): Bacteria > Pseudomonadati > Bacteroidota > Cytophagia > Cytophagales > Flectobacillaceae > Flectobacillus > Flectobacillus roseus. The sequence goes on from NZ_JASHIF010000011.1 coordinate 25,130, forward strand.
CTACGGGTGTCGCAACTTCTGTAGTTTCGTTGACAGTAGCTGGTACTTCGGCAGGAGGGTTATTCAAATCTAATACTTCTTGAGCCTCTTCATAGGTAAAACGCTTGTCAGAGTGAATAACTGTGCGACCAAACCATTCGTTTTTGATTTTACCTTTTGATGTAATTTCAAAAATGGCAGAGAAGGTTAGTTTGTCCTCATTAGGACGTAATGAACACAAGCCGTTCGAAAGCTTTTCAGGAAGCATTGGTACAACTCTGTCTACCAAATATACCGATGTGGCACGCTTGAATGCCTCTTGTTCCAAAATAGTGTTTGGCTGAACATAATGCGTTACATCGGCAATGTGGATACCAATTTGATAATTACCATTTTCGAGTTGTTCAAAACTCAAGGCATCGTCAAAGTCCTTGGCATCTATTGGGTCAATAGTGAATGTGGTAATGCCGCGCATATCTTTGCGTTTGGCAATTTCTGCTTCAGGAATTTTCTCTGAGATATCTTCAGCTTCTTGTTCGACACCATCAGGAAAATGGTATGGCAAACCGAATTCGGCTAAAATAGCATGCATTTCGGTATTATTTTCACCAGCTTTACCTAATACTTCCTGAATAACACCTTCCATTTTGCGTTCGCCAAGAGGCCATTTCGTGATTTTGACAATCACTTTATCACCATGTTTTACATCTTTGAGTGCTTCTCTTGGCACAAAAATGTCTTGATACAAACGTTTAGAGTCTGGTGTCACAAAAGCGTAATTAGGGAGTAATTCGATAGTCCCTACAATTTCGGAGCGACCATGTTCTAAAATTTCTACCACTTCGCCTTCGGCACGATCAGAGCCTTTCTTGCGTTTTGCCGAAATCAATACTTTGACAATATCGCCATCAATAGCCCCATTAAGGTCTTGGTTTGAAATCCAAACATCATCCTCACGACCCTCTACTACCACAAATGCAAATCGAGCATTGACGTGGTCAACTTTTCCTGTCACAAATTCAGTGACACGGTCTATGATATAATTGCCGTCTTTTTGACGAATCAGTTTTTTGTCTTTAGTTAATACTTCAACTAGTGTAGCAAAAAGTTCTTTTGTACTGCGGTCACGAACGGCAAAGGCTTTGTGAACTTGATTGAGCGACCAACTACGGTCGTCGTTTAGTTCGAAAAATGATAAGATTTCATTTTTTACAGATTCGCGAAATCTTTCTTCTTTGCTATTTTTCTGTTTAGTCATTGATATATAATTACCTTTTATTCAAAGAAAAGGATTGTTTCAGTTATAAAATGAGAAATAATGTGTGGTGGCTGAGTTGTGCTTGGTAGTATTTACCAATAAAATGTAAATGCTTTATGTGATTGCCATTAGCCACTATTTTGTATGAGCTAAAATGATACCAATAAGTAGATGGTGGATTTGAGAATGTGTATTTCGGTGGTGAAAAGCCCGAAATTTTTAACTTCTATTGTATGAATTGCTAGTTTTCAAATAATAAATCACAAAGTCACTCTAATACTAATTCGCTCAATACTTACACGAACAGTTCTAAATTACGATTATTCTTGTATATATGACAATATTTATAAGAATTTGGTTTACTCTGGTGCCAATAAAGAATGGTTCTATATTAGTAGTGTACGAAGGATTTCAAACTATTTTGGATTTGGAATGTTGAATTTCGGAAGTGTAAGCCACTTCTTTGAGTCATATTTCACAAAAAACTAAGGTAGGTTTTTATATTTCCGAAATCAGCAATAATTTCAAATCCTTCGTATCGCCCTAATGCCTATGGCTTATAGCCTAAAGCATATTATTTCGAAAGTTCTGTTGCGCGTTTTTGTGCAGCAAAGATACCTTCTTTTAAGTTTTGAGCTAATAAGCCTTCCTCAAATCGCTTGAGCGCAGCTTCGGTAGTACCACCTTTTGATGCTACAGCCTTAATAAGTTCGTCGAGGCTCTTTTCTGCATTGTTGATAAGGTGAAATGATCCCAACATCGTTTGTTTTACCAATAATGCCGCCATTGAGTCCTCAAAGCCCATTTCTTTACCTGCTTCAATCATAGCTTTTACCAAATAGAAGAAATAAGCAGGACCGCTACCCGATAAAGCTGTTACAGCATCGAGCAAAGATTCTTCTTCTAAGAACACCGCACGACCAGTAGAGTTAATCAAGTTTTCAACTTTCTTTAGTTGGCTCAATGTAATATCGCCAGAAGCAGCAAAAGCTGTCATCCCCATTCCCAACAACGCAGGAGTGTTTGGCATGGCTCTTACAATAATTCGGTGATTAAGGGATTCCTGTATTTTATCGATAGAAATACCAGCCATGATACTCAAAATAATTTGGTTGGGCTGGATTACTTTTTTAAGTTCTTCAGAAACTGTTGGATAGTCTTGGGGCTTAACCGAAAGGATGATTAAATCGTATTCTCCAACTTTAGGAGAGATAGTATCTACCACAACACCTGCTTTTTCTGATTGAAGCGCTTCGGCTCTGGCAGCATTTTTTTCGATTAGGAATAGGTTTTCTTTTTTTACTAAATCATATTGAATAAAAGATTTGGCAAAGGCCATTCCCATATTACCCGCTCCAACAATAGCTACTTTCATGATGGTTTGTTTTTGGTCAAAAATTAATTAAAAATGATTATGAATTTGGTTATCAGCTGAAATTCAGTTTTGTGGAACAAAATTACAACAAAAAACCTGACAGTATTGATAAAATATTGTCAGGTTGATGGTTGCCTTATGAGCGAGGTATATGTTGCTGAAATTAATCTTTGAAGATTTCTTCTAATTTTTTCTCTAATTCTGCCGAGCTACCTGTGTACTTGGCAATGACTTTCCCTTCCTTATCTATTAAAAATTGTGCAGGAATTGCGCTAACGCCATAGGCTGCTGCGGCAATGCTATTCCAATATTGAAGATCGGATACTTGTTGCCAAACCAATCCATCTTTTTCGATGGCACGAACCCAAGCGGTTTTTTCTTGGTCGAGGCTCACACCCAAAATGTCAAACCCTTTGGCATGAAAACGGTTGTAAATTCTTACAACATTCGGGTTTTCACGACGACAAGGCCCACACCAGCTTGCCCAAAAATCAATCAATACATATTTGCCACGCATCGATGAAAGTGTAACTAGGCTGTCTGAAGGTGTTTTTAAGGAAATCTCTGGAGCTTCCGAACCAATGGCAACACCTTTCATACGCTTGATTTGCTCCAAAAACGATTTGATGTGTGGGTTAGGAGAATTGGCTTTTTCCTTTTTGAATGTTTCAGCTACTTGATCCAACAAATCCATGTCTGTTTCTGGGTTGAGGAAATTTCCTGCCGTCCAAAGCGCTACTAGCTCAGAGCCCATTTCTGGAATCATCGCTTTGATTTTACTTACAGTGATTTGTTGTGCATTTTGAAACTCATTCTGGATTTTCTGCAAAGTTGCTTCGTCCTTTTTCTCAGTTGCAATGGTTACTTGCTTGTTCCAACCTTCAACCTTAGTTTGTAATTCTTGATTGATTTTGATGATTTGGTTGAAATATTGAACGTTTTTAGAATCTCCTTTAATTTGGAATTTACCTCTTACTTGAGGCGTATCCATACCATCTGCCACAACTTCTACTTTTTCGCCTCCTTCAAGAATTAAAAGTAATTTCTGACTCAAGGGCATATTAAAAAAGTTAACCAGATAATAGCCACCACCTTCGGCAATGGGCGAATTGAATTTGAAATTATGAGCGGCATCTACGTTAGCAGAGTCGATATTAACAGCCGTACCACGACCATTAATCATTTGTAGATAGACTTTTTTGTCAGGAACAACATTTTGAACCTTTCCTGTGATTTGAACTTTTTTTGTGGCTGTGGTTTGTGCTACCATCGAGAATCCAAGCAAAACGCTAAGGATACTCAAAATTGATTTTTTCATAAATAAAGCGGTAACTGATAAAAGGATAAAAGGCATTTATTAGACGTTTTACAAAAATAGAATCGTAATGAATGTCTAATAAATGCCTTTGGAATAATTGAGCTGTTGGCGAAAGGCTTTCAGCAAGTGATTCCAGAATCATTTGCTTCGAATGACATCGAATACTGTGTTTATTCGACAGCCTTGTCCCTATACGCTCCTGTTAAAGCGAGTCTAGTGTTTTTTGTAATAGAGCAGTGGTAACTTTTGGGTCGGCCGAGCCTTTTGATTTTTTCATGATATCACCCATGAACATCCCTAATAGTCCTTTTTTACCATTTTTGTACTCTTTTACTTTGGCTGGATTGGCTGCCAAAACCTCATCAATTAACGACTGAAGTGTGTCGGTATTGCTTTGTTGAATCAAATTCTTTGCTTCAGCAATTTGCAGTGGACTAGCCGATGTATCCGTTACCATTACAGGGAAAATCTGTTGTGAGGCTGTTGATGTACTCACTTTTCCTTCATCTACCAGATTGATAAGTTGTGCTAACTTTTCGGGTGTAACAGTCAATTGCTCAATTTCTAAGTGATTGTCATTGAGATATGATTTTACCGTACCCATAATCCAGTTTGAGGCAGCTTTGTAGTTTTTGGTAAACTGACAAGTTGCATCAAAATATTCGGCTACTTCACGGCTATCTGTTAATACACCAGCGTCATAATCTGGCAAGCCATAAGTTTTTGTAAACTTCTCGAAAAGCTCCCAAGGCAAAGCAGGCATTTGAGCTTTTACTTGGTTCAATAACTCTTCCGAAATATGTAGAGGCACTAAGTCTGGTTCAGGGAAATAACGATAGTCGTTCATCGATTCCTTTTCACGCATACCCGAAGTACGTCCAGTAGCAGGGTCGAAGTTACGGGTTTCCTGAATAATTTTTTCACCAGCTTCAACGGCTTCTATCTGACGAACTACCTCATAATCAATAGCTTTTTGAATAAAGCGAATCGAGTTCATGTTTTTGATTTCAACTTTTGTACCAAAAACTTTACTACCAACTGGCATTACAGAGATATTAACATCGCAACGCAATGAGCCTTCCTCCATGTTACCATCGCAGATATGCAAGTATCTTACAAGCTTACGAACCTCGGTCATAAATTGTGCAGCTTCTTCCGACGACTTGATTTCAGGTTCTGTTACCATTTCAATCAAAGGAGTACCCGCACGGTTGTAGTCAATAAGGCTGTCGCTTGAACCCTCGGCATGAAGAGACTTTCCTGCATCTTCTTCCAAGTGGATATGGTGGAAGCGTACGACTTTTTCACCTGTAGACAATTTTACTTTTACTCCACCCCCAATACAAATAGGCGTTTTATCTTGTGTAATCTGATACCCTTTTGGAAGGTCAGGATAAAAATAGTTTTTGCGGTCAAAATATTGATATTCAGATATTTTTGAGCCAGCAGCAAAGCCCATTTTGATAGCATACTCAACCGCTTTACGATTAAGTTTTGGCAAAGTTCCTGGGTGTCCCAGCGTAATGGGAGAAATATGGGTATTGGGCGCAGCTCCAAAAGACGCAGAGTCTGCCGCAAAAATTTTACTTTCTGTTTGAAGTTGAGCGTGTACCTCTAGGCCAATAACAACTTCATATTTGTTTCTAATTTCTTGGTTCACAGAATATTAATTTCAGTTTGAGGCAAGAATCTTCTGTATTTTTGTAAAAAAGTTTCTGCCTTGTGGAACAATCGTCTACAAAGATAGTAAAAAGCATGGCTCGGTATAACCAGCAATGCTAAGTGATTGGAAATTTGATGGTTTTCAAAAAATAAATCAACCTATTCCAACCTTTTAAGTCAAGAAATGCTCTTTATCGTAAAATGTTCAAAAAACACATTTTTATAATGCCCTGAGGCGTTGTATGTATTGTCCGTAAGCTTATAAACACATTGAATACATTGGAACTTGAAAAAGACCTCATAAACGCTTGTTTGCAAAACGACCGCATTGCACAGCGAAAGCTCTATCAGGCTTACGCATCGCGTATGTTGGTGGTATGCTCACGCTATGCACAAAGCAAGGCCGAAGCGGAGGATATTCTTCAAGAAGCTTTTATTAAGATATTTCAAAATCTGGCGAGTTTTAGAGGTGAAAGTACGATTGGTGCTTGGATTAAAAGAATTGTTATCAATACGGCCATTAAACATATTCGTTCTCAACAACCTTGGCAGGATATGTCGGATGTTGCCGAATTTGAAAACCATTTTTCGGACAAAGGCACGAGTATCGAAGGAATTCACTTTCAGGAATTATTGGCCATGATTCATAAACTACCAAAAGGTTGTCAAACCGTATTCAACCTGTATGCTATTGAAGGATATCAGCACCATGAAATTGCTGAAATGTTAGGTATTTCGGAAGGAACATCAAAGTCGCAATACTCACGTGCTAGACAATTATTGCAAGCACAACTTTCGTACGATAAAGTAGGATAAAGCACAAATGAAATAATATGACAAAATCTTTACTGATAAAATCACTATAATGGATAATTCATCACACAATTCTTTTGAGGACCAATGGCGAGACGCCTTCGATGATGCCTCTATGACCCCATCCGACTGGGTATGGGATGGCATAGAAGCGTCCTTGGAGCAGTCTGCTCCTTCGTCGTCCGCACCAGAAGCGAGTGGTGGAATGGCCAAAGGTAGCCTTGGGCTTTATTCTGCTGGACTAGCAGTAGTGGTGTTGGTAGGCGCATGGTTATTGAAACCTGAAGATGATAGCACTAAAGATTTGCCTGAGCAGCCGAGTGTTCATCAACAGACAGTCGTAAAGCCTGTTCGCACGCCAGAAGAAAAACAGGACGAAAATTATATCGTAGCTGAAAAAAGTAGAAAGCCTGAAACTTCAAGTATTAGGCAAGAGGAAGCTCCTACAGAACCGCAACCAGTGTTAGTAGAAGAACTTGTGAAAAAATCGGTAGTTGACTCTATTAATTTTATATCACCAACCACTACCAAAGAGATACCTGTAGCTCATGATGGATTACAAGTAAATCATAGAGTAATGGAACCAATAGTTCCTTCTATTCAGACGCCATATTTTGAGCCCCAACCGCTTGTTCCTGTCAAAACGCAGAAAAAAGGCTTTTTGAAAAATGTTAAAATTACGGTTGGTGCAGGGGTATATCAAAGACCTTAAAATGAATGTAGAGTTTTGAGTTGTGAGTGATGAGTTTTTCTTTGTCCTTGCCTAAAATAGGTTGCCCTCAAAACTCCTCATTCTGAATTCAATACTCTTAACTTATCTCTTTATCTCTATGAAAAATCTTCTTATTGCCTCCATCTTATTGAGCGTTTTTGGTTGTGCTTCTAGTTCAAGTAGTGTTGTAGACTCAGAAGTGCTCAAAAATCAAACTATTGATTTGACCAAAAATAATTTGAGCGAATACATTGTTTTTGGAAATGTAGGCTTAGGATGGGGGTGTCGTACCTATGGACTGTATTTGTATGCAGGTGATCAATTATTTGTTGATACAACTAGTGCCTACTGTAAAAATGCTGAAAATTATCGTTTTAAAGGCTATAAACTAGGTGTTACAGAAAAAGCGAAAGCTGAGCAAATTGTTCAGAAAATAAAAAACCATTTGAGTACCATCAAAGATGATGGTCAGGCAATTCAAACGATAGGTTGCCCTGGCTGTGCCGATGGAGGAATGCTATATGTACAAGTCAAAACTAGTCAATCTTTGAAAGCTTGGCGATTGGATGACATGATTGATACTCATCAGAAATTAATTGTTGAAGTGGCAACGATTAAACGTTAGTATAAACCTCAAAACTGTAATAAACTACAAACAAATTAACATTATGAAAAGGTTATTAATATTTGCCCTTTCGGGACTGTTACTATGGAGTTGCTCCAAAGGAGGAATAGGAGGGAATGGCTTGTCGGAGGAGGAGATGGATTACCAGAAATTAACCCAAATGGGTGCTGATATCAAAGATTATGCTAAAAACAAAGCATGTGCAGGCGACGAATGCCGCGTAATGTCGATGGGCTCTAAGGCTTGTGGTGGACCAACGCAGTTTATCGTGTACTCGGTCGGAAAGGTAGATGAAAAGGTTTTGACTCAAAAAATCAATGATTATACCGAATACGAACGCCAGCTTAATATCAAATATAGTCGAATATCAGATTGTGCAATGATTGCTATTCCAACAGTAGATTGTGTGAATGGATTATGTGTAACCAAATAATTGAGTGGTTGGTGATTGAGTGTATGAGTGATTATTTTAAAAATTTGTATTTTAAGGTGCAAGTACTGCGTGTAAAATCAAGTGGTATTTAGTAAGATTACACATAATTCATCCTGAATTTTGCAACTAGGATGGTTTTACAATTCTTCATTAAAAAAGCGGTCGAAAAATAATTTTCGACCGCTTTTTTGCTATTAGTATGCTATATCTGACTCGGCTTAATAAGTAAAGCGTTGCGTCTCTACTACGAGAATATAAATCTTAATATAATCACTAATTCACTCAATCAAAACTCACTCAATTAGAAGGATGATACTTCTAACACGAACAACTTGCCTTTGCTTTCCAATTGACATAATAAGCAGAAGCAATCAAAATTGCTCCAACGAAGCCTGTCAAAAATTCGTATTGTTCACCAGTCCATAAGAGTTCGATACCTTTTACGGCTAAACTTCCAAGCAATAAGGTCAAAGGTACAATAGAATGGTGTTTGCGGTAGTCAGCAATCAATAAAGCGCCAGCCAAAGCAACACTTGCTCCAATAAACCAAATTTCCCAAGAATGATTATGAAAAAGACTACTTCCCAAATAAGGCAATACTGTCATCACTACTGGAGTAGCAATGCAATGAATCGCACAGATGACCGAAAGATAGAATCCTACTTTCTCGATGGGTGTTTCGTTATGTGAATGTGAGTGATGCATAATTGTAATACTGTTGCAAAATTAATACAATGCAACAATATTGCAAACATCTATCAGATGATATTTTGTTCCCTAACGTAAGTATTTTTTACTATTAGTGCTGAAGGCGAAGCTAGTAGGCAAATGAATGTGTATTTCAGCAGAGTCAATAATAAAAAAACCTCTATTTCTATTTTTAACAGAAACAGAGGTTTTTAGAATGTCCTAATGATTAATTACGACCTTTGTAAGCTGGCTTGTCGATGCTCGTAGTACCGTAAGCAGGGCAGTTGTTTTTTCTACCACAAGAACTTGCCATTGCTACTACTGCTAACAAAACCAAAATAACTGAAGCTCTTTTCATGAGATATAATTTTATAAAGTTGATACCAATGATGTATTTGATAGATTTGGCCATTGAGGCATAATACTACAAAAATACAAATATCTCTCAAGCTTAAACTCTAATATCCACAAAATTATTGTTCGATAAGAGACAGATTTTCAGCGTGTTTTACTTCTTCTTGACTTAATACAGTGGCCTGTGCTTCGGCTTTTTCGGTCGAGCCATAACCTAAAATATTAAGCATACCATAGCTTTCTTGTGCTGAAGCAAACAACTGTGTGGTAATAGTACCATCTTCAAGACGATCCACCAATACGTGTTTTGGAGCAGGAATCAAGCAGTGCTGAATACCTCCATAACCCCCTAAGGATTCTTGGTAAGCACCTGTATGGAAAAATCCAACATATTGACGCTCTTGACCTTCCTCAAAAATTGGTAAGTATAAATCTGAGCTATGTGCCTCGGTGTTATAGAAGTCCATAGAGTCGCAAGTCAAACCACCTAAGTTTACTTTTTGATAAGGCGAGCCCCAGTTATTTACAGGAAGCATGATATATTTTTGGTTCATACCCCAAGAGTCAGGCAATTGAGTAATAAACGAACCATCAATCATGTACCATAATTCCTTGTCATTTTGGAGTTTTTGGTCAATGATTTCATATAAAACAGCGCCACTTTCGCCAACTGTATATGAGCCAAATTCGGTAAAGATATTTGGAACAGGCACATTGTTTTTATTACAAATCCATGAAATAGATTCTACGATTTCGTCAATCATTGCTTGGTAATCGTAATTAAATTGCAATGAAGTTTGAATCGGCAAACCACCACCCAAGTCGATAGAATCTAAATCTGGGCAGATTTTTTTCATTTCACAATATTTGTAAATAAAGCGGCTCAATTCTGACCAATAGTAAGCACTATCTTTGATACCAGTATTGATAAAGAAGTGCAACATTTTGAGCTTGTATTTGCTGCTGTTCTGAATTTTGTTTTTATACAAATCCATTACATCAGAATAGCGAAGCCCCAAACGTGAAGTATAGAAAGCAAAATCTGGCTCTTCGTCAGTAGCAATACGAATACCTAAATTGACAGTTTCGGCAGTAACTGATTTATCATAAAAATCAATTTCTTTAAGATTGTCCAAAATAGGAATACAATTAAAGCCCTCATTGATTAACTCGCTGATATATTGAGTATATAAAGGCAACTTGTAGCCGTTGCAAAGAATGTAGGTAGATTTTGAAATCTTACCTTCATCATATAGCTTTCGGATAATAGGAATATCGTAAGAAGAGGATGTTTCGAGGTGAACATTATGACTCAGAACCTCTTCGACCACAAATCTAAAATGCGAAGACTTTGTACAGTAACAATACGTATAATTTCCCTTGTAATTGTACTTCTTAATAGCATTCTTAAACATGCGCTTGGCATTTTCGATATGCTCACCAATTTTTGGTAAATACGTGATTTTCAGGGGAGTCCCGTATTGTTTTATGATGTCCATCAACGGTACGTTGTTGAACATTAATTCGTTGTTTTCGTCAATGTTAAACTCAAGAGTTGGAAACTCAATCGTCTGGTCAATGAGGTCAATGTAATTTTTCATCCTACTGCGAAAAGCATAAAGCGAGTTTTTATGTTCGAAATTATTTAAGTTTGTGAGTATTCGTCCTAAGAAACGAAAACCGCAAGAAATTTTACTAACGAAAATCGACTTGCGGAGTTTACTCATAAAAAACGTGCAAAAGTGCAATAAAAGTATGACCTTTGCAAGAATCTAATTTGGATTTATTTTTATTTCACAATTTGATAAAATCATTCTGTCAAATTATTTGATTATCAAAGAGTTGTATCGATAAATAATTCAAGTGAGTAATCCGTGGATTTTCTTGAAAATGATTCATTATCAGTTAGTTAGTTTCTTGGAAAAGTCATAGCAAATCCAAAACCACAATCTTTTTAACGAACAATGTTTTGAACTGGAAAGTTCGAGTTAAATTTTATGAAAAAAGTTCACTTTATCGCTATTGGGGGGGCAGCGATGCACAATTTGGCCATCGATCTGCATAATAATGGTTATTTAGTTACGGGTTCGGACGACGAAATATATGAGCCTTCACGTAGCTTATTGGCAGCTTGTGGCTTATTACCAGCCGAAATTGGTTGGTTCCCTGAGAAGATTTCAGAAGATTTGGATTGTGTAATTTTGGGTATGCACGCCAGAGTCGACAATCCTGAATTGTTGAAAGCTCAAGAATTAGGTGTGAAAATTTACTCATATCCTGAATTTATTTATCAAAATAGCCAAAATAAGCAAAGAGTGGTGATTGCTGGAAGTCATGGTAAAACTACGATTACATCGATGGTTTTACACGTGTTGAAATTCCATAATCGCAAATTTGATTATTTGGTAGGTGCTCGTATCGAAGGCTTTGAGACTATGGCTAAACTTTCGGATGCTCCTGTGATTGTGATTGAAGGCGACGAATACCTATCGTCACCTATTGATCGCCGTCCAAAATTTTTGCACTACCATCCGCACGTAGCTCTGATTTCGGGAATTGCTTGGGATCACATCAATGTGTATCCACAATTTGATGAGTATGTACATCAGTTTGAACTGTTGGCGCAAGACTTACCAAAATCTGGTAGCTTGATTTATGACGAAACAGATTCGTTAGTAAATACCGTAGGTCAAAAAGAATATGCTGATATTCAGAAATATGCCTACAAAGCTCACCCTGCGGTGGTGAGAAATGGAAAGACTTTTTTACAATTACCTGATAAAAAAGAACTAGCAATCGAGGTTTTTGGAGAGCATAATCTCAAAAACCTTAATGGCGCACGCTTGATACTAAGCCAGATTGGTATCGAAGATGAGCAGTTTTATGAAGCAATTGCTTCATTTAAAGGAGCTGCCAAGCGCTTAGAGCTAGTAGGACAAAACGATGAAACGGTGTTTTATCGTGATTTTGCTCATGCACCATCTAAGGTGGAGGCGACAACCAAAGCGCTCAAAAGACAGTTTCCCAACCGTCATTTAGTGGCTTGCTTGGAGTTACACACTTTTAGTAGTTTGAACAAAAACTTCTTGAAAGAGTATGCTCACAAGTTGGACGGAGCTGATACCGCAGTTGTATATTTCAGTCCTAAAACCCTTGAACACAAAAAGATGCCAGCGCTTAGTGTAGAAGAAGTCAAAGCAAATTTTGCGAACAGCAATCTCGAAGTATTTACTGATAACCAGTCTCTGAAGACATTCCTTTTGAGTAAGCGATGGCGCGGCTCAAACTTACTGATGATGTCGTCGGGGACCTTTGATGGTCTAGATTTCAAAGAATTATCTAGTCAAATACTTTCGTAAAATCACAGTACGGTTTGGGAAGATGAACAGAACGTTCGCTTGCTGTACTTATTGAACTTTTATACAATCATGAATCGTATTATTCAACTTTTTGAACAGAAGAAAAATAACGTACTAAATATTTATTTTACAGCGGGTTATCCACAACTCAACGATACAACAATCATCTTGAAGGCTTTGGACGAGAGCGGTGCTGATTTAGTGGAAATCGGAATGCCTTATTCTGACCCAGTGGCAGATGGAGAAACTATCCAACATGCTAATCAAGTAGCTTTGGATAATGGTATGAGTGTAAAGTTGTTATTTGAACAACTTGCTGACATTCGTCCTGCTATCAAAGTGCCAATTTTGCTGATGGGTTATATCAATCCAGTTTTGCAGTTTGGGATTGAGGAGTTTTGTAAAAAATGCCAAGAAGTAGGAGTGGATGGTTTGATTTTACCAGACCTTCCTGCTGATGTGTATGAAGAAGATTACAAAGCAATTTTTGAGAAATATGGCATTTTAAATATCTTCTTAATTACGCCTCAAACTTCAGAAAGCCGTATTAGTCATATCGATGCTATTTCTGAAGGTTTTATCTATATGGTATCTTCGGCAAGTATTACAGGGGCAAAATCGGGTATTTCTGATGAGCAAGAGGCTTACTTCAGTCGTATCAATGCCATGAACTTGAAAAATCCTCGTTTGATTGGTTTTGGTATTTCGGATAATGCTACTTTCACAAAAGCATCATCACACGCAGCAGGCGCAATTATTGGTAGTGCATTTATCAAAGTTGTGACAGAAGCAAAAGATTTATCAGCAGATATTAATGCTTTTGTAAAATCAGTAAAAGGAGAATAAGTTATGAATGAGTGAGTTGTGAATGAGTGATTGTTCCCTATTTCAGTAACTTAAAAATCAGATATTTATCAAAAAAGCGGTCGAAAAACAATTTTTTGACCGCTTTTTTGATGATAAAATGCTGGACATGTAAATAATCCCTCATTCACAATTCACTAATTCACTCATTGCTACCACGCCACTGTTACTGCACCACGTTTAACTTGTAGAGGAGTGCCTACGTTTGGCTCAGGGTATTCAGGACGATAGGTTATTTCCCAAGCATAACTATTAGGAGGTGCTAAGACTCCTCTAAATTTACCGTCCCATTCGTCTTCCCAATCATAAGATACAAATACTAATTCGCCCCAACGGTTATAGATTTTTAGGGAAAATCCTTCTTTTAAAATATGTCTAGGGAAAATTTTAAAAGTATTATTGTATCCGTCATTATTTGGGGTAAAGATATTGGGAACCATGATGTCGGGAAGACACAAGTCATATACCAATGTGCTAGCTTTGATACTACAACCTTCGAGATTCGTTATTTTAACTGTATAACTACCTGTCGCAGACACTTTGATTTTTTGAGAGGTTGCACCTGAAGGACTCCATACATATTTCCATGTATTTCCAGCATTACCTGGGTCAAGTTCTAGCTCTTTGCCATCAGCAATACACAAAGGCACTTCCGACTTTAGACTACTAAATGGTATCGGAAGAATATTTACATTGATATCATCGCTAGAATTACAAGCTCCATTTGAAACTAACAAGGTATAGTTTCCTGACTTGGTAGGCGTAATTTTTGGTGTTGATTCTCCTGTATTCCACTTAAATGTCCAGTTCGGGTCTGTAGGAATACCGATTATTACAGAGGTATTTTTACAAAAAACAATATCCTCTCCTAAATCTACATAAGGCTTAGATACGGTCGAAATATTGACGCTACCTCTACCTGTACAGGTATTTTGGGTATAACTATAAGTAATAGTTTCAGTTTTGATAAAAGTCGCAGGAGTATATAACCCCGTTGCACTGATATTGCTCGATCCACTCCATGTTCCACCCGCAGGTGTGGCACGTAGTTGAACAGGAGTCGCTCCTATACACAAGAAAGATGGGCCTGTAACGCTCACTTTAGGACTTGCTTTGAAAGTAACCGTTGTACGAGCAGAATTATTACACTTGCCATCTAATGACGTAATAGTAACACTGTAAATACCAGCATATTGAACATTGATGGTCGGCGTAGTGGCTCCTGTACTCCAAAGTACCGTTCCTGTAGGAGTTTGATTTAGCGTTAATGTAACAGATTCTCCTTCACATTTTACCACTGGGGGCTCGATACTTAATTGTGTACTGGCCACTTTTAGTAACGTAATTGGTGAGGTAGTGTACTGACAGCCCTCTACCGTTTCAAGAACTATTTGATAGGTACCAACACCAAGACTACTAATTTTATATTCTTTATCTTTTACAAAAATGCTACTCATATCTCCACTGGCGATACGATTGTATACACCATTTTCCTGTTGTAAAAGGACATATCTTGCTGGAATAAACTGATTAGTAGCACCAAGCGCAATCGTTATGCTGCCATCTGTTAGACAAGTCACAGGCGTTGAGCGAGTCGTTATAGCTGTGACGGGCAGTCTGGTGGGTTGCAAGTTAAAATCAGCATTTTGATAACATGTATTAGGGCTACTGATACTTACTTGATAAACCCCTGGTCCCAGTCCAGAAAGACTGCTCCCCCTCAAACTAGGTATAATAGAGCCGTTTTTCTTCCATATAAAACTATAATTATCAGCTGGAGAAAAATTGGTTAAAGCAATAGTCCCGTCTTGTGCGTTACAAGCTGTCGGATTGGTAATAACAGACCTAAAGGTAGCCTTAGGTCTCGCAGTTACCTGAATATCATCACTAACAGTACATTGTGTTGTACCTATCAACGTTTTGATCGTAACAGTATATTTGCCTGTTGTGGATACTGTTATCGAAGGGGTTGTAGCACCAGTATTCCATAGATAAGTAGTTGAGGTACTTAAATTTGGATTGGCGGCATTGAGTATGATAGAGCTATTTTGACAAATATTTGTATCTGCTACAGCAAATGGTGGCGCTTGTGCCAATACAACTTTTACTTCATCTTCTTTGATACACCCGTTGCTTTCAACAAGCACCTTGTAGGTGCCAGACTGTGTAACATTAAGTGTTGATAGTGTATCAGCTAATAACCCACCGTCTTTTTGCCAAAAGTAATGGCTATTGGCTATTGTATTTTTCGAATCTAAAGTCGTACTAGCGGCGCATAGCTGTATATCGTTGCCCAAATCAGGATTAGGCATAGGTTTTATCGTAAATTCTTGTGCGGGCAAAGTGGTATCAGATTTACAACGATTTGCCATAGTTACCGTAACATGATACAAGCCCGGTTCAGATAAAGTAGTACTCACCTGCAAGTCTTGTTCAGAGCCAGTACCTCCTAGTGTTGCAACTGGGAAGGAGGTTTCAGGCTGACCTTGCTGTGGAGCTGGTCCTTTGTAAACTTTCCAAAGTGTTTTCGTATTTTTTAGTTTTTCACCACAGAGATGATTCGCTTGAAACTGAGTAGGAGCGCCCAAACAAGTGTCGCCAACCGAAATCCCCGATTGTTGATCTTGTTCGGGAGCTACAGAGGTATTGTTGGGTAAGCCTAATTGACTCAATTTGCCTGCCAAATCAAATCCAAGTTGTTTGTATTCTAAAGTATCTACTTTACTGCCTGTTTGTAAAATGATATTGGGTTGACCAATCACAGCCAAATGTGTACTACCCTGAACAGCCATATAGATTTTGCTATCAGGTCCTATTTTCAGGGCTCCAAAATTTTTGGTACTAGTACTATCAATGAGCTTTCGAGATAAACTAATCGTAGCAGAATCCTTGGAGGTTAAGTCAAATTGTAATAGTTGGGACTTAATGGATGGATCAGCAGGAGGGAGTGTAGTTACTCCCGCGCTTAGACTCGTATACAAACTATTACCATCTGGCGAAAACTCAGCACCGTACAGCGTTGGAGGGGCTTTGCCTAAATCAATGACTTTTTTGTTAGAAATAGCTCCCGTAGAATCCGCAAAATCATATATCTCTACATAGTTGCGATCTGGACCTGGTACCACATACGCCATTTTGGTACCATCCTGCGAAAACTTCAAATACCCTTGTGCTTTACCCACAGAGTCTATTTTGGCACCAATACTAATTGTTTTGGAAATAGAAACCCCATTTTTTGTAACACGATACATACGATATGTATTATCACCATAGTCGTGACTAACTACCCAGTAAGTAGAATCTTTTGGAACATACACAGAAGCAATACTTTCTGTAGTGCTGTTGGTATCGAGCGGAATATTTTTCTCAATAACTTTTCCCAAACCTCCATCTCTACGCATATCAACAATAGAATAAGTAAGCTTTTTAGTGCCATTTATATCGGTTGTGGTAAATACATAATACGTTGACTGACAACCTTTACAGGATGGAACAGGTACAATGACGACCCCTTGGGTAGCAGTAGAACTACCAGCTAAGGGAATACTAGAGGATACGGATGGCATTAGCGTTCCGTCTGTACGATACACATTTTTACCATCTGAATAAAAGATGGTATTTCCTTTTGTATCTGTTATTCCTGCTACACCTTCTAGTGAGTTGGTTTTACCGTTTCCGTCGGCTGTTGGCTCGCCATTTTGAAACAAAATACCAGCTCCTTGTCCAAAATACCAATATTCTTTAGGAGGTTGTGGTGGAGGAGGTACACAGAGTTTGACATTTAACTTATTTTCCGTAGAACAGCCTGTCAAGGTATCTGTTACTTGTACAGAATAACAAGTGGTTGAATCTGCCAGTACGGTTTGTGTTGTATCTCCTTTAGGAAACCAGATGTATTTAAACTGCGGTTCGGCACCTCCAGTTCGATAAGGGTCTAGTTTGAGTTTATCGCCTTTACAGATAGTAGTATCTTGTTGCGAAGGATCATTTCCCAAATAAAAAGGCCTTGGGGGTTGATTGATTGTAATAACTTTGGTATATGTTGCTGGTCCTGATGCCTCAGTGCGGGTTAGGGTAACAGTATATGTACCTGGAGTGTTATATAGGTGAGCAGGATTTAGTCGAGTAGAGGTATTTTTATTGCCACTTGTAGGATCTCCAAAATTCCAAAGAACACTGGTTGCCTTCGTGATATGTAGGTCACGAAACTGAGTTGCAGCAGTTGAATCTAAGCACTCGGATAAACAAAGGTTTTTTACGGCAATATAATCTGGAGTACTCGTAGTTTGTCCCATACCAACTACACTCATTCCTAGTAAAAGGAACGATACCAAAAGGATATGCAAAAAATACGGATATGATTTACCAAAATTTAACATTTGTTCGTTATCTATGTCGTGATACCCATCTTACAATTTACTCTAATAGACCGACAACTCAATTAAAGGGTTGTATATATACGCAGAGATGGCACTAGATTTGTAGAAAAAAATCATTTATTGAATAAACAAACTACATAACTTTATGTTCAGGAGTTATTTTACACACAATTTTATATAATTTAACGAATAAGTAGGATATTAATTTTAAAGTAAACTCTAAAACGCTTTTTTACCTTCAAAAAGGTCTTTTTTTGTTAAAACTTAATATAAAAATGCGATTCTAGCAGCTTTTTACACTCAAATGAGGTCATATTACTAAAACCTATTTGGGACCTTCTAAAAATAGTTCTGATTTAAGTTTTACAGTTCGTTAGAAACCTATTCAATAAAATTTTAGAGATTTACCAAGAAATATGAGAAGTAACTTTTATCAATAATATGTTAAGAAAATCCATTTTAGGCTTAGGAATATTACTTGGGACTGTGCTAGTTGCATTGGGGCAAGATCCTCAATACTCACAGTTTTATGCAGCTCCTTTATATCTTAATCCAGCATTTGCAGGTTCGGCTATGGCACCTCGTGTGAACTTTAATCACCGTAATCAGTGGCCTTCTCTCAGTGCAAACTTTGTTACTTCGTCTCTTTCGACAGATATGTATCTCGAACGCATCAATAGTGGCGTGGGCTTGTTGATTACGAATGATAGACAATTTTCAAATTTAAAAACTACCGATATTGGTGCAATTTATACATACCACCTCAAATTAAGCGATGGTCTATCTGCCAATCTTGGTGTGCAAGGCTCGTATGTGAGTCGTAGTATCAATTTTGGAGACTATATTTTTGCTGACCAAATCCAGTCTTATCTCAACGGTGGAGGATTCCCCGCTTATACTAACGATCCAATTGTAACTGGTGGATTTGCTCCTACGATTCAATATTGGGATTTTTCTTCGGGTGGGATTGTTTACTCAGAAAGATTTTGGGCTGGACTCTCAGTACATCACATCAATCAGCCTAATCAATCTTTTGGTAATGCCGATGCCAAACTACCTATGAAAATAGGCGTACAGGCAGGATACAGAATTCCTTTAGCAGATTACGAAATCGGTAATAATTTAGGAAGTCAAATAGAGAAAGAAAAAAGTCTAACCCCTGTTGTACATTACAAGCATCAAGGGGCATTTGACCAGTTGGATGTGGGTATGTACTTGACTTATTCGCCACTTGTACTTGGAGCTTGGTACAGAGGTATTCCGTTAAAAACATATAAAAAAGACAATACTACCTACTTGAGCAACGATGCCGCGGTTATTTTGATAGGGTATCGTCAAGATAACTTTTCGATTGGTTACAGCTACGACATGACTATTTCAAGCTTAGGTTCATCGACAGGTGGAGCACATGAGCTATCTCTTTCTTATGTATTTTCAGATTTGTTTGATTCCAAACCAAAATATCGTCCACGGAAAGCAGAGCTTCGCTGTCCGAAATTCTAAAGATATTCACCAAACATAAGCCATTCCTACATTTAGCGATTGAGCGAATGAGTGATTATTATTTTAACACAATCACTCATTCACTCAATCTCAATTCACTCAATTGAGGATGAATACTATTGTAATTTTTTGTATCTGATGCGTTTTGGTGTCGCATCAGCTCCCAAACGTTTACGACGATTTTCCTCGTAGTCAGAGAAGTTACCTTCAAACCAATATACTTGAGAATCTCCTTCGAATGCCAAGATATGCGTAGCCACACGGTCAAGGAACCAACGGTCGTGGGAAATAACTACAGCACAACCACCAAAGTTTTCAAGAGCTTCTTCCAACGCACGCAAGGTATTTACGTCGAGGTCGTTGGTAGGTTCATCTAAAAGTACCAAGTTAGCACCCTCTTTCAACATCATTGCCAAGTGAACACGGTTACGCTCACCACCCGACAGGTTAGCAATTTTCTTTTCTTGGTCGGCACCCGCAAAGTTGAATTTACTCACATAGGCGCGAGCATTTACTTGCTTGTTGCCTAGCATAATTTGCTCTGTACCCCCTGAAATAGTTTCAAAAACAGATTTGCCTGCATCTAAAAGATGGTGTTCTTGATCTACATAAGTCATTTTAACAGTATCTCCGACTTCGAATGTACCAGAATCTGGAGTTTCTTGACCTGAGATAAGCTTAAACAATGTCGATTTACCAGCACCGTTTGGTCCAATAATACCTACGATACCTGCTGGAGGCAATGAGAAGCTAAGATTTTCGAATAATAGTTTATCTCCATAAGCTTTTGAAACATTATTTACTTCAATAACCTTATTACCCAAGCGTGGTCCTGGTGGGATAAATAATTCTAGCTTATCTTCTTTTTGTTTGTTTTCTTCCGAAAGGAGTTTTTCATAAGCACCCAAACGAGCCTTAGATTTAGCCTGACGAGCTTTTGGAGCCATGCGTACCCATTCTAATTCACGTTGTAATGTTTTCTGACGCTTAGATTCGGTTTTCTCTTCCATAGCCAAGCGATTTTGCTTTTGCTCCAACCATGAAGAATAATTTCCTTTCCATGGAATACCTTCGCCACGGTCAAGTTCCAAAATCCAACCAGCTACGTTATCTAAGAAATAACGGTCGTGAGTTACGGCAATAACGGTTCCTTTATATTGACGGAGGTGTTCTTCCAACCACAATACCGATTCAGCATCGAGGTGGTTGGTAGGTTCATCGAGCAATAATACGTCTGGTTCTTGCAACAACAAGCGGCAAAGCGCCACACGACGTTTTTCACCACCAGAAAGATTGCCTACTAAAGCTTCTGACGGAGGACAACGGAGCGCATCCATAGCTTTTTCGAGGCGAGTATCCAATTCCCAAGCATTGAAGTGATCCAATTTTTCTTGTACTTCTCCTTGGCGAGCCAATAATTTATCGAAGTCAGCGTCTGGGTCGCCAAAAGCCTCGTTGATTTCATCAAACTCCTTTAATAGTCCAACAATTTCAGCGACACCTTCTTCCACAATTTCTTTAACTGTTTTGGTTGGGTCTAATTTTGGCTCTTGCTCAAGCATTCCTACCGTATAACCTGGCGAAAATACCACATCGCCTGTGTAACTCTTGTCGATACCAGCAATCACACGTAACAACGACGACTTACCAGCACCGTTTAGACCAAGCACACCAATTTTGGCACCGTAGAAAAACGAGAGATAGATATTTTTGAGAATTGTTTTTTGTGGTGGAACAGTTTTAGAAACCCGTTCCATTGAAAAAATAATGGTTTCTTGACTCATTGTTTTTTTGTTTTATTCTAAAGGTCTATTTATATTAGTAAAATGAATATCTGAAGCTCTACATAGCTTTTGAATAAATTGCTTGAAGCTCAATACTTTTAAGAAAAAGGATGAGTAAAGTACTAAAATTATTGACTTTAATTCAAGCAAAGTAAGTTCAAAACTCGTAGGTTTTAGTGATTAAAAAAACTAAGAAATAAATTTGTCAAAGATACTAAAAGCAGAGTGGGGATTCAGTGTATAAGGCTTAGTTTTTATTTCCATTGGTAATTCATAGCGATTTTAGCATGCCAATGTTAAATTTTGTCCGAATAATGGATAATCGATATGTATAATTATATTTTTTATTGAAATTCAGTATATTGCAAAAAAAATATCAAACTAATAACCGATAAAAATCCACCAACAATCAATAAATTTGTCTTATTAATTCAAATAGGTTATTAACTAGATTTTTCATTCATTTTATTAAATTGTTTACTCAGTGAGATAGAATAAATGAAGTATTCAAAATCAAAAAAGCTAATATTTAACCTAAACCATGAATCCCGTTAGAGCTATGAGCATTGCCAAAAACTCTAACCACGCAACGTAAACCAATGGAAAATACAGTAAAAAACCCTGCCGAGTATGGCTATTGTAAAGATGGTAAGGTCTATTTAAAAGGATATTTGGAATACCCAGACCGCCTGATTGGTGTTGTTCGTAACACCGAAGAAGAAGCTCTTCAGTATTTTGTTAATCGCTTTGCTATCGCAGAAAACAAAGTGAATTTGCTTTTCTCTCAAGTAGATGAAGCTCAAAACAAAGGCTCTTACCTAACTAAATTACTCCAACTACGTAAAAACCTCGTAGAGTTTGATGGTTTGGGTAATTTCGTACCTCTACTTCACAAGTTGGATGAGTTAGAATTGCAGTTGCGTGAGCTAATTCTAAACAATCAAATCAAAAATCTTGAAATCAAGAGAGCTTTGATTGAGGAAGCTAATCAAGCTGGTGCTATTGACGACTGGGCTAAAGCAACTGATGTCATTATGGAAATCAAAACCAAATGGCTGAAGACTGGTCCTGTTGATAAAGCATTGCAAGATGGCATTGAAACTGAATTTAATGGTATCGTTGACAATTTCTTCGTTCGTCGTCGTGAATACTATGCTGAGAAAAACCGTATCATCGACGAGAAGTTAGCTCAGTTACAACGTATCGTTGATAGTGCTCGTGCATTGCGTTACGAACAAGATGTAGATGCTGGTTTCCAAAAAGTAAAAGATTTACAACGTGAATGGAAAACCATCTCTCAGGTACCGCCTAAAAAGCAATCTATGCTTTGGAAGCAATTCAAACGTTCTTCTGATTTCTTCTTCGAGCGTTATAACAATGTGAAGGGAATTGTATCGAAACCAAGAATCGATCCTCGTGCTCAACAAATGATGGACATGACGACTGAGTTGGAGCGTAACTTCCCAGATCAACCAAATATTCCACAAACAGCAGAAAAAGCAAAAGCATATCTTGTAAAATGGAAAGAGCTTTCGACTTTGGCGAAAAGTGTGGATAGAAACTTGGCAGAACGTTTCCGTAACATTTGCGATAAGATTTTCGAAATGAACTACTTGTTGCGTGTTATTTCGTACCGTCACCCTGCTTTGCACGAAAAACCACGTATCGAGCAGTTGAAGATTATGATTAACCAGATGGATTATATGACGAAGAAAGAGAAAAACGAATTAGACTCGTTTATTTCTGAATCGCAATACTCTGGTCAAATGAATGACAAGTTGGTGATCAATAAAATCAATACTCAGAAGCGTAAAATTTCAATGAAAGAAACGCTTTTGGTAGAGTTCAAAAAAGAACTAGAAACTTTGTTGGGTCAGTAAGATTTGATAAAGAAGCAATAACAAAAAATCCCTTTGGCGAAAGCCGAAGGGATTTTTTGTTATATCAATCAAATCAAAGTCCTACAAATGCTTCATGTAGGTTGACAAATCTTTATCACCACGACCAGAAAGGTTGATTACAACCGTTTCGTTTGGTTGAGCACCTAATTCTTCTAATGCTGCAAGTGCATGAGCTGACTCTAATGCAGGTATAATACCTTCTAGTTTTGATAACTGAAAACCAGCTTTCAATGCAGCTTCGTCTGTAATAGCAAAAAACTTGGCACGATGTGTATCAAACAAGTGTGCGTGCATAGGACCAATACCAGGGTAATCCAAACCTGCCGAAATAGAATGTGGTTCTACCACCTGACCATCTTCTGTTTGCATCAAAATACTACGACTTCCGTGTAATACACCTGGTTTTCCCAAAAATGTTGTTGCTGCCGAAAAACCCGAGCTAATACCATGACCACCTGCTTCTGCGGCTACTAGTTGGGTTTGAGCATCGTCTAAGAAATGGTAAAATGCACCCGCTGCATTTGACCCACCACCTACACAAGCAATAACATAATCAGGGTTGGTATTTCCTGTTTTTTCTTGTAACTGCCATTTGATTTCTTCCGAAATAATAGATTGAAAACGCGCTACCATATCTGGATAAGGGTGTGGACCCACAACCGAACCAATGATATAGTGAGTATCTACAGGGTTGTTAATCCAGTGACGCATGGCATCGTTAGTCGCATCTTTCAAGGTTTTTGAACCACTTTTTGCCGCACGAACCTCAGCTCCAAGCATTTTCATACGTGCTACGTTTGGTGCTTGACGCTCAATGTCGATTTCGCCCATGTATACAATACACTCCAAGCCCATTAAAGCACAAACCGTTGCCGTAGCAACACCATGTTGACCAGCACCAGTTTCGGCTACGATACGTCTTTTTCCCAAACGTTTCGCCAACAATGCCTGTCCGATGGTATTATTTACTTTGTGTGCGCCTGTATGACACAAGTCCTCACGCTTCAAGTAAATAGTAGTATTATATTTTTCTGAAAGACGTTCTGCTAAAAATAAGGGCGTTGGACGACCAACATAGTCTTTCAATAAAGCGTCAAATTCAGCTTTGAAAGCAGGGTCGTTGATAATACTCAAATAGTTATTTTTGAGTTCTTCTACGTTGGGATACAACATTTCGGGAATAAATGCTCCCCCGAATTGCCCGTAGTATCCTTTTTCGTTTACATTATATTGTTGAGCTGTAGTCATTTGACACAAATAATTTTAAGAAATAATTGTCTTTGGCACCTCTTTTACATTTCAACTTCTTCTGGCTTCAAGATTTTGATTAACTCACTCAGTTTGTCAATGTCCTTTAGTCCAGGTTCAAGTTCAAACTTACTGTTTACGTCGATTGCATGAATCCGTAATTGTTTTAAATCTAAAGTTTGTGCAGCATTGGCTAAACCTACACCACCTGCCAAGAAAAAGGGTTTTTCGTTATCATAGCGACTCAGTAGAGACCAATCGAATGCTAGCCCTGTTCCACCAACTTGCTCACCAGCTTTGGTATCGAACAAGAAGAAATCGCAATGAGGTTTGTAGTTGTGTAATTTAGCAAAATTAAAAGTACTGTCTATTGAAAATGCTTTAATGATGCTCACACCTTTAAATTTTAGATTTTTACAAAAGTCAGGGAGTTCTTCACCATGCAACTGAACGTAATCTAAATTATATTTTTTGACTGTATCCAAAATATAGGCTTGCGAAGCATTGACAAAAACACCTACCTTTTTGGTTGACTTAGGAAAGGATTTTAATAAATCTTCATCAAGCTCATTTCCGACAAATCGGCTTGACTTTGGATAAAAAATAAAACCCATGTAGTCTGGTTGCAAGGCTAGCACTTCACGGATGTTTTCGGCATCACGCATTCCACATATTTTTAGTCTCATATCTTGACGGTAGTTGTTAGGAATTAGACGTTCTTAAAAAACAAAAATACTGAAAAAACATGACATTTTTGTGGAAATAAGGTTGCTAAAAAGCCATTTAATTTACTGAATTTGAGCAATTAGGCTTTTTAAGGTTTCAGCAGGGGCAGGAGTTTTCATAAATGTTTCTCCAATCAAAAAACCTCTGTATCCAACTTCTCTTAATTGCTTGATGGTTTCGGGTTGAGAAATACAACTTTCCGAAATTTTGATGCAATGACTTGGGATTTTTTCAGCTAATTCCAGCGAGGCATTTACGTTTTGTTCCGCAAAGTTTTTAAGGTTACGGTTATTCACACCCACTACATCGATATACTCACATAGACTACGGTCAAGTTCTTCTTGATCATGAACCTCCAAGAGGGTTTCCATGCCTAAATCTTTTACGACTTTCCCTAGTTCGTAAATACGAGTAGGAGTAAGGTTGGCTGCAATTAATAAAATGACATCTGCGCCTAGAGCTTTAGCTTCAAAGATTTGGTATTCGTCAATGATAAAATCCTTACGTAAAATAGGAATGGTAGGATTAGCCTTGCGTGCAGCCAAAATATCTTCGTCCGAACCACCAAAGAAATCCATATCTGTCAAAACTGACAAGCAAGCTGCTCCAGCTTGGACATATCCCGTAGTTACTTCCTCAACTGTTACATCAGCATTGATAATACCTTTTGAAGGAGATTTTCTTTTAAATTCAGCGATGATTCCAGTAGAAGCAGGATTCAATAAGCTGCTTTTAAGAGAATTCGTAGTTTTAGCGAAATATCCTTTTTTAGTAAGCTCTTCGATTGATACAAGAGCTTTCCTTTCGGCTACTTCGCGAGCTTTATTTTCTATTATTTTATCTAAAATTGTCATTTCTTAAAGGTTTTAGGGCATTAAGCAATAAATTTTTTGAAGGATTCGAAAGCTTTTCCACTTTCTAATGATTCTTTGGCTTTGGCAACAGCATCCTCTAAACTGAGGCTGTCACTTGCACAATACAATGCAGTAGCGGCATTTGCCAAAACTACTTCTGTTTGTGCTTTGGTTCCTTCATTGCTTAGTACCGAGGTCAAGATTTTAGCTGACTCTTCAACGGTATGTCCACCATGTAACTCTTCTGGATTACATTTTGAGAAGCCTAATTGTTTTGGAGAAATAGTTTCAATTCCTTTTTGTGTAATTAAAACAAAGTCTCCAGTCAATGAAATTTCGTCATAACCGTCTAATCCATATAATACACCGAAGTTTTTGCCAGTTTTCTCAAAGATGGCACCGTATAATTTTAGCACTTCTTCATTATATACACCTGTGATTTGTTTTTGCACTTTTGCAGGATTCAAGATAGGACCAAGCATGTTGAAGAAAGTCTTCATGCCAAGCTCTTTACGAATAGGACCTACAAATCTCATGGCTGGATGAAATAGTGGGGCATGCAAAAAACAAATACCTGCTTGTTCGATTTTACTTCGTAAATACTCCTCATCATTCGAGAATCTTACGCCTAGGTATTCCAAAACTGTTGATGACCCAACCGAAGAAGAAACTCCATGATTGCCATGTTTGGCAATAGACTGGCCAGCGCCTGCTACCACAAAAGAGGCTGTTGTGGAAATATTGAAGGTATCTTTACCATCGCCACCAGTACCACACAAATCCATTGGGTCGTATGCCGAAAGATCAATAGTTACTGCCAAATCGAGCATGGCATCTCTAAACCCTTCCAATTCTTCTGGCGTAATAGCCTGAATCATATAGGTAGTTAAAAATGCTGCTATTTGAGATGGGTTTGCATCTCCTCTACCAATAATCGAAAGGGCTGCATAAGCCTCTTCTTGCGTTAATTGATTACCAGCAATGCGTTTATTTAAAAAAGACTTCATAGTTGAAATATTTGCGCTAGACGCTAAGTTGAAAACACTGGAATATTTTAGGGAAATAAAAAGTCATTAGCTTTTTACCCAGTTTTCAACCATTTTGACTCCAAACTGAGTAAGATATGCTTCTGGGTGAAACTGTACCCCACGAATATCGTATTTGGTATGAGCTTCGGCCATTACAAAACCTTTTTCATCTACAGCCGTGATAATCAAATCCTCAGGCATTGTTTCTGGAACAACCGTCCATGAGTGATAACGACATACATCTACCTCTTTTGGTACGCCCTGAAAAAGTACTTCGTTGGGTTGAGTAATGATACATTTCGTAGTTACCCCATGTAGTACATCGCCCATATTGAGAAGCTTAGCTCCAAAAGCTTCACCAATAGCTTGGTGACCAAGGCAAACGCCAAAAATACTTTTGCTCGGAGCGTATTCTTTGATAACGTCTAGTAAAATGCCTGCTTCTTCAGGAATACCGGGTCCTGGAGATAGAAGGATTTTATCATATTTTTTTACTTCTTCTAAAGCAATTTTATCATTTCTGAAAACGTCCACGTCGTTTCCTAAATCTTTGAGAATATATACAAGATTATATACAAAAGAGTCGTAATTGTCGAGTACTAAGATTTTCATGTTTTTATGCGATTTGACCCAAAAGTCAGTTGAATACTAGATTTGTTCGGCTACTTCCAATGCTTTGCGCAAGGCAGCTAATTTGTTGTGTACTTCCTGCATTTCGCTTTCGATAACAGATTTTGCTACTACACCCATTCCTGCTTGGTAATACAGTGTGTTGTTTTTGCTCAAGAATGTACGAATAGCAATAGCATGGTTAAAATTACCTTGGAAATCCATGTACCCAATTGCTCCACCGTAGATGTGACGGTTAGTAGTTTCGAGACGATTGATAATGGTCATGGCATTGTGTTTTGGTGCGCCAGACAGTGTTCCAGCAGGGAAAGTATCTGCAACCAATTGCAATGGGTTTGTGCCAGCTGTCATGTGACCTGTAACCTTCGATACCAAGTGGATTACATGTGAGAAGAATTGAACTTCCTTGAAAGTTTCAACTTTAACAATATCCGAGCTACGCGACAAGTCGTTGCGTGCTAAGTCAACTAGCATAACGTGTTCGGCTGATTCTTTAGGGTCAGCATGGAGCTGACGAGCCAATTCAGCATCTTTTTCGTCGTCACCCGTACGACGGAATGTGCCTGCAATCGGGTGAATTTCAGCGAGTCCGTTTTTGATTTGAATTTGTTTTTCAGGCGAAGCGCCAAAAATACGATAGTTTTCATAATCAAAATAGAACATATATGGCGATGGGTTAATCGAACGCAACGCACGATATACTTGGAAATCATCACCTTCAAAAGTACGGCTAAAACGACGTGAAGGTACAATTTGGAATACATCCCCACGCAAACAGTGCTGAATACAAATTTTGATTACCTCACGCATTTCATCATCAGTAACGTTTGTAATTTCATCGCCAGTTACCGTAAATGATTTTGTCGCATAGTGAGGCAAATCAAGCAACATTTCGAGCGATTCTAAAGATGGTGCTGTTGTATCATTGTATTCGTGGGCATACAACGAAAGCTCATCTTTGAAGTGATTAATCGCAATTACATAACGATATACATAATAGATAATCTGCGGAATTTCGGTATTCTCGTTCTTTTCTTGAATCTCAATATCCTCAAAATATTCTACGGCATCATAAGAAATATGTCCAAACATCCCGTTGGCCATTGGCGCATAATCGGGTTGGCGAGTCCATTCAAATCTTTCAGCAAAATTCAACAGAGCTTGTACAGCATCTTTGCGACGAGCCAAGGTAAATGTTTCGACGGTACCATCGGGGAAAGTTTGAGTTACAACATCGTTGTCGATGATAAAACTTGCCACTGGATCACACGCAATATGGCTGTAGCCATGCTCTTTGCCATGATAATCAGCACTTTCTAGAATTACGGTATTCTTAAACTTGTTTCTGAGTTTAAGAAATACCCCCACTGGAGTAATCGTGTCGGCTAACTTCTTTTTCTGAACGGTCTGAACGGTAAATTTCATGATGTTAGGGTGTGGTAGGTTTGCTACCTGTTAGAATCAATGGTTAACTTTTGGCAAAATCTATTGGACATAAAAAAAAGACCTACTGGTTGAACAGTAGGTCTTTTCGAATGATATATTTTTTTCCGAAAACACAATAAGGTACTGCTCAACCGAGTATCGTCAGTTGCCACCACCATGCTGTATTTTTGAAATTTGTTGTCATTTTTTAGAAAATCTGCTTTTGTATTTTTTGCAAACTTAATTCGAAAATTTGTTTTTCAAAAAAAGTTTTTCAAAAAAATACAAAAATGATAGAATAAAGGCATTAATCTTACTTTTGAGCACTTTAGAAAAACAGCTTTTGTTGCTGAAAACTTATTGCCAATAGCTGAAGACCAATATCTTACTCCAAGATTCCAAGGTAATTGAATGGAGAAATACGTTTTAATTCATATTTCACTTTATCACTAATTTCGAGTGAATCTATAAAGTTCGCAATCGTTTTTGACGTGATTTTTTCGTTTTTACGAGTCAAGGCTTTCAATGCCTCATAAGGTTGTGGATAACCTTCACGACGCAAAATCGTTTGAATCGCTTCGGCTACAACTGCCCAGTTATCTTCAAGGTCGGTATTGATGGCATCTTGGTTCAATTCCAATTTGTTCAAACCTCTCAATAATGCTGTTAGTGCAATAATCTGATGTGCTACTGGAACGCCCAAATTACGCAATACCGTAGAGTCAGTAAGGTCACGCTGTAAACGAGAAACTGGCAGTTTTGCTGCCAAAAACTCATACAAAGCATTGGCAATACCTACGTTACCTTCTGAGTTTTCAAAATCAATTGGGTTTACTTTGTGTGGCATCGCCGACGAACCAACTTCACCTGCCTTGATTTTTTGCTTGAAATAGCCCATTGATACGTATGTCCAAACATCACGGTCAAGGTCTAATACAATATTATTAAGGCGTTTGAGATTGTCCATCAAAGCCGCCAAGTTATCGTAATGCTCGATTTGTGTAGTGTATTTGCTACGAGACAAACCCAAAGAACCTACGAAGTTGTTACCGAAATCAATCCAGCTAGTTTCAGGATATGCTACATTGTGAGCATTGAAATTACCTGTTGCTCCGCCAAATTTAGCCGAGTAAGGAATCGTTTTCAATAAGTCCATTTGACGCTCAAGACGTTCGGCAAATACCCAAAACTCTTTACCCAAACGAGTAGGAGAGGCAGGTTGACCATGTGTGTGTGCCAATAAAGCGACATCTTTCCACTCTTCACCCAAGGCTTTGATTTTTTCAATAACCTCTTGAAGTTTTGGTAAAACAACCGCATCCATAGCATCTTTCAACGAAAGTGGAATAGCTGTGTTGTTGACATCTTGCGAAGTCAAACCAAAGTGGATAAACTCAAGGTATTGTTCAATACCAAAGTTGCTTAGTTTATGTTTGATAAAGTACTCAACCGCCTTTACGTCGTGGTTGGTTACTTTTTCAGTTTCTTTAATCCAAAGGGCATCTTCTTCAGTGAAATTGCGATAAATATCACGCAAGGCACCAAAAAGGTCTTTGCTGACACCTTCGAGTTGTGGCAATGGAATTTCGCAGAGTGCAATAAAATACTCAATTTCGATAAGGACACGGTACTTGATTAGTCCGAATTCTGAGAAATAAGGAGCAAGACTTTCTACTTGCTTGCGGTAGCGTCCATCGACTGGAGAAATGGCAGATAATTGATTCAGTTCCATAATTATGCTTTCAAAGTGCAAAGGTACAAAGTTTTTGCTTGCATATCCTGAGATTTAACACAACAAACACTAAGAGTTTCGAAAAAAAGCCCAAACTTTGATGAATTATTCCTTAAAGTTGAAGTTATGTTATTAAATCCCAAGTTGTTGGCCACGCTACTTTCGGTAGTAATTGCCATTTTTACGACTTCTTTTCTCTCTTTTTTGCCCGAGGCCAACGCCAACATTCTCTTTATCTGTTTTATCGCTTCATTTATCATCGCAGGATTGCTCATCTATTTCACGCTTGATTATCTGGTATTTCAAGAAATCAACAAGATGTATGATACCATCAATCGTTTGAAGATGAAGGATTTTGGAGTTTCTCGCAAAAAACTCTACAAAAATGCCAATCCACTTAAAAAATTGAATGATGAATTGTTTGTCTATGTTTCCAAAAAGGAACAAGAGGTAAATGAGTTAAAACGACTTGAAAAATATCGTCGTGAGTTTTTGGCCAACGTATCGCACGAACTCAAAACACCCATTTTTGCGGCGCAAGGTTTTGTTCATACGCTATTAGATGGCGCTATGGACGACGAGCGTGTACGAGTGAAGTTCTTGACCAAAGCTGCCAAAAGTTTGGATGGGCTCGATATTTTGGTAAAAGATTTACTCACACTTTCTCAAATGGAAACAGGCGATATTCGCATGAACAGAGAGCGTGTGGATGTTAAACAAATTACGAAAGAGGTTTTTGAGCAATTAGAAAGTAAAGCCGAAACCAAAAATGTAAGTCTGCAAATAAAATCTCCTGAAAGTCAAGTTTGGGTAAAAGCCGACGCACAGCGTATAGGTCAAGTGATTACCAATTTGGTTGAAAACGCGATTAAATACGGTAATGAAGATGGAAAAGTATTAGTTGTTTTTGAAGATGAAAAGAAAGACTGGCGTATTTCGGTAAAAGACAATGGGCCAGGTATTGCTCCAGAACATTTGAGCCGAATTTTCGAACGTTTTTACCGTGTCGATAAAGCCCGTAGCCGTTCTGATGGTTCATCTGGACTTGGTTTGGCTATTGTAAAGCATATTTTGAATGCACATAAAACCAAAATTACGGTAGCGTCCAAACCTGATAAAGGCACCTCTTTTTCATTTAAGTTATCGAAAGAATAGAGAGTTTTAAGTGATGAGTTTTGAGTTGTGAGTTGTCCTTGCCTAAAATACAAGTTATTAAATATTGTCTTATATTCCTTTTATAGCGCGGTAGGTGCGAAAGACTTCACGATAGTTGGTGTTCTTTCGCACATACGGCGCTTTTTTATTCGAGTTTATCAAAAAAATTAAGTAAAAATGTTGAATTATTTATCCATTTTTTTAATTTCGTAAATAGTTACGTAAGTGATTACTTATTTTGTATTTACCATTCGCAACTCATCATTCAGCATTTATACTTATCCCGATGATTCAAATTAGAACTTTTCAATCGAAAGACACAGAGCAAATTGTAAATTTGATTCTGACTATTCAACAGGTGGAGTTTCAGGTGCCAATCACTATCCAAGACCAACCCGATTTATTAGAAATTCCCAATTTTTATCAACAAGGCAATGGCAACTTTTGGGTGGCTGTACAAGGTGATGAGGTAGTAGGTTCCATTGCCCTCATCGACTGTGGTGGACCTATTGGTGCTATCCGTAAAATGTTTGTGAAGAAGGAATTTAGAGGAAAAGAATTAGGAATTGCCCAAAAACTGCTGGACACGCTTACGATAAAAGCGCAAGAAGCACAAATGCAACATCTCTATCTCGGCACTATAGAGCGCTTACAAGCCGCTATTCGTTTTTATGAAAGAAATGGCTTTACCTATCTTCCCAAACAAGATTTACCAGAAAGCTTCCCAATCATGGCTGTAGATACACATTTTTATGTGAAGAAAATATAGAAGGAGGGGCAAAGTGGCATAGGCACAGAGGCACAGAGTGGGTTTATAACACTTTGTGCCTTTGTGCCTGTTGCCTTTGTCCCTACGTAGCATAAACTTGTGACCTAGGTCACAGGTTAGAACGCCTGCTTTGTATGAACTTTGTAACATCAATCAAAACAAGATGAGTTATGTTATTTAAGTCATATTCGTTAGGAAATATTTCGCTTAAGAATCGAATTGTCATGCCACCTATGACACGTTCGAGAGCTGCAAAAGGTGACGTAGCAACCGATTTAATGGCCGAGTATTACAGTCAAAGAGCTTCAGCAGGCCTAATTATTTCGGAAGGAACACAAGTATCTAAGCAAGGTCAAGGCTACGCTTGGACGCCTGGGATTTATACACCAGAGCAAGTAGCAGGCTGGCAAAAAGTCACCAATGCCGTTCATCAAGAGGGTGGGGTAATGTTTGCTCAACTATGGCATGTTGGGCGTGTATCGCATACTTCTTTACAACCCGATGGTCAAGCGCCAGTATCTTCATCACCTTTAGTAGCGGAGGGAGTAAAAGTATTTATTGACCCAGAAAATAAAGGTCCAGAAGCTGGAGTTGGAGGTATGATTCAACACTCAGCACCACGTCCGTTGACTATTCCTGAAATCAAGGAAATTGTCCAAGATTTTGCAAAAGCTGCCCAAAATGCCCTAGAGGCAGGTTTTGATGGGGTAGAGCTTCATGCTGCTAATGGGTATCTCATCAATCAATTTATCGACAGTCAAGCCAATACTCGTACCGACAAATACGGAGGAAGCTTAGAAAATCGACTTCGTTTTTTGAAGGAAGTAGTGGAAACTTTGTGCCAAGTAGTAGGTAAAGAGCGTGTAGGAGTAAGGTTAGCACCTTTGACTACCTTGCAAGGCTGTGTCGATGACAATCCTGAAGAAACGTATTTGGCGGCGGCAACTTTGCTACAAGATTTGGGTGTGGCATACATCCATATTGCCGAAGCAGATTGGGATAATGCGCCAGATATGCCTATTGCTTTCAAAAATGCCCTTCGTCAAGCGTTTAAAGGCACGATGATTTATGCAGGAAAGTATAATAAGGAGCGTGCGGAAAAAGCCTTGGCAGAAGGATGGGCTGATATGATTGCCTTTGGTCGTCCATTTATTGCCAATCCAGATCTACCTGCTCGACTGCAAAATAACTGGCCTCTCAACGAAGGCGACCGCACCAAATACTTTGGAGGTGGAGCCGCTGGATACACCGACTATGGTGTATTTAGTGAATAAGTTAGGCACTAACAATTTCGGATTGGGGATTTCTGATTTCGGAAATGCAGGAAATACTTTTATTTTTTACAAAACATAACTTAAAAAGTAGATTACTCTTCCGCAATCCAACATCCACAATCCGCCATCAAATTAATTATTTTATGAAAAACATCGTATTGACAATCGCTCTGAGCGTGTTGTCCTTCTGGGGTATTGCCCAGACAAAATCAAAAGGAAAAATCTTATTTGTGCTTTCAAGTCATGCCGAATTAGGTAATACTGGCAAACACACAGGATATTATTTGAGTGAAGTAAGCCACCCTTGGGAGGTGTTTACTAAAGCAGGTTATGAAGTTGACTTTGTAAGTCCACAAGGCGGGCAGCCTCCTGTTGATGGATTTGATTTGACAGATAAAGTAAATAAAGAGTTTTGGGAAAACGCTGTTTACAAAAACAAATTAGACCATACTCTTACGCCCAAACAAGTAAAAGTCTCGAACTACGTAGCTATTCATTATGCAGGAGGACATGGTACCATGTGGGATTTTCCTAATAATGAGGAATTAGCCAAAATAGCGAGTAAAATTTACGAAAAAGGCGGAGTGGTTAGTGCTGTTTGTCACGGTCCTTCGGGCTTATTGAATATTCGTTTGGGAGATAATCGCTATTTGCTGGAAGGAAAAAACGTAGCAGGTTTTTCAAATGTGGAAGAAATTGCGATGAAACTAGAGAAAGTGGTACCATTTTCATTAGAAGACGAACTCAAAAAGCGTGGTGTTCATTATTCATCAGCACCAGCATGGTCTGAATATGTGGTGGTAGATGGCAAATTAGTAACAGGTCAAAACCCTCAATCTGCAAAGAAAATGGCAGAAGAAGTGGTTGTAGTATTGAAAAATAAGTGATAAAGTGTACAGGTTCAAAGGCACAAAGGGGATTCTCCTCGAATTAATTTTCCACTTTGTGCCTCTGTGCCTGTTCCCTCAAACCCTCTTACAAAAATGAACTCAACAATCAATCTATTCGCACCAACTACGGTTGGAACATTGGCATTGAAAAATAGAATTGTGATGGCACCCATGACACGTGCTCGCAATTTCGATGGCATTCCTAACGATAATAATGCACTGTATTATCAGCAACGTTCTGGCGCTGGACTTATCATTACCGAAGGAACAGCTATTTCGAATACTGCTATGGGAGTATTGCATATTCCAGGGCTTTACACTGCCGAACAAGTTGAAGGCTGGAAAAAAGTAACTTCAGCCGTACATCAAAAAGGTGCAAAAATCTTTACCCAGTTGTGGCATGTCGGACGTGTGTCGCACGTATCCAATCAGCCCAATGGTCAGGCGCCAGTAGGAGCGTCGGATATTCAAGCCGAAAATTCTTTTGCTTGGGGATATGATGAAAATGGCAAAGAGACCTTTGTGAAATGTTCAAAACCTCGTGCTTTGACTACTGAAGAGGTAAAAGAAGTAGTAAAGGATTTTGCCAATGCAGCCCAAAATGCCATCAAAGCAGGTTTTGATGGGGTAGAACTTCACGGAGCGAATGGTTATTTGATTGAACAATTTTTAAATCCAATGATTAATAATCGTACCGATGAATATGGTGGTACGATTCAAAATCGCTCAAGATTTTTGCTTGAAGCCATAGATGCTTGTATTGCCGAAATTGGTGCTTCAAAAGTAGCGATTCGTTTGACCCCTTATGGTGGTTTGCATGAATTGCCGCATTATGATGAAATCGAGACGACCTATCAATACCTCGCTGAAGAGCTGGCAAAACGTGGTATTGCATTTATCCACATCATGGACCAACAATCGAGAGGTAGCTATGCTTTACCTGATGGATTCTTGGCGCGTTTTCGTACTTGGTACAATGGCGTAGTTATTTTGGCAGGAGGAATGAATCGTCAAAAATCGGAAGAATTTGTTGATGCTAATTTGATTGATTTGACTGGTTTTGGGGAGGACTTTATCGCTAATCCAGACTTGGTGGAACGCCTCAACAACAATTGGCCAATGACCCCACCCAACCGAGCACTACATTATGGCTTGACCTTGGAAGGGTATATAGACTGGAAGACTTACGAGGAAGAACAGTTGGTGAATGGGTGATTGGAGATATAGAAAAAAGGGGGTTCTCCCAAACCTCTCAATATCCTTTCACTCGCTCCATAACACATCTTTTGCCTCCATACATTGGTATTCGTCGATACCAATGTATTTTTGTTTTATGGATGCAAAGACTTTTTTACGAAACCATATTGCCGAAATTGTTGAGATTGACGAAGATACATTCGAGGAGGTTTTTACTTTCTTTCAACCCAAACAGGTAAAAAGAAAAGAACTGCTCATTCGTGGTGGAGAAACTGTTTTACAAGAATATTTTGTGGTAAAGGGGTGTCTCAAAACCTTTTGTCACGATGAGCATGGGCGTGAGCATATCGTACAATTTGCCTTAGAAAGTTGGTGGGTTTCAGATTTCCCTGCGCACGCTTCGCAGGCACGTGCCACCATGTGCGTAGAAGCCCTAGAGCCCTGTGAAGTCTTGGAACTTACCTACGAAGCACGTGAGCAAATTTGTCGCAAGTGGCATGCGATGGAGCATTTTTTTAGAAAGAAATCTAATGCTGGTTATGTAGCACTCCAAAAACGTATTTTGTCTTTATTGCAAAATTCCGCTCAAGAAAAGTACGATTTGCTTTTGACCCAATATCCACAACTCTTTCAAAGGGTTTCAAAAACCTTGATTGCTGCCTATCTGGGCGTTTCTCGCGAAACCTTGAGCCGTCTTGGCAAGCATGATAAGTAGGAATGATGAGTTGTGAGTGGTGAATTGTGAATTGTGAATGTATTTTTAGTTAATTACTAGTTCAAGACTTTGTCTTGGACTTATTTTTTGTACAGTTTACAAACTGCAACAAAAGCTAGTCCGAGACTAAGTCTCGAACTAGACAAGGACAACTCATCATTCCTATTCGTACCATTTGTCTGCTCTCAGCATTACGCCGTTATAGCCAGCAAAAACGCCATATCCACCAGTCATGTTTGAATATAGCTTCATGGGCTCACTACTAGGGAGGTCATTGATTTGTGAAAATTCTTTGTGGTAACGATAATAATGCTCGTCGGTCTGACAGATATAAAACATAAAATTACCTATATGGCTTTTCGCCAATCTTTTGTAAGGATAGATACCGCCTACAATCGGATATTCGATTATGCCATTTTGAATATTGTCGTCAGAAATAGTTCGCTGCGCATCTACACCTGTAAGATAGGTCTTGTGCTCAAGTGTATCTGTTTCGTAGTTGAGTCCAAAAGCAGCATAATAGTTTTTCTCGTTTCCAATATCTTTCCACCGTAAATAGTATGGCAAAGAAGCCATAGGATTTTCAGGATTAAAAGGGGCTCTGGTTACCGAAACCGTATTGGAGTCAATCGTACTAGGAATAATACAACTAGCAGAAACACTATCTCCCTTGGGCGTAGTGACAAATAAGCGATATTGTTTTTGAGCTTCAATTTTGAAAAAGCTTTTTGACGAAAGATATTTTTTCAACTGTTCATTCCACTGAAGAATTACCTCTTGATTTTGTTCATTTCGTAAAACTACTCTAGCATTGCTAATGTATTGATTTGAAGAGCCTGAACCCTCGCCGACAGTGGGTGTCGTCATTTTGACTGTCACCTGAATGACGGTATCTTGAGGCGATAAAAAACATAATACATACGGCTGGGTGGTTGATTTTACGATAGAATCTTCCTCAAAAGCACCAAAATTTTCACAACTGCACATCGTGAGTAGTAGGGCAAAAAGATAGATACACTTTTTCATAGGTTAGAATTTGATTTGATAACTAATAGATGGAATAATAGGGAATAAACCTTTTCGGTAAAGTTTACGCTGTGTTGAATTAGGAGCGTCTTGACTTTCATAGTAAAAAGGATTTACACGGTTGTAAGCATTGAATACGCCCAACTCCCAGACACGCAGAAATTTTTTCTTTTGTTTTGAAAAACGAACATTCACATCCAAACGATGATAATCCGCTGCTTTGAAGTTTCCTCTTTCATCATACACACGTGCCACTACGAGCGAACCATCTGAAGTTGGGTAGTCTGACTGGACAGGAAACTGATGAGTTTCGGGTATATATTGCCCAATAGGAACGGTCAACGCATTTCCCGTTGCATAAATCCAAGAACCAGACAAGGTAATATGAGGTTTGAGCTGATAAATACCAACCAATGATAAAGCATGGCGACGGTCGTAGCGAGGGAAAAACTCTTTCCCATTGTTTAAGTCTGCAAAATGATATTTGACCTGCGACAAGGTATAACTCATCCATCCCGTTAGGCGACCTGTGTTTTTATGTAGCAAAACCTCCATTCCGTAGGCCTTTCCTGTGCCTATAGCAATATTGTCTTCCCAGTTAGAGCCGTCCAATCGTTTATTAGCTTTGATGTCTAGTAATAAAAAACTGGCTCCATCTTTGTATCCAATCACGTTTTCTAAAGATTTATGATAGGCTTCTATAGAAAGAGAAAAAGGAGAACTTTTGAAGTTTTTCGTAAAACCCAAAGTGACTTGGTCTGAGCGTTGCGGAGGAATTTTGGCACTTGACGAAACCCATAAATCTGTAGGCAAGTCTAACGAAGAATTGGATAATAAGTGCAAATACTGGTTCATTCTAGCATAAGAAGCTGTAATATTCAAACTCTCAGTAGCTTGAAAAGAAGCATTCAAGCGAGGTTCGAGATTGTGATAGGCTTTGTTATCCACAAAATAGTTAGACGCTCTCAAGCCAGTCCGCACCTGCATTTTTTCTGAAATACGCCAAGTGTCTTCAAGATAAATAGCGCTTTCTATACCATTGGTTTCCTTAATTCTAGCGGTGTTTGTGCTTTGCGAATATTGATTGTAGATATAGGCACTTGGGGTAAATTGGTGATGCGTTGCTAATATACCTGCTTTGAGTGTATGGGTAGGATTGAGATAAATGTCAAAATCAGATTTCAACCCAAAGTCTTGTATTTGAGAGTAATATTCTTCATAAAACCTTTGTCCAAAATTTTCTTCTTGAAAAATCTTAAATCGAAAGTGACTAAAAATTAGGGAAGTATTAGCAAAGACTTTATCTGAAAAAAGGTGATTCCATCGAAGGGTTGCGGTGGCATTGCCCCAGCCAAAACCCGAAGTACTATACTTAGTGACATCTTTTGAGACATCTATTCCAAAATAACCACTCAAATACAAGCGATTATGCGCATTGAATTCGGTATTAATCTTGGCGTTTAAATCATAAAAACTGGTATTTTTCAAGTCTAGACTTCTGGGTAAAACCAAGTCTACATAGGTTCTGCGAGCCGAAACAATATAGGAAGTAGGGTATTTGAATTTGATGGGTCCTTCCAAGGTAATTTTACTGCTGAGTAGCCCAATACTGCCTTCTCCATGGAATTTCTCGTGACTCCCTTCTTTCATTTGCATATCTAATACAGAGGAAGTGCGTCCGCCATATTTGGCCGAAAACCCTCCTTTGTAAAGGTCTGCTTGTTTGATAGCATCGTTGTTGAATACTGAAAAGAAACCAAATAAATGATAAGCGTTGTACACAACGGCGTCGTCAAGCATTAATAAATTTTGATCTGAGCCCCCACCCCGTACCGACAGCCCTTGTGAGCCTTCATTGCCTTTTTGAACCCCAGGCAATAATTGAAAGGTTTTTAGGACGTCTTTTTCTCCTAAAAAAGAAGGTAACTGTTTTACATCAGACATTTGTAAAGAAAGCGTACTCGGGTCTTCATTGGCAGTGTTATGAACTTTTACTTCCTCCAAAAGTGTGTTAGACGGCGTGAGTTCGACGATAAGATTTTGATTTGCTGTCAATAGCATTTTTTTTGAAAAACTTTGATAACCCACCTTCGAAAACTCCAATTCATATTCTCGACTTGCATCAAGTTTGATGGAGTAAAAACCATATACATTGGAAGTGGTTCCAATGCGAGCATTTTTGACTCGAATGTGTACATCGCTAAGGGATTCTTGACTTTTGGCTTCGCGGACATAACCGCTTAAGGTTTGAGAAAGGCTTTGAAAGGTAGTTAATAGGAATAAAGCCCATAGATACAATTTGCGCATAGAAATATTAAAACTAAGTGTAAGTAGTATGTGTATGAAGCAAAGTTTGATGCTAAAATGACCGTTTACAAGCTTTTTAACATTTCAATTATTCTTTACAGGAATATTTCTACAAGAAAAAGTATTACTAAAACGTTTATAGATACGTTATCGCTACACAAATTAGTTTAATCTCCAAACATTAACTCTATGCAATTCAGAGGTTCTATCGTCAAAAAAGTTCGTAAAGAAAAAGGTTTCAAACAATCACATCTTGCCGAGTTACTCGGCATGTCACAATCCTATTTATCAAAAATTGAAAATGATCGAGTATCCATGTCTGTCACAGACTTGGGACGAATATCTACTGTACTGGATTGTGAAGTTGGAAGGTTTTTTATCGCCAAGAAAAGACCTTAAGTAAAAAGACAAATAGGTGAAAAAGTAAAAGCTCATGTCAAGGCATTGACATGAGCTTTTATATAAGTAGAGATTCAAGTAATTGTGCAAAATAAAATTTAAGTGATGGTGAAAACAAAGTGTTGATAATTAAAGCTTTGCATTCACAATTCACCACTCATAATTCAGCATTAATACCTAAACAGCTCCTTCTTTCAATTTTTCTGCATTTTCAGCAATACGAAGGTTATCGATAAAATCACCAATTTCACCATCCATTACTACAGGAAGGTTATAAACTGTATAACCAATACGGTGGTCGGTTACACGACCTTGTGGATAGTTGTAGGTACGAATTTTATCAGAACGGTCACCTGACCCTACCATCGAGCGACGGTTACCAGCAATAGCCGACTGTTGTTTTTCTAATTCAATTTCATAAATACGTGAACGTAATACCGTCATGGCTTTCTCAAAGTTTTTAATCTGAGAACGCTCATCCTGACATTGTACAACCAAGCCTGTTGGAAGGTGAGTTACACGTACCGCCGAATAAGTGGTGTTTACAGACTGACCACCCGCACCTGACGAACAGAAGGTATCTTTACGGATATCATTCATGTTGATAACTACGTCAACTTCGTCTGCTTCGGGAAGTACTGCAACCGTTGCTGCCGACGTATGGATACGACCTTGAGATTCGGTAGCAGGCACACGTTGTACACGGTGAACGCCTGATTCGAATTTCATTTTACCATATACATCTTCGCCTTGTACACTTACGATAATCTCTTTGTAACCACCAGAAGAAGCTTCAGTAAAGTCCATGATTTGGAACTGCCAGCCTTGGTTTGCACAAAAACGTTGGTACATACGGAAAAGGTCTCCCGCAAAAATACCAGCTTCGTCACCACCTGTACCAGCACGAACTTCAAGGATAATGTTCTTCGAATCGTTAGGGTCTTTAGGAATCAATAATTCTTTTAAAACGCTTTCCATTTCGTCTCTTTGAGGCAAAAGCTCTTCTAATTCAGCTTTAGCCATATCACGAAACTCTTCATCTTTCTCAGTAGCAATTACTTCTTTAGCCGACTCGATGTTTGACAATACGTTTTGATAATCTTTGTATTGATTAACAATCTTTTCGAGGTCTTTATATTCTTTACTAATCGTCTTGAATTTCTTCATATCCGAAACGATTTCTGGTTGCGTAATTTGTTGAGCAACCTCTTCAAAGCGTTCTCGGATGGCTTCTAGTTGTTCTATCATTGGTTGTGGATGTTATATGTTTTATGAGCCAGTGAAGTGACAGGGTACTGTTGAGGAGGCTGACTCAATTTAGATTTCTCAT
Organism: Flectobacillus roseus; assembly: GCF_030056595.1. Lineage (NCBI taxonomy): Bacteria > Pseudomonadati > Bacteroidota > Cytophagia > Cytophagales > Flectobacillaceae > Flectobacillus > Flectobacillus roseus. The sequence goes on from NZ_JASHIF010000011.1 coordinate 66,844, forward strand.
TTTCAGGGTGCAAAGATACAAAATTCTTTCCCATAAAATAGGGGAAAAATGTATGGTTATTGTCTAATATATAGATACCTGCAAAAGAAAAGATGATTCTCTTGAATTTTGGTTCATAGGAGAGCTATTTTTTCCTTCAGCTACACCTATTTGCTTTTGAATTTAAGACTTTGAAATAAACCTCCTAAAAGTACATTTGTCTAATCGATACTAACTTCTTAATTGACTATCAAATATTTAAAGCTATGGAAAATCTAAAATTCAAAAAATATAGCCTATTGGTGGCTCTGTTGATAGGACTTACAACCTTGATGTCATCGTGTGTGACCCATGTGCGTGGATACGATTATGGTTATCGCAGACCCTATTACGGACGTCCAGCATATAGATATGTAGTTCCCCCTCCAAGAACTGTCATTGTTGTCCCAGACAGAGGGCATTCTCGCTATTCATATCGTGGTAGAAGAGGAAGATGGTAAGCATTAATGTAGAATTGTGAATCTTGAATTGCGAATGTAATACTTTATGTATTAAATGTTGAGTGCTATGTCGTAAGCTAAAAGTGTAACAGTATTTCTGATAAAATAAAGAAAACATTTTGCCAAAAGCTAAAACAAAAAAGCCTCTAAATCAATAGGGGCTTTTTTGTTTACTAGACTACGCTCTGTAGTATATTTGTAAAATGGCAAAACCATCGATATCGCAATGAAAAAACTAACATTTGGAATTGGGCTATTAGCCCTCATTACAGGCTTACAATCTTGTGATTTTAGCAAGAGAGTTGATACAACTGCGGCTGTAAAAGAACTCAAAGAAAGACAGGTAAAACGTATCAATAGCGCACAAATTACAGCGCAAGTAGATGATTGGGGGAAAAAAATAACACAAGATTTGAACAAAAGTTTTGTCAAAAATATTCTTGATACTCGTGTTATTGATTCATTACAAAAAACATATCGTATTGGGATAGAAATCGGCAGTCCAATCAAATTGCAAAATCCTGCGTTGGGTAAAAAGGTAAATGAAATATTAGATGCCTACCAATACAATGCCGAAAACCATCTGCCTCAAATTGATAATATTCAAATGAGCGAAGACCAAGAACATTTGTATTTTACCTCGCCGATTGTCTTGGAAAATCAGTTGAAGAGTGCGTCAAAAACACAGTTGCAGGAACTTCTGACTAAAACCAAAATTGATAGTGTAGATTTTCGTAAAAAAGGAGATTTACTAGGATTGTGGATGATTAAATTCTCTAAAAAAGATGTGATTAGATTGGTAGATGTAAAGCAACTTAGCAAACTCAACACCAAAATCGAGCAATAGGAATTAGAGCTGTATGAGGATTTGCAAACTATTGCGGATTTGGGATTTTTGATTTCGGAAATAGATTGGCATATAATAGTTTTTATAAAATATGAGTCAAAGAAAGCAGGCTATACTTCTGACATTCGAAATGTTTAGTTCTTGAAATTTTTCACAGACTACGTAATAGATATGACTAAAAAGACAAAGGCACAAAGTTGTAATATCACTTTGTGCCTTTGTCCCTGTTTACTTTCCCCTCACTTATATCTCATCCGCAATTTTACGGTCGTTCGATAAGCGAGGGACTTTATTTTGACCGCCTAATTTGCCTTGAGACTTCATATAGTCGATAAAGGCATTTGGGGCTAAGGCTCTGATTTTTAGTCTTTGCAGAATATTTCCCGTAATCAAATCATCATAATAGACGTTAAGCTGAGTAAGTTTTTCATCAAGATCATGAGCAAAAGCCTCAAGATTATTTGGTGCTTTGGCAAACTCAACCAACCATTCATGATAAGGCAAACCGCCTTCTGGTGGTGTTACTTGCGGCGCTACCGTAAACTCTACTAATTCAACCTCAGGATGTTTTTGCATCGCGTATTGCATCGCCTTTTCTACTTCTTCGCCAATTACGTGTTCTCCAAAGGCAGAAATAAAGTGCTTGATACGCCCAGACACTACAATGCGATATGGATCGAGAGATACAAATTTGACAGTATCTCCAATCGAATAGCCCCACAAACCTGCATTGGTATTCATAATGAGCGCATAATTCACTCCCAATTCAACCTCTCCAATATGTAGTCTACGAGGGTTGGGCTTGAAGTAATCTTCTGCTGGAATAAATTCGTAAAATACCCCAGAGTTTAAGAGTAACAATAAACCTTCAGCTCTTTGAGAATCCTGATAGGCAATGAATCCTTCAGAGGCTGGATAGGTTTCGATAGAATCTATTTTCTTGCCAATAGATTCGAATAATTTGGCACGATAAGGTTCAAAATTTACCCCACCGTATACAAATACCGAAAAGTCAGGAAATACATCTTTGATTTTTTTGCCAGTACGAGCCTGAATACGGTCAAAGTACATCTGTACCCAAGGTGGAATCCCCGAAATCAATGACATATTTTCGGGAAGTGTTTCATCAATAATTTTATCAAGCTTGGCTTCCCAATCGTCCATGCAATTGGTATCATAGCTTGGTAATTGATTACTTCTCAAATAATCTGGCACATGGTGATTCACAATTCCCGACAAACGACCTACATGAATACCATGTTTCATCGTCATTTCGGGCGAACCAGAAAGGAATATTAATTTTTTATCAAGAAATGAAGAATTACCTGTTTCGTGGACATAACTCAATAAGGCATCACGAGCGCCATTGATATGAAAGCCAATAGATTCTTTCGAAATCGGAATATATTTAACCCCCGAAGTGGTGCCCGATGTTTTGGCAAAATACAAAGGCTTGTTTGGCCATAAAATATCAGGTTCCCCAGCAACTACCCTTTCAACATAGCTTTTAAGCCCTTCGTAGTCGTTGATAGGCATATTTTGTTTAAATTGCTCATAATCATTGATTTCTGAGAATTTGTGGTCTTTTCCAAATACAGTATTCGAGGCTTGTTGAAGCAACGATTTCATGAGATTTAGCTGCGTTTCAACGGCATTTTTCTCCCATTTTTTTCGTTGACTAATAACATAAGCAGCAAAAGGTTTTGCCAAGATGGCTCTTATTCCCATGGTAATTCTTGAAAAGTGCTTAACGAAATTTACTCAATTTACATTTTAAATGTCATTCGGTGCAAGGGGGTTGTTCCAAATTCCTGAATTGCCTTGCGGTGTTTTGGGGTAGGATAGCCTGCATTTTGCTCCCAGCCATAATGTGGATAGGTTTTTGCTAGTTGTTCCATTAAATCATCTCTAAATGTCTTGGCTAATACAGAAGCTGCGGCAATATTGAGAAATTTGGCATCACCTTTGACAATACAAGTATGAGGAATCATCGGGTAGTTGGGAAAACGATTGCCATCTATTAGCAAATGTTCAGGTCGTATTTGTAATTGGTCAACCGCCAAGTGCATCGCTTTCATACTTGCTTTGAGAATATTTATTTGGTCGATTTCGATATTGGATACTTCTGCCACTGCCCACGCCAAGGCATCGCGCTGAATGTCTAAGCGAAGCGCTTCACGTTGTTTTTTGTTGAGTTGCTTCGAATCGTTTAAGAGCTCGTGTTCGTAATATTTGGGTAGAATTACTGCCGCCGCCACTACAGGACCAGCCAAACATCCACGTCCAGCTTCGTCGAGCCCAGCCTCGATTAAAGATTCATTGTAAAAGCTTTTGAGCATAGTCTTTGCATTGTTGAGGTACAAATTTATAAAACTATCTCAATACCATAGAGCTTTGAAACAGATTATGCCTTAAACTACCCAAAATGGCAGTTTTTGGTAAAAGTATAACCCCCATTTTCGCCATAGATTTACGAAAAAATAAGGTTAATCATATAAGAAAAATCCAATCCTTGCTTGGCATGATTTATGCTTTAATTGGATTGGGAAGGTGTTTTCAATCGATTAGAAATGAAGATTCTAGGCCTTTTGAGGCACTTCTTTTACAACCCCCCATTAACACAATGCCTAAAGTTAAAAAGAAATTATTTGTACTGATATTGAGCTTGATACAGAGTGCAGCTGTCTGGTCTCAAAACAGTAACTCCTTACTCAAAGATGCTACTCGACATTTTGAGGTGTCTAGTTTTGTGACTGCGATACCCAAATTTGAGCAAGTTCTTCAAAATAGCTCTCAAAAACTTAGTACTTCCGAACGTTTAACAGCGCTTTTACAACTGGCCTATAGCTATAAAGCTGTAGGAAAATTTGAAAATGCTGAACAAACTTACCGCAAAGCCTTTGATATTCCTGCCAATTTTTCGGACGATCAAATGAGATCCTATTTGTATTTTGCTCAAGTGCTAGTACAAAATAATAAATTTAAGGAAGCGCAAGAATGGTTTGAAAAGTACAATAATTTGTCAGCTTCTCTTCGTGACGATACTCGCCAGTATCAGCCATCAACTGTAGCCAGAATATCCAATGATCCCTTTACACAAAATGGACGATATTTAGTCGAATATCTTGATTTTAATACCACAAAACCCGAGTTCAGTCCTATGTATTATAAGAATGGATTGGTGTTTTGTTCTGGAAAGGGTACAGGAAGTAGTTTGGTTGGAAATAGTGGTTATTTGGATTTGTACTATATCAGCGATATTAATAAAGTGACAGGGATTTCGGAGGAGGCCTTGGATGCTCCTAAGCAAAAAGTTGTAAAAACTGGCCCTTCAAAGTTGGGGAAAGACTTTTATACAAGAGTTACTGCCAACGACTCCAAAACAGTTAATTATTTCGAAACACTACCTGAAGAGACGATTGCCAGTAAACCATCTGTTAAAGGTAAAGTTGCAGAATCAGAGGTTTTTAGTAAAACCCTGAATACTAAATTTCATGAGGGTCCTGCCACTTTTAGTAGTGATTTTTCAAAAATCATTTTTACTAGAAATAACTTCAATGAAGGTTCTCAAGGAAAAAGTGAAGATAATGTTACGAAGCTAAAATTGTATATGGCCGAAATGGGAGAATCGGGTTGGGGCGAAGCCATAGAATTACCTTTTAATGGCGATGATTTTTCTACAGCACACCCAGCTTGGTCAAAAGATGGACGTTACTTGTATTTTGCATCAGATCGTAAAGGTGGTCAAGGAGGTATGGATATTTGGGTGGTTGAGTATAAAGATGGCAAATGGGGTACTCCAAGTAATCTCGGTAAAGAAGTAAATACAAAAGGAACAGAGGTGTTTCCGTTTGTGGATGAGCGAGGTAATGTCTACTTTGCCTCTGATGGTCTAAAGGGTGCAGGTGGCTTAGATATCTTTATTATTTCTACTCAAAATGGACTTCCAAATCGTTCTCCGTTGAATATTGGTGAACCGTTCAATTCTGAAAATGATGACTTTGGTATTATTACCGATGGACAAAGGTTGAATGGATATTTTAGTAGCGATAGGCGCCGAGGTGATGATGACGATATTTATAGATTTACTAAAAAAGCAGATGTTTATGATTGTCGACAAATGTTATTGACCATTGTAGATGGAGAAACAAAAAGTCCAATCGGAAAAGCCGAAGTGAGTTTGTTAGCAAAAGGAGGAACCGAAGAAAAATTATTGACAAATGAATCTGGACAAACACAATTTTGTGTCAATCGTGATACTGATTATGTGATTTCGGTAAAAAGAGAAGGATATAATACCAATATTCTTGGCTTTTCGACAAAAGGCGAATCTGATAACGCCCCGTCTGCCATGGATATTCCTTTGCGCAAACAAGGTGGTCCTATCGTAACACAGCCAGAGGTGCAACCCAAAAACTCTCCTCCTGTAGAGATTGTTCAACCAACGGATACCACCAAAGCAGAGAAAGTATCACAGTTGAAAGGGGTTGTAAAAACCGAAATAGAGAAAACACCCATTGAAGGCGTACTCGTAACTTTTATTAATGAGTGCGATGGTTCCAAACAACAAGTTGTCACAGGTCCTGATGGGGTATATGCTTTTGATATGGAAGAAGGTTGTGACTATACCCTCGAAGTATCAAAGGACGGTTATGGAACTACGGTCAATAAAATTAATAAGGTTATTAAAAAAGTTAGACCAAAAGTTGTTTCCCAAGATTTGGGTATGTTCAAAGAAGGCGATCTAATCACCATTGACAACATCTATTATGATATGGGTAGCGCCAAAATTAGAAAAGATGCTGCCAGAGAGTTAGATAAATTGGCTGCAACTTTGATGAAAAACCCAAGTATGATTATCGAATTAGGTTCTCATACCGATAGCAGAGGTGATGCTCAAGAAAACCTTAATTTATCTTCAAAGCGTGCTCAAGCTGCTGTAGATTATATTGCCAGCAAAGGTGTCGATCGTAACAGGATGTTGGCTAAAGGATATGGCGAGTCATTATTAGTAAATGGTTGTTCTGACGGCGTAAGTTGCACTGAGCGTGAGCATCAAAAAAACAGAAGAACTACCGTAAAGGTGATCAAAGCCAAAACAGAATAGGAGAGAGGGGGTTATGAGGTATTAATCGCTATGTCCGAAAGTTTTCTAGCTATTGTAGATTTAGGATTTCTGATTTCGGAAATAGCAGGAAATAATTTCCAACATGAGCTAATCCAAATTTTGAAATTAAAACAATTCTTTTCATTAAAAAGGCGTTCGAAAAACTAATTTCGAACGCCTTTTTGATACTATATTTTGAAATGAACCCTCTTGAGACGCAATCATTGCGTCTCTACTAGTAAAATTAAATCACTTATTCGGTCAATCACTAACGCACTCAAAAACTAAGCTGCGCAATTACTAATCCTCCAATAATAGCACCAATGATAGGTCCTGCGACAGGAACCCAAGCATATTGCCAATCAGAACCTCCTTTACCAGCAATAGGTAATATCGCATGTGCAATGCGTGGACCTAAATCTCTAGCAGGGTTAATTGCATATCCTGTTGTACCACCCAATGATAAACCAATTGCCCAAACTAATAAACCAACAACGTAAGGTCCCAATTGATTTGGTACGCTTGGCAAGGCTCCCAGTACGATAATTAGCAAAAGCGTTCCTAGTAGTTCGCTCATCAAGTTTGCCATAGGTTTATTAATAGCGGGAGATGTCGAAAAACAAGCCAGCTTCAAGCCAGCATCTTCTGTTTTTTCCCAATGTGGATGATAGTGAATCCACACCAATGTTGCTCCTATGATTCCTCCTAAAATCTGAGCCAATATAAATGAACCCGCATTTGACCAGTCACCAAACTTACAAGCCATCGCTACTGTAACCGCAGGATTAAGATGTGCCGCCGGACTCCCAAATGCCGTAGAGACAAAGATTCCAATGGTAACTGCCATTGCCCAGCCTGTGGTAATGACCATCCAGCCAGCGTTTTCGCCTTTGGAGTGTTTAAGTAAAACATTGGCTACTACGCCATTGCCAAGATAAATTAAAACTGCTGTTCCGATTAGTTCGCCAAGAAAAGCTGAATGCATAGTCAAATAGTTTGATTTAGATGATTGGATAGTTGAAAATAAGTTGAGTTTAGTAGGGAATGGTTGTTAGGCACTAGTTTTAGGCTTTTCCACGTAATTATAACTATTTTGTCAAAAGACGACACCTGACATTCAATCCCCAAACTTTACATTACTAAAACATAAAATATCTTTTATTTACTTGTACAAATAAAAGAAAAATTTAATTAAAAGGTAGGCTTTGAAATGGGAATCGTGGGTATTTAATTTGCCTTGATGTTTAACTTTCGAAAAAGCTGTATTTTTGAGTGAAAACACTAGAAACGAAATATACCCCTTGAAAAAGGATTGTTGATATGAGAGAAGATTATTTGAAAGGTAACAAAGAAAACCTTTCATCTGTGGAGAAAGAAATCGAACGTGCTTTGCGTCCGCTTTCATTTGATGATTTTACAGGTCAAGATAAGGTATTAGAAAACCTTAAGATTTTTGTATTGGCTGCCAAACAGAGGGAGGAAGCCCTCGACCACGTATTGCTACACGGCCCTCCAGGGTTAGGAAAAACTACACTGTCGAATATCGTAGCCAATGAGTTGGAGGCAAATATCAAAATCACCTCAGGGCCTGTGCTCGATAAACCTTCAGATTTGGCAGGTTTGTTAACCAACCTCCAGCCGTTTGACGTTCTGTTTATTGACGAGATTCACCGACTGAATCCTATTGTAGAAGAATATCTGTATTCTGCAATGGAAGATTATAAGATTGATATTTTGCTAGATTCTGGCCCAAATGCTCGAAGTGTGCAAATTTCTCTCAATCCATTTACCCTGATTGGCGCTACTACACGTGCGGGTCTGTTGACAGCTCCTCTACGTGCTCGTTTTGGTATCAATGCCCGTTTGGAATATTATGACGCCAAATTATTGACTACGATTGTACAACGTTCTTGTCAGATTTTAGGTACGCCTATCGACGATGCTGGAGCTTTTGAAATTGCTCGTCGTAGTCGTGGAACACCACGTATCGCCAACAACCTTCTGCGTCGTACTCGTGACTTTGCACAAGTAAAAGGCAATGGTCGTATTACGGTAGATATTGCAGAAATGGCTTTGTCTGCCTTAGATGTAGACCAAAATGGTCTTGACGAAATGGATAACAGAATTTTGTCAACCATTATCGAAAAATTTAAAGGTGGTCCTGTCGGGCTTTCGACCATCGCTACAGCTTGTGGTGAGGAGGCCGAAACCATTGAAGAGGTATACGAGCCATTCTTGATTCAAGAAGGTTTCTTGAAAAGAACTTCCCGAGGACGTGAGGCTACCGAAAAGGCCTACGTTCATCTAGGTATCGTACCCAAATATCGTAGTGGTGAGCTATTTTAAAAACAAGGTCGAAAGAAAAACATCTCTTTCGACCTTGTTTTTTACCCCTAAATGTTCCCAAACTCCCCTCAAATTGTCAAATTTCCCAAATTTTTGCTTCCTACCCCTAAGATTTGCCCTTCCATGATAGCTGCCTCTACCTTTGTATCATCGGTTCCGAAATGGCAGCCTCACAAATTGAAATTCTTTATAAAAATCTCTCAATATATCATGGAAAAGTTTCTAACAGCAGTTTTGATTTTACACATTCTTTCTGGTTTCACCGCTTTGCTGGTTGGTTTAATCGCTATGTTTACTCCTAAAGGAAGTCCCAAACATTCACTTTGGGGACGTATCTATTATTATGCTATGATGGTAGTGGCTATTACAGCAGTACTAAGATTTAAAAATGAAACTCGTTTAGTTTTCTTGACTTGTATTGCGGTGTTTAGTTTCTATAATACTTTTACAGGTCGTAGATTGGTATTAGTGGGTCGTAAAAATAATTGGCAAGCACAAGACTGGATTGCCGCATTAATTACAGTAGTTTCGGGTATCGTGATGATTGCTTATGGCATTTGGGCTTATCAACAAGGTGTGACTTTTTACTTTGTGCTATTCGGTTTGTTTGGTTTGTTCTCGTTGATTATCGCTATGTCAGATATTTTGACATTCATAGGAAAAATCAATCAACCTTGGATGCTCAATCATATTAGTCGTATGGGAGGGTCATATATTGCTACAGTAACCGCATTTTTGGTAGTGAATAATCACAATGTATTGCCTCCATTAGTGGCATGGATAGCCCCAGGCGTCATAGGAGGAATGATTATTGGACGTGTAAGAAGAAAGTATAAGCAAAAAATGCAGAAAGCTTAATTTGGACGAATAGGCTTGAAGTAGGTTTAGCCGAAAATAAGAAATATAAGTAATCGTGCAGAATAAGATTTAAGTTATGTGTCTAGGCAACAGGCACAAGGCAAAGAGTGTTAAAATGTTTTTTAATACCCATGGCCATGCTTTTTTCCAAAACCCACTGCCGAAAGCCGTTACCTGAAAGCCCCGAGCATAATCTTAAATTTTGTTTTGCGTACATACTTAAGTCGTTCCTGTAAAGGCCTCTTATTTGTGTTTCAATTAGGGTGCGACTTAAGTCGCACCCTAATTGAAAGGTCAATATGCAAAATAAAGTTTACTTTTTGGGCTTTCGGCTTTCAGCTTTCAGCTATGGGCATTCGGTAAAAACATATCTATCGTTACTAAAAACAATTTAACACTCTTTGCCTGTTGCCTTGTGACTAAAACACAAAACTTAAATCTTACTTTGCATTCATACTTATATACGGCCGTAGATTTGAAGAATAATCACTCAACCACTCAATCACAATTCACTAAATCTAACGTTCAAATAAAAGTCTTTGACCTGTTTTGCTTTCGTCGAATGCTCCATTTTCGTAAGCCAAGTGCCCTGATACAATGGTATGTGTTACTTTAGAACGAAGTGTAGTGCCTTCTAGGGGCGACCAACCACATTGGTAGAGTACATTTTCTTTCGAAACTGTTACTTCCTCATTCAAGTCTACCAATACTAAATCTGCCCAATAACCTTCGCGGATGTAACCTCTTTTTGAGATTTGGAAACAGTCTGCTACAGCATGCGACATTTTCTCAGCGATTTTTTCTAAAGAGATTTTACCGTCTTTATAAAACTCCAACATCAATTGTAATGGGTGTTGCACCAATGGCAAGCCCGAAGGAGATGACCAATAAGGGTTTTGTTTTTCTTCCCAAGTATGTGGTGCGTGGTCGGTTGCAATTACGTCGATGCGGTCATCGAGCAAGGCTGCCAACAATTGTTGTTTATGACCGTCAGCTTTTACGGCAGGATTACATTTGATTTGGTTGCCCAATGTTTCATAATCATGAGCGTCAAACCAAAGGTGGTGAACACAAACCTCCGAAGTAATTTTCTTGTCTTTTAATGGAATATCATTACGGAATAGATGCGTTTCTTCACCTGTTGTGATGTGAAGAATATGCAAACGAGCACCATGTTGTTGAGCCAACTCAATCGCCATCGAAGACGATTTTATACAAGCTTCCACATTACGGATTTCTGGATGAACTCTTGGATGTGGATTATCTCCGTATTTCTCCTTGTAAAGCGCCGAATTTGCACGAACAGTAGCCTCATCTTCGCAGTGCGTAGCAATTAAAGTTGGGCTATTCGAGAAAATATTTGTTAGCGTTTTCTCATTATCTACCAACATATTTCCTGTTGATGAACCCATGAAAACTTTGATACCACAAATATTTTGAATATTAGTTTTGAGAACTTCCTCGATATTGTCGTTTGAAGCACCCATATAAAAAGAATAGTTCGCCAAAGAGGTACGAGCAGCAATGTCGTATTTGTCTTGAAGTAACTCTTGAGTAAGGGCATTCGGAACGGTATTAGGCATTTCCATAAAAGTGGTTACGCCACCCGCCACACCTGCACGAGCCTCAGAATGAATACATGCTTTGTGTGTAAGACCTGGCTCACGGAAGTGCACTTGGTCGTCGATTACACCTGGTAAGAGGTATTTGCCTGTCGCATCAATGGTTTTGTCGGCTGAGATTCCGCTTAAATTAGTGCCAATTTGGTCGATAAAACCATCTTTTACTAAAATGTCAGCAACTTGAATTTTGCCTTCGTTGACAACTTGAGCATTGAGGATTAGAATAGAGCTCATGGAGGAAAAAATTAAGGAGTTATGAGTGTGGCAACAAAATTACCCATAACTCATAACTCCTTGCTAATTTTTTTTGAAAAAACTCAAAATCTAACTTCAGTCTAATGCCAAACTTTGCTTTGTTTTGGCAAAGAGCAATACCTATTTCACTTCCAATACCTTAAACTCTGTACGACGGTTCATTTGGTGTTCTTCTTCGGTACACTCTACGCCGTCGGCACATTTGTTAACCAACTGAGATTCGCCATAACCTTTGGCAACGATACGTGTACGTGAGATACCTTTTGAAATAATATACTCAACCGCAGAATCGGCACGGCGTTGACTTAATTTTTGGTTATAATCTGTCGAAGCGCGTGAGTCGGTATGCGAACCTAATTCTAATTTAATGTTTGGATTATCTTGTAAAATCTGAACGATTTTGTCTAGTTCTACACTCGCATCATTACGAATATTCGATTTGTCGAGGTCGTAATAAATGGGTGCAATATGAAAAAGCTTCGTAATTTCTATACCAACTTCTGGCTTATCAAGAGAGATATTTACATAATAAGTCGTATCGTTTTCGGCCTTTGTAAGTTTTTCTAAAGGAACATCCTTTCCAATCATGGTAAAAGGCTCACGCTTGATAAAATAACCTTTCTTATCTGTGACAAGTGTATACGATTTTCCTGCTTCAACTCTAATTTTACCAAAACTACCATCAGCTTTTGTAAAAACTTCTTCTAATGCTTGTTGACTTTCGTTGTCCAAAATAGCCACACGCACAGAGTCTAGTCCTTCATTTTTTACATTGCTTACGATACCTGCCAAAAAGTAACGAATCGTTTTCTTAGCTGGATCTTTTTGTACAATAACAGGAGGAGTTTCTTGGTACTTCTTGCCCGGCTGCGTGTTTTCATAATAGTAAATATCGTCATCTCCTTTACCACTATCACGATTTGAGGCAAAATATCCTTTTGTAGAATCTATTGCTACAAGTCCAAAGTCATCAAATCGAGAGTTGAGGGGCAAGCCCAAATGCTCAACTTGAATTTCTCCATTTTTACGAGTAGCCATATACAAATCCAGACCACCTAAGCCTGGGTGTCCGTCAGAAGCAAAATACAACTTTCCATCGCCCGACACATAAGGAAACATCTCGTCACCAGCCGTATTGATATCAGCGCCCATATTGATCGCACGCCCAAAACGACCTGCATTGTCAATATTGGCTCTGTACAAATCTAATCCACCCTTACCACCTGCACGGTTTGAGCTGAAATACAAGGTACGACCATCATTAGAAAACGAAGGGCTACCATCCCAAGCCAATGAGTCAGATACCGAAATTAACTCTGGTTCACTCCAAACGCCATCATTTAGTTTAGAGATATACAAGTCCACATCAGGCGATTGGTCAGAACGTTTTCCTGTATTACCACGGGCAAAAACCATTGTTTTCCCATCTCGGGTAAAGGCTGGAGTACCTTCGTTGGCGTTGTCTTTGAAAATATTTGTACTAAACAAACGAGGCGTTCCTACCTCGGTTGGGCTATTGAGTGAAGCACGATAAAGCCCAAGATAGGGTAAGCCATTGTTTTTGTAAGTCAATTCTTTACGAGAAGCCGTAAAAATCAAATCCTTATCAATCAAAATAGGAGAAAATTCTGAGCCAGATGAGTTGATACTTACAGGTTGAATCTCGATGAAAGTCTTTTTGTTGGCAAGCGCCAAAACCTCAGGGAGCATATCCAACTCAGCAATAGCTTTGTTTTTGAACTCCTTGCTAGGCACGCCCGAAAGATACTTCTCAAGGTTTTTGGCAGCATCCTCATATTTGCCTTGTGCTTTTTGGGCGTAAGCTAAATGGAAACGAATATCGTTTTCACGACTACCAGCAGTCAAGGCTTTCTCATAATATTCGCCTGCCTGAAGCATGCGGTTAGAAAGACGATATGACTCAGCAATCAAAAATGCGGATTTGGCAGTTTCGTAATTGGCAGAGCTCGATTTTTGAAACTCTTTGATTGCCAATTCATATTCTCCGTTTTCAAACTTTTTCTGTCCTTTCTTAAACGACTGTAAAGCCGAGTTACAGCTCCCGAGCATCAATACTGTGGACAATAAGTATATTGAGGTACGAAGTTTTTGCATATAGAAATAGATTTTTTGTAACGGCGATAGGCTTTAGGCCACTTAAATTAGAAAAGAATTTTAAACTTTTTGTTTATTTCTTACAGACTTATTTTTGGTAAAGACACAATCCAAGCAAAAATCGTTGACAACTTATGTAGAAAAAGGAAAAGTTTTTAGGATACAACTATATTCCTCTTAGACAAGAAACTACATTTATGCTAAGACCGTGAGTTTCACTTAATAAGTAAAGAGCTAGACGACCACCATATTGTTTTTCAACAATATTATAACAAGACAAACCTAACCATTTACGAATTTAGGTACTTTGACCGTTTATTAAACGAATTTTAGCTGAAAATGATTGTACTTATGTAATATACTTATTGTTAAACCTTTCAGAATGAGTAAAATAGGGGTTTTTGAAAAATATAAAAAATTGTACTTTCAAAAGTTGGGATTTATCATAAAAAATATTGTACCTTTGCACCCCGAGTTTAATAGTTAGAATGATAAGTGTTCTAATAGTCAGTAGGTTACAAGGCTATGGCCTTTTATTTTTATTATTAAACAGAAAGAAGTTTAATAATTTGATTACAGCAGTGATGTTGCAATTTTTTAACAAATCAAAAAGATGAGAAAGAGAATTCAAAAAGAAGAATTTAGTCCTGAAAGAAGAGAACAGTCACGTACGAGAAGAGAAGAATTAAAACGTGAATTAAGAGGTGAAGCTCCTGCTAAAAACGAGCGCTACTCAGATAAAAAATCATTTGACTCAAACGAGTCGCGTCCTGCCCGCAAAGATTTCAAACCAAATTTCGAGAAAAAAGATTTTAATCGTGACGACTCACGTCCACGTCGTGAAGGTGGCTTCAATGGCGAAAAGCGTGAATTCCGTCCAAAATTTGAAGATAAAGGTCGTGGCTTTGAAAAGCGTGACTTCAACCGTGAAGACTCACGTGGTCCACGTCGTGAAGGCGGCTTCAATGGCGAAAAGCGTGAATTCCGTCCAAAATTTGAAGATAAAGGTCGTGGCTTTGAAAAACGTGACTTCAACCGTGACGACTCACGTCCACGTCGTGAAGGTGGCTTCAATGTCGAAAAGCGTGAACTCCGTCCAAGATTTGAAGATAAAGGTCGTGGCTTCGAAAAACGTGACTTCAACCGTGAAGACTCACGAGGTCCACGTCGTGAAGGCGGATTTGATGGCGAAAAGCGTGAATTCCGTCCAAGATTTGAAGATAAAGGTCGTGGCTTCGAAAAACGTGACTTCAACCGTGAAGACTCACGTCCACGTCGTGAAGGTGGATTCGATGGTGAGAAACGTGAATTCCGTCCAAGATTTGAAGATAAAGGTCGTGGCTTCGAAAAACGTGACTTCAACCGCGAAGACTCACGTCCACGTCGTGAAGGTGGATTTGATGGCGAAAAGCGTGAATTCCGTCCAAGATTTGACAAAGATGCTCCACGTAACGAGCGCAGAGAAGAAGGTTCGGAAAGAAAACCAAGAACGGAGAGATCTGAAAAAACTTATGGTTCGGCAAAAGCAAACTTTGGAGGAAAAAAAAACCTCTTCAAAGCACACCGCCCACAAGAAGAATCAGATAAATGGACGCCAACCTACCGTTTAGATAAATACAAAGAAACAGCACCAAAGAAAGTTCAAAAGCAAATTGAGAAAAGTGAAAGCTCTTCATCTTTAGTTCGTTTGAACCGTTATATTGCTAACGCAGGTGTATGCTCAAGACGTGAAGCTGATGATTTGATCAAAGCTGGCGAAATCAAAATCAACGGAAAGGTTGTAACAGAAATGGGTTATCAGGTAAAACACGGTGATATTGTAAAATATGGTAACCGTAAGTTGAGCCGTGAGAAAATGGTATATCTGTTGTTGAATAAGCCGAAAGACTTTATCACAACTACCGAAGACCCAAATGAACGCAAAACGGTGATGGATTTGGTATCTAATGCTTGCCAAGAGCGTATTTATCCAGTAGGTCGTTTGGACAGAAACACTACAGGCTTGTTGTTGTTGACAAACGATGGTGAGTTGGCTGACAAATTGACTCACCCATCAAATGAAATTACAAAAGTGTATCAAGTTGAGTTGGATAAGCCACTTACAACCGAACACTTTGATGCGATTTTGAAAGGTGTTACCTTGGAAGATGGAGAAATCAAAGCTGATGAATTGGCAATTGTAACACCAGATAACATGGTAGTAGGTATTCAAATTCACTCAGGACGTAACCGTATTGTAAGAAGAATTTTCGAATCATTGGGTTATGAAGTACTAAAACTTGACCGTACTACATTTGCAACCTTAAGCAAAAAAGACTTACCAAGAGGTACTTGGAGATTCTTGACAGAACAAGAAGTCATCAAGTTGAAATATTTTGTGTAGTTTACAATAAGACTCAGAAAAAAAGCGCCTAGTTATTTTTAATTAGGCGCTTTTTTATTTTATTAGTGCTCTCAATACCTATTGTCCAATTATGTCTTTGGGCTTTTACGATAAATACATTTACACTTATGAAGAAACACCTACAATTGATTTTATTACTACTATTAGCGCATTTCTCTTTTTCTCAATCCTGTGGACATGTGGAGTATAATATTATTATTAATAGCAATGCCCGACACGAGAGAAAATCAACTCTTTATTTTAATGACACGTCTACTTATTTTGTCCGAAACAAATTAGGCATTAACGAAACAGCAGATAATAGAGTAGCTTCAGAAGGGCAATCTGTTAGCCTAAATCTTGAATCATCAGATGAACAGGGAATAGTTGTCTATCGAAATTTTAATACGAAAGAAATTGTAGCAAGAGAAGTAAAAATGGGTAAATTTTTCGAAGCATTTACCTACCAAGATAATTGGATAGATATTACTTGGGATATTAAAGATGATACACTAAAAATCGGAAGCTTTACCTGTCAAAAAGCGATTGGCACCTTTAGAGGTCGAACTTACACAGCTTGGTTTACGGAACAAGTTCCTCTACCTTATGGACCATGGAAACTATTTGGATTACCAGGACTAATTCTTCAAGCCGAAGATCAAAAAGGAATATTTAAGATGACAATGACAAGTATTGAGTATCCTGACAATTGTACTTTTTCTATTACTAAACCTACTGCCCCAGAAACTAAAACTCTTAAAGAATACGTAGATTTTAGAGATAATTTTGGAGATTACTTATTTAAAAAAATACAAGCTAGATTACCTAGAAACTTAGCAAACGCAATGCAACAAGGTTCTAAAAATCAGGACGGAAGAAAGTATCAGGACGAAACAGTTTACGAATGGGAAAAGTAATTAATGTTTACATTACAATGCTTTTTGGGCTATAATCCGAATAACCTTCTGCCTTTATCGACACCTAATAAAGATATCATATTTATGAAACCTTCAATAAAAATAAGCTTGCTATCAACATTGATATTAATAGCGTTATTTTCCTCTTTTACACAAGCCCAAAAAAGTAAAGTAAAAGTAGTTTATAGTTATCATGTCCCCGATAATGGAAAAATGTCGTATGAGATGTATTCCTATTTAATCGCAGATAATGAACTTTCGTTTTTTGTAACACAGCGAAGTGACTTCCAAAAACCTGAAAACAAGGTTACTCAAGAAGCAGATAGAATTGCTGTAAAGGTATTTAATGCTGATGAAATCGGAAGCTATGTGGTTAGAGACTTCAAAAAAGAGAGTATTGTATTCAGAGAAGTGGGCTCCAAATTTATGGCACCAATCATAGTTTCAGATCAATGGGTAGCGTTACCTTGGAATCTTAGCGATGAGACAAAAAAAATAGGAGAATATGTCTGTAAAAAAGCTAATTGCCAATTTAGAGGAAGAAGCTATACCGCTTGGTTTGCGGAAGAAATACCTATCCCAACAGGACCATGGAAACTATTTGGACTTCCGGGTCTAATACTCGAAGCTTATGATGCCAATATGGAGTTTTATGCGGTAGCAAAAGAATTGAAGGTCAATATTGAAGCTAACGACGAGCCCATGAAATTGAATAATGGTACCGAAGCTAATTATAGTTTTGAGGAATATAAGCGCTATCGAAAAAATTATAAGGAAGTCTATATCAATTCGATTAAATCAAAATTCCCTAGAGGAATGAATTTGAACCTAAAACCTAGTGATATTAAACTTAGCCCAATCGAAAGTGAATTTGACCAATAAAGCACTCATTCGAGTTTACCTCTTTTTGCTGAAATTGTTGATTAGTAACACTCTATACGCTCAAACTGTCATTGAGGGATATGTTAGCAATACAGAAACCTCAAAAGGAGTTTATGCCAGTGTAGTTTTGAAAGATGAAAATGGTAAAATCATCGCCTATACAAATACAAAAAATGAAGGATACTTTGAATTAAAAACATCATTGAAAGGTGTATTTAATTTAAACGTATCCTCATTGTCGTATGAAGCTCAGTCTATAAAAATTGTTATATAAAGTAATACATCAAACATTAAAAAGAATATCGTCTTAACTCCTAAAGTCACCGAACTCAAAGAAGTTGTCATTCAAACACGAAGACCAATAACTGTCAAAAAAGATACAGTCGTATTTGATGCAAAATCTTTTACTCAAGGGAATGAACAAGTCGTGGAGGATTTACTAAAAAAAATACCAGGACTCAATGTTCAGTCTGATGGTACAATCAAAATTGGTAATCAAGAAGTAGAGAAAGTCATGATTGATGGGGATGATTTGTTTGAAAAGGGCTATAAAATTCTCACGAAAAATATGCCTGTAAACCCAATCGATAAAGTAATTCTCTACCAAAACTATTCCAATAATAAGCACCTAAAAGGAATTGAGAATAGCGACAAAGTAGCCCTTAACCTTACGCTTAAAGAGGATGCCAAGCGAGTTTGGTTTGGTAATCTATTGCTAGGATTAGCGCCACAATCAGAAATTCGACATGAAATTAGAGGTAATTTAATGAATTTCGGAAAAAAGAATAAGTACTATTTTATTACTAACCTTAATAATATTGGGCGTGATGCTACGGGAGATATTAGCCATCTAATTAGACCTTTCAGGATAGACGAGCCTTCAAGTTTAGGAGATACACAAAAGGCCATTCAACTCATCAATGTTAATAATGAATTACCCAATCTTTCCAAGAAAAGAACGGTGCTCAATAATGTAAAGATGATTTCTCTCAACAGCATTTTTACACTTTCCGACAAAGTAAAAGTTAAAACATTAGGTTTTTTTAATCTGGATAAGACCGAATATTATAAGGATGCGATACAAGTTTTTAAGATTGGAAATCTATCTTTTCAAAATACAGAAAAGGTAATTGCCAACAAAAGACCTATAACAGGATTTGGTAAACTGGATTTTACCTATGATATATCAAAATCTATGACTTTGGAATATACGGGTAAAATAAATCATACAGATGAACTGAATCAAAGCAATTTGACTTTTAATGCTGCTACTTTCAACGAGAACCTACAGAGTAATAATGAGCTTCTAGACCAAAAAGCTGTGCTTACTCACAAGTGGAAAGAAAATAAAGTATTGCTTTTAACAGGACGATATATTGATGAAACCACTCCGCAAACTTATCATATCAATCCCTTTAGATTTTCAGATATTTTTGATGACAAAGTGAGTTTTACCAACCAACTCAGTAAAAATAGGATGAAGTTTATGGGTATCGAAGCCCATATTATGTCAAAAAAAACTCAAGGAAATCTATGGGAGTTAAAATTGGGCGGACAAAGAAGAACAGACCAATTGAGTTCAAGTTTTCAGCTTGGTAATGATGAACAGGAAATGTTTACTAAACCTCAGGCTTTTCAAAATGATTTGACATATACATCTACAGACGTATATCTATCTTCTAAAAATCGTTTTAAAATCAAACAAATTTACTTAGTAACACAACTAGACCTACATCACCTATCCAATAGTTTGAGATATACGACTGCCACGTCTCAAACTTCATCTTTTGTAGTACCTAAAATAGGATTGGACTGGAAAATCAACGAGAGTCATAAAGTATTGTCCTCGTACACCTACTCTACTACCAATTTGGAGACGGCAGACATATATAAAGGATATATTCAAACCGATTTTCGTTCTTTTAGCAAAGGGCTTGGAGAATTTAATCAGTTGAATGCTTCCAATGCTATTGTACAATATACGCTCGGAAACTGGTCTGATAAGTTTTTTGCAAATATCTTTTTAGCCTATGTCAAGAACTATGACTTTGTAAGCAGTAGTTCGATTGTTACATCGAATGCCGTTATTTCTGAAAAAATACTTATCAAGAATCGGGTTTATTGGTCGTTATCCTCCAATATAGATCGTTATCTAACGGCTATTAACACTAATTTGAAAATGGTTTTTGGGGCTACAAAGTCAAGCTTTCAAAATCGTGTTAACGCTCAAGAGTTGAGAGAAATCAACAATCAGATGGTAGAATACGGTTTTGAATTGCGTTCAGGATTCAAAGGAAAGTTTAATTATCAT
This sequence comes from Flectobacillus roseus, assembly GCF_030056595.1. Lineage (NCBI taxonomy): Bacteria > Pseudomonadati > Bacteroidota > Cytophagia > Cytophagales > Flectobacillaceae > Flectobacillus > Flectobacillus roseus. The sequence continues at coordinate 86,966 of NZ_JASHIF010000011.1, forward strand.
GTAGGTTCGAAATGGACTTCCACTCAATTTCGAGTTAATACTAACACGGCTAATTCTTTTACTAATAATCTGTCCTTCGTCGACATATCGTTGGTGTTGAATGACCGATGTAATTTACAGTTACAAGCAGAACGCTATTATTTTGGAAATCTAGCTCAAGCACGCAATACCTATTATTTTATGGATTTTGATGTCCGATACATTGTCAAAGAGAATAAAATTACTCTTTCTTTAGCAGGTAATAACTTGTTAAATACTCAAAACTTCAGTAACTACACATTGACTGATATTAGTTTTACCCAGACCACATTTAGGCTTCAGCCAAGATATGTAATGCTAAAAGCGGAGTTGCGATTCTAGGACAAAGAAAAAGCCCCTGATAAAATCAGAGGCTCTTATATAATTTTGAAAGTGAAATCTTGTACCGTATAAGCCGACAAAACTTGAAATTACAAGTTCATTAATGATTCGCGACGACGCATCTTTCCTGCAGGGATACCAAACATCATCTTGAAACGACGACAGAAGTAAGCGGTATCTTTATAACCTACCTCAGCGCCAATAGCACGAATCGACTTTTTAGATGTACGCAATAAACCTACAGCAGCTTCCATACGTTGGTATTCGATATAATCTTGAGGGTTGATACCCGTCAACATTTTGAAATACTGTCCTACGTAATCTTCTGATACGTTTGCTACGTTTGCCAATACTTTGTTCGACAAGTCGCCACCGATATTGTCTTTGATATAAGCAAAGATGTCTATCAAACGTGGGTCTTTGAAGTAAGTACTGTTAGTGGCTAATTGCTCAACAAACAAACGGTTTTTGATGATGTAACGAATAATCTCGATAACGATTTCTTCTGTCTTTATCTTGATTACACGACCTTTACCTAATACATCACACATATCTTCTTTCAAGATTTCGTTGATCATGTGAGCCAACTTGTCGTCTCTCTTGATCAAGAAAGGAGGAATGTCTAATGAAGTAAAGAAGTTTACCGAATCAAATACTTTTGCTTCGAAAGCTACTAAGCCAAAAGAGTTTTCTACTTGACCAATTCTAGCTGGTTCAAGATTTGGCTCAAAGTATAATTCACGATGAGTCATGAACTCTTCGTTAGATACAATCTTAGGTTTGTCTGCATTACCATAAGTTAATGACAGCATCTTTCCACCTGGGATAAAGAGCATATCGCCAACCTCTGCATGAACAGCTTCTTCACCAAATGATACCTCACCGTTGTACAAAATCAAGAGTGTGTTTTCTACGTCGTAAAAGTTCTTGATTCTGATTGGTTGTAATATTCTAATGTTACGAGACTTGATGAACTTAACACCAAGGGACTCTATGATTTTATTATAATCTTCCATTTCTGCGGCTTATTTTCTATAAATTGAAAACAATGATAGATAAATTTAGGACAAAACTAATAAATCGCATTAAAATTCCAAAATATAAATAAAAAAAGTATCAGGATTTTTTTTGCATAAATTCTCCATACTAGGCTGATTATTATTGTAATATCCTAAGAAGGTGCTTTTTTGATAGGTTAATTGAGTATTGAAAATATTTGAATATTTCATAGTTTTTGTGTTTTTTCAAGATAATCGGCAAAAAAAGTAAAGATTTTGAGCCTAAAATCACTAAAAAGAGGTGTTTTTACGCTAAAAGCAATTTAGGGTCTGAGATTAATGTAATCTTTATAAAAAAAGTACAAAAAAAGCCGTTGGGTTCTGACTAAGTGACCCAACGGCTTGAAAATTTGACTCAAATTTTTTTAAACAACTTTACGAAACCTGTAATATGTTACTTTAATAATTCCCTGGCAATTACAATTTTCTGAATTTCGGAAGTGCCTTCATAAATCTGTGTGATTTTGGCATCACGCATGAGGCGTTCAACATGAAACTCTTTCACAAATCCGTAACCTCCATGTATCTGTACCGCTTCTACGGTCGTGTCCATTGCTACTTGCGAAGCATAGAGTTTGGCCATAGCCGCCGACTTAACATAGTCTTGGTGGTTGTCTTTGTCCAAAGCGGCTCTTAAACATAAAAATCTTGCAGCATCGATTTGTGTTGCCATTTCGGCAAGCTTAAATTGAATAGCTTGGTGCTCAGCAATAGGTTTACCAAATGTTTTACGCTCTTTAGAATATTGCAAAGCCAATTCATACGCTCCTGAAGCAATCCCTAAGGCTTGCGCTGCAATACCAATACGACCTCCATTGAGCGTAGACATCGCAAATTTGAACCCAAAACCATCGGGTCCAATGCGGTTTTCTTTAGGAACCTTCACATCTGTAAACATGAGAGAGTGCGTATCTGACCCACGAATTCCTAATTTATTTTCTTTCTTTCCAATCTGAAAACCTTCCATGCCTTTTTCCACGATAAGACAATTGATGCCTCTATGTCCTTTTTCGGGGTGGGTTTGTGCGATGACCAGATAGGTATTGGCACGACCGCCATTGGTAATCCAGTTTTTGGTACCATTGAGCAGATAATAATCGCCCATATCTTCGGCAGTAGTATGCTGAGAGGTCGCATCCGAACCAGCTTCGGGTTCGGATAAGGCAAAAGCTCCGATATGTTGCCCTGAGGCTAGCGGAACTAAATATTTTTGTTTTTGTTCTTCTGTGCCAAAAGCTTCCAGTCCATAGCAAACTAGGGAGTTATTAACTGATACCATTACCGAGGCAGAGGCATCAATTTTGGATAATTCTTCCATAGCCAGTACGTACGAAACGGTATCCATACCACCACCACCATATTCTGGCGAAACCATCATTCCGAGGAAACCCATTTCGCCCATTTTTCTGACCAATTCCTCTGGAAAAAACTCCTTTTCATCACGCTCAATTACACCAGATAGAAGCTCTGTTTGAGCAAAGTCTCTAGCGGCTTGTTGTACGGCCAAATGTTCTTCTGTAAACTGAAAATTTAGTCCATTTAATGCTGTCGTCATAGTTTAAAATAAAGTTTAATTGATGATCAATTGATTGAACGGTAATACCATCAAGACTCAACCTACCGTTTGTTATTATAGCTTGATTATCTGTAATATAAGAGTGTAGATATTAATTAACATTTGGTACTTTTAATACCTTAGATATAATGATTCAAATATAGTAAAAGGTATGCATGCATACTATTTTTTCGAAAAAAAAATTTCCGATAGATTTTTTTGAAATAGAAGGGCAAAATCTCCAACTTTCTCTCTAATTTTGCACTTTTACAAGAAAATGGTCGTATAAGAGAGTTTGTGATAGTCTAAACTTTTCGATAACTTGCAGAAAAACGAGTAGTTATTGAGGATTTTGTGGCGATATGACATTCTAGCATTGATAACAAATCCAAGTGCGTTATCAATATAGGCAAGAAAATCGAGCTATAAGACACTAGGAAAGGAGCGAGGGCGTAATTACTCGATGTAGCGACATTGCGTGAGTGAATTTGTAATAGAGACAAATCGGGTGTATTATACCAAGCTATAAACCTAAGTGTATTACCACTAATTGATTTTAAAAGTATAGTAGAGTTTAAAGATTTTAAAACAAGCCAAGAAGAACTAATAAAATGGGATTATTTAGTTTCCTTACATCCGACATTGCTATTGACTTGGGTACGGCTAATACCCTTATCATTCATAAAGATAAAATTGTGGTTGACGAGCCTTCAATCATCGCTTTAGATAAAGCTACCAACAAAGTATTAGCGATTGGTAACAAAGCGATGCAGATGCACGAAAAAACCAATGAAAATATTAAAACAATTCGTCCTTTGAAGGATGGTGTAATTGCAGACTTTACGGCTGCCGAATTGATGATTCGTGGTATGATCAAGATGATTGATACTGGTAGTCGTTTTTTCACACCTTCTCATCGTATGGTTGTTTGTATTCCATCGGGTATTACCGAGGTAGAAAAACGTGCTGTAAAAGACTCTTGTGAGCATGCAGGTGCCAAAGAGGTGTATATGGTTCACGAGCCTATCGCTGCGGCAATCGGTATCGGTATCGACATTGAGCAACCAAATGGTTCAATGATTGTTGACATCGGTGGTGGTACTACTGAAATTGCAGTAATTGCCCTTTCTGGTATTGTTTGTGAGGCTTCTGTGCGTATTGCGGGTGATGTATTCACACGTGATATTGTAGATTATATGCGTCGTGAGCACAACTTATTGATTGGTGAGCGTTCGGCGGAGTTAATCAAAATTGAAGTTGGATCGGCATTGCCAGAATTAGAAAATCCTCCAGCAGATTACGAAATTCGTGGTCGTGACTTGATGACTGGTATTCCAAAAGAAATTAAAGTAACGTATTCTGAGATTGCTTATTCTTTGGATAAATCTATTTCCAAAATTGAAGAAGCAGTAATGAAAGCACTAGAAGTATCTCCTCCAGAGCTTTCGGCAGATATTTACCATAACGGTATTCATTTGACAGGTGGTGGTGCTTTGTTGCATGGTTTGGACAAACGTATTGCTAACAAAACCAAGCTTCCTATTCATATTGCCGATGACCCATTAAGAGCGGTTGTAAGAGGTACAGGTGAAGTGTTGAAACACCTCGACCACTACAAGCCAATTCTAATTTCGTAATCATCACGATTTAGGATAAAGTGAATGGGAAATAGCTTAGCTCAATTTCTCATTCACTTTTTTGTTATAGAGCAATAGAAAAATACCCATTTGTTGCAATATGTTTATTTATAGTTTTGAACTTTTAGAAATCAGCAATCAAAAGAATTTAACTGCCGAATGCTAAAAGCTGATAGCTCAAAGCTAACTCACTAAACCCCTTACTCTTCAAAAAGAAATGTATAGACTATTCCAGTTCATTTCAAAGCAACGAGCTTTTATTGTGTTCGTACTTTTGGAAGTACTGAGTTTGTGGATGTTTTATTCATATAATAATTACCCCAACGCTGTTTTTTTCAATACGACTAATTACTACGCAGCCAAAGCTCTCGAAACGTCCAATTCCATCGCTGAATTTTATAATCTCCGTAATGTCAATCAAGATTTGGCTATGGAAAATAAGCAGTTGCGGGAAACGGTGTTGAAGCTTCAAGCACAGCAATTGGTACAGCCCAAGGTAAATTATAAAGCAGACTCTATCGTAGCTGCTCGTTTTCAGCCAATCGTTGCTAAGGTAACGGAGTTGACAACCAATCAGTTCAATAACTATATCACCATCGACAAAGGTACTGCCGATGGCTTGGCTCCTGGTATGGGGGTGATTTCTTCGACAGGTGTTGTTGGTAAAATCAAATCCTGCTCAGAACATATGTCACGTGTAATTTCGGTATTACACTCCGAATATACCATGTCAGCCAAGATTAGACGAAATAACGAAATTGGTTCGGTAAAGTGGGACGGGAAAAATCCTGAGCTTTTGGAAATGACCGATGTATCTCGCTATAAATTAGTTAAACAACGAGATACCATTGTAACTTCTGATTACAATTATGTATTCCCAGCAGATATTGCGATTGGATATGTGACCAAAGTTGGTGTCAAAAAAGATATGACTTTTCACGATATTCAGTTGAAAGTAGCAACCAATTTCAACACGCTCTCGTATGTTTACGTAATCAAGAATAGGTTGGAGAAGGAAGTGAAGCAATTAGAAGAAACTCCTGAGAATAAAACTCCTCAGACTTCAAAGGCGCCACAAACAACTAAACCATAAGTAGAAAAGGAGCCACCCACTCTCATCGAAAATTAAGAACCAAGTAAATGACTCTTCGAAATATTATCCCAGAAGTTTTAACTTTTATATTCTACTTGTTGCTACAAGTGTTTTTTGTACGACAGCTAGTTTTCTTTGATTATGCATTTTGCTTTGCTTATGTAGCAGCTGTATTGTTATTACCATTTGAAACGAGCCGTTTGCAATTGGTAATTCTAGGGTTTGTAGCAGGTTTGTTTGTAGATATATTTTATAATACCACTGGTGCTAATGCGGCCGCAACAACATTGATTGCGTATTTGCGACCGTCAATCATTACCTTATTAACGCCCCAAAGAGGATATGACGAACGTCAAGTACTCACGTTGCGTTCGATGGGCTTTGGTTGGTTTATTTCTTACTTAGGTATTCTTACGCTGATTCACCACTTTGTTTTGTTCATGTTAGAGGCATCTGATTGGGGCTTGTTCTTTCAGGTGATACTCAAAGTCTTAGCTAGTATTATTTTCACTAACACTGTTATTGTTATTCTGCAATTTTTCAGAAAAGAATAAAGGAATATCTTGAAAAACAGTTGTTTGTTTGGATTTCGCGAGTCGTCGGTAGAGCTTTACTTCCATATTACTCCTGCTTTATTGATTGGAGAGAGCTTTACAATGAAGAATGCCAGTTATGCCTTTTTGTCATAAAATTGATAAAAATCATTCTTGGCAGATTGTTTGTACATGATAGTATTCAAGCGTTTGAGAATTTAGAGACAGAGTCAACGAGATAGTGAATGTAGTAGAGCTGTACTCTGTCGAACGATTGGATAATGTGTTTTTAAAAAAGAGACTCATCATCAGCTATGTCAGAGCAAGAAGAAATCCCAACTCTCCAAACCTATTCGGAAACTGAAAAACATAGAGTTTTCGAAAAGGAGTTTATGCCCCATATAGATTCTATGTACAACTTTGCGTTTCGTCTTACCAACGATGAGGACGATGCCAATGATCTTGTGCAAGATACCTACTTAAAAGCCTTTCGCTTTATCAATTCTTTTGAAGAAGGAACTAATGCCAAAGCTTGGTTGTTCAGAATCCTGAAGAATAGCTTTATCAACGATTTCAGAAAGAAATCGAAAGAACCTTCAAAAGTAGATTACCAAGATGTAGAAACAACCTACAACTCGGAGGAAGATGCTGAAACTACTCAAACGGTAGATTTACGTGCCGAAACTGTCCAAGACTTGATTGGAGACGAAATAGCCAATGCGCTCAACTCGCTTCCTGTAGATTTTAGAACAGTAATTATCCTCTGCGACATCGAAGGATTTACGTATGAAGAAATGGCCAAAATCCTAGATATTCCTATTGGTACTGTACGCTCACGCTTACACCGTGCTCGTATGCTCCTCAAAGAGAAACTGAAAAGTTATGCCAAAAATTTAGGATATGATGTCAATGCTGACACTTTGGCAGAAAATTAGCTATCCGATAGGTGACATAAATCAGTAATGAAAAACTTTTTTACAAAACTGGAATTTTTTTTTTTGTCACTCTGTTCAATAACTACTTGATTTATATCAAAATACAAAAAGTTTATCGTTTGCTTTGACAAATAGATTCATTAGAAAATAACCAAGTTAACTGCTTAATTCTATAAAGACATGATTTCCGAGGCTGAGAAGGTGCAAGGGACTCCCCAACAAAAGAAGACTCATTGCGAACATGAGGGCGAATGTATGAAACTTGTTCAACTCATTGTAGATGGACAGGCGACAGAGGAGCAAATGGCTCAATTCAAAAATAACATGGCAAAATGCTTGCCATGCGAGAATGGCTATGAATTAGAGAAATGTATCAAAGACGCCATGCAATTAAGAATAGAAAAGAAATGCGTGCCTACTTCTTTGATTGATTGTATCAAGAAAAAAATAAGCGGCTTGTAAAATAACAAACACTAAGCAGAGCTTTTGAAAGGTTATTAGGTTGTCCTAGTATTTGGATACGACTTAATAACCTTTTGCTTTTGGGGCACTCAGCTTGTCCTTCAGAGGCGCTTTGTCTTATCAACAAATAATGAGTATTTTTGAAAAATAATTGGTGCGTGAAATACAACTTTTCTCTTTAGTAAGAGTATGTTTGAAAATTTTATTTGGCTTTTATCGGAAAAACAAAATTTCCCTTCGCCACACCTTACTTTTCTTGTCTTGACACAAGAAAAGTAACAAAAGAAAGTCAAGAAATCCTAAACTCGCCTGCGGCTCAAACAACAGGATTTCATAAAAATAAATACAATTTTTTTATTTTTAATGACTTATAAAATTTTAATCATACTCTAAGAAGCGTTTTATAAAATCACAATACCAATCTTTTATTCCCTAAAATTTTTAAGCATTGGAAAACGGCAAACTTATCATTTTTTCGGCTCCGTCTGGTTCTGGTAAAACAACCATCGTAAAGCACCTTTTGGCTAATAACTCTAACTTGGGTTTTTCTATTTCGGCATGTACTCGTGACAAACGTGGTCGTAACGAAGAAAATGGAAAGGATTATTACTTTATGACACCCGATGAATTCAAACAAAAAATTGTTCAACAAGAATTCGTAGAATGGGAAGAGGTATATCCGGGCGCTTATTATGGTACACTCAAATCAGAAATCGAAAGATTGTGGTCAGAAGGAAAGCATGTGATTTTTGATGTGGATGTACGTGGTGGCGTAAAGTTGAAAGAGTACTATCAGGAACGCGCGCTGTCAATTTTTGTGAAAGTACCTAGCGTAGAAGAACTAGAAAAAAGACTTCGCGAACGTGGTACTGACTCTGAAGATTCTATCTCGAAAAGAGTTTTTAAAATGAACTTCGAAATGTCTTTCCAAGACCAATTTGACGTAGTATTGTTGAACGACAATTTGGATGAAGCCGTAGCAAAAGCACAAAAGCTTTTTGACGATTTTACAAAATAATTATAACGCACAAAAGGGTTGTTGGTAAATCAAATTATTGATTTGCTAGCAACCCTTTTGTTTTGATATCTATTCGAATGAAAATAGGCTTGTTTTTTGGTTCTTTCAATCCCATTCATGTGGGACACTTGATTGTTGCCAATGTGATGGCTACTACTACCGACCTCGACCAAGTATGGTTTATAGTTTCGCCACAAAATCCTTTCAAGAAAAATAAATCGCTTTTGCATGAGTTCGACCGTTTGGATATGGTCGAGAAAGCTATTCAAGATAATCCACTTTTTCGCGTATCGAATATCGAGTTTTCGATGCCAAAGCCTTCTTATACCATTGATACCTTGATTCGCTTGCAAGAAAAACATCCGAATTATGAGTTCAAACTAATTATCGGTGGGGATAATCTGGCACAATTCCCGAATTGGAAAAATGCAGATAAAATTCTTGAATACTTTGGCTTGTATGTATATCCAAGACCAAACTCTGAACCGAGTGACTTAGAAAAGCATCCTAATGTCCAATTGGTAAAAGCGCCATCGTTGGATATTTCGGCCACATTTATTCGTGATTGTATCAAAAACGGTCAGCCGATAAGATATATGGTGCCCGAAGACGTAGAAGAGCATATTCAGAGAAAGAAGTTTTATCTATAAATAGTACTAAGATGAAAATAGCGATTTTAGGATGTGGTTGGTTAGGTTTTCCTTTGGGGAAAAATCTTGTAGCCAAAGGTCATCAAGTTGTAGGTTCGGTGACTTCCGAAGCCAAAACTATTCCCTTGTCTGAGGCAGGAATTCAGCCTGTAGTATTGCAGCTCAATCCTGAAGCCAACGAAGCAATATTATCTGATTTTTTAGCGGCAGATTTATTGGTAATTGCTATTCCGCCAAGAGCGGGTAAATATGGCGACTCTTTTCATGTAGAACAAATTGAAGGGATATTGCCCTCGCTTCAGAAATCAACGATTCAGAAGGTAGTTTATATTTCATCGACCTCGGTATATCCTGATCTGGGTCAAGTTGCAACAGAAGATAGCGAGGTAATCCCAACTCATAGTTTGATTCAGGTCGAAAACTTATTGAAAAATGCTTTAGGAGAAAACGTAACCATTTTACGTTGTGGAGGCTTGATGGGACAAGAGCGTATTCCTGCGAAGTATTTTGCAGGAAAAACCATCAATACAGGCGCTATTCCCGTCAATTATGTACATCAGGAAGATGCGGTTGGCGTGGTAACAACAGTGATTGAAAAGGGAATATTTGGAGAAACCTTCAACGTTGTATCCCCAGAGCATCCTGTCAGGAAAGAGGTATATCTGAAAAATTGTGCAGAGCTAGGTTTTGCCGAGCCTATTTTTGTTGAACCAGAAACAACCGTACCTTATAAAGTGATTGATGCTACAAAACTGCTCAACAAGACTGGATATGAGTTTCGTTACGCGAATCCTTTGGATTACAAGTATTAGGACGTTGTTTGTGTAAAATAAGTCTATTTACGAAACAACGATGAAAAGTCGAGAATAAAGCAAATGATTGGTAAATTAGGGTAGAAAGTATTTATATAAAATTTCACCTTAATTTAAAATTCATGAAACTACACATTGGTATCTCTCTCTTCATTTGTTGTTGGCTCCTAGGCAATCAAGCGTTTGGGCAAAGTATCTCCATTAGTATTAGCTCAGGAAACCCCGAATTATCCTCTGGAATTGCCAAAGGAAGTGGTTTTTTACAATTCAAAAACTACAACTTATTTGAAGTCTATCGTATGCTGTTGGCAGAGCAGAAAATTTCATTAGAAAAGCCTAAAGATGTAATCGTAAAGACTGAAAACGTAAATGTAATCTTGTGCACAGATTCGCTATTATTAGAAGATGGAAAAATGGTGCTAATGGATTCGTTGTTGAAAAGATATAACCAGAAAGTACGATATAAAAATAAGATAGAGGATAGATGGGTACTTTCGGTAGATGATGCAAAGAAGTTAGCAACATTTGTGACCCAAAATCTGATGCCCGGAATGGTTCAAAGTAAGTCGTTCAATGGTTCGGAGTTATCTGTAGTTAATATGAGTATTCCTGAAATAATTGCTGCGGTAGCAGATTTGATTAAGACTCCTATTGAAAACCAAGTTTACGATCAGATTGACCAAAAATATAGTATGGATATTAAATTGAATCCTATTTCATCTCTCACACAACAATTCAAACTCAAAGGCCTTACATATATACAGCAACCTATTGAAATTAGAACAGCTGTGATAGAATAAAAACTATTGAGTGATTATTATCTGAATTTTACTGGTAGAGAAGCAATGCTTTGCGTCTGTAGTGTTAGAATATTAATCACTCATGCACTCAATCACAGATCACTAAATTAAAGCCCAGTCCTAATTTGCTCTACCAAATAGGCATATTTTCTTGCTACAGGTACTTGTCCATTTTGATTGATTAAATGCAAGCGATAGCCTTGCGCATTTCCTGATATTTTTTCTACTTGAGATAGATTTACAATAAAGGAGCGGTGACATCTGAGAATATGGGTATTTTCAGGAATTTGCCCCTCCAATCTTGTTAGGCTACTACGGAGTATCGTTTTACATAACACTTCATTTTCCAGAAAATATACGGTGCAATAGTTATCACTCGATTCGATGTAAAGAAGCTGAGGAGCAGGAACGACGATTTTATCTTTTTCATTTTCGGCTACCAAGTTTAATAGTAGTTCCTCTTCTGTTTGAGTAGTAGAAGGTGCAACGATATTGGTAGGAGCTAGGGCGTATTTTTTGAGGTGATAAATGTAATTGATAAGCACTATCATAGTGGCAGGGAATATGCCTAAAACCAAGGTGTATATCAACATGGCAACATAACCATCAACTTGAACATCTGTCAAATGAGTTGCAGCGCTATAGGCAACATTGCCGCAAGCAATTGAAAATAGGTTAAATGCAACATAGAGCATTTCTTTTCCTACAGTCCAATTTTCGCTTGCAAAGCTGATCGAAAAGATGCGAGGAACTACAAAATAGTTAAACAACATCATGAAGGTACTCACCAATCCAAAACCTGACAATATCCAAGGTTTGCTTGGGTCGTGCCAGTTGGCAGAGCCAAAGGGTTGAAAGTAATTCAAAAAAGAGGCGATAAATAAACCAGTGGCAATAGATAAAACTATACTCTTTCGAGGCGTTTCGTTATGTGGATAAGGCTGAGAGAGTATTTTAAACATTAGCTTTTTTTGATTAATGGAATGAATGCTGAATAAGTAGTTGAATATTTTTGTGTAGGGACGTAATGCTTTACGACTTAGGGTAAATTACCAAAACGGAGATTCAACCTCAAGCAAAAATAGAGAAAGCGCAAGATTTATTGAAATATGGACGAAGAAAACAATTTAGTGAATTATGATTGAGTGGATGAGTGATTAACAGTCCATATTCTAACGATAGAGACGCAATGCTTTTCGTTTAGAAATTTGAAATCTAAAAAAGGCGGTCGAAAAACTCGTTTCGACCGCCTTTTTATATGCTAAAAATCCTCAATACATTTCTTATTTTACCGCAGTAATATCTGAAACTGCGAAAAGAGCTTTGTCTTTTGCTTCAGGATTTACAAAAACGAAATATAGGTTTTGTGTACCTGTAGCATCTGCCAAACCTAATTTTACGGGTTGTGTATTGCCTTTACCTACCTCAGCCGAACTCAATACTTTACCTGTAGGAGAGCCAATATGTAACTCGATTTTGCCACCTACAGTACGATCGTCAGAAGCGAAAGCTGCCACATCAAAAGCCTTTAAGCCTGTAAGGTCAATGTTTTCGAAGCCAATATATCCTTGGTTTTTAGTAGCCGCTACGATTTCACCCAAACCATCAACTTTTAGCTTTTGAGTTTCTTTTTGAACGTCATAGCTTGTTGCTCTAAATTTGGCACTTCTCAAGGTAACAGTTTTGGTAGCATTTTGAGCTCCAAGGTTTCCTGCGCCTTTGTCGGTATAACTAGCTGAGAAAATGTACGTACCAGCTTTGCCAGTATCTTTCGTTAGGTACTCACCTTTTACTGGCTTGCTTGCTTTGCTGTCATCCGCCAACGACAAGATGTATTTTACCATTTCGGTAGCATCTGCTTTGCTTACTTGTGGGTGCGCAGCCATAGCTTGTTCGCCCCAAACGCCACCACCACCTTTGATGATTTTGTCAGAAAGTTTACCTTCGATTTGGAAAACACCTTTATATTTCTTGGCTACTTCTTTATACGCAGGTCCAATAGATTTCTTATCGATTGAGTGACAAGCTTTACAGTCTGACAATTCAATCAAGCGTTTTCCTGACAATACACTCATATTTTGTTGGTGACCTTGTGCAATAATGGTTTTGTCAAATCCTTCAAGATAGTCGATATTTACTTGTACATCTTCTGCTTTGATTTTTTTGTTATCTAAAGAACCATCTTCTTTGTCAGCAACTTTTACTTCGTAAGCTACTTTCTCATCGTTCCAATAGAATGACTTATTGCCTTTGATGTTCAAGGCTACTTTCGGAATATCATTTCCTACTTTAATTTCTACAGAAGCCTCTGATACATTACCTGCTACATCTTTTACTTTGAGTGTAGCCTGATAAATACCTGATTTTGTAAAAGTAAAACTAGGGTTGTTTAGCTTACTTTTTGGTGCACCTTTTCCAAAAGACCATTCGTAACTAAGCACATCGCCATCATAATCTTTTGTACCTACAGAAGAGAAATTTACTTTGAGTGGCACAGAGCCAGCTACCTTATCAGCACTAATTTGAACTACAGGCTTACGGTTGCCAGCATTGAATTCGATACGAGACAAACGAGCATCTTCATTCTGAGCAAACCAGTTTTGACCATATTCCAATACATATAAAGCACCATCTTTAGCAAATTGCATATCCATTGGGTGACTAAATACCGTATTTGGCATAAAGCGCTCCATCGAAACAAAATCACCGTTTGGTTTCATCGTAACGATATTGATAAAGTCACGTGCCCAGTCATAAGCAAAGAATTTTCCATCAAAGTATTTCGGAAACTTGACATTCGAGTTTTGATAATCATTGATATAGTACACAGGGCCACCCATGGCATTACGTCCGCCTTTACCAACAATAGGGCCAAACTCTGGCGAGTCTGCATACGGATAGTAAATAAAGGCTTTTTGTGCTGGAGGTAATTCTCTCAAACCTGTATTATGCGGAGAATCGTTGATAGGTTTCAGTGGGTCAAACTTGCTACCTGTTGACTTATCTTCAAAGTTACGTTGATTATAAGCGCGGTTGTCAGCAACAAACAAAGGCCAACCAAAATAACCAGCTTTACGAGCTTGGTTTACTTCATCATGACCACGAGGACCGTATTTGTCTGAGTTTTCACCCGCATCTGGACCAACTTCTCCCCAATACAAATAACCAGTGTGTTTATCTACTGAAATACGATAAGGGTTACGATTACCCATTACATAAATTTCAGGACGAGCTTTTTCAGTACCTACAGGGAAAAGGTTACCTTCTGGAATGGTGTAAGAACCGTCGTCAGTTGGTTTAATTCTTAAGATTTTTCCTCTTAAATCGTTAGTATTTGATGAGGTAGCACGAGCATCCCAACCTGCACGACCTGCACGGTTGTCGATAGGAGCAAAGCCCTCTGACGCAAATGGGTTGGTGTCATCGCCAGTCGAGAGATATAGATTACCTTTATTGTCCCATTCGATAGAGCCACCAGTGTGACAACAATCGGTACGTTTTACTGGAACTCTTAACAACGTTTTTTCAGAAGCAAATACCAGTGTATCTTTTACATCGTCATAAACAAATCTAGAAAGTCGGTTGGCAGTATCAGCACCCGCAACTTCATAAGACGGACTATAGAACAAGTAAATCCATTTGTTTTGATTGTATTTTGGGTCAATATTTATGCCCATCAAACCATATTCAAATTTTGAATATACGCGCAAGTCGGCTGCTACTTTAGTTTTTTTCGTAACAGGATTATATACTTTTAATAAACCTTTTCTTTCAGTAAATAACACTTTACCGTTATCCAAAACTGCCAATTCGGTTGGCTCATCAAGGTTTTTGTCTAATACAATTTTGGTAAAACGGTTTTCTTCAGGAGCATATTCGCTACGAGCTTTTGAGTAGTCTAATGCCGAACCAGAAGCAGCCCATTGCAAGCCACCCCAAATATGAGTCATCGGAATTTCGTCTGAGAAAGTCTCGTGTGTATGTCCCCAGTTAGTATAAAATGCACGTCCACCGTCATATTCATGATACCAAGACATAGGGTGAAAATCACCCATTTTACCTTCTTTGTAAGAGTTTTCGTCTACCGTAATTAGCACTTTAACGTCTTTGTTAAACTCTTTAAAGTCATAGAATTCATCTTTTCTTTCAAAAGTCGTAGGCAAAGTACCTGTCGAGATATGGTTTTTATCGGTTACCGTAAATTTACCCATCTGAACATTCGATACATTTTTGCCAGGGTGACCATTAAAATACCCACCAACTAACTTACCATACCAAGGCCAGTCGTATTCGGTGTCTGATGCCGCATGCACTCCCATAAAACCGCCGCCTGCTTGGATATAGCGCTCGAAGGCAATTTGTTGGGCAGGGTTGAGCACATCGCCTGTAGTACTCATAAAGATGACAACTGCATACTTTTTAAGATTGTCTTCCGTGAACTTTGATGCATTTTCGGTAGTATCTACGCCAAAGCCGTATTTCTGACCAAGATCTTGCATCCCCTTAATGCCATAAGGAATTGAACTATGGCGAAAACCAGCAGTTTTGGAAAACACTAGTACTTTTTTGCCCTGCAAAGGATTGGAGGTCTGTGCCTTTAGAGAGAGAATGGCTAAAGAGAAGAGAGCCATTAAGGCGAGCCTTAATTTTTTCATAATAAATTGTAATTGGATAGTTTGAAAGAAACCAATATAGATAAATACGTTTTTGAATAATATCAAAATTAACCAAAAAACTGCTTGTGTTCTATACTGTTCTGTAATTGTAGCTGAATATAATTAAAAAAAGTTGAATTAGGATAGTTTTTAGATGTTATAAGGGTAGTTGAGTTGTGTTAGAAAAGACTAAATTTGCGGTTAGTGCTTTGATACAAAGGACTTCAAAAATTAATTCACTTCAATATCTTTAGCGGACAAGGTGTTAGACAAGAAGGTCTTTCATTTTGTGTGAAAACTTATTAAAAACTATGCGTCTTATCAAACGAATCTTAATGGGACTACTTATTGTAGTCGTGCTATTGGGGCTGGGAGTATTTGTCTGGCTCAAGTCTAAAGTGGCAAATCATGACCAAGAAATAAATTTACAAGGTCTCACACAACCTGTGGAGGTACTGTGGGATGATTTTGGAATACCTCATATTTATGCCCAAACCGAAGAAGACGCCTATTTTGCGTTGGGATATGTGCATGCACAAGAAAGACTTTTCCAGATGGAAGCCCTTCGTCGCTTGGCGGATGGACGTCTCTCAGAGGTATTTGGCGATATGGCTTTGGAGAGTGATAAGTTTTTTAGAAGTCTTGGTTTTAGAAAATATGCTGAACAAACCATCGCACAGTATCCTAAAAATGAAGGCTATGTTAAAGCTGCTTCGGCGTATGTGAATGGAGTCAATGCTTTTATCGAAAATGGAGATACGCCTGTAGAGTTTGAATTGTTGAAAATTCCGAAAACGCCTTTTTCAAATCTAGATTTACATATTATTCAAGGATATATGGGTTTTTCTTTTGCTGATGCTTTTCGCACCGATCCTTTGATGACCTATATTCAACAAAGTCTTGGCGAAGAATACACCAAGGATTTGGTAACAACTTGGGCAACTAATGCCGAAAAAATCCCTGTTACTAAAGGCAATGAAAAAGAGATAGCGTTCCGTAAAGGTGCAGAGTCAGTACAAAACTTGTTGGCATTGGGTAATCAAGTGCTTGAATTACAAAAAGCAGCGCCGTTTCCTACGTTTCATGGTTCTAATTCATGGGTTGTAGCTGGTAGCAAAACAAAAAGTAAAGGCGTAATTTTTAGTAATGATACTCATATTGCTTTTTCTCAACCTTCGGTATTTTTTGAGGCTAATTTGGTTTATCCTAATCAAAACTTTTATGGAAACTTTATCGCAGGTATTCCTATGGCTGTGATTGGGCATAACGACAAAGCTGGTTGGGGCTTAACAATGTTTGAAAATGATGATGTTGATTTTTATAGAGAAAAAATAAATCCTGCAAATGCCAATCAGGTTTGGTTTAAAGACCATTGGGAAGATTTGTCTATTAGAAAAGAAGTCATTAAAGTAAAAGGAAAACCAGATGTGGCTGTGCAATATCGCTCGTCGAGACATGGCGTTCTGATTAATGAGTTTGATAAGAAGTTTGTTCATGAAAAATCACCAGTAGCCTTGTGGTGGGTATTAACACAATTTCCTGATCGCTCTTTAAAAGTCTTCTACGATTTGGCACATGCCACCGATGTCAAACAAGCAGAGGCTGCCGCTTCGATGATTCATTTCCCTGGTCTGAATGTGATGTATGGCGATGCCAAGGGCAATATTGCTTGGTGGGCATCAGCAAAACTTCCCAAGCGTCCTGCTCATGTAAAACCTTATATGATTCTGGATGGCGCTAGTGGCAAAGATGAGATAGAGGGCTGGTTAGATTTTTCTCAAAATCCTCATGCTGTTAATCCTGCAAGTGGTTTTGTGTACTCTGCCAATAACCAACCTGAGGATATGGGTACGGGCTTGGTAGCAGGTTACTATGTTGCGCCAGATCGTGCGACTCGTATTAAACAGTTGCTCAATACGCCCAAAAATGATTGGACTACAGAGGATATGCACCAGATGATTACTGAGCATAAAAGCGCTATGGCGCCAATTGTGATTCAAAGTATTGCTCCAATTATTAAATCAACAGGACATACAGAACTCTTGACTTGGGATGGTACACACGATTTGGAAGACATAGAACCAACGATTTATTACAGATTTTTGTATCGTATGTACGAGGCTACTTTCAAAGACGAACTAGGTGCTGAAGGATTCAAAGCGTTTATCAATTCTCAAACTATGAAGCGTTCTTTACAAAACTTTATCGTTAATGATACTTCTAAATGGTGGGATAATAAGGATACAAAAAATGTAGAAACGCGTACGCAGATTATTCAATCAGCAATAAATCAGTCTTATACAGATTTGGCGGCTCAACTTGGAACGGATAAAAAGGCGTGGTATTGGCAAAAAGTTCACACGCTCGAGCACGTGCATCCTGTAGGTAGACAAAAGCCTTTGAACAAACTCTTTAATGTAGGACCTTTACCAGCTATGGCAGGTAAAGAGGTAATCAATAATCTTGATTTTCCACTTGATTCTTCAGGATATTACAAGGTTAGTTATGGCCCAGCTTTGCGTCGTGTGATAGATTTCTCAAAACCTTTTGAAGGACAAAGTATTAACCCAACTGGACAGTCTGGGTACTTTATGAGCAAACATTACGATGACCAAGCTCGTATGTATGTAGAAGGTAAATTTAGAGGAGAACTTATTCGAAAAGAAGATGTAGAAAAAGTTAAATCAGGTAAGCAGGTATTGAAGCCAAAACAATAAAAGGCGTAAAGTGACAAAGGCACAGAGGCACAAAGTGATTCATTTAGAACACTTTGTACCTCTGTGCCTTTGTCACTGTTCACTCCAAAACTCTTACCAATCACGGCGATGATGATGACCTCTTTCTGGTACAACAATAACCACTCGGTCACGTCCTCGGCGATTGTTGTATGAATAAGAATCATATCTTCTAGGGTTGTTGCGAATATCGTATGGGTTGCGCGGATCTACAGGAAAGTAGCGGTTAGCCCATTGTTGGCGATGTGAGCAATAACTATAGGTATCGCAATTGCAACGGTAATCATAGTCATTATAACGACCTTGTGAACGATTGTCATACACAGGACGAGGGTCATAAGGATTTCTGGTATCAAAAACTCTACTACGCTCATCATACGGGTTACGAGGATCTATGGGATATTCACGGCTACGGTCATTTCTCGAATAGTCATCATAGCGATTGTCATTGTAAGGATTATTTCTGTTATAGTCATCACGGCGGTCATAGCCTTGAGCAAAAGTAGAGCTTGCAACCAATACAAGCCCTAGGCTCAAGATAGCGATAGTGGAAAGAAATATGTTACGTTTCATAGCACTTAGTTGATTTTTGATTGAGAATTTGACTATAAAACGGGTGGCTGATTCTGCATATTTTGACCCTATGTGTTAATGATTTGTTAAACCAAAATCTAACTGAAATCTAATCCTGTAGCGCTAACTTTTCGTATAACTTGCATGTTCAAATAGCAAAGGAAAAAGCCATCATAACTATGCTTTGATTCCTGTCAAACAGACAAATAAACAATGACAACTGAAATTCTTATTTCACTGCTTACCCTGATTGTGTTAGAAATCGTTTTGGGTATCGACAACATTATTTTTATTTCTATTCTCTCCGATAAACTTCCTCCCGAAAATCGTAAAAAAGCGCGATTGGTAGGTTTGAGTCTTGCGCTAGTTTTGCGTCTAATCTTATTGGCAGGTATTAGCTGGATCATGAAGCTCGATAAAACCTTAATGACGGTTTCGGGGATAGATTTTTCGGGAAAAGACTTAATTCTTATTGCAGGGGGCTTTTTCTTACTGTATAAAAGTAACAAAGAGATTTTTGAAAAAACAGAAGAGGGAGAGCATGCTAGTTCGACACCAGTACCCAAATCATTTGTCAAAATCATTGGGCAGATTTTATTGCTAGATTTAGTCTTTTCGATTGACAGTATTATTACAGCAGTGGGTTTGGTAGATGAGTTATGGGTGATGTATGCCGCCGTAATTGTTTCTATTTCGATTATGTTGGCGGTAGCAGGGGCTATTAGTAGCTTTATTAGCAAACATCCATCGTTGAAGATTTTGGCGTTATGTTTTCTAATGATGATTGGAGTTACGCTAATTGCCGAAGGATTAGATTTCCATATTCCGAAACAATATATCTATTTCTCAATGGCATTTTCATTCTTTGTAAACATGATGCAAATTAGAAAAACGAGCAAATAATTTGCAGGCTAGCTGTAGAGACGCAAAGCATTGCGTCTCTACAGATGAGTCAGGTAGCAAAAAAGCGGTCGAAAAAACAATTTTCGACCGCTTTTTTGATGAAATTGAAAGAATCATCCTAGTTTCAGAATGGTTCATGTTTATTCATCACTTTCCCAAAAATTAAGTAATCGTGCAGAATTAATTCTAATGAATGAGGTAAAATATTAGTAATCAAAAATTTATACTCAAAACTCATCACTCACAATTCAGCACTCATACTCACTTACTTATTCACATCCATTGTTCTTGTCAACGTAGTGGGTTTAGAGGTATCTAGCACTACAGTTTTACGAATCGTTTCATGACCGTCGCTGATTTCGAAAGTATATTTTCCATCACCAAGCTCAGACATATCAAATTTACCATGATACGACTCTGTATTTTTACGAACAGTGGAGGTATTTAGGATTTCGCCATCTTCGTTTTTCAAGGTAATCGTTACCGATTTTCCAATGATTTTTTCAAGCATGATATTCATTTTGGCTGCACCTTTGGTTTGGTACATGCCTATTCTGAATGTTTTGGCTTTGGCAGTGTAATTACTGTTATTGTCGTTATTGTCGGCTAATGAGACAAATGAAGTCAAAGCCATTAAAATTAATACTACAGGTTTAAAGAGCGTTTTCATATTATTGAATGAGAAGTTTAAATGAGGCTTACCGTCTTTACAGACATTCAGCATATTAGATTAAAGAGGAATTTTACTGCGCTGTTGGCTTGTGGCTTTCAGCAATTTATATATTCAAAAAGAGGTTTAGCCTTTATATATATTCAAAAAAAGAGGTTTTACATGACTTGTAATCTTTCAATTGTCGGCGGTCAGTTATTGGCAATTACCAATACCCGACCACCGATGCCCAGATGCATAGCGTTCGTCAGGCGCTAGGATTGGACTATTTATTAACTGTCAGGTTTCTTGTTGTTTCTTGCGTTTCAGGAGACTGAAGATTTACAGTCTTAACAATTTTCTCGGTTCCGTCAGTGATTTCGAAAGTATAAACTCCGTCTTCCAACTGGCTCATGTCAAACTTACCGTAATACGAAGGGGTATTTTTCGCAACATACTCTTGGTGTAATACTTTTCCCGAAGGGTCTTTCAAGATAATCTTTACCTTTTTATCGGTTACTTTTTCAAGCATCAAATTCATGTTTAGTGAATTTTTGCTTTTGAACATGCCAACTTCAAACGTCTTCGTCTTATTTGCGTTGTTGTTGTCGTTGTTTGCGAAACTAACTACAGATAAAACTGTTAATGCAGAGATTGAGAAGAGTTGAGCGAACGTTTTCATGACTTTTATAAATGTTTAGAAAGTTAAACCTTAATGCTTGATTACGTGATCAAGAAGAAAAGCTTTGATTGAGAGTTAATTTTTAAAACTGTTTTTGAATCTTTTACTTACTTGTTGTGCTGAATTCTTGTGTCAAAGATATATGTTTAAGCCAGTACCTTGCAATACAAAATACCATAATCGGTCGTCTAGTCGGTTGAATGGTAAAAATCTCGGTACAAATTGTTGAGATATTGACTAAACTGGTAGGATATATGGATTAACGGTTAAGGCAGGGCTTTTCTTTGCGAATTCTATCCATAAGATGCAGGCAAAAGCAGAGATGTTGCATGAAGATTGAAAAAAATATTTTTTTTGAAAAGGGATAAAGGCTTGTAGGAGCAAAGGCACAAAGAGAAATGAGTCCTTTCTATTTTCAAATCATCAAATTTTCAAATTACATGATACCCATCAAACCCTGTAGCCATTCTTAAAGTCCGCATACCATTCTTACAATCTTTCTTACTGGACAGCTTTCTACAATATAATATTGTATCAAGTAATTCGAGAAGATTTTGTAAATTTCATTCTTTACAAATCTACATTCATACTTTACCCTCAAAATCAAAACTATGTCAACAGAAGAAAAAAGCATTGGGAAGAAAATTCTGAGTTTCTTTATTCAAGATGCCCCCGAATCATCGCCAGCTACGCCAAGCCAAAGCGTAATACCTGAGCCTCAAGCTACACCTGTTAGTCAGAATGTAGTACGACCACCAGAGACGAATGCTAGTACGGATAAGAAGTTTGTTGACCATTTTGTACAACTACTCGAAAAAGCGAATCTTCCGGGAGCCGACTATTTTGAGTTTATGCAAACCATGAAGAGCTTGTCGGGCTTGGGCTTATCTGAAGAAAAGCAGTTTCAGGCCGCTTGGGCAAGTTTTAGAACGATGGGAGGTGTTTCGGACATTAATATATTGGTCAATACCGCCAATCAATATGTCCAAATGCTTGAAAATGACAAAGCCGCCTTTCTGAAAGATGCTGATGCGGCTATTAAAGAGCGTGTGGGCAATCTGCAAAATCAGGTAAAACAAATGCAAGATGAAAACAAGCAAATGGCCGAACAGATTATTGCTTTACAAAAGAAGATAGAACAAAATAATAGCAGCATTGAGAAAGTATCGGGAGATATTGAAGAACAAAGTGCCAAAATCAATAATAACAAAGCAGGCTATCAGGTTACACATGATTTCTTTGTTGACCAAATCAAGTCTGATATTTTCAAGATACAAGAACATTTGTTGAAATAAGTAATCGTGCAGAATAAGATTTAAGTTATGTGTTTTAGGGATAAGGCAACAGGCACAAGGCACAGAGTGTTAAAATGTTTTTATTAACCACAGCCATGCTTTTTTACAAAGCCCACCGCCGAAAGCTGATACCTGAATGCCTTAGGCACAAAAATTAAATTCTATTTTGCCCACTAACTTAAGCTTCTAAACTTTTAAATTACTCGTGTCTCGTTACTAAACTAACTATGCACGAATAGAAATTAACCAAAACCAATTAAACTAATGGCAGATTTATCACAGATTGGAGGAGGTGATGCTCCCCAGAAATCATTTTGGAGTAAACCTGAAGGTGTTACCTCATTGTTGTTCTTAGGCGCAGCAGGAGCGGTAGGCTTGTATTACTTCAACAAGATTGTTGAGTTTTTGATTAAAGTAACTGAAAATACGCTTTATCTGGGCGCCTTGTTGGCGGTATTAGGTTTGTTTGTGTTTTTGATAACAAGTAAAGATGTTCGTACAGCGGCATTTTTCTTGTTCAAAACTACGATGCGCAAAATTGCAGGTTTGGTGATTCAGCTAGATCCTATCGCAATCATGAAAATCTATATCGAAGATTTGAAAGAAAAGCGTCAAAAAATGTCTGGCCAAATCGATATTTTGGCAGGTCAGTTGGTTAAACTGAATAAGAAAATCAATGAAAATAATGACCAAATCAAGCAAAAATTTGCGGAGGCTAACAAGGCAAATACGATGATTGATAAGCCAGGCATGAGAGAAGCTGCCTCGTTGGCAACGATAGAAGGGGCTGGTTTGCAAGAAATGAATGAGAAGTTGTTGCCTTTACAACGTAACATGAAGACCGTATTGAGCTTTATGGAAAAGGTACAATCATCAGCAGATTATATTATCAAAGAAACCGAAATCAAGGTGAAATTGAAAGAGGCTGAATACGAAATCGTAAAAAGTAGCTCAAATGCCTTGAAAACAGCCATCAGTATTTTTAAAGGAAATCCTGATAAAAAATTCTACTTCGATGAGTCGATGGAATACATCCAAGACGATATGAGTAAGAAACTAGGCGAAATGAAGCGTGCGATGGATTTGTCAATGGACTTTATCAATGGTGTAGATATTCAAAATGGTATTTTGACAGACAAAGGTCAAGCCATGCTTGAAGCTTACAATAGTGGTGAGTTCAAATTGATTAGTCTGGATTCGTCTCCAAGTACAGGTTCTACCACGCCACATATTCCTCCTGCGAAGGATTCAGGATATAAAGGTTTGTTAGAATAAGTAATTGTGCAGAATGAGATTAAAGTTATGTGTTTAGGCAACAGGCACTAGGCAAAGAGTGTTAAAATGTTTTTTATTACCCACAGCCATGCTTTTTTCCAAAACCCACCGCCGAAAGCCGTTACCTGAAAGCCCAAAGCATAATCTTAAATTTTATTTTGCCCACTAACTTAGTTACCCCAGCGAGAGGCAATAATATGTCTCTCGCTTTTTTTATAGCAAAGCCCTTCCCTAAATAATTCAATCCTTCGTTTGTGATTAGCTAGAGAAGCTATAATTTTGCAAACCTTATCCAAAGGCAAATGGTCGGCTAAGTAGTTGACTTTAAAGTTGCAAAAATTACAACTTCATGGCTAAAAATCGCTTATCAGAATCAGTTTCGGCATCGACATCAGTACCTAACACGGAAAAATCCAAATCAGTATATTTCCCGAATCTTAACGGAGTACGGTTTATTGCGGCTTTTAGTGTGTTGGTACACCATATCGAGCAAGCAAAAGCTGCTTTTGGTTTGCCCAATTTATATTCCAATCATATCATCAAACACGCAGGAAAACAGGGCGTTGGCTTATTCTTTGTCTTGAGTGGTTTTTTGATTACCTATTTGTTGCTTAGTGAAAAAAGCAAAAACAATAGTATCAATATCAAGAACTTCTATGTTCGTCGTGTGCTTCGTATATGGCCTATTTATTACATTATTGTACTTTTAGGCACCTTGGTGTTACCTCATTTCAAACTTTTCTATTGGCAATCTGCTGCAGAGGTATTAAGCAATGCAGAGGCTTTTTGGCCTCGACTGTCATTGCTAATGATGATTTTGCCTAACCTTAGCTTTATTTTTTACGAGCTACCCTATCTCTGTTCACAAACTTGGTCGATTGGCGTCGAAGAGCAATTCTATTACCTTTGGCCTTGGTTGATTCGTGCTAATTCGTGGAAATCCAGATTAGGGATTATTGCTATTTTTATATTAGGTACAGCCTCTATCTTCTTGATTTACTTTTTCTTTTTTACCAATAATACCATCGACGAATTGCCTAAATATGTATTTTTCTTTTTTAGTCAATTTCGTATTATGATGATGGTTATGGGTGGAATAGGAGCTTATTTGGTATTTACCAAGCACTCAATTCTAGCATTTCTATTTCAGAGAAAAGTACAATTTGTCGTATATGGTATTTTACTGACAATTATTATCTCAGGCTACGAGTTTAAGGGAATAAATCTTGAATTATTAAGTGTTTTCTTCTGCTATTTTATCGTTAATGTTGCCGTAAACCCTCAGTCGATTATAAATCTTGAGCAATCAGTGGTTTCTTATTTAGGTAAGATTTCCTACGGACTTTACATCTATCATATTGCAATCAACGTTGCTATTATGAACCTTTTACAGCCTTATCAACAAACATGGTCGCTGGGTGTGTATAACTTGGTTATGTATGGGCTAACCATCGGTTTGACGATTGCGGTAGCAAGTTTATCTTTCCACTTTTTAGAACAAAAACTATTAGCTTTGAAGGTGAAGTTTAGTCACTAGTCCTTAGAGCAAATCATATCTTATGCCAATTATCGGAGTATTTATTGCTAAGCTTATTGCGATGAGCTTGGCGTTTGTTGCCCAATATATTTTATGGAAAAAATATGCAAGCTTTCAAACATGGCTTACTCAAAATAAAGTAGGAGTAGTGAGTGCGTTGGTGGTTTTAACACGTATTATTCCATTCATTTTAGTTTTTGTGATTCTCAAAGAAGAACCACGAGGCGATGTTCCCTTCTTTTATTACAAAGCCTCTCACGCAGTGCATCTCGATTTGGTTTATCGTGATTTTTGGTCATTTCATGCCCCCATTTTTTCCTATATTATTGCTTTACCTTTATTGATTGTCGATCATGCTAGTTCGATTGTCGCCTTGATGATGGTGGGAGAGTTAATTTGTGTGTGGTTGACTTACAAGCATTATAAAACTGTATCATCGGAGGCTTATGCCAAACTGCTTCATTATTTGATGTTGCCAGCGCCTATTATTATATGTTTGTTAGGTGGCCAAGAAGATATTTGGTTGTGGGGTTTTGCTTTAGGAGCTTTGATGATTTGGAAGAAATCCAATAGCGATTTTCGTATGGGTTTAATGTTTGCGTTGTCATTACTTTGTTTAAAAGTAACCGTCGCCTTTTTCTTATTTCCGCTATTTTTTCTGATAAAAGATAAGTTTAAGTTTATCCTGAGCATGGCATTGGTTGGTATTCCAAGTTTGGCTTTGCTTTACTACTTGGTTGGTTGGGATTTTTTGATGTTGATTAAACATACCGAAGACCCATATTCTCCCAACTTATTTTCTGTTTTGCGTCCTTTGATTGGTGCTAGCGTCAATATTACTAAAATGAACTGGCTGGGGCTTGGGCTATTTTTGCCACTAGCAACTTGGATTGGTTATAGCGTCAGAAATAAATCTTTCGAACGAGCATTTCCTCTGTTGTTTATCCTCACTTATGGCTTAATGCAGCTGTTTTTGCCAAGTGCGATGGCTTATTATATGTTTATATATTTGGTCATTATTGTATTTGAGTTGTGGCAACATACAGATGGCAAATTCTTGTTTGTGCTGTTATTGCTCAACTTTCTCCTGATTGTCGAACCATTTGTGTACGTGTATCACAACAATCCAGTTTTTGATAGTTTTGCAAAATTATCGAATGCGGGTTATGCTTTAGAATATCTCTTGCAATGGGCATTCGTAATCACGCTTATTTATGTGTTACGCGCGTGTTATTTGCGCCTGAAAGTTTTACCAGAACTAGCTCATAAATAGGGAATTAATCAGATAGTTTCCGAAAAAACTGGGTGATGGCAAGACTTTTCCGTAACTTTGCAGTTCACAAAAAATTGACTGAGGCGAGCGGCAAAAGAAAAACAGCTTGCGAATCAGTAAGTTACAAGTTATGACTTTCGAAGAATTTGATTTAAATAGACAATTACTCAATGCTATCGCCGATGCTGGATACGAGACCCCAAGTCCGATTCAGGAACAGGCTATTCCATTGGTAATGTCAGGGCATGATGTATTAGGAATCGCACAAACGGGTACAGGCAAAACAGCAGCGTATTTGTTGCCAATTTTGATGAAAATCAAATACGCCCAAGGTATGCACCCACGTGTATTGATATTGGCACCCACCCGTGAATTGGTGATGCAGATAGATGCTACCATTACCCAATTGGCTACTTATACGGATATTCGCCACGTGGCAATTTATGGAGGGTTAGGTCCTAAAACACAGATAGAAACTATTAAAGCAGGTGTTGACATTTTGGTAGCTACACCGGGGCGCTTTATGGATATTTACCTCAAGGGCGAGTTGGTGGTAAAAGAACTTAAAACCCTTGTGCTTGACGAAGCCGACAAAATGATGGATATGGGTTTTATGCCACAAATTCGTGGTATTTTGGAGGTAATTCCTTCTAAAAAACGCCAAAATCTATTGTTTTCTGCCACATTCCCACCACGAGTAGAAAACCTGTCGCATGAGTTTTTGGAGTTTCCCAAAAAAGTAGAAGTAAGTCCACAGGCTACAACAGCCGAAATGGTCAATCAGATATTGTATGAACTACCCAACTTCAAAACCAAAATCAATCTGTTAGGCTCGTTAATGACTGATTCGGAGCGTTTCAATCGTGTGATTGTTTTTTGTAGAAGTAAAGAAGTAGCAGATAATATCTTTAAATTTTTAGCCAGAAAAGTCGTTCCTGAAGAAAGAATCCGAGTGATTCATGCCAACAAGGGGCAAAATACCCGTATCAACTCAATGGATGATTTCCGTGAAGGGAATATTCAGGTATTGGTAGCCACCGACGTAGCAGCAAGAGGAATTGATATTCAGATGGTAAGTCACGTTATCAATTTTGACGTTCCTATCATTTATGAAGATTATGTACACCGAATTGGTCGTACAGGTCGTGCCAATCAAACGGGTGAGGCGATTACCTTCATGACCATTGCCGAAGAATATCATATCAAGAAGATTGAGAAAATCATCAAGATGCAGATTCCTCGTTATGAGCTACCAGAAGGCTTAACTATAGAGCAGACGCCATTTATCGAAAATCAAGAAATGCTTCGTGAAATAGATGCTCAGCGTAAGAAGGAAGACCCTACTTTTAAAGGAGCTTTTCACGAGAAAAAAGATATTAAAGTAAAGAGTAAAGAAAAGCAGGAACGCCAAAAGAAAAAGATCGTAGCAGGGGGTAAAGGACCTAAAAATGGTAGTTTTGGTGCGAAGGCAGGAGCAAGTTCTTCAAGAAGAAATACAAAGCGTAGATAATAAACTGGTATTCTATGCGTTAAAATAAGGAGCGACACACTAGTGTAGTTCCTTATTTTTTTGTAATTTGGAATAAAATCTCAGCAGAGACCTCATTACATTTCATCTAAAAGGCTAAATTAGAAAGCTCGAAATTTTATTTTTTGATAGAGAGTGCGTTTACCACCACTTATGAGAAAGTTACTTTATTTTTTCATTTTGAGTTCGACCGTTCAGGCTTTTGCCCAAACAGAAGTAGCTCAATTAGCTAGCTCGAGGCAGATTACTAAGAAAGAAACTGCCAATCTCGACAGCCAGGATGTCCGTTATTTACCCCTTTTTGGAAGTAGAGAAACCTTACAAAAGCAACTCGTTAAGAATGCCGACTTTGTAGAGCAATGTATTACGAACTTTTCGACTAAAGAAGAAGCTAGTAAGTTTTTTGCCGAACGTGGTTGGGAGTACTTGAGTGAAGGTCTATTGGATACTGCTACTTATCGCTTTAATCTTGCTTATTTGCTCAATCCGAATAATATGGATGTGTACTGGGGCTTAGGTTCGATTAGTTACCAACGAAACAACTTCGAGCAATCAGCTGCATTTTTGAGGAAAGGCTTATCGCTTTCGCCAGATAATACCGTATTGATGGTAGACGTAGCAACGGTTCAAATTGCTTGTTTTAAAGAAAAGAAAGATTGTAATGATATTGACGATGCTTTGGCTTTGTTAGAAAAATCTGTAAAACTAGATTCGACTAATGCCAATGCTTGGCTCAAATATTCTATTGCAGAGTTTCAGTTAGAACATTATGACAAAGCGTGGGATTATCTCCACAAATGCCGAGTACTGGATTTGAGCTTTGTCGATTTGAATTATGTGCAAGAATTAATGGCTAAAAAAGAAGACCCTGTGGGCTTTTTTAAATAATATCAACAAAACACCACAAAAAAGCCTAGTTACAATGAGTAGCTAGGCTTTTTTGTGTGCTTTAATTCCTTGAAATTGATTGTGTGCAAGATTTAATATGACTATTTTGTGAAAAAATAAGCAAACTATCTCCCATATATTATAATCAATAATGCAAGATTGTTTTGAGGAATTTGGTATAAAGCGAAAAGATATTCGTAAAAATAGCTTTTGAGAATTGTATCAATAGACTACGTTACAATGTTGCCCTAAATCCTAACAATAACTATGCAATACATAGGATCAATTGACCAAGGTACAACAAGTACACGATTTATTATTTTTGACAAACAAGGTAATATGATTTCGGTTGGTCAAAAAGAACATGCACAGATTTATCCACAAGCAGGATGGGTCGAGCACGATGCAACCGAAATTTGGCAAAACACACAAGAAGTCATTGGTTTGGCATTGGGCAAGGTTAATTTATCGCCTCATGATTTAGCTGCTGTAGGTATTACAAACCAACGTGAAACTACTGTTATTTGGAATAAACATACTGGCGAACCTTATTATAATGCCCTAGTTTGGCAGGATACGCGCGTTGGAAATACCGTAGCAGAATTGGAAGCATCGAGAGGCTCAAACTGTTTTAGAGAAAAAACAGGATTACCTCTAGCTACCTATTTTAGTGGGCTGAAAATCAAATGGTTGTTGGATAATGTAGAGGGACTTCGTGAAGCAGCACAAAATGGAGAAGCCATTTTTGGCAATATGGATACTTATGTAATCTGGAATTTGACAGGTGGAACCGATGGCGGTATCCATGTCACAGATGTAACCAATGCCAGCCGTACCCAATTGATGAACCTCCACACCATGCAATGGGACGATGAAATATTAGAGATTTTAGATATTCCTAGGCAAATATTACCAGAAATTCGCTCAAGTAGCGAAGTATATGCCGAGGCTAAGGGACTATTAGTAGGGGTTCCAGTTGCAGGAGATTTGGGCGACCAGCAAGCTGCCTTGGTTGGACAAACCTGCTTTGCGGCTGGCGAAGCCAAAAATACTTATGGTACAGGTTGCTTTATGTTGCTCAATACAGGAACTACGCCTACGCCTTCAACTCATGGATTATTGACGACAGTAGCTTATCAATTTGGCAAAGAACCTGTACATTACGCCTTGGAAGGTTCGGTGGCGATTACGGGAGCTTTGGTACAATGGTTAAGAGATAATCTAGGAATTATTGAAAAAAGCTCAGATATAGAAGACCTCGCTAAATCAGTAGAAGATAATGGCGGATGTTACTTTGTTCCAGCATTTTCGGGGCTATATGCTCCTTATTGGAAAGCCGATGCTCGTGGTATTATCGCAGGTTTGACGCGCTATGTCAACAAAGGGCATATCGCCCGTGCAGCCTTGGAAGCTACAGCTTTTCAAACTTTGGAAGTGTTGGAATCCATGGAAAAAGATGCCAAAATCGAAATATCATCATTACGTGTTGATGGGGGAATGGTCGTAAACGAAATGCTAATGCAGTTTCAGTCAGATATGTTGGATGTACCCGTTGTATGTCCTGCCATGATCGAAACCACTGCTTTGGGTGCTGCTTATGCGGCTGGTTTGGCCGTAGGATACTGGCAAGATTTGAATGATTTGAAGCAAAACTGGGGTATAGCTCATACTTGGAATCCTGATATGCCGTCAGAACAACGTGAAAAACTATATCATTACTGGAAAAAAGCGGTTACGCGTAGTTTTGAATGGGAAGAGTAAAATAAGGAAAGGGTTTTAAAAAGGATTCAGCCTATCATTTGGCCAACTATCTTTATTTTTAACCGAAAAAACTAAAAGCTTTGCCAAACGATTTTGTATCTTGTAGTATTGCAAAACCATACTGGGCAACAAGCTCATATTTTTCAAAATCAAAACCTTATTCCTATGCAACGTCTTACAGTAGCTGGTAGATTGATTATCACAGCCCTTGTAGTAGCGGCTTTTTATTTTGGATTCTCTAAGTTGGGAGGACAGGAGTTACTCAAAAAATTCAAGACAACAGATTCGACTCAAACAGCATCGACAACTTCTAGTACTTTGCCTGCCGAAGAAAATAGTTCGAGCGAAGCAAGTAGTAATAGTAACGATGAGGTTACCTCAACGACCAAAGCCTCTTTTGAGTATACAGCACCTGTACCGATTGCTGGTAAGCTCAAAGGCGTGGTAGAGTTGGGAGCAAGTGGTTTTAACTCATTCATTGTTCGTATCGATAAAGATAAAAACTGGAAGCTTGAAAAAGCCGAATTTGGTAATAGCCTTGTAACTGAGAATATGGCTACCGATGAAGATGTACGAACTGGTTTGAAAAAGTACATCGGAAATATGCTAGATTACGGTGTTGGAGGCAAAGAAATTCATTTTGTCGTTAGCTCGGGAGCTTTGAAAGCAGAGATTACTCAACGTATTATTAAAGCACTCAAATCGCTCAATTACTATGTTAATACTGTAACTCCAGAACAAGAAGGTGTCTTAGGCTTGAAAGTGGTTCAGCCAAAAGAATTTGCAGACAACTCTTTCGTGGTTGATATTGGCTCGGCAAATACCAAGATTTCTTGGCATGAAGGCTCTGCTATTCGTTCTTTAGAATCGTATGGCGCGAAGTATTTTCAAAATAGTATCGATGATGAAACTGTAGCCAAAGAAATCTCGGCTAAGTCAAAGCAAATTCCTTCTGAAAACCGTGAAACGTGTTTTATCATTGGTGGTGTACCATTCGAATTGGCTAAAGCTGTTCGCAAAGGAACCGAACGTTATACCGTATTGGATGCTCCTTCGGCTTATAAACTAGATAATGCTAAGTCAAAAGCTGGGTTGAATATCTACAAAGCTGTTGCCGAAACAACGGGCTGTAAAAAGTTTGTGTTTGACTGGGATGCCAACTTTACCATAGGTTTCTTGTTGAATTTGCCATAATTCAACATTCTTTAAGCCTTTGACAATTTTTACTTCTAATATTAAGGTCGACTAAATCAGTCGACCTTTTTGTTTTATTTAAATTCATGACAAAAGAAGCTTTCTCCCATAGATATTTTATAAATTACCGTACTGTCTGAGACATTTAATACAAAACCCAATGACGACCTTTAAGAAAAAAATAATCTCATTTTGGAAAGTTCTAGGCCCAGGTTTAATCACAGGTGCTAGCGATGATGATCCTTCTGGTATTGCAACATACTCACAAGCAGGGGCACAATTTGGTACCAAGTTGCTGTGGACAGCCATTGTAACCTATCCTCTGATGGTATCTATTCAGGAAATGTGTGCCAGAATTGGTCTGGTAGCAGGGAAGGGACTTATGGGGACTATCAAAAAATACTATCCTCCTTACATTTTATATCTGATTTTACTGGTCAGTATTCCTTCTATCATTCTTAATATTGGGGCAGATATTGCGGGAATGGGAGCGGTTGGACATTTGATTTTTCCTGAAATACCTGTTTTTATTTGCTCGATTAGCTTTACGACTTTACTTATACTTGGCATTGTCTTTTTATCTTATCGTCGTATTGCGATGATTCTCAAATGGCTCTGTATTGTGTTGTTTAGCTATATTGCAATTCCTTTTATGTTAAAAATCAATTGGTTATCTGTTTTGCATGACACCTTAATTCCTAAAATTGAATATTCATCCGACTATTTTGTTGCCTTGGTAGGTATTTTGGGGACTACTATTTCCCCGTATTTATTCTTTTGGCAAGCCTCCATGGAAGTCGAAGAAATCCAACAACGTCATTTGGTTGTAGACAAACGGGTAATTCATTCTATGCAAAGCGATGTTCGTTGGGGAATGCTATTGACCAATGTAGTTTTCTTTTTCATCATCCTTACAACAGGTGTAGTATTGTTTCAAGCAGGCATTTTTCATGTAGATACTGTGGAAGAAGCCGCCCGTGCATTACAACCTTTGGCTGGAGACAATGCCTATTTGTTGTTTGCAGTTGGTGTAATTGGAACAGGTTTGTTGGCGGTGCCTGTGCTTTCGGGGGCCTTGAGCTATATGATTGCGGAGGCTTTTGATTGGCAAGAAGGTTTAGATAAAAAATTTCATGAAGCAAAGGGTTTTTATATTACGCTAATCGTTTCGATGCTTGTTGGACTTTTTGTCAATATTATAGGAATTAGTCCTATCAAAGCCTTGATTTATACCGCGGTTTTATACGGGATGATTGCCCCCATTTTGATTGCTATTATTTTGCATATCAGTAATAACAAAACGATTATGGGACGATTTGTCAATACTCGATTGGATAACCTAATGGGAGCACTTACCATGTTGGTTATGACATTAGCAGCTGTAGCATTAGTAATGTTGTAAGGCGATTCGCTAAAATATTCATACCTTTGTACTTATGAATCAGCAAGTAAATAATCCCTTACATGGCATCACGCTCGAAATGATCATTAATCATTTGGTGGCTTATTATGGCTGGAGTCAATTGGGGCAACTCATTGAAATACGCTGTTTTAATTTTGAACCAAGTGTAAAATCGAGTTTGAAGTTTTTGCGTAAAACGCCTTGGGCTAGACAAAAAGTCGAGGAGTTGTATATAAAAACAGTCAGAGAGATTGAGCGTAAAAGTAATGTCCATGAAACCAAATAAATGGAGTCCCAAACCTGAGGGTGCTCCTTCAAAATCTTCGGAGGCAAAATTTCAGGTAACCGAAAATACCGAATTGATGGTGTTCCTGATTGCCAAGATGCCACATAAAAGTAGAATCAATATCAAGAGTCTTCTTCGTGACAAACAAGTATTAGTCGATGGCAAAGCCATTTCTCAATTTAACCACCCTTTGGTGGCAGGGCAGGAAGTACAAATTAAGGCTTTGAAATCGCATCAAGAAAAACCTTACAAAGGACTTAATGTTATTTTTGAAGACCAATATTTGATTGTTATCAACAAAGAAGCAGGTTTGTTGTCGATTGCAACTGATCGTGAAAAGGACCAAACGGCCTACTCAATTTTGAGTGATCACGTCAAAAAAGAGAACCCCACGAATCGTATCTTTATCGTACATCGCCTCGACCGCGAAACTTCTGGCGTAATGATTTATGCCAAAAGCGAAAAGATTCAAAAGCTTTTGCAAGAATCTTGGCACGAAACTAAGGAGCGTGTTTATGCAGCGGTAGTAGAAGGGCAGTTGAAATACCCCTATGGAACGGTAGAATCGTATTTGGTAGAAAGTAAAGCCTATATTGTGTATTCGTCACAAAATCCTAATAACGGACAAAAAGCCGTTACACATTACGAAACCATTAAGTCCAATAGCAATTATTCACTTGTAAAAGTGAAGTTGGAAACAGGTCGTAAAAACCAAGTAAGAGTTCACATGCAAGATCTCGGTCACCCAGTGATTGGCGATGCCAAATACGGATCAAAAGTAAATCCTATCAAAAGATTGGGCTTACACGCATGGGAATTGAACTTTATTCATCCTGTAACAAAAGAAGTTTTTAATTTTCAAACACCACTACCAGGAAAGTTTAAGGCGCTGTTTTAATATGCTTTAGGCGGGCAAAATTAAATGATTGGGTTTTTGGCAGTCAGCTATGGGCACATGGCAAAAGTATTTCTCATGAAATAGTAGAAGGTTTTCTGCCTAATGCAGCCAACCTAAGTCTTATTTTGCCCACTAACTTAATTTTTTTTTAACGTAAAATCATTCAAAACAAATGGATATATATGTAAGCAGTCTTCCTTTTAAGTTGAAGGAAGCGGGTTTAAAAGCCCTTTTTGAAACTCATGGAGAGGTGGAATCTGTAAAAATTATTATTGATAAAATCACTCGTCAAAGTAAAGGCTTTGGGTTTGTAACAATGCCCAACGAGGAGGAAGCCAAAGCGGCTATCGCTGCGCTTCATGGAAGTGAACTTGATGGAAGAATTTTGATTGTCAGTGAATCTCAACAAAAGTTTCAATCGAGCGTGAAGGATTCTAAATCAAAGAAAACTTCAAGTGCCTACTTTAAAGGTATTGGTAAAAGCTACAGAAAGAAATAATAAGTATTAGTGCAAAACAAGATTTAAGTGATGTGTTTAGAGACAAGGCAACAGGCACAAGGCAAAGAGTGTTAAAATGTTTTTAACGACCATGGACATGCATTTTTCCCAAAGCCCACCGCCGAAAGCCGATACCTGAAAGCCCCAAGTACAATCTTAAATTTTATTTTGCCCACTGCTTATAGCATAAAGCGTATTAATGAAATGTGCCAATATAGTAAGAGCACTCGTGTAAGGGAAATACCTTGGACGAGTGCTCTTACGTTTTGTAGTTAAGTTCATTCCACTGGAAGCATTTATCCTGCTCCGATTCTTGAATTGAAATATTTTTACTGAAAAAATCCTACATTTGATTTGAATTTTTATAAACTCAATTTGAATGTATGAAAAAAATCCTTCTAAGCTTCTTACTGTCTTGTTTATCAATAGCCTTATTGGCTCAAAATAAGCAGGCTACGTACTGTAATCCTATCGACATTGGCTATCGCTACAACTTCGAGCAAATGAACGAAGGTATTTCGTACCGTTCGGGTGCTGACCCTGTGATTGTTACGCACAAAAACGAATATTATTTGTTCGTAACTATTTCGGGAGGATGGTGGCATTCCAAAGATTTAGTCAACTGGAACTATGTTGTACCCGACAAATGGCCTATGGAAGATATGTGCGCACCAGCAGCAGTTTCGGTGCGAGATACCTTGTATTTGTTCCAGTCGACTTTTCAACAACGCCCTATTTTTTATTCGACCGAGCCCGAAAAAGGAAAACTCAAATTCCTTAATCGTTGGTTGCCTCAACTACCCAAAGATATTGGTCCTTGGGATCCAGCGCTTTTTCATGACCCCGATACCGATAAATGGTATATGTATTGGGGCTCTTCCAATGTGTATCCTATCTTCGGAGCAGAGCTAGATAAAAGTAGAAACTTGACATATAAAGACAAAACCGATTATAAACCCTTGATATTTTTAGACCAATATCAACATGGTTGGGAACGCTTTGGTCCAGACCATTCCGATATGATTAAGCCATTTATTGAAGGCGCTTGGATGACCAAGCATAATGGTAAGTATTATCTTCAGTATGCAGGACCAGGAACAGAATACAATGTTTATGGTAATGGTACTTATGTTGGTGACAACCCACTTGGACCATTTACCTATGCACCTTATAATCCCATTTCTTATCGTCCTGGTGGGTATATGACTGGTGCGGGACATGGCAATACCTTTCAGGATGTCTATGGAAATTATTGGAATACAGGTACGCCGTGGTTGGCGGTGAACTGGCCAATGGAACGACGTATTTCAATGTTCCCTGCGGGTTTTGACAAAGAAGGACAAATGTACTCAAATACCCGTTTTGGAGATTGGCCTCATTATTTGCCAACAGGAAAATGGGATAATCGCGATGCTTTGTTTACTGGTTGGATGCTCCTTTCTTACAAAAAACCAGTAACAGTTTCTTCTCAGCAAGATACCATTCATATAGCTAAAAACCTGACTGATGAAGGACGACAAAGCTTTTGGGTAGCCAAACAAAACAAAGCAGGCGAATGGGCAAGTATCGACTTGGGAAGAGAATCAGAAGTAAGAGCATTGCAGGTAAATTATATTGATTACAAAAACAATGTATTTGATTCTGATACAAGTGTGTATACTTTATTTAAAATTTGGGGTTCAAAAGATGGGAAAAAATGGGAGCTTCTGCGTGATCTTACTAAGGAACCAAAACGAGATAGACCCTGTGCCTATATCGAGCTAGAAAAACCCTATAAAGGTCGTTTTATCAAATATGAGCATGTATATGTAAAAGCTCAAAACCTTGCCATTGGCGAAATCCGAGTATTCGGAAATGGGCTAGGACAAGCACCAACGACACCTCAAAAATTGATGGCCAAACGTCAAAAAGATGAACGGAATGTGGATATTTCTTGGGAAAAAGTACCTAATGCCGTAGGTTATAATATTCGATGGGGCATAGAAAAAGATAAGTTGTATCAAACCTATCAGGTATATGCCGACCAACCAACATCTTTACAAATCAGAGCGTTGAATTTGGGACAGAAATACTACTATGCCATAGAAGCATTTAATGAAAATGGTGTATCTGCTCTTAGTGGTGTAGTTGGAGAATAATTCTTTATTTTCATAAAATCAAAAGCCCGATAAGAAAGTAACTCTTATCGGGCTTTTTGATGATTCAAAAACTCAAATCATTGAAATTACTTTTGTAAAGCAACTTTCAAGACTCTTGTGCCTGCATCAGTATATATTCTGATGAAATATTGTCCAGCAGTGTATTGACTTAAATCTAAACTTGTCCAGAAATCGTTTCCAATACGCTCCATTGATTTTTGAGTTAGTGTATTTCCTACCAAAGAAATAACTTCAGCGGTAACTGCCTTGTAATTATTATCAGGAACTTTGACCGTTACTATATCAGAAGTTGGGTTAGGATACACTTTGGATTGCCCATCGGATAACAAATCTTCTTCAATAGCAGTAATAGTCACAGATACTCCTGCCGAATAAGCACTACAGCCATTCGCATCGGTAACTTTAGCGTTATAAAAACCTGATTGAATTGGGGTAAAACTAGCTAAACCTTTAGCCGCAGGGTACTCAATTCCATTGAGAGTCCAAGATGGATTTGTTCCTGAAAGAACTGCAAGTACTCCATTTGTCCAGTTTACATTAGGAGCAATCGGAGTATAAGCTGTGGCTGTCACACCCGAAGTAGTGGTAGAACAAGCTCCTCCATTCGATACTTTCACCGTGTACGTACCCGCAATACTTACATTTAAAGTATTACTTGTGGCACCATTCAATGTTGCACCATTACGAAACCACTGATAGGTATAGCCATTGCCCAAGGTAGCTGTTAACGTACCAGCACCATCTGGACAGAAGCTAATCGTATTTGAAGGTGTTATACTGACAGTAGGAGCTGTTACACTTTGAATAGTTACGGCAGCACGTGTACTTGGACATTCTAATGCACCTAAACTAATATCATATAAATAGTAATATCCTGTTTTTATAATATTCCCATTGAAGTATGCTCCTGTAATACTTACAGTATTATTTAATGAGAAAGGATAGCCCACCAAGTCTGTAGCCGTTGAAGTAAGGTTTTTATTACTTCTGTAAATGGATGCTCCGTCAGCACATGTTTGGGTAATATAGTATGTTCCAGCAGCAGGTAGTTTGAGGTTTAGATTCACTACAACACCTTGGTCTGTTTTGTCATCAATCAACTGAGAGTTACTTCTTGTCGAATTGGCAGTGGTTCTGGTTGCTTGTACAGGAATTGTCACAGAAGAAACTGGTGCGCCATCCGCTGCATTGACTACTCCAAATGTGATACTACCTGATGTACCTACGTAAATTCTGGCAGACTTAATTACGATTGGTGCTTGAGTTGTCATTACAATCGCTGGACCAAAGTTTTCAAAATAAGAACCATCACCATATTCATATTTCGTTTTTGCTCCAATACTTCCCGAAATTTCACCTGTCGAAACATACAACTTGCTTGTTCCTGTTGGCAAGGTAAATGAGCCTGTTCCTCCAGTATAGATAAGCGTTCCTCCCACAGATTGGTCAAACCATTGTACTGATGCTGAACTAGCTGATTTGATGATGGCTGTACTTGCTCCATCACAAACAATAGCCTCTGCTGTTGGAGCAGCCGTAGTGCTTACGGTACGAGTGAAGGTAACTTGGTTATTTCTTAAATCTTGGTCACTTGCTAAGGTCGCTTGTGTGGCAAAACTATAACTTTGTCCCGCAACAACATTCAAAGTTCCTGTTAAAGTTACTTCTGCTGTGGCTAAAGAAGCCAACGTTCCTGTATAAGTACCTGCAAATGTTCCACTAGCACCAGAGGTATTGCTTACCGTCACACTTATTGGAATATTAGAAATACTGTTTAATCCATTGTTGGTAATACTAACCTTTATTTGAGTTAAAGCAGTATTACTACAGAATAAACCCGTTTCTGGTGTCACCAAATTGCTTACAGCTACATCGCTAAGGGCTCTTGTAACAGCCAAAGGAATATCCATTACCTCTGCATTGGATACCGCGCCACAAGCTGTCACAGCATTTGCGCTAGCTGCTTGTGAGCAAATCACACGCATACGTAGTGTTGTGCCAAAATTGATTGCTTGAGGTGCGGTAAAGTTTAGTGCGTATACTCCTGTGCCATTTACGGTACTTGTACCTACTAGATCACCATCATCATCAAAACTTCCATTGCTATTCCAGTCAATAAATGCTTTTAAGATATGGTTACTTGTATTTTTTACTGATACATTTAAAGTTAATGCTTGATTACTTGAAACATTATTTCCACCTTGTAAGCTAGCGGATTCAATCACATCGCTACCCGCACTTACAGCATTGCTACAGTAGGTTACGGTTCCTGTACCACTAACAATTAAAGAAAAATCTTGTTTGCTATTGGTCAAGGTTCCTTTGTGGCTTACTGTAATGGTATAAGTAGCTCCAGGAAGTGGATTACTGATTAATATTTGCTCAATGTTATCTCTGATATTATCACCAGTTGTTGCCAAGTCAGAAGGCTTTTCTGGATTTAGGGTAAAAGGCAAATAATTAGAGGTACCATCGGAAACCCTTACATCTAAATCGTTTATCAATTTCGGAGTGCGATTATTTAAGTTAGATGCTGATGTCGAAGTAATCGTACCTTCAGGATCAGTCCAAACAATGGTTACTCGTAAAGGTTCTTGACCAGATGCCACAACAGTTTGTGTTGAAGTAGCTCCTTGCGCTAGACTTTTTTCTTGAAGTAAATTTGATTTTGAAGTATTCAAAATTACTTTTCCTGCTTTTTCCATGTTGAGCAAACCCCAACCATAAATATAATCAGGACCCACGTTGCCTGCGTCCTCAGCGGTATGAATGGCAAGTCCTCTCAACGTTGCGGATCGCATAAATTGCCCGTCATTCTGCTTAGCATATAATTCTTGGAGCAAAAATAAACTACCCGCCACCTGAGGACTAGACATCGATGTTCCACTTAATGTAGCATAACTAGTAGTTGAGCCTGTAGATGTAGAGAATACGTTTACACCTACCCCAACAATATCTGGTTTGATACGACCATCATCTGTAGGTCCCCAGCTACTAAAATCAGAAATTTTGATGTCAGATGATTTTGTTGGTGCTGCATCAAGGGCATTTACAGCCCCAACCGTCAAGATATTTTTGGCAGTACTTGTTGTAGGCAAAATATCATAACTGTCATTTTTACTTCTTGCTACCGAACTAGTATCTGTTCCGCTACCCAAATAGTAAACCGTACCAGGGTCTGGTCCAGTTTCACCACGGTTATT
The DNA here is from genome assembly GCF_030056595.1 of Flectobacillus roseus. Lineage (NCBI taxonomy): Bacteria > Pseudomonadati > Bacteroidota > Cytophagia > Cytophagales > Flectobacillaceae > Flectobacillus > Flectobacillus roseus. The sequence continues at coordinate 127,274 of NZ_JASHIF010000011.1, forward strand.
TCCTGCTGATTTTACAATAAGGTAATAAGGAGCATTGTAGGCAATTTTATCTAAAGTTTGTGTATTGCTATCGTAGAAACCAAATTTATAGTCTTCAAAAGCATTGATATTCACATTACCCATCCAGCGCCATTTGCTTACGTCTGAATCGTAATTCCAACCTGCTAAATAACCATAAGAGTGATTTGAGATAAGTAAGCCACTAGCAGCTGCACTTATTTCTGTATTATCGCTGTTGTAATCCCATGCACGAAGGTTCGCGCCAAACGACATCCCCTTCGCTTGTGCCGAAATCCCTGTCGCAATCATCGTTCCCGAAGTATGGGTAGCATGTTGGTCTAAAGTCGTAGCATTATCTTGTTGGGTAACACGACCTGCAAGTTCAACGTGACTCGAATACACACGTCCTCCATCCCAGATACCTAGCTTGCCACTCATGTAACTGCTGCTACCACTTAGGTTTAGTCCAAGACTTCCTCCTGTGTACATAGAGGTAGTTCTTGTCGCAGCAGCGGCTCTAGCATTACTATGGGTAATTAGGTAAAGTGGCTGGCCTGTTGCATCGAGGCCTTTCAACGAATACACCCTTCCATCTTTATAAACACCATTAATAGGCCAGCTTTTAGACTTTGCTGTTTCTAATGCTTTTTGGTATTCGTTTTCCTCCTGCTTACTAATTTCTAGAGATACAGTTTGTTGTTTACTTTGTTGTGAAGTAGAGTAAAGACTCTTCTCTTGACTAAAGGTGAGATGCGTGAGAAAGAGTAAATACAATAAAAGTATTTTTTTCATACAATCGGTTGGTTACAAATGAAAGGGAAAACTACGTATTTTACTGAATACTTACGATACAAACATGACAGTTTTTTTGAAAGAAGCGTTGCGTTCACATTCCAACTAAAACAAATAAGCCTTAGTACAACTCGTACTAAGGCTTATTTGTTAATGGTATTAAGGGTGAATACTGAGTTTTAAGTAATTTTAATTTTACATTCACAATTCACAACTCAGCACTTACACTTAGAGTATTTCAGCTTCTCTTTTCTTATTCACACTTGCCGAAACCCAAATACTGATTTCATACAAACCAAACAATGGGGTTGCTACCAATAACTGTGAAATAACATCTGGCGATGGTGTGATAATGGCTGCCACAATCAAAATTACAATCAAGGCATGACGACGGTATTCTCTCATAAAGGCTGGCGTCAAAATACCCACACGCGAAAGCACATAAGCAATCATTGGGAGTTGGAACGTAAGACCACAAGCCAATGTCATCATCGACAACAACGAAATATAATCGTTGATGTCAAACTGGTTTTGAATACTATCATCAAGTTTGAAGTTAGCCAAGAAGTTAATCGCCATTGGCGAAACCACAAAGTAGCCAAAACTTACACCCATGAAAAACAAAAGAGATACCCAAAATACCGCACCACGAGCGGCAGATTTTTCGGTGTCTTTTAATCCTGGACGAATAAATTTCCATATTTCCCAGAAGAAATATGGGAATGCAAACATCAAGCCTACGATAATCGACTGGGTAAGTGCCATCATAAATTGACCTGATACCTCACGACTTTGCAAAATAAAGCTTGCTTGCTTAAAACAAAGCCCTTCCATCCCTGTAGCGTCGGCTACTTTACACAACATTCGGTTGGTCCAGAAGTCAGATTTGGCAGGTCCCATGATGATTCCTCCAAAAATTTCTTCTCTGTAAATCCAAGCAACAATTGTAAATATCAAAATAGACGCAATCGAGCGTAATAAATGCCAGCGAAGTTCTTCTAAGTGCTCTACGAAGGTCATTTCCTTTCCTTCGATACCTTCTTCTAGTTCTTCGTCAAATTCTTGGTCTAGTGCCATTAGTCAGTTTAAAAATTAAAATGAGATGTTGTATCGAGCAAATACCTGAAAGTCTTTTACTTACAGGAAAACAAACCAGATGGAGCCAAAAATCGAGTAAAGTATTTTTTATACAAAACTAAATCTTGAAAGCTCCGTGCTAGATAAGTTCGTTTTTGACAACGAAATATATCAAGTGCTTATTCGCAAAGTTACACGAAAAAAGCAAAAAACCCTGACAACCTTTGTAGGTGTCAGGGTTTTTTCATATCGACAAAATCAGAGAATTATTTGTAAAGTGGGAAGTTTTCAACCCATTTGTTTACTTCTGATTTTACTGAAGCAATGTAAGTTTCGTTGTCATGGTTCATCAATACGCTATCGATAAGGTCAACAATGTGCAACATTTCAGCTTCTTTCATACCTCTTGTTGTCATAGCAGCAGTACCTACACGCATACCCGATGTTACAAATGGAGATTTGTCATCGAATGGCACCATGTTTTTGTTGATCGTAATATCAGCTTTTACCAAAGTGTTTTCAGCCAATTTACCAGTCAATCCTTTTGGACGAAGGTCAATCAACATCAAGTGGTTGTCTGTACCACCCGAAATGATTTTGTAACCTTTGTCTAAGAATGCCTGAGCCATTACTTTAGCATTTTTCTGAACTTGTTCAGCATATACTTGGAAATCGTCAGTCAACGCTTCACCAAAAGCAACAGCTTTAGCAGCGATTACGTGCTCCAAAGGACCACCTTGAGTTCCTGGGAATACAGCGCCGTCTAAACAAGCAGACATTGTTTTCAAATCACCTTTCAATGTTTTGAAACCGAATGGGTTTTCAAAATCCTGACCCATCATAATCAAACCACCACGAGGACCACGCAACGTTTTGTGTGTTGTCGTAGAAACGATATGGCAATGTTGCATTGGGTTATTCAACAAACCTTTTGCAATCAAAGCAGAAGGGTGAGAAATATCTGCCAACAACAAAGCACCTACTTGGTCAGCGATGTTACGCAAACGAGCATAATCCCAGTCACGAGAATACGCAGATGCACCACAGATAATCAATCTTGGACGCTCTTTCAAGGCTGTAGCTTCTACTTTGTCCCAGTCGATCAAACCTGTTTCTTCTTCTACACCATAAAAGAATGGTTGGAAGTATTTACCTGAAAAGTTTACTGGAGAACCATGAGAAAGGTGACCTCCGTGTGCAAGGTTGAAACCTAGGATTTTATCGCCAGGGTTCAAGAAAGACAAAAATACTGCTGCATTAGCTTGTGCACCAGAGTGAGGTTGCACGTTAGCCCAAGTAGCACCAAAAAGAGCTTTGGCACGTTCGATAGCGATATTTTCGATTTGGTCAACTACTTCGCAACCACCATAGTAACGTTTGCCTGGAAGACCTTCTGCATATTTGTTGGTAAGCACAGAGCCTTGTGCTTCCATTACTTGCTTAGATGTGAAGTTTTCAGAAGCAATCAATTCGATACCAAATTCTTGGCGGTGTGCTTCTTGGTTAATCAAGTTAAAAATTTCAGTATCTCTTTCGAGCGTGAAAGTTGCTGTTGCCATTTCGCAAATTGTGATTGAATAATTGTGAGGTTGGTTTTGTATTAACAAATCATTAAATAATGATAAAAACCAAGCGTTTCTTGTATTAACACAGTAAAAATACTCTTAAAAAATGGATTGTGAAAACATTTTTTTACGCTTATCAGGCAATTTTTCAATTAGCCTTAGTCTCGCAACCCTTTATTTTTCAGGTTATTAGTAGAAAGTTTTAATTTCTAGAAAAAGTGAAAAGATTAAGTACTGGCAAAGAAGAGTTTAAGTGTTTTTACTAGACTGAATTTAGCGATTTAGTGATTGAGCGAATGAGTGATTAATTTAAAAACTGTATTCTGGCAGTAGAGACGTAATGATTGCGTCTTAAGCTGAGTAAAAAATCACAATGGTTCAACCTTTGAATTCCAATAAACAAGAGTTACAAGAATAATGGACTTCGATATTGATAGAGTTCCACTCGGATATGTAATTTCCCTATTTGAGAATTCTTATAAGGAGCTTTAAGAGCTTCTTGCGGGATTAGTATAATATTGTAAAGGTCAACTGGTGCAGAAAGAATATCAGTGATAATTTCCTTTCTGATTTTGCCTTTTTTTAGGACTATAAATGGATGTTGGATGTATGATTTACCCCAATTCTCTTTTATTTCGTACCACGATGAATGTTCATTATAATAAATGACTGACAATAAGGCATCATTTTCCAAATATCCTTCAATTGTTATTTTATGTGAACTCGCACGAAATGGCGTATTTACACTAGAGTATGCGATGCCTCCATCCATTTCATAAATATCAAAATCCCAGACTCTTTGTAAGGTAAAATGCCTGATGACAAAAAATGAGATAAGAAGCCCAATGCCTAAAAGTACTTTTTTCATGTTGTTGTAGAAATTAAATTTATGTTAGCTAGTTTATTAAGAACTAAAGTTTGTTTACTTGTCCCTATCTTCATAATTATGCCAGTGACAAATGGAATGATAAAGTTATAAACTTTTGAAAGAATAGGTCCAAGTCACAGACTTGAACCAGTTGTAGGATAGACTACAGAGAATTAAACCAAAGCCCCCAAAGTTAAAGTCATGAAAATAAATATTTCAGAAGGTAGGTGTTCAGAATCCTTCTTAGAAAAAGTCGAATCATTTGTCGTTCCTATTATTAAATCGGAAGTTGTTCCCCATGTGAAAGAATCACTTTTGTGGATAGGGTTATATATTCGTAAAAGCGATGTTAATAATTCAATATACCACTTTTGCATGATTGACGTGTTAGTTGCAAAAGCCGCATTGAGAATCTGGGATGTAGAGCTTCACTGGCGTTCATCAGATGGCAGTATTGTATTAGCTTCTGATGATGTCGCAGACAAAGAAATCAGCTTTTGGATTGAAAATATGCCATCACAAGAACGATTACAGCAGGTTGTTGAACGTAACGAATATATGTGGAAACGTTCTACTAAAGAAGCGACAGTAGACAAAAAGCTCTATCGGTTTAAGATTCGGGAAATGGGCTGGTTTGGTTCTTCATTTCCAGATATTGGCATTAGGATAAAGACCCCTGTCAACATCGAAATTTTAGCTGAATTTATCGGAAATGCTATTGAATCGTATAACCAAAAAAGTCTGCTAAAAGATGATTTTGACGAAAACGACATGACAAATCTAGGCTTAATCCATAATTGTAGCTATGAAAAGAAAAAGAAAAACGTCTATCTCTTCACACTAGATATGGGTTCAGCACTTGATGGGGTAGATGCGATTTTGCAAGCACTAAATGATTCAGATTTTGAGATTGAATTAATCACGTTGGAATAAAGGAATTCAGTTCACTGTAAAGTTATAAACTCTTGATCTAGTGTCGTATAGATTGGTAACTCTTCAGGTTCCTCTTCAATAATAACTAATGAAGCTAACAAAAATACAAGAAATATTGATTGTAAAAATATCAAGAAAATTTCATGAAGATAGTCTTATAAATTCTTTTGATATTGAATCATTGGAGCAAACGATTGGAACAAAAGTTCCCCAAGCCTTAACAGAAATACTTCCATTATATTATGATGTAGGAGAAAATATGTATCTAGAAACTGAGGCTATTCTTTATGATGAAGATGAAGACAGATTTAGTAGTTTTTGGGCTCCTGTAAGTTGGGAAAATTGGTATCTATGGTACATAGAAGAACTTAATGAATTCATAGATATAGATATGCACGATTATCTAGTTATAGGGTCAACGGGGACAAATGCCTCAATTGCTATAGGTCTAAGATACGAGATTGTAGGGCAAATTTTCTGGATGGATTTTAGAGAAGTAGATGATTTTAAATATTTTAAAATTGCGGATTCCTTGTTAGAATTTATAGAAATGCTGTAATCTGTTCAGAGCATGTTTGAAAATGTTAAAAGAATAGAATTTCTATTTGATTTCCTTTTTCCTGAGTATCCTCTCCAGAGGTGCATATCTGGCACAAGAAAGCCAAGTATATCAAACAGATATATGTTTATTTTGAAATAAATTATAAAAATTAAACATAGTCCTATTTTCTTGTTCTTATCTTCATAATTGTGCCAGTAACGAACGGAATCGTAAAGTTATAAACTTTTGAAAGAATAGATCCAAGTCACAGACTTGAACCAGTGATAAAAAAAGCGCCCTATATACGACAAATTTTATCTGTCGTATATAGGGCGCTTTTACAATTATATCAAAATGGAGGTTTATTGCATTTTCAAATCGTCACATCATCAAATTTTCAAATCGTCACATCCTCTCCATTTCAAACCTTATTTCTTAATACCTCTTTTGATAGCATCGTAGATTACCTCATTGATATTGGTTCTAACATTGAGGTCTGACAATTTGGAATTGTTGCGTGTGGGATATACTCGGTTGGCTAAGAATACATACACCAATTGATTGTCGGGGTCAACCCAAGTATAAGTTCCTGTAAAACCTGAGTGTCCAAAGCTCGAAGCTGGGGCACTTGGAGCAGCACTAATGCCTGGCTTTTTGCGGTCGGGCTTATCGAAGCCAATACCACGACGACTATTTTCTGCTACACTGAATGGATAGCTCGTCCATTCGTTCAAAGTACTTTCTTTGATAAAACGCTTGCCTCCATAATATCCTTTTTGCAAATACATCTGCATCAATTTTGCTAAATCGTTGGCATTTCCAAACAAACCTGCGTGTCCCGAAATACCGTTGAGCATAGCAGCACCTTCATCATGTACTCGTCCGTGGATGAGTGTTTTACGGAAAAGAGAGTCATATTCTGTTGGTACAATTTTGTTTGAGTCATAATGCAAGCGAGCATTGTAAGTCAACGTAGTAGCACCCAATGGTTTGTAGAAAGTATCTTTTAAGAAAGATTCCCAATCTTTACCAGTCAGACGAGGAATGATTTGTGGATACATATAGTACGACAAATCTGAGTAGACATATTCTTTTTTCTCACGCAAAGGCGAATCTTCAATCGCCTTGTAAAGCACATTGTGATAATCTTTATGAATCCAAAGGTTTTCTGCTACTTGGATAGAATAATCATTAGATTTTTCAGCCGCAAAAGTATGGTGCTTCCAAATGGTTGGTTGTGTGGAGATATTCACACATTCAGCCCAAAGTTTTTTGTCAGACTGTATTGCTTTTTCGATACGAGCATAAGCTTTTTTACGACTGAAAAGTTTTTCCCAAAACGTAATTTTATATCCTTCTGGATACCCGTGCGCAGCAATTTTATCTTGATATACTTTGCTTGCCAATAACATTTTGGTAGAGTCGATACAATCTTGCCAGAATGGAATCCATGCTCTTAGGCGTGCTTGGTGCGTCAAAATATCCTTGTACACCAATCCAGCTTTATTGGAGTTTTTCCAGTCTGGAATCATATCGCCCATGGTACTGCTCAAAGAGAATTTTCCTTCATCGCTCATACGCATCATCGCGGCTACTGAGGTACTAATTTTGGTAACCGAAGCCAAGTCATACAAATCAGTTAAAGCTACCTTTTGATTTCCTTCATAGGTATGTTTTCCATAAGCTTTATGGAAAATTACTTTACCATTTTTAGCGACTAAAACAACCGCACCTGGCATTGCCTTACGGTCGATAGCTGTCGTAACAATTGAATCAATGCGAGCGCCTAAATATTTTGAATCTATCCCTACAGCCTCTGGAACGGTATATTCAAAACGCTGAAGAGCTTTGGTCGTAATACCATCATTGTATTTGAACGCAGTATTTACTGTCACAGGAAGTTTACCTGTAATAGGAGTAGCTCCGAATATGGCTTGTGCTGCAGCTTCTTGTGTAAAAGGTGTTTCTTGGAAAGTTTGAACCAAAGCTGCCGCATTTTCCAAGTTTTCAAATTTCCCTAATGTGTAAGGATTCGAGAAAAGCGTGATGATGGTTTTGGCATTGCTAAATCTCTTAACCAACTCCTGTGTTTTAGGGAGGATATTATAATTTTTAGCAGGGCGAATATTTTGCCCATTCACACCCATAATTACCAAATTGTACGATTTGAGTGCCTCCTCAACTTTAGCAATTGTACTATCAGCCGAGTTTTCGTCTAAGTTAAAATGTTCTACAGCCGTGTAATTGCCCAACATTTTCTGGAAATCCGTTACAGGTTTCGACCCAAAAGCTGGTGTTCCAATAACCAATGAGGCAATTTTTAAGGTATCAAGATTCTGTAAAGGAATAAGGTCTTTTTTGTTACGAAGTAAAGTAACTGTATTAACAGCTAACTGACGATTGAGCAAGTCTGAAAAACGAGGATTTAGGTCATCAATCAAGTTTTTGGTATCTATCGCTTTGTATTTATCTAGTCCAGCCCATGATTTTGCCAATAGGATTCTTTTTACACGTTCGTCGATATCAGCTTGAGAGATTTCGCCACTTAAAAGTGCTTTTTTGATGGCATTAAATGCCGCAGGAACATCCACAAATGTTTCAAGAATATCATTTCCTGCAAGAATGGCTTTTACGTTGGCAGTTCCTTCAGGGAAAAACTTTACTGCCCCTTGCATATCCATGGCATCGGTAAATACCAAACCTTTGAAATTTAACTCTTTACGCAACAAATCCGTAATGACTTTCCTTGACAGCGTCGAAGCTAAGTTTTTGGTAGTATCCAAAGCAGGAATATTTAGGTGCGCTACCATAACTCCCTGTAAACCATTTTTGATAAGTTCACGATAAGGATACAATTCCAAAGAATCTAATCTAGTACGATTATGACTAATCAAAGGCAAATCGTAGTGAGAATCGGTTCCTGTATCGCCATGCCCAGGAAAGTGCTTCGCAGAAGTAATAACCCCACCACGTTGTAAGCCTTTCATGTAAGCAATGGCTTTTTGCGTTACTTGATATTTGTTTTCGCCGAATGAGCGGAAGTTGATAACAGGGTTGTTGGGATTATTATTTATATCAACAACTGGCGCATAATTTACATGTACACCTATGCGCTTACACTGAAGTGCAATTTGATAACCCATTTCTTCGAGTAGCTGGGTATTGCCTTGCATGGCCCCTAAAGCCATCTGATAGGGAAAACGCGTTGTACTGTCGAGACGCATACTTAAGCCCCATTCCAAGTCCATGCCAATGAGCATAGGTACTTTAGCCATCGCTTGTAGCTTATTGACTAATACGGCTTGTTTGCTAGGATTTCCAGCGAAGAAAACTAATCCACCCACGTGGTAATCCCTTACGATTTGGTTGAGGCGAGTCGTATCATAAGTAGCGTTGTAATTAGCACGAGGCATCATCAATTGACCAATCTTTTGGTCAACTGTCAGCGTTTTAAATACAGAATCTACCCATTTTTGATTGGCATTCGGAAAAAGCTCTGATTGAGCCAAAGCCCCCGAACTTGCTAAACCAAGGATAGCTAAGGTTTTGATGAAGTAATGCGTTATTTTCATTAAGCGTTTCAAAGGTTGATTGAATATGCAAGATAAGAATTTTTTGAGGGATACGCTTACGGAGTTGTGTGGGAATGAGGTGTAAGCGTTCATAGTTTTTAGCTTTAAACCATCAGCTAAAAGTTCCAGAGGATTTTATCGCATATCCAGTAAACATTTTGCCTAATACTTGCGGCATATGGGCTAAAGCCAAATTTGCCATTTTCTGTTAATCATACAAAATCTATAATGTTACTCTAGTAAATAAGCGTATCCTGACCTACCTTTGTAAAATATTATTCAACAAACTAAATCACAGTGAAATACATCAAACCCATCGAACAGCTCATCCAAGAATCGGAGGAGTCTGGCGAAAAAACACTCAAACGTTCTCTCAATGCCTTTCAATTAATTATGCTCGGTTTAGGGGTAATTATTGGAGCGGGCTTATTTTCACTTACAGGTTTGGCAGCGGCTAATAATGCTGGTCCAGCGGTAACGCTTTCTTTTGTAGTAGCGGCCATAGGCTGTGCTTTTGCAGGCTTATGCTATGCCGAGTTTGCAGCTATGATTCCTGTTGCGGGAAGTGCTTATACGTATTCTTATGCGACACTCGGCGAATTAGTAGCTTGGATTATCGGTTGGGACTTGGTGCTAGAGTTCTCTGTTGGAGCGGCTACAGTGGCTATTAGTTGGTCAAACTATCTGGTGAAGTTTTTGGCTTATTATCAACTTTATATTCCACCTCAATTAGTACATTCTCCATTCGAAAAAGTCACTTTGGCTGATGGACAACAAATTCATGGTTTGTTCAACTTACCTGCCGCTTTAGTAGTGGTGTTTATGTCCTTTATTTTGATGCGAGGTACCAAAGGTTCTGCTATTTGGAATGCTATTGTGGTATCGCTCAAAGTGGCGGTGGTACTGGTATTTATTGCTTTGGGATGGAATTATGTGCAACCACAAAATTACCAACCTTATATTCCAGCTAACACGGGTATATTTGGTGAATATGGCTGGTCAGGCATTTTGCGTGGCGCAGGCGTGGTATTTTTTGTTTTCTTAGGATTTGATATTATTTCGACAGCGGCACAAGAAACTAAAAACCCACAGCGTAATATGCCTATTGGTATTATTGGTTCTTTGTTGGTTTGTACCGTTTTATTTGTGCTTTTTGCACACGTAATGACAGGTCTTTCGCATTATACTACTTTCAAAAACAATGCAGCGCCTGTGGCGGTGGCTATTCAACAAACGCCGTATGCGTGGTTATCTCAATTGGTGATTTTAGCAATTTTGGTGGGTTATACCTCCGTAATTTTGGTCGATTTGATGGGGCAGTCACGAGTATTTTTTAGTATGTCCAAAGATGGACTTCTCCCTAAAATCTTCTCTGAAGTACATCCCAAATTCCGTACTCCTTGGAAATCAAATATTTTATTCTGTGTGTTCGTGAGCCTATTTGCGGCTCTTGTTCCTATTGATGTCGTTGGCGAAATGACCAGTATTGGGACGCTATTAGCATTCGTTGTAGTTTGTGGGGGTATTTTAGTTTTAAGAAAAACGAACCCAGATACTCCACGTTCATTCAAAACGCCATGGGTGCCATTCGTTCCAATTATGGGAATATTGACTTGTGTAGGAATGATGGCATTTTTACCATTAGATACGTGGATTCGACTGATTGTGTGGATGGCTATAGGTATGGTGATTTATTATACTTATGGCCGCAAGAATAGTGTGATTCGGAAGAATGCCTCAAAAGCAGATATGGAATAAAATCTTCATAGCCTATTACTCAGCGGAATTGTGAAGGATTGATTTGATAAAGTCGAAATAGTGATATTTTTACTAACTGGCTCGTAGTGCTTTCCTTGGGCTGTAATAGTAAAACTAATAGGATGCTCAACACTTGGCTTGGCATTTGGCGAAAGTACCAACGATAGCAAGTTGCCAGCGGTTTTATGATTTTTACTTTCAAGGTCACTGAGTACTAGGTTTTTGTCTGGGCCTGAAATTGAAATGGTTAGATTTTTAGGAAACACAATGTTGGGTTGCTCTTCATCTACAAACTCAATGAGGATTGGAGTATGATAGTTGCTTGTATTATTGGGAAATCGAATATCATTAAACGGATTAATATTTTGACAACTCGAAAACAAAAGAGGAATCATAAATAATAATAAACCGCTACGGCTTATAGAAGCGATAGACGTTTTCATGAGTTCAGGTTTTATTTAGTGGAAAGTGAAATAAACGCCATCAAGTAATAAAGTCTTTGTGAGATTTGTTACTTGATGGCATTTTTGTATCTATTTACTGACAATTATTGAGTGGATAAATAACAGTAGCATTAACTTCCCCAGTTGTTGCATCAATTGGGAAAGAACCATTCAGACCTGTTGACGAAACGATGGTAGCCTTATCTCCGTTGATGGTAACTTCTCCAGAGAAATCAATTCCATTATAAGTAGCAGTTAAAGTATATTTTACTCCTTTCTTCATACCAATAATAGCTTTTCCTTCCACCACACTGACTAATTGTTCTGTGTTGGTATCATCTACGAGTTTTAGCCAAACTGTAGGTTTGATACTGATATTTTTGCTAATACATGCCGCTGTAAAGTCAAGATTTACTTTTACTGCATCAGATTCGGTATCAGTGGTGGTTGTTGGTGTAGGAATGTCCGGAGCTGTCTCTTTAACTTTTACATCTACTATTACTACGGCGTTATTACAAGACTTAAAAGATTTAGAGCCACCTTTCGAAGTAGTATTTGGAGAGGTACCAACAGGAGTAACAACAATACGTCCTGTATAACCACTAGGTACTCGTTTTACTTTAATGTTATAACTTGAACCATTAGATATTTTAAAATTATTAAAGCTCTTACTGAACTTTGCTTTTCCATTTTTAGAGTATGTAATCTTTGCACTAAATTTGGAAGTACCATATCTAACGTCAGAATTTACTTTTATTCTGATAGTTTTGGTGCCACAAGTTTTGCCCTTATAGTTTCTAGAAATTGTCCATATTGACAAATGGGATACTTTAAAGTTGGCAACCAAATTTCCATTGGCATCTTTTGCAATAGTGGCAACTCCTTCTTCTGTCCATTCATCTTTAGCTTTATCATAACTCCATACAGGAATTTGATCGCCTACGTTCATGGGAGCTTCTGTTTCTGGATCTTCATAGCTTGGATTAAGAGAAAGTGTTACATCCAATGGCGTTGAGAAACTTTTAACATTTTTACCACCAGCAGTCATTTCGATATCCACAAAACCTGCTGATAGGAATGTCCCAAAATCAGTAGTTCCATCTTTATACTTAATGGTATTTCCTTCACCTTCGTTTGGTAGGCTATTGGCTGCTTCTTCTGTACCTGTTCCGTATTGCACAATGGTACTCGAAACATTGGTAGCGTTAATCACCAAACCATTTTCATCTTTTAGTTGTGTACCAGGTGCAATAGAGATTTTGGCTACCTCTGGTTTTGAAGATGTAGCAGGAACCGTAATAGTTTCGCCAGTGGCTAATAAAGTTGTTTTGGAAACAGCGCCAACGCCATCTGGTAATGCATTAAGGTTTGTCAATGGTACTTCGTAAGTAGCACTTTCTAAATCGGTTACTACGATACTGTAGTTGGTAGACACGTAATTGGGACCTTTGACAGAAACTGTAAATTCTACAGGGGCACTTTCGGTTGGGTTGGCATTTTGTCCTAATACTACCGAAAGTAAATTACCTGATACCTTAAAGTCTTTTCCTCCAAGATCTGTAAAAACAAGGTCTTTGCCAGGTCCTGAAATTGTTACAGTTAAATCTTTGGGTAAAGTTTTACTGTTGGGATTGGCATCTACAAACTGAATCAAAATAGGAGATTTATAGATATTGTTGTTGACAGTAAGCTCTACGCCTTCAAGTGGATTAATTTGTTGACAACCAAAAGTAAGAGCTAGTCCAAGCGAAAGAAGTACCGCAGGACGGAATATAGAAGTAAATATTTTTTTCATCAGAAATAAAAAGAAGATGGATTAAAAGAGAAAAGTTTAGTCTAGTCTGATGGCTAATCTCAGATTGACAACTGGCCAGTATTTCCAGTCTTTCATGTTTTCTTGAACTTTGGCTTGTTGTTCGCTCATACTGCTTAGTCTTTTATCACCAGTTAAGGTAACTTTAGGTGTTTGCGTATAATAGGAACCTACTTCAAAGCCAAAACCAACTCTTCTTTTAGGAACAGTTCGTCCAAAGCCAATGCCAGCAAAAGGCGCATATTGTTTGCCATAATCGACTGTAAACTGTACGTTTCCTAGGTCTGATGGACTAAAGCTCGTGCTTCCAAATTTGTAAGTGCCTGTTGGGGTTACTACCAATGCAATTTGCCCTTTGTCAAAGTAAGAAGCTCCTCCTATCAATTTGAAACTACTTCTTTTGAATGGATGATATTCAAAGGAAAGACTAGCAATAGATACGTTGGCATCTCCTCCCAACTTTACGTCTTCACCCGAAGTTTTGGCAGTGGTGTTTGTGTTGTATTTGAAATAGCTATAGCCCAAACGTGCAATTATTTTTGGACTGATGGCATAGCCAATATCTAACCCTGGGGTAGTGCCAAGGTTTAAACTAAGACCTAATTTATGAGAAGAGCCGCTTAGGGATTGGGCTTTTGTTACATTGCTGTAACTAATGAGACATACATAAAGAAGGAATAAACTAAAAGTAGTTTTTTGTTGCATAAGTTTTTTACTGAATTTTAGAAAACATACATGATCATTAAAGTATTTACGATGGTGTATATAGGAGGTATTACGAGAAAAGGAATGATGATTTTATAAACGTTGAGAGGTGTCAAGTTGGTTTTGCTAGTCCGTCTGAATCAATTTTGAAAAACTCATTACTATTAGGCGTCAGGCACAAAGTGAATATTTAGTCAAATGACCAACATCTCTTTCGTTGTAAAACGCTTTGTGCCGTTGCCCTCAAGGTAGAGGTATTACCATAAATTTGTTCGTATAATCCTATATAATAAATTACTAAGTGGGTAAAATTAGATTTTGGTTGTGTGCTTGCCTTATGCCTACGGCTTATTGCCTAAAGCGTAAAATGTAACTCACAACTCATAATTCTGCATTACTACTTATGTGTGTTAGAGATAAGAAATTAGTTTAGTGAAAAAAATTAGTTGGGTTCAGGTCAAGTGGTTTGTATTTAGGAAACAATTGCTTTGAATCTACAAGCATAAAGCATATTTGTCGTACCAAAGCTTGACAAGATTAGCACGACAAATATGATAGGGAAGGATGGAATACTAAGAAAATTTGGGATGACAAAAAGTTGACAAAACGCCAACTTTTTCATAAACAGAAGCTTATCAATATCTTTTAATTTCTATCCAAGGTTTTTTTTCTTAAACGTAATCTAGTCTGATGTATCGTGTTTTTGTTTACGCCAATCATATTTGCCATTTCTTGTGTACTCAAATCTAGTTTTTCGAGCATCAGCAAGCGGAGTTCGGCATTGGTGAGATCAGGGTATTTTTCTTTGACGGATTGCATATAACCTGGGTGTACTTTTTCAAACATACGCTTGAAGTTTGTCCAACCTTCATCAGTAAGAATGGTAGACGAAATAAGTTTTTCGAAATGCTCATGCTGGTTGTCAGAAGCATTGAGCTTTTCATTTTCTTGTCGAAGATTTTCAATAAGCTCCGACATATTACGGAAATGATTAGTTTGCCAAGCAAGTTCTTTTTGGGCCGTTTCCAGCTCACTTTCTTGCTCGCGGTGTTTATGTCTCAAACGTTGGTGGTTGACATATACCAATCCTAGCACCAGTAGTAGAATCAAAATGATGGCGTTGCGCAAATACTTTTGTAATTGCTTTTCACTTTCAATGGCTTTTACATGGTTGGCATACTTTTCTACTTCATAGCGCAATTGCATTTGCGATAGTTTTTGGGCATCATTTCGGCGATTGAGGCTATCTTGAAGCATTTGTGCCAAATGGGTATATCGTAAAGCCTCCGCATAACCACCTACTTTTTCGTAGTATTCTGAAGAATATTTATAGAGTCGAAGTGGCTTGAAATAGTCAAGTTTCCCATTTGGCTCTAGTGAGGTTTTGATATTATTGGCAAGCTTTAGAAGTGGAGCCACTTCATTGATTTTTTTTAACTTTAATTTTACAGGAATCAATACCATCAAGGCATCAAATTCGGCTTGTTTTGATACAACAGTATCTAATGAAAGGCGCGATTTGATAAGCTGAAATCCTTTACTGGCATAAATTTCTCCCTCTTTAATTTTTCCCTGATCTAGTAATAGTGAAGCTATGTCGATGGAAGCAAAATTTAGCCAAAATTCACTCCAATATTTGTGTTCGGGTATATCTGAGTGGAAGTTTTGATGAAAAGCTAAAATCCTTTTTGCATAAATCATCGATTTGCTGTACTCTTTTTTGTTTTTCCAATAGGTTTGTAAATAACTTAATACCTGCGTATAATGAAATCCACCCTCTATAGTAGGCTCGATATATCGTTCGGCAATTCGTAGGTATAAATAGGCTTTATCAAAATCACCCAAATCCCAAAGACTTTTACTAAAGTCAAATAGGATAGAGGCAATGTTATAGTCTCTACACTTTTCAAATCCAAGCTCTTGTAGTTGTTCCAGTGAGGTTTGTATATCTACATAATACTGTTCGCTCGAAATCCTCTGACCCAAATACAAACTATTGGTTAATGAAGCAGCGGCAATCAATGCTTCAGCCTCATAACCTTGCTGAATAGCAATTTTTTGCATTTCTTCCAATTCTCCGAAGATACTCGCTGGTTTTCCTTTGGGAAACTTAAAACCAACATTGTTTCCAATTAATGCAAGGTAATAGCTGAGTGCTATTTGGGTGTGATAGTCTTTTTTGGAGTCAGCTACTTCAACCATTTGTGCCAGTAGTGAAGATAATTGATTTACATTGGCAACTTTCCAGAATGGATAATCATGCACATAGCGATAACGCTGTGCTGCACTCATTTCCATAAATTGGTTTTTGTTGAATACAGGTTGGGCAAGACTTAGATTTCCTAAACAGCATACAAAAAGAATTGTTGCAGTAAAGTATAATTTTTTATTTAGTGGTATGGGAAAAAGAAAGAAGCTTTTCATTCTAGAAATTGTTCTCAAAAGCAAGTGTGTAAGAACAAAGATAAGCTAGCTTTTTTGAATTGAGAATGATGAGCTATGAATTAATGAAAGAATCAATTCTATTTCGGAGGGGAGTAAGTATGAGTGATGAATTGTGAGTGATGAATTGTGAATGGACGAAGAAGTTCAAACATTCTCTTTTTTGAATATCGGATTAGTAGTGTACGAAAGATTTTATTTTGTTCAAAAGTGTTCTTATCATTAGCATTTTTGCAGTAGTGGCAACCCTTGCGGTTGCCATGTTGAGTTGGGCAACCGCAAGGGTTGCCACTACTGCAATTTTATTTTTAAAACAAAATTTGAAACTTCGTACAGGACTAATACTTAAGCCCTTTTTTCCGAAATCAGAAATTCCAAATCCGCAATGGTTTGAAAGACCTAATTCATCATTCACAATTCATCACTCAAATTTGTTCCTAGTAGCTCATTTCTACAATTTCTTTTACAACTTCTGGAGTAATATCACGGCGTTCGCCAAGTCCTTTCCAGCCTCTTTCGGTGAAACGCTTTTCGATAAACTCGCCAGTGTGAGCATAGTCGCTTGTGTATTCAGATAAGCGTGTTTTTACTCCTAATTCATGTAACCAAGCTACTGTACGTTCAATAGCAGCATTCGCTTTTTCCTCGATAGAACCTTCGGTAATATTCCATACTCGTTCGCCGTATTGTGCCAACTTTTCTTTTTTGTTGTCAAAACGATTACGGTATAGGTTCGGGAAAATAATAGCCAATGTCATGGCATGGTCGATATTGTATAAAGCCGTAAGTTCGTGACCAATCATGTGTGTAGCCCAGTCGGTAGGTACACCCTTTTGAATCAGACCATTAAGTGCCATAGTACAACTCCACATAAAGTTGGCGGCAGCTTCATAATTACTTGGGTCGGCCAAAATCTTTGGTGCAACTTCAATCAAAGTCTGTAAAATACTTTCTGCAAAACGGTCTTGAAGCCAAGCATTAGCAGGATAAGTCATATATTGCTCCAATACGTGTGTGTAAGCATCTACAATACCATTGCGTAACTGACGAACAGGAATACTTTTAATTACTTCTGGGTCTAATACCGAGAATTTTGGGAATAAACCTGGTCCGCCCATACTCAGTTTTTCTTGCGTTGCCACGCGAGTTACTACTGCACCAGAGTTCATTTCAGACCCTGTAGCAGGTAAAGTCAATACTGTACCAAATGGCATAGCTTGAGTTGTACGGATAGACTTTGCCAAAATATCCCAAGGTTCACCTTCAAAGTCTACTGCCGCTACGATAAACTTAGTACCATCAATCACCGAACCTCCACCAACAGCTAATACGTAATCAAGCTTTTGAGTACGAATGATTTCTACAGCTTTCATGAGTGTTTCATAGGTAGGGTTAGGCTCAATTCCACTAAATTCCACTACTTCATGACCTTTCAAGGCTTCGATAACCTGTTCGTAAACACCGTTGGTTTTGATACTACCACCACCGTAAGTCATCAATACACGAGCGTTAGCAGGAATTTCTATGGCAATGTTGGCTATTTGTCCTTTTCCAAAAAGAATTTTGGTAGGATTCTGCAATTCAAAGTTTAACATATCTGGTTTTTGTTTAAAAAATGAAAATGTAATCCTTAGGTCTGCAATTGCTGGAAAATGTTTACGAACCTAAGCTTTTAAGAAAAACACCTTGACCTGCGCAAAAGTTTCTGTGGCAGGACAGCCTTTGAGTAGTTTTGAGAGGCTTCCCCTTTTGTTATCAGTGTTTTAAAGACGATTATTTAAGTAATAAGTGATCATGTAGGATAAGATTTAAGTTATTTGTTGAGGCACAAGGCAACAGGCAAAAGGCAAAGAGTAAAGAGTGTTAAAATGTTTTTAATATCCAAAGTCCACCGCCCAAAGCTGTTATCTGAAAGCCTAAAGCACACAACTTAAATCAAATTTGGTGCTTCTACTCAATGTAAATTTTACATTCACAATTTACAACTAGTAGTGTACGAAGAATTATAAAACCATTTATTTCGGATATTGGATGTTGGATTTCGGAACTGTAACCTTCTGTATTTTGTAAAAAAAAAGATGATTTTCTTTATTTCCGAAATCAGAAATCCCAAATCCGCAATAGTTGGAAATCCTTCGTACAGTACTAATTTACAACTCACAATTCAGCACTAATACTTCCTACTGATAATCAAACTATCTAAATTCAATTCATTCATGAAACAACTTTTTTTATGGGCTTGTGCTTCGCTTATAGGTGTGCAGTCTTTTGCACAAACCGATAAATTGTGGTACGATTCACCAGCCAAAACATGGGTAGAAGCGCTCCCTATTGGTAATGGTCATTTGGGTGCTATGGTTTTTGGTCGTACTGGCAAAGAACTCATTCAGCTTAACCATACCGATTTTTGGTCGGGTGCTCCCAAAGATTGGAACAATCACAATGCAGCTCAGTACTTCCCTGAAGTAAAGGCATTGATGAAACAAAAGAAATACGCCGAAGCAGAGGAGCTTTCTAAAAAACTCCAAGGCGCATTTACACAGTCGTATCAGCCTCTTGCCGATCTTACGATGACATTTTCGGATACTACCCAAATTGGAGAGTATTACCGTGACTTGGATTTGAATACTTCTACCACTCATGTTCGCTATAGCACACCTAAGGCTACTTATGAGCGTGAACTACTAGTTAGCTTCCCTGATAAAGCAATGGCTATGCGCCTGACTGCTAACGGGGGGCGTAGTTTAGGTTTTACGATTGGAGCTTCGTCTTTGATGAAGAATAAGGTTTGGATTGATGGTAATATCTTAAAAATCAGATTGAAAGCACCTAAACATGTAGAACCCAATTACAGAGGAGGCTTTAAGCCAGAAGAAGCCGTTCAATACGACGATTGGAATGGCGAAGGAATGGAAGCGGAGGTTTGGGTACAAATCAAATCTGCCACAGGTAAGGTAAGTGTTAAAGATAATCAGCTGGTCTTGGAAAATGCCTCTGAGGCAGAAGTGTATGTGGTAGCTGCAACAAGTTACAATGGACGTTTCAAGTCGCCTGGTTTGGAGGGTTTAGAGCCTTCAAAGCAAGCTGGAGAATGGATGCGTTTGGCATCAGGACGTTCGTATGAAAGTATTCGTAAAATGCATTATCAAGATTATCACGCACTGTATGGCCGTGTAGACTTGGCATTGGAAAGTAAAGGCACAGCCAATATCCCGACTGATAAGCGTATTGTCAACTATGCCAAAGATGCCGACCCACAAATGGTAGCGCTCTTGTTTAATTATGGTCGTTACTTACTGATTTCGTCCTCTCGTCATGGCGGTCAGGCTGCTAACTTACAAGGTATTTGGAATAATATGGTGCGCCCGCCGTGGAGCTCAAATTATACGACCAATATCAACGTGCAAATGAATTACTGGCCTGCCGAAATGTGTAATCTTTCGCCATTGACTGAGCCATTGATGAATTTGATTAAAGATTTATCGGTAAATGGGAAAAAAACGGCTGAACTACACTATAACCTCAAAGGTTGGGTAGCGCACCACAATACCGATATCTGGGGCTTGACTTCTCCTGTGGGTGATTTTGGTACAGGCGACCCTGTTTGGGCCAACTGGCAAATGGGTGCAGCTTGGTTGTGTAGTCATGTGTATGAGCATTATTTGTACACAGGCAACAAACAGTTTTTACAAGAGTTTTATCCAGTTATGAAAGGGGCTACCGAATTTGTAATTGGTTTCTTGGATAAAAACGATGCAGGTTATTATGAGTTAGCTTTTGGTGTATCTCCCGAAAATCAATATAAATATCAAGGAAAAAACTTAGCTATCTCAGCAGGAACAGCCATGGACTTAGCCTTGACTCGTGAGTTATTGAACAATTGTTATCAAGCAGCCAAAGCATTGAATCAAGACCCTGCTTTTGTGAAGCAATTGGAAGAATTATTACCAAAACTTCAACCTTTCAGAATCAATGCTAAAGGGAACTTAATGGAATGGTCAGAGGATTTTGAAGAAACAGATGTACATCATCGTCACTCTTCGCATTTGTATGCCTTGCACCCAAGTAATCAAGTAAACCCTTGGACTTCTCCTGAATTATTCAAAGCCGTAAAAAATTCATTATTGCGTAGAGGTGATGCAGGTACAGGCTGGGCAATGGGCTGGAAAGTAAACTTCTGGGCGAGATTATTGGATGGCGACCACGCAATGATTATCCTCAAAAACCTTTTGAGTCCTATTGGATTTGACGGATATGACTATCACAAAGGAGGGGTATATCGTAACTTGTTTGATGCTCACCCGCCATTCCAGATTGATGGAAATTTTGGTGCAACTTCAGGTATTGCCGAAATGTTGTTACAATCACACTCTGGCGCAGTACACCTATTACCAGCGTTGCCAAGCACTTGGCAAAAAGGACAAGTGAAAGGATTGGTAGCTCGTGGAGGCTTTGAGGTGGATATGACTTGGGAAAATGGCAAACTCAAAAATGCCACTATCTTATCAAAATTAGGGGGTACTTGCCGTATTCGTTCTGAAGTACCGTTGAAAATCAAAGGGGCAAAACTAGCCAAAGGAACGGTGTCAAACCCGCTTTTGAAATGTATTGATGGTGCAAAACCTGTTTCGGTAGTTGGGCAACCTTTAGCGACAGAAACCACCAAAAAGTACTACGAATATGATGTAGTGACTAAAAAAGGTGAAAAAATTATCTGTCAGTAGCAAACTAAAAAATAGTATCAAAAAAGCGGTCGGAAAATATTTTCCGACCGCTTTTTTGATGAAAAATTGCTAGATTTTACTCGGCTTAAGACGCAATCATTGCGTCTCTACTACTATTTTTAAAATAATCGCTCAACCATTATTCACTCAATAACTCACAAATCCTCCATATTGCCAGTGCTGTAATATTGGTAAATTTTCTTTTTCAAAAGCCAATCGTATTTGGCGATTTCTGCATTTTGTTGAATCGTGAAAAAGCTATTTTTGACGGATTCAAAATCCTTTATTTTTACCTCTCCTCGTTGTACCTTTTGTAAGGTAGTGTTAAAATATACCTGCCAAACTTGTAAGGTTTTTTGTGCTGCTTGATATTGTAAAATAGCAGCCTCCAAATTATTAGTCGACAAGAGTGCTTCTTTATAAATCTCAGCTCGTGCCGAAAGCATCGAGATATGTGCATTTTCGATATTGATGGCTGCTTGTTGTTGTTGGTATTTTCGAAGACCTCCTGTTATAATAGGCAAATTGATTTGAAAACCTACATACGCACTTGCTAGTTGTTTCCACTGAGAAAAAAAGGAGGTTGTTTTATAACTGTATGCGTAGTTTGGTGAAAGTGCCAAACGTAATTGCCCTTGCGAATACACAGGAATGGTATCGGTACGAACCAGATAAGCTTGGTCAACTTCACGGAAAAGGCTTGAAAAAGGCAATGAAACACCTGCTGCCAATGAGATCGTAGGATAGGCACTGGCTTTGACAGCATCATATTGCAGGGCTACAAGTTTCTGATTGAGTTGAGTTATTTTGGTTGACGGATGCCAGTACGCCATTTTATAAAACAAATCATATTCCCCCTTTTTTTGACCGATAGGTCTATCTACAGTAAATGTTTCGTCTTTTATTTCTGCGATTTCGATGCCCAAAGGGTCGGGCAATGCCAAAAGTGTACCAAGATTAATTTGAGCTGTTTTCAACTCATTTTTATACTTTGTCAATGTAAATTCATCGTTGGCTACTTGAGCTTGCCATTCCAAAACGCTATAAGCTGTGTCGGGGTTGCTGGTATTGGCTTTTTGAAAAACGGCTAGTTGCTCACTCGAAATACCGAGCTGACGTTCAGCACTTTTGACATAAACTTGCTGCAATAATATCTGAAAATAAGCCTGCGTGATTTGTATGGCGATGGCAACAGTATTTTTTTGTTCTTGTAAACTCGCTATTTCTTGTTCAACGATACTTTGTTGATGGGAGTTTTTTTTACGACCACCCGCCCACAATACTTGGTTCATATTGACCCCCATAATATTATTGATAAAGCCATTGGTGGCATATTGATAAGTGGTAGGGTCAAGCGAACGCCCCATAGCCAACGTCGGACTAACCGAAAACTGAACGGTAGGGTAGAGGTCGGTTTTGGTGTAAATAGTTTTTTCCAAGGCTAACTCTTGATTGAGTCGAGTTTGCTTGATTTGAAGGTTATTGTTTTGAGCATGTTGGATACATTGATGAAGATTCCAAACCTTTTGCGCTCGGACAGGCATCAGACTTATTGCTAAAAAAGTCATGATGAAGAAAAAAGTTTTCATAGGTCAACCAAAATACTGGTGGTTGTTGATGGTTTAATAAAAAAGCCACCGACTCAGCACGTATGCCTATCAGTGGCTTCAGCTATCCAATTGATTTTTACGGGTTAAGGAGTTATGGCGGGTAAAATATTTACAAACAACTCCTTATTTAAAAATTATTTATTAATAATCACAGCAGCTGATGGTGTAATGCCAATATTTGCCAAACCTCCTGTTACTGTCGTAGGGGCTGTCGCCGAAATATATTTTGCTCCAGAGGTATTGTTCAATAAATTAGTTGCAACCGTAGTATTGTTGTTTACATTGTTTCCTAATACTTGTGTATTGCTAACATTAAGATTAGCTACTGTAGGGTTGTTTGACAATGTGTTTACTACTGCAAATGTATTCAAACGTGCTACGTTACTCGTTGCAGTATTAACTAAACCACTTGTACCTGAAACAACCGTAAGACCTCCGTTTGATGGGCTTGTAAGATTTGCAACATTAGATGTTACTACAGGGGCATTAAGATTGCCAACAACTGGATTTAATACGCCATTAACTGTTCCTGTAAGTGCTTGTGCATGAGATGCTACAACAGAACCAAATACTAGTGCGGATAAAATAAAGAGCTTTTTCATAATAAAAAAATGAGTTTTTGTAAATGTGGAATATATGGATTTAGGACAGCTCAACGTAAAATAGAGACAATACAAAGGAACCCATGCCAATGAAGGCATGCTATCGTTTTTTTAATTGTCTCATAAATGCTGGAATTCAAAAATATATACGGGACAGTTGAAAGATTGGATTGCTAGGATTGATATTTTTTTTAAAAATATATTTGTCTATATTCTTGATTCTGTGGATTATAACAAAAAAATAAGCATTTCTAGAAGAATACACTTAATTTAGTCATTGATTATATGCGCTATCAATAATTTTTCTACATACATAAACAACAGCTCTTCAAAATGAAAAACCTATTGCCCTGCTCACTACTTTTGATTACTTCCTTTTTTTTCTCGTGTAAATCAGAAGAAACTGCATTACCTGTAGATCGAACGAATGGTTTAAATACTGTAAAACAGTTAGAAAGACTCACCAAAGACTTGTCTGTTTCCGATTCCATTATTATTTATAACAACAAAAACTCCCAAATATTAAAATTGGGAATATCCAAACCTGTGTATTATGAATATTATATGCTAATCAATGGACAAGAAATAGATCTTACTTATGCCCTTGTTACCTCTGTTAGTCCGAAATATGTGGGAAACTTTCGTTACATGGAAGTAGTCATTTATATCAAAGAGCCTATTCCATATACACCAATTAGAAGGTAAATAGAAGTGCCAATCATTTTTCTATCATTACGAATTAAAGGATTATTTTAAACCAAATCATAACTATCATGAATACTACACTGAAAAATGCCCTGCTTTTCTTTTCGTTATTAGGTTCAATCGTTTCGATAGGTGTGCTGTTACTTTTTACAAAGGACTTTACGCAAATGCAAATAGTTGGACTTTGTGTAACAGCGTTAGTTTTTATATTGAATTCGGTGAGTTTTTTAACGAGAAAAAGAGAAGGAAATCGATAATAAAAATTGGCAATAGAGGAGAACGCTATTAAGAAATTTGGCTAGTTCAAGGCTTAGTCGTGAACTAGCAATAGTCATCAAAAAGAAAGCGCCGTAGATATAACAACTTAAGCTGTTTTACCTACGGCGCTTATTTATTTGAAAAAGTAATTAAGAGTTAAAAATCACTAAACCACTCAATCACCAACTCACTCAATAAATTAGGCTACGACGATTCGCCATTGTAGCACCAATTCTTCCATTTCAACTTCAACTGATTCGCTCAAAGTATTTACTACTTCTAACGAAACCGCTTGAACTTCTTGTGAGATATATTCTTTGAATGCCAATACCCCTGCCGAAACTTCAGCTTGTGTATCCAACAATTCAATTTTAATCTTGTCAGTTACTTCAAAACCAGAATCCTTACGGTAGTTTTGAACACGGTTGACAAACTCACGAGCAATACCTTCTTGACGAAGTTCGTCAGTAATTGTAATGTCTAATGCAACTGTCAACTCATTGTCTTTGGCTGAAAGATAACCAGGAAGGTCTTCTGTCAAAATTTCAACAAGTTCTGGTGTAACTACGATATCGCTACCTGCTGGCGTGTATTGATTTTCTTTTTCCAAAACAGCAATATCATCGTTGCTCATAGCCGAAATCAAAGCTGCTACCTCTTTCATGCGTGGACCAAACTTAGGACCTAGTGCTTTGAAGTTAGGTTTTACTTTTTTCGACAATACACCCGATGCGTCATCTAGGTATTCGACCGACTTGATATTTACCTCTGACTTAATCAAATCATCTACGCTACGGATTTGCTCACGCGTTTTTTCACTCAATACTGGAATCAAGATTTTCGACAATGGCTGACGAACTTTGATTTTATTAGTTTTACGTAATGAGTGAATCAACGAACAAATACGCTGTGCCAAGTCCATCGAAGTTTCAAGATTTTCATCAATCCATTCTGCCTGAACTGTAGGGAAATCTGTTAAGTGTACAGATTCTGATGCACCAGCTTGGTTGCTAGTCAAGTTTTTGAATAACCAATCTCCATAGAAAGGTGCGATTGGAGACATCAATTGAGCAACTGTTTTTAAGCAATATGCCAAGGTTTCATACGCTGATTTTTTATCATCAGTCATATCACCCTTCCAGAAACGTCTTCTTCCCAAACGTACATACCAGTTAGATAAGTGATCACTCACAAACTCTTGAATAGCACGACCAGCTTTGGTTGGCTCATACGTGTTGAAAGATTCGTCAACTTCTTTTACTAAAGTTTGAAGTTTTGACAAAATCCAGCGGTCAAGTTCTGTGGCAATGCTCTTATCTAATTCGCCTGTTGGATGATAGCCATCCAAATTAGCATACAAAGCAAAGAAGTTGTACGTGTTAGTCAATGTACCGAAGAACTTGTTACGTACTTCTGTTACACCCGCCAAATCAAACTTCAAGTTGTCCCAAGGTTGCGCGTTAGTAATCATATACCAACGAGTTGGGTCAGCTCCGTATTTCTTCAATGTTTCGAATGGGTCGACAGCGTTGCCCAAACGTTTTGACATTTTGTTACCGTTTTTATCCAATACCAAACCTGTCGAAACGACGTTTTTGAATGCAACCGAATCCGAAATCATGGCTGAAATAGCATGAAGGGTAAAGAACCAACCACGAGTTTGGTCAACACCTTCAGAGATAAAATCAGCAGGGTATGATTTTTCGAAAATATCTTTATTCTCAAATGGATAATGCCATTGTGCAAAAGGCATAGCTCCTGAGTCAAACCAAACGTCGATAAGGTCTGTTTCGCGCGTCATGACTTTACCCGAAGCAGATACCAAATATACCTCATCAACGAACGGACGGTGCAAATCAAGGGTATCTTGATCAGCGGCATCTAAGAATGCTTGGTTTTTCTCTTTTTGTTCTGCACTCAAAGCATCGTCTTTCAAGGCGTGTTTTACGGCATTGATTAACTCTTGCGTTGAACCGATACACACTTCTTCTGCATCTTCCGAACGCCAGATAGGAAGCGGAGTACCCCAATAGCGAGAACGTGACAAGTTCCAGTCAACCAAGTTTTCAAGCCAGTTACCAAAACGACCTGTACCTGTAGATTCAGGTTTCCAGTTAATGGTATTGTTCAAGGCAATCAACTTATCTTTTACGGCAGTAGTACGGATAAACCAAGAGTCAAGTGGATAATACAAGACTGGTTTGTCGGTACGCCAGCAGTGTGGATAAGGGTGATCAAATTTCTGTACGTTGAATGCTTTGTTTTCAGTTTTCAACTTAATCGCAATACGCTCATCTACAGAAAGGTATTTGTCACGGCCTTGTTTTTCACGCTCGATTTCTTTCTCTTCGTCCGAAAGGTAAGCTTCTTTTACTGGCTCGTTTGCAAAGTCCGTAATTTCAGCGACAAAACGACCTTGACGGTTTACGATAGGAGCTTCTTTACCATTCTCGTCTTTCACCATAATGGCAGGTACACCATTTTGCTGAGCCACTCTAAAGTCGTCTGCACCAAAAGTTGGAGCAGTGTGAACCACACCTGTACCGTCTTCAGTTGTAACAAAGTCACCTAAGATGACACGGAACGCAGGAGCGTCTGGTTGGATATATGGCAACAATTGCTCATATTCGATACCTTCCAAATGCGCACCTTTCAACTCCATAATCACTGTCCAAGGAATCACTTTGTCGCCATCTTTGTAAGCTTCAAAGTCAGCGTCTTTTCCTTTTTCGTTGAAATATTTACCTACCAAATCACGAGCTAATACTACGTTTACTGGCAAGTAAGTATATGGGTTATATGTTTTTACTAAAACGTAATCAATGTTTTTTCCAACAGTCAAGGCTGAGTTAGCAGGAAGTGTCCAAGGCGTAGTTGTCCATGCCAAGATATAGATATTATCGCTATCGGCAGCGTCGAACAAGTATCCTGATTTTCCTGTAAGTTTCACCTTAAACTGCGCTGTCAACGAAGTATCTTTTACTTCACGGTAACAACCCGGCTGGTTCAATTCGTGCGAAGACAAACCTGTACCTGCTGCTGGCGAATAAGGCTGAATAGTGTAGCCTTTGTACAACAAACCTTTGTCATACAACTGCTTCAACAGGTGCCAAATAGACTCAATATAATCGTTTTTATAAGTGATATATGGGTCATCAAGGTCTACCCAGTAGCCCATTTTCTCGGTAAGGTCATTCCAGAGGTCAGTAAATTTCATTACTGTCTCACGGCATTTTTTGTTGTATTCTTCTACCGAGATTTTTTTACCAATATCATCTTTTGTAATACCTAATTCTTTTTCTACCTGAAGCTCTACAGGAAGACCGTGCGTATCCCAACCACCTTTGCGTTTTACCTGCTTGCCTTTGAGGGTTTGGTAGCGACAAAAAATATCCTTAATGGCACGTGCCATCACGTGGTGAATACCAGGTGTACCATTGGCCGATGGAGGACCTTCATAGAAAGTAAAAGTAGGTTGCCCTTCACGGATTTCGACGGATTTTTCGAAAACCTTTTGTTCTTGCCAGAATTGCAAAATTTCATCTGCTACCTGAGCGTAGTCTAGGTTTTTATATTCTTTGAAGTTCATTATAAACTGTTTGCTAAAAAGCACGTTTTGTTACTTACCCAACTGGAGCGTTGATGAAGTTGTGAAACCCCTTGTATTACTGAAACATAACAACTTGCCCCAAAATTCCTGCAAAAGTACAAAAACCTTTTTAAAAGGGGAGTCGATACCCTGAAAATAAGTAACGGAGAAATAAAGGATGTAGCTACCTCCATTCCCCATTAGGGTTGTACGAAGGATTTCAAATAATTTCAGATTTGGGATTTCTGATTTCGGACGTAGGAGAACTCAGCATTCTACACTCAAAACTCACAACTAATAAAAAAGGTGTACCTGATTACAGATACACCTTTTTGCACAACATTAAAAGATTATTGCCCTTCTAACTCTCCTACTTATGAAATTTTTTTCTACTTATTGAATTTACTTCAAGCCCTTAATTTGAAGTAAACTTGGCGGATGCGTAATGTCGAATCCTTAACTTTGGTGTGTCATGACCTTATTTTTTTTGACTTTAAAAAGCTGCACCAATTTAAAATCTATTTGAGAATCACAACGTAATGTTTTTTTAGTGGCTAGGCATCGTTTTCTCTCTAACTTTATTGCCTTATTGTTGATACAAATTTATACCTGAAAATCGGGCTTATGATTTGTATTCGATGAACTGTCATAAATGGAAAGTTTTTGGCAAAAAATGGAAGGAATTTGGTAATAATAGTTTTTTCAGAAACTTGCAAAAGTCATTTTTTAGAGCTTGTTTTTTAACATTTAGCTGTTTTGAATGGTTTTTAAGTCATAATAAATTAGACTTTTAAAATAAATAGTGTGATGAAAATGCGTAAAAAAGCAGATTTGCCTTCAAAAATTTGCGAAACTTGCAAGCGACCTTTTGCATGGCGAAAGAAATGGGAGAAAGTATGGGATGAGGTAAAATATTGCTCCGACAAATGCCGTAAAACAAAATGACATAATCAATGACCAAAAAGGAATTACGAAAACAATATAAAGAAAAACGCAATAGCCTTTCTGAATCTGAATATCAACAGCGCTGTGAGCGAATTGTGGAGAGAGTTATCGAAAACTTTGATTTTTCGACACAACATTATGTACATCTCTTTTTGCCAATTCGCATTCAGAAAGAAATAGATACCTTTCCGCTGATTGAGCAGCTTCAATCAAAATATCCACAATTGCAATTGGTAGTACCGAGGGTTGTGCCTAACTCTTTTGAGATGGAGCACTACTTGTACGATGCCGCAATAATCACCTTGAGTGAGTGGGGTATTCCAGAGCCTATGCCTGATTTCTCACAAAAGGTATCGCCTCAAAAGATTGATACGGTTTTGTTACCCTTATTGGTTTTTGATGAAAAAGGAAATAGAGTAGGTTATGGCAAAGGATTTTATGATAGATTTCTGACAGAATGTCGACCAGAAGTACAAAAAATAGGCTTGTGTCTTGAAGAAGCAGTGCCATTGATAGAGGAAGTAGGCGAATGGGACATTCCGCTCGATTTTTGTGTGAGTCCACAAAGATGTTATGAATTTGGAGTAAAAAACTGAAAAAGAACCCTTTGGGAACAGTATAGCATAGTATTTTATTAAAATATTAGGAATATATTATTCAAACTAAAGAAATTTCTTTTCTCTTCGGAGATTATGGAGTAATTTTGCGGACTTTTTGACGGGTCGCAACGTAGTGAAAATCAGAAAATTACTAACGATTTGTCAAAAACTTGTAGAAAAAGCCCTATTTGACACTTAAAAAGTATGGAATGATGCGTTTATCAAAGTATGCAAAAATAGGTTGGTGTGTGGTGCTATGCTGGGGTATTTCTCAAGCAGTTTTGGGACAGACAGAATTTCCCAAGCCAAAGTATATCGCAGTGGAGCGCAATTTCTGGGGTATGAAATATATCTACGAAAGGCAGACTATCGAAAACCCATTGGCATTACAAATTCCATTACTACAAATGCAAGACCCTGAAGTAAGCAGCAGGTTCTTGAAGTTTAAGAGTCAACGCAAAGCCATGCAATGGGTCAATATTGCATCAGCAGGGGTTTCGCTTTATACAATTTTTAATCGAGATAAGGTTTCAAATAATTTTTACTGGACTTCGCTAGGCAGTGCTTTGGTGATTACCACTTATTTGAATTTTCGCTCGACTGTCCATTTGTCGAAGTCTATTGCCCGATACAATCAGTTGCAATTGCAGCAAAGTCGAATTGGGTTGAGTATAAATCAAACATCTGATCAAACGCCAGTCATTGGCTTAGGTTGGAAACAGACTTTTTAAGTAATGAGTTAGCTGTCGCTAACTTAAATTTTCGGCTGTTAAATGCTTGTTTTAATTTGATTAACTAAAGCATACAGCGTTTTTTCACTATAACCAAAAAAGTACTTAAAACAATGAAAGTAGCAGTAGTCGGAGCCACAGGTTTGGTCGGTGGCGAAATTATGAAAGTTTTAACGGAGCGTAACTTCCCTGTAACAGAACTTATCCCAGTAGCCTCAGAACGTTCAGTAGGTAAACAGGTTGAGTTTAAAGGTAAGCAGTACACCGTAGTAGGCTTCGAAGATGCTATCAAGATGAAGCCTGATGTAGCGATTTTCTCTGCAGGTGGTGGTACATCTACAAAGATTGCTCCTCTTTTCGCTGAAGCAGGTATTACAGTGGTAGATAACTCGTCGGCATGGCGTATGGATCCAACTAAAAAGTTGGTAGTTCCAGAAATCAACGCTCACACATTGACGACTGAAGATAAAATTATTGCAAACCCTAACTGCTCGACTATCCAAATGGTAGTTGTGTTGAACCCTTTGCACTTGAAATACAAAATCAAGCGTGTGGTTGTTTCAACTTACCAATCAGTAACTGGTACTGGTAAAGCAGCGGTTGACCAATTGTTTGCTGAACGTGAAGGTCGTACAGATGTACCTGCGGTATATCCTCACAAAATCGACTTGAACGTATTGCCACACATCGATGTTTTCTTGGACAACGGATACACCAAAGAAGAAATGAAAATGGTGAACGAAACTAAGAAAATCATGATGGATGACTCAATTGCTGTGACTGCAACTACGGTTCGTATCCCTACGATTGGTGGTCACTCAGAGTCAGTAAATATCGAGTTTGAAAACGAGTTCGATTTGCAAGAAGTATTTGATCTTTTGTCAAACACAGAAGGTGTAATCGTACAAGATGATCCGAAAAACTTTGTTTATCCTATGCCAATCAATGCACATGGTAAAGACGAAGTATTTGTTGGTCGTATCCGTCGTGACGAAACTCAACCAAAAACATTGAACATGTGGATTGTTGCGGATAACCTTCGTAAAGGTGCTGCTACAAACGCTGTTCAAATTGCAGAGTATTTGTCTAAAAACAATCTATTGTAATTAGAAGGCATGAAAGTCATAGGCAAATGCCTATTGCTTACAGCTTAAAGCCTACAACAAAATATTTTTTATTAGGTTTGAGCATCAAGAGTCAAAAAAAAGGAAGAGGAGCGGTGTATTTGGAGTGGTGTCCAGTTCATCTTTTGGCTTATCTTCGATGATGAATTAAAAAGCCGAGACGAGAGTCTCGGCTTTTTTGTTATCGTTGGTCTTTGGATTCGAAATAAGGAGCGGGTTTGGGAACTGTCAGCACAGGAGGACGCCAGTAAACTTTTTTACCAAACTTAAAACTAAAGCCTGCATATACGCCATAAAAAGATGTATATCCTCCTTGCGAAGAACTGTATTGAATACCTGTATAACTAAATTTCAGATAAAGTCCCAAACGGTCGGCTGATTCTTGTAATTGAAATCCTACGCTTGGCGAAAAGCCCCAGTTGATACTATTTTCAAAAGTTTTACGAGGTGTTAGATACTCATAATCTTTCTCAATTTGTGTATCGTATTGGCTCATGTAGGTACCCGTACTTAATCCTACAAAGGGCTTGATGAGATGCTTTTTCCATAAAAAATAATCAGCAGAGACATTTAGAGGTACGATACGTTTGAGAATTCGACCATACATAATGGGTAAGGCATCACTTTGTGTTTGAACCATCAAATTGGTTCGCATATCATATACGCCCCAGTTCATGCCGATTCTGAGGTTTTCGGTCAAATACTTTTTGGCACTAATATCTATACCCGAACCTGCATATTGAGCTTTGTTGCCCCATCCGCCTTCGCCAATATAGCTAAATCCTGAGCTAATTTGAATTTGCCCCAGACTGCCAAAATGTAAAATACACAAAAAAAGAATAGTTGTAAGTAGAGTTTTTTTCATAGTATATCAAGGTCTCAAATAAGTGAGTAAAATCACAAAGTGGCATAAGTTAAGAACGGCAAGATAAGGATGTGATTACTGAATATATAAGATCGATATGGGCGGAGCAATTAGGAGAAATTTATATAAAAATAAGAAAAAAATGGTCTTTTACAACTTTGATAATCAAATAATTATCAAACGGAAAATCAAACATAAATCATGTCGAATGGAGTGATTATGTTAAAAAGTAGTAGAGACGCAAAGAGTGCGTCTTAAGCCAAGTTATATCTAGCATAGTAGCATCAAAAAAGCGGTCGAAAAAATATTTTTTCGACCGCTTTTTAATAAAAACTTGGAGAATAATCCCAATCCTAAAAATTAGGAATGACTCATGTTTTGATACTATATTTTAGAACGATACATCTTCAGATGCAAAGCATTAAGTAAAAATTTTATTAAAAATAATCACTCATTCGCTCAAACACTAAATCCCTCAATTGAGGTAAGCATGCTAATGTTGTGCATCCGATTGCCGAAAGCCCCAAGCTGAAAGCTATTTTAATACATAAGCTAACTGACTTTCGTATTCAGTCAACCATGCTGTAATTTCTGTTACGATTTGTTTCATTGAAATGCTTGGCGTCCATCCTGTCAAGGCAGTCACCTTAGAGTTGTCAGTTACATACAAACGAATATCAGCAGCTCTGTTTTCAGTTACTTTGTTGATAGGAATTGTTTTACCCGTTACTTCCTGACAAATCTGTGTTAGTTCTTGTAAAGAAGCACTTACTTCTACACCACCGCCAACGTTTAAGATTTCGCCATTTACTTTATCCATATTATGCAATTGGAAATCAATCAAACGATATAGGTCAAGCACGTGAAGCATATCGCGAGTTTGCTTTCCTGAACCGCCATAACCGATATAGGCTAATTGTTGCTCGAAATAGTGTTTTGCTACCCAAAGTACCATTACACCTTGGTCAACTTTACCCATTTGCCATGGACCAGTCAATACACCACAACGGTTGATAACAGTTTTTAATCCATAAAACTCATTGTATTCATGAATCATCAATTCTGAAGCCAACTTCGTAGCGCCATATAACGAACGAGCGCCATCTAATGGAAAATCTTCAGCAATACCTTTTGACGATACACCTCTTACTGGTTGTTCATCAGCTAAGGCAAAACGCGTCTCTGATTCAACGAAGTTTAATTTTTCAATCGTTTTGATTGGATAAATTCTACTAGTTGACAAGAAGATAAAGTTAGCATTACTTTTTTTCGCAAAATTCAAGCAGTTGATCGTACCTACTAAGTTGGTATTGATTAGATAATCAGGCGTACCGTCCAGTCCTGCCAAAACAGAAGGTTCTGCTGAAGCTTCGATAAGGGCATCTACGATAGGAAGTGCATCAAAATCTTCTTTATTACGAATGTCGCCGTGTACAAATGTAACACCAGCTTGTGCCAAACGAGGAAGGTTTAATTCTGAACCTTTGCGACGGAGGTTGTCAAGGCAAATAACTTCGTATGAGGGATAGTTTGTTTTTAGAGCAATCGCCAGAGATGAGCCAACAAAACCAGCCCCTCCTGTAATCAAAATTTTCATATATGATTGTTTATTAAAAGTAAAATCGTGTTCTATGCAGAAGCTTGATAGAACACGATTTGAATATGATTGAAAAATTAGTCAATACGCTTCAAACGAATGTTTTCTGCAGGGCGAATAACTAATGGTACTTTTTCTACTTTTACAGCGCTGGTGTCCAAACCAAACCATTTGTCTTCAGATGGCGTAAAGTCTTTGATAAAGAAATACGCTTTCATAATTAAAGACTCAAACATAGATAGTTGGTTGTCGTAAGACAAGAATTTCTCAAGAACTACAAAACGGAAATCTCCAATTACATTCTGACGATTGAGTGACTCATAACGTGAAGTAATATCCACTTCTCCATTTTTTACCAATTCTTCAACTACTTTTCTGAAGTATAAATTGATTTTTTGTTCTACTCTAAAACCAAGACGGAAAGTTACCTTAATCACGTCGTCTGGCTCAATGATGTCCACTTTGTATTCCATTGTGTATGGATCATCGAGGGTATCTACGTGAACAAACCAATAAATATCAGCACGTTTTGGGCGTTTTTGGAAAATCGAATAAATGATTTTCGATTCGATTTCGCTCGTGCGAGCCGCATTCGACATAAATACCAAGTGAGTAGCATATTTTGGAATACTCATATCTTGACTCAAGTCTTTCAATGGCTCGATATAATCTACCAATTTGACATATTCGGTCAAACGCATTTTGATAATAAATGCACGATACCAAATAATCATTAGGGCAATAATTGCCGTTGCAATAATCAATGAAACATAACCACCATGGACAAACTTACGTAGGTTGGCAACAAGGAAAGAGCCTTCAATAGATACATATACTACGATGAATGCTACAATCCACCACATATCGAATTTTTTGACATGTAAATAATAGGCCATCAAAGCGGTAGTCATCAACATGGTAAGGGTAATAGCCAAACCATAAGCGGCTTCCATATTAGCAGATTCTTTGAACCATAATACTACGCCCATACAACCCAACCAAAGGAAGATGTTTACACTTGGTACATATAGTTGTCCTTTTTGGTCAGAAGGGTAGTTCAAACGAACTTTTGGCCAGAAATTCAGACGAATTGCTTCCGATACCAAGGTAAATGAACCCGAAATTAAGGCTTGGCTGGCAATAATAGCAGCAGCCGTAGCAATCACAATACCCCAAAGTAAGAACCATTCTGGCATTAATTCAAAAATAGGTTTACGTCCGTTCAAAAGACTACCATTTTGATGAATCAACCATGCTCCTTGACCAAAATATTGAAGAATCAAACAAATTTTTACAAATACCCAACTCACACGAATGTTGCCTCTACCACAGTGACCTAAGTCTGAATACAAGGCTTCAGCACCAGTAGTACAAAGGAATACCGCACCCAATGTCCAGAAACCACTTTCTCCATTATAAGGATTGCTCAATAATTGAATCGCATAATGCGGTGAAAACGCTCTTAGAATACTCCAGTCTTTGGCGATCCATACAATGCCTAGGAAACCAAGCATACTAAACCAAATCAACATAATAGGGCCAAATGCACGACCAACCATTTTAGTACCCAGCACTTGGAACATGAACAAAACTGTAATAATTGCGAGTACAATTGGTACGGTTTCAATGTCTGGTTTGATCATTCGAAGACCTTCAACAGCGGAGGCGACAGACACGGGAGGTGTGATAATACCATCGGCCAGGAGGGTTGCGCCACCAATAATTGCAGGAACAGTAAGCCATTTGGCATGACGACGAACTAAAGCAAATAGAGCAAAAATACCACCCTCACCTCGGTTATCTGCTCGCAAAATCAGGATAACATATTTGAGTGTTGTCTGTAAGGTCAATGTCCAAAAAATACAAGATAAACCGCCCAAAACGGTTGTTTCATTGATAGGAGCGGAGCCTATAATAGACTGCATTACGTAGAGTGGGGATGTACCAATATCACCGTAGATAATTCCCATTGCCACCAGCAGACCCGCTGCTGTGGCTTTGTCGGTATGTTTGTGTTCCATAGATGGAATCGCTTGTGTTTTATAATAATGATTAGAATTACTTGTCTGAGTATCTGTAAATTATGACTTATTGTTGGTAAGTATGTCTCTCTAATCTATAAAAAACACAAAAAGTTAGGGGTTTTGTAATAGATATTTGTCTGATAATATTTCAAAGTGCTAAAAGTGAGCAAATATAATATCTCTTCTGATTTATTCATCAAGAAAAAGTTCCCCAATTAATGAAAGATATATTTTATCTATGAACGGATTAAGTCGCTGATGATTTGGAATTTGGCTTTATGGGTTAACATAGTAATATCCAAAGATGATATTCATTTCATCCTCAGAGGTTAAACCAAAGCCTAAGTTTTTGTTAGTAGTATTGTTATAGGTTACCACAGAAGTTAATCCTTCGCCTTTTTTAAGTTGTATAGGAGTGCTAAAATTAATGACTTTAGGATGTTCCCAGTCGGTGCTTTCATAAACGGTCTCGCCATCTCGTGTGCCTCCTTTGATTTTGATAACAAATTTTTCACCATACTTATGATTATGTGAGGTGAGCGAAACGATCGTGACATTGCTATCAAATTTAAAATCTTTGGTAATAGTGGTGCGCTGATTGGCAGGAAGACTAAAGCTTGTATTATTAAAATCAATCATTTGCACTATTTTCTGGACTTTTGAAGCAGGAACAGTGTAGAGATTGACATAATTTTCGCCTAAAAACGGTTGATTTGTTTTATTGAAATAATGTGGATTGACATCTATTGCGGTACCAGCGGGGAGTTTCAATGCCATACCATCAGGAAAAGAATAATCTTGATTCGGATCGGTGCCACCACCCAAGAAGATATGATTTGACATTTGTAAAACTGTGAGAGCATTCAGAGAATTATCAGCATTACGCAAATCACGAACGATGTCAATGGTAGGCATCAGCAAAGCATTGTCTTTATTTCTAAAATCATATAGCACTAAGTGGTGACTATTAGGACGAGATTTGAGCTTGATGCGATTTACATACACATCGCTAGAGTTACCCAAACTTTTTCGAACAAAAATTTCCCTCTCAAAATTAGCCGCTACATTAAAAGCATCTACATGTAGTTGAATGCCAGTAACTCCTTCTTCTTGGGGACTTTTGAGTGCTTCGAAAGGAGCACTATTCGCTGCGTAACTAGGTGTTTTGTCATCCAACAAAGTTTTGTCTACCACATCGCCTGTGCGTGGCGCACCAGCTTCTATCCATCTTCTGATAAATTCAATTTGTCCTACATATAAAGGATTGCTCCCAAGTGGCATCGGAAGTCCGTATTGTTTATTGCTATGATGACTGGCATCCCATTCGAGCTTATGAAATAGAAGACTTTCTAAAGATTTAAAAGGTTTAACTCTTTGGAGATTATCTGTTTTGGCTAAATCATTTTTGGGATTTACGCCAATAAGATTTTGATAAGCTACCGATTTTTCCAATACTAAGCCATGTTGAGCATAAGTATTATCGCTAGTAGAGGCATGACAACCAGAGGTAGCACATGAGGGCGTGAGTATTTTTTGCTGAATTAAGTCAAAAGAGGATACTGTAGTAGCGTCAGTGCTATCAATAGATTTTTTGGAGCAACCTAGGGTAAGTAAAAAGACACCCAAAAAAGCCCCAAACAACAAAGTGGAGTAAGAGTTTTTCATATTGGAGGTTCGAGAAATGTAAAGGGAAATAAGTATTATTTAAACGCTTTAAGCACTCTATTTAAGTTAGTTGGCAAAATAAGATTTAATTTTTGAGCTTTCGGTTTTCGGCTCTGGGCATTCGGCAAAATATATCTATCGTTCCTAAAAAACATTTTAACACTCTTTGCCTTGTGCCTGTTGCCTCTTGCCTTCAACACAAAACTTAAATTTAATTTTGCGTATTAACCTAATAAATCACATACGTATCTACTAACTCGTTGGGTTGTACTCTTAATACATGACCTAATACCAACAACACCAACGTTCTTGAGGCGAGCCATAGAGGAATTTTGGCTATCTCAGCAAATTTTTCTAAAGTAATATTTTGATGTTGAGCTAGATATTCCATCAACACTTTTTCCTTTTCACCAAATACAAATCGAATACCTTCTTCATTTTCACGACGTAAAATTTGCTTAACCTCCTTGCTGGCTTGTACCGAACGATCTTGTACTCTTACATAAGCCTTTGGAGGCTCGGTAGCCGAAAGTTTTACAAAGTGCGGCTTTTCATTACTTTGAGGTATCGTAAAAATCAATATATCACGCTCATTGGTAATAGCCATTCGTTCGAGTTGAAAATTAATAGGAGGGTCGCAAAACTTTTCAATGGCTTGTACTAAAATAAACTCCTCATCGTCAGCGAATTTTAAGCCTGGAATACTTTTGTCGTCGCCAACACCCAACAATAAGGTTCCACCATCGGTATTGGCAAAGGCTACTATTTCACGAATAATTTTTTCAGGATGCTTGGCTTTTAGCTTGAATTCGAGTTGACTGCCTTCTCCTTTCCGCACAAGATTTTTCAAATCCTTCAAGTCCATGTCCGACATGCGGCTGCGACTGTTTGTTTTTTCAAAATACGAAACAAGTCTCTGATTCATAGCTTTTTATATTTATGCTCGACACACGTAGTTGTCACTATTGCTTTTAAAGATAACAGTTTTAGATTGAGAAAATTTCATGTAAATAAAAAATATTTCACCTAACAAGACTACTTTATCACTAGACTTTATATATATTTGTGGTAGAATTGAAATGGGGCTAAGCCTCGCTAAATCAGCAAGGTACGATACTTGCTTTATGTGAAAATGGCAGATTTATTCGCGTTAAAACAAACATTAGAATCACTCTCTCTCGGCGAAGCGCTTCAGTATGTAGCCGAAAATTATCAAAATGTAGTGTTTTCTACTTCATTTGGGCAGGAAGATCAGGTAATTACCGACGCAATCTACAAGAACAATCCTACCAATGCTGCTCTCAATATTCGTGTCTTTACGCTTGATACTGGTCGCTTGTTTCAGGAAACGTACGATTTGATGGATGCTACTAGAGCTAAGTACAATCAATCATTCGAAACGTATTTCCCAAATACAGCCAAAGTCGAAGCATTGGCAAAGGAAAAGGGCTTTAATAGTTTTTATTTCTCTGTTGAGAATCGCAAAGAATGTTGTTTTATTCGTAAAATCGAACCATTAAAACGTGCACTAACTGGTGCAGAGGTGTGGATTACAGGTTTGCGAGCTGAACAGTCAGATAACCGTTCGGATATGCCAATTGTAGAATGGGACGAAGCGAATCAAATCATTAAATTCAATCCATTAATCCACTGGACTTACGAAGAGGTATTGGCCTATATCAAAGCTAACCGTGTTCCTGACAGTCCATTGCATCGCAAAGGATTTATTTCGATTGGTTGTGCACCTTGTACGCGTGCTATTACCGAAGGAGAGCATCCTCGTGCAGGTCGTTGGTGGTGGGAAGCATCTCAAAAAGAATGCGGATTACATGCAGCAAAATAAAATTGAATTAATACGTAGGCTGTAGGCCATAGGCATTAGGCAAAAAAGCTTCTATTATTTCATGAGAAATACTTTTTGACTTTTAATCTAATGCATAAAGCGGGTAAAATAAATATCATTTTGCCCTCTAACTTACTAAGCTTAACCATTTGCCAATTTGATCTTGAATGAGTTTAAGCCACTCATTTACAAATCACTCTCAATATACAGCAAAATATTGATTAAATAATAATAGAATATGAGTAATGTATCGATAGAAAAAGATGTTGAAGTAGCTTCCGAAGCGCAACCAAAATGGGGTGTGTTTCCTCGTGAATTGGAAGACGAAGCCATTTATATTATCCGCGAAGTAGCGGCGCAGTTTGAGCGTCCTGCTTTGTTGTTTTCAGGGGGTAAAGACTCTATTACCCTTGTGCGCTTGGCACAAAAGGCGTTTTATCCAGGGAAAATCCCTTTCCCATTAGTACATATCGATACTGGACATAACTTCCCTGAAACCGTTGAGTTTAGAGACTGGCTAGCCAACGAAGTAGGTGCCGACCTAATCGTTCGCTATGTGCAAGATTCTATCAACCAAGGCAAAGTAAAAGAAGAGACAGGTAAGTATGCTTCAAGAAATGCTTTGCAAACAGTAACCTTACTAGACACAATCGAAGAATTTAAGTTTGATGCTTGTATCGGTGGCGCTCGTCGCGACGAAGAAAAAGCTCGTGCTAAAGAGCGTATTTTCTCAGTACGTGATGACTTCGGTCAATGGGATGCTAAGCGTCAACGTCCTGAGTTGTTCGATATGTTGAATGGACGTATCTCTATTGGTGAAAACGTACGTGTTTTCCCTATTTCAAACTGGACAGAATTAGATGTTTGGAATTATATCAAGGAAGAGAAAATGGCGATTCCTTCAATTTATTACTCGCACAAACGTCAGGTAATTGAAAGAGATGGAATGCTTTGGGCTGATTCTGAATACTTAAACAAAGATGCAGAGGAAATCCCATTCGAAGCTACAGTACGTTTCCGTACAGTAGGCGACATGACTTGTACAGCAGCGGTATCTTCAGAAGCAGTAGAGCTAGACGATATTATTGGCGAAATCCTTTCAGCAGAAATCTCAGAACGTGGTGCCCGCATCGACGACAAACGCTCTGAAGCAGCCATGGAAAAACGCAAGCAACAAGGATATTTTTAAGTGCGGATTGCTGATTTTTGATTTCAGATTTTATCTGATAGTTTTCTACAAAACCTTAATTTTATGAAAGAGCTAATAAAGCAAAGAACAAAAACATTTGCTATTAGAGTCATTCGACTTGTGGATTCCTTGCCTCAGACAGTCTCAGCTCAAGTTATCGCGAAACAAATAGTACGATCTAGTACAGCTGTCGCAGCCAATTATAGAGCTTCTTGTCGTGCACGTTCACAAGCTGAGTTTATTGCAAAGTTAGGAATTGTAGAAGAAGAAGCGGATGAATCCCTTTTTTGGTTAGAGCTTTTAGTAGAATCTGGTATTGTTAAAAGAGACAAGTTGGAGCTACTCATGACAGAGGCAAATGAATTGACCTCTATTATCGTATCTTCGATCAAAACAGCAAAACGTAGTTTAGAACAAAAAACTAGAGTAAAAGAGAGATAAGGTAAAATCCCCTATCGAAAATCTAAAATCCCAAATCGAAAGATGGACATTTTAAGAATAGCAACAGCAGGTTCGGTTGATGACGGAAAAAGTACATTAATTGGACGTTTATTATACGAAACAAAATCTATCACAAAAGACAAAATTGAAGCGCTTGAAGCGGCTTCGAAAAGGAAAGGTCTTGATTTTCTTGACTTGTCATTGTTGACAGATGGCCTAATCGCTGAGCGTGAACAAGGTATCACAATCGACGTGGCACATATCTATTTCTCGACACCAAAACGCAAGTATATCATTGCCGATACCCCTGGGCACTTCGAATATACGCGTAATATGGTGACTGGTGCTTCGAACACCAAAGTATCAATGATTTTGATTGATGCTCGTAATGGCGTGTTGGAACAAACTTACCGCCACTTCTTTATCGCTTCTACGTTGCGTATTCCTAAAGTTGTTGTTTGTGTCAACAAAATGGACTTGGTAGGTTATAGCGAAGAGCGTTTCAACGAAATCAAAGCTAGTGTTGAGGAGTTAGCTTCAAAAGTATCTTTCGAAGGACAAGAGATTACTTTCATTCCTATGTCTTCTTTGTACGGACAAAACCTTTCTACTAAATCAGACGAAATGTCTTGGTACAAAGGCTTACCATTATTAGAAGAATTAGAGCAATTCCACCCAGAAACAGCAGTTGGTGCTTCGCACTCAGCTCGTTTCCCTGTGCAATTTGTGGTTCGTCCAAAAACTGAAGAATTCCACGACTATAGAGGATACGCTGGTAAAATTGCGAGTGGTGAATTTGCGGTAGGAGATACTGTAACGGTATTGCCAACTGGACAAAGTACAAAAATTGCTACGATTGAGAAATTTGGTCAAAAGCTTGAAATTGCTGGTCCAAAAGAATCTGTAGTAATTACCCTCGAAACAGATGTAGATGTTTCGCGTGGTAATATGTTGGTAAAATCAGATGACCAACCAGCCCAGTTGAAGGAAATTAATGCAAAAGTATGTTGGTTAGACTCACAAGCTTTGACTTCGGGTCGTAACTATATTTTACAACATGGCATCAACGATTCAAAAGCTAAAGTTGTAAGCTTGAATAAAAAGTACGATGTCGTAAACCACGATGTTATTGCTGATTTTTCAGAATTGAAATTAAACGAAATTGCAGAGGTGACGATTAAAACGGCCAAACCAATTTTTGCAGATAAATACGAAGATAATCCATCTAATGGAGCCTTTATTTTAGTAGACGAGTTTTCACATTCAACTGTTGGAGTTGGATTTGTGTTGTAGGTTTGATATAAAAGAATGAAAAAAGGTTGTCGAGGCTGTAAAGCTTTGACAACCTTTTTTTGTAAATAAATTTAAGATTTAAAGGATGTGAATGATGTATGCCTAAGAATGAGAATCACTAAATCTCCAATCACTAACTCACTCAATATCTTCACCCCATCGGCGTACAAAGCTCTATCAAAAAGCCATCAATATCACGTACATAAGCTACTGTTTGCCCCCAAGGTTTTTGTTTGGGTTGAGCTACTAAGGTGGCGCCTGCTTCTATGGATTGTTTTACCAAAGCTTCAACATCATCGGTAGTAAAGCCTATTTCGATAGCGAAGGGCTTTGTTGATAGACTACTTTCCTGAAAACCCTCTGGTAAATTGCTTTCTGCTAATGATTTATGAGCAAAAGATAAAGTTGTTTCACCTGTAATTAACTCAGCGTATGTACCGTCAGGGCTGATAAACTTCGTCGTGAATTGAAAAGCCTTTTCGTAAAATGCCACAGACTTTTCAACATCTGAAACATACAAAATGGTATAAGCAAACTTAATCATAGCAAATAAGGTTTGAGTTTTGACGAAATGAGATGAATCCTTTATTCTATTCCTAATAAAATCTCCGTAACGTTTTCGGCTGAAGTAAGATTTACCCAATTAATATACACCTCACGAACTTGATTGGTGGGTTTTGCTCCACTGCCATATAGTTCCTTAAATAAAACTTCATACACAGGCTCGATATTACTAAAATCGCCATGATGCACATGCGCCATAGCCTTGAAGCCTTCGTGCGTGGTTAATGTATATTTTTCGGGTAACTCAACCGCTACATCATTGACAGGCAATGCGATTTCGAGAGTAAAAGGTTTGGTAGGGTCGCCAGAAGCGTTCCAATAAATAAACTCTAATGGTCCTTGTGCTTCTAAGCCTAATTGTGTTGCAGTCACATACAAAGGCTCTACCTCGCGCATAGCAATAGCGTTGACATGAGGCAAGGTTGTTTCGGTACTGTAAATGAAATACTTCTGAGCAGGGATTTGTTTCGTTGTCATTTTGATTGTGAAGTTTAAAGTATAAGAAGTTTTGCAATGGGTTATATAAATTCACTCCTTCTTCAAGGTTCAACATTTTGCTTTACCTTGAAGACATCACAAAATAACTACTGCTCAGTGACAAGGGTATGTCAGTAGGGTTAAAAAAAATTACATATTTTGTAAAGTTTTTTCTTGATGAATACGTCCCCACTTTCGAATTTCTTTCACAATCGGATAAATCGTTTCTCCATATTCGGTTAAAGCATATTCCACACGTGGCGGAACTTCTGCAAAAACGGTTCTACTCAAAATACCATCAGCTTCGAGTTCATCTAATTGTTTGGCCAACATTCGTTCGCTAATAGTTGGAAGCGCACGTTTCATTTCCCCAAATCGATTTACCTCTTTTTTGATAAGTACCAATAAAGTGGTTTTGCATTTACCCTTCAAGACTT
The DNA here is from genome assembly GCF_030056595.1 of Flectobacillus roseus. Taxonomy (NCBI): domain Bacteria; kingdom Pseudomonadati; phylum Bacteroidota; class Cytophagia; order Cytophagales; family Flectobacillaceae; genus Flectobacillus; species Flectobacillus roseus. Next base: position 171,065 of record NZ_JASHIF010000011.1, read on the forward strand.
TCATAAATACGTCCGAAGGACAGCTATATTCAACAAGATTTTTTTCCATTTTTCAAAAAATAAAACACTGATAGTCAGCAAAACTGCATTTTTTGTAAGTATCTGTACCTAATGTAATCCCTTGACTTTCAGGGATATTTTATAGAAGTTTATGACAGAAAGCAAAATAAATGAATTTTATCTGAAAGCACTCTAAAGAGCAAGCTAAAGTTCAATTGAGATATTGGGTTAAGAATAGAATTTTTGAAATAAATATTTGATTAGAAGTAATTTATAGATTTTGCATGTGATAATCTGATATTGAACAAAACATGAAAGTGTAATTCTGATGTTTGAACTTACAGTTTAAAACTGTTAAAAAAATGAGTCCAATACTAAGTCTTGAACTAGTAACGTATAAAGCTTAAAGCGGGCAAAATGCCCATTAACATAACAAAACAATGAGCCAATTTAAAGCCCTTGTGGTATCCGAAAATGCTGAAAAGCAATATGTAAGAACTATCACTCAACGCAATATCGAAGACTTACCCGCAGGAGAGGTGTTAATCAAAGTCCACTATTCTACCTTGAACTATAAAGATGCTTTATCTTCGATTGGAAATAAGGGAGTAACTCGCAATTATCCACATACGCCAGGTATTGATGCCTCAGGTGTGGTAGTTGAAAGTACCGATGCAAATTTTTCGATTGGACAAGAAGTATTAGTCACCAGTTATGATTTGGGAATGAACACTTCGGGTGCTTTGGCCGAGTATATTCGTGTGCCTGCCAAATGGGTTATTGCTCTGCCAGCAGGATTGAGCCTTTCAGATGCCATGATTTTAGGTACAGCTGGTCTAACTGCTGGATTGTGTATCGATGCTTTGTTGAAATATGGAGTTAGTCCAGAAAAAGGAAAGATTATTGTAACAGGTTCGACGGGTGGAGTAGGTATTTTGTCGGTAGCTATCTTAGCCAAATTAGGTTTTGAAGTAGTTGCTGTCACTGGCAAACCCGAAGCCGCTGAGTTACTCCAACGTTTAGGCGCAACCGAGATTATCAGTCGTGAAAGTTTGAACGACGTTTCTGGTCGTCCAATGTTAAAGTCGATTTATGCAGGGGCAGTCGATACCGTAGGAGGGAATATCTTAGCCACTATTTTGAAGTCACTTCATTATGGCGGAGCCGTTGCTGCTTGTGGTTTGGTAGCATCTCCTGATTTACCGACTTCGGTATTTCCATTTATCTTAAGAGGCAATGCTTTGTTAGGGATAGATTCAGCCGAATGTCCAATGTCCAAGCGCTTAGAAATTTGGCAACATCTAGCCAGCGATTGGAAGTTAGACAACCTCGATTTAATCAGTCATGAGATTGGTTTAGAGGAAGTTCCAGCAAAATTAGACTTAATGTTAGAAGGGAAATCTTTTGGGAAAAGTTTGGTTAAAATTATTGACTAAAATAGGATAATCCCGATAAAATACTTTTCCAAAATCCATAGATTTATCCTTCTAAAATTAGTACAAAATAGAAGGTGAATCTATGGATTATTTTTGTTTTTTTCTTGTGATAAAAAACCTTGGTGATCTATTTTTTGATAAAAAGGATTCAAAATTTTATCCACAAGATAAGCCAATTCTCCTCTTTGGATAGTTCCTGTCGGTGGAAGATTTACTTGGTGTTTTGGGGATATGTGGATAAATATACTCGCCAATTGTGGATAACTCAGTGGATAACTCAACTCCGACTCTGTAAATGTGGGTAACTTGAGCTTTGGATAGTAAGGTTTTAAACCTTCTAGGAAATCTTTCAACAATACAGTGGAGTCTGGGTAGAACCATGTTTCATTCGACCATTTGTTGTTTTTGCCTTCTCCTTTCAAGATACCCGTTGCTCCCATTTTTTGAATAGCCCTAAAATAAGGATGCTCTGGAGCTACATCAATATAAGGCATAAGGTAGGCTTTCTGGTTGACTAAAATATTTTGTACTTTTCGAATAGATACTTTTTCAGGAGAAACCTTATTTTGTACGGCAAGACTTGCCAGCACGCCTGCTGCTTGTCCTATTTCCATGACAACAGGCTGAAGGCGAGAGGCTCCGTTGACAAGATTGGATACGGAGATAGATTTTTCAGCAACGATAAGATTACTAACATTTTCAGGGATAAGGCTCCCCAAAGGAATATTGAAAGAAGGTACTGGAACGAAGTACAAATCGGGCGCTTTGGGGTTTTTGCCATGATGCTGATCTATAGGATAATCGCCCACGGCGATACCTGTGCGATAAAGCGGCTCGGCTTGCGCAAAAGGTTTTTCAAGATGATTCATATTGATACGCGCCAGTCCTTTGATGCGTCGACTTTCGCGGTGATACGGAATCATTGGAAGAGAATCGCTTGTTTCAAAAACATCGGCTAATCCGAGGGTATTCCAGCCTAATTCGGTTTGCATGAAATACACAAAATTTCGGGTATGCTCTTTGGCTTTAATAATCGCTTGTTTGCGCTGTTGGGCATTCATATCGACCATATTGACATAGTAATCATTGCCATGAATTGGCCAATTAATCATATATAGGTCATTTTGTAGCTTGCCATAGGTTTTCATTTTTTCACAATCCCAAAGCCTAGGCATTTGTTTATCGGGGCATAGTTTTTCACAAGCACAAATAAAATTCTCTCTACGATAATCAGACGAAGGGTTCACAGGCTTTTGAACTTGATGGTAGTCTTTTAGCAGAGCTACATAAGTTAAGTCTTGAATAATGTCATTGGCTTGTTGAGGAGCTACTCTTTCCTTATAGGTACTTTGGGCATCCATTCCTAAGTCATATTTTACCCCTAAGAGAGCTGCAACATCGCCTAACTCGGTAGCATCGATAAGGATTTTGGCCTGAATAGTTTCGGAGGTATTTCCTGCTAAAGAGACAAGCCAGTTGTTATTCTGAGAAATAATCTGGGTATATCGAGTGCCCAATAACACATGAAGGTTTGATTCTTTACTACACATCTCGGAAAGGATCTGTTGTCCTACTTGGGGCTCAAACATCACTTGGCTTACCCAACCTGTTTGTAGAGCTGTGGCTGTACCATAATGTTTGACAAGTGCATTTTTGAATTCTGCCCAAAGCCCACTTGGTAAATGGTGATTACCATCTATGGCGCTGACCCCCGCCGAAGTAAGCATTCCACCAAGCCAAGCTTCCTCTTCAATAATGGTAACCTTTACACCCAACCGAGCAGCTTGAATTCCTGCCATCACGCCACTAGCACCTCCACCAATCACAAGAACATCTGTTTTTAGCTGTGCGAAACTCCAAAGAGGAATAAAGTATATAAAGAGGAGTGCAAATTTTTTCATAAATGATAAAAATCTTGTGAAGACTCATAAAATGATAAAAGTAGAAGGGTAATTCAGTTCTTTCAAATCATCTTCTGCCTTTTAATTTTATTCTAAGTTATATAAAAAACAAAGGCCGTGTAGAGGGTTCTACACGGCCTTTATAGAAGAATATCAACGCTGATTATAAGTCAACAGCACAGCCATAAGCCGCTTCAGTTGCACCTTTGATAGCCTCAGAGATGGTTGGGTGAGGGTGAACAGCTGTCATGATTTCATGAGCAGTAGTTTCAAGGCGACGAGCCACAACTACTTCAGCAATCATTTCAGTTACGTTGTAACCAATCATGTGTGCACCTAAGAATTCACCGTATTTTGCATCGAAAATTACTTTTACAAAACCGTCTCTAGCACCAGCAGCAGTAGCTTTACCAGATGCTACAAATGGGAATTTACCCACTTTGATTTCGTATCCAGCTTCTTTTGCTTTTTTCTCAGTAAGACCTACAGAAGCGATTTCTGGAGAGCAGTAAGTACAGCCTGGGATATTGCTATAGTCTAATGGATGAACTGGGTGGTTAGCGATTTTTTCCACACAGATAATACCTTCAGCAGAAGCTACGTGAGCCAATGCAGGACCTGGCGTAACATCACCGATAGCATAGTAACCTGGGATATTGGTTTCGTACCATTGGTTTACTAAGATTTTACCTTTGTCAGTAATGATACCAACATCTTCCAAACCTACGTTTTCAAGGTTAGAAATAACACCAGCAGCCGAAAGAACGATGTCACAGTCGATTGTGATATTACCAGAAGGAGTTTTTACCGATACTTTACAACCTTCGCCAGCAGTATCTACAGATTCGACAGATGAATTAGTATGAATATCGATACCTAATTTTTTGTATTGTTTAGCCAATTCTTTAGATACGTCCTCGTCTTCAACAGGAACGATGTTTGGCATAAATTCTACAATCGTTACCTTTGTACCCATAGCTGCGTACACGTAAGCAAACTCAACACCGATAGCACCAGAACCAATTACAACCAATGATTTTGGTTGAGATTCAAGAGACATTGCTTTACGGTAGTCGATTACTTTTACGCCATCGATAGGGATATTTGGCAAAGCTCTAGCACGTGCGCCAGTAGCAATCATGATATTTTTGGCATCATATACCGTAACAGCACCATCAGCAGCGGTTACTTCTACTTTTTTGCCAGGTTTTACTTTACCGTTACCCATGATTACGTCAATTTTGTTCTTCTTCATTAAGAATTGAACACCTTTGCTCATGGAATCGGCAACGCCACGTGAACGCTTGATAACAGCACCGAAATCTGCGCTAGCTTCAGAAACAGTGATACCGTAATCAGAAGCATGTTTGATGTATTCAAAAACTTGCGCTGATTTCAATAAAGCTTTAGTAGGAATACAGCCCCAGTTCAAGCAGATACCTCCCAACGATTCGCGTTCTACTACGGCACATTTCAAACCCAACTGAGACGCACGAATTGCAGCTACATATCCACCTGGTCCTGAACCAATCACTATTAAATCATAAGTTGTTGCCATTTTGTTCTATTTTAAAGGGAAAAGTACAATTTGGCTACAAATATAGTTATAAGCTGTCAACTGCTAAGTGATTAATTACAAGTTTTTGGCTAAACTTATACAGTTTATACTTCATCTATCAATTTTGATAACTTCAAGGTATTGAGGAAGAAGTATAAATATTCAAAAGCAGTAAAGCCTCTCGGTAAAAAACGAAATCCTCCTTCAAAAACTCGAAGGAGGATCGTCAAAACAAATTAAGTTAAGATATAAATTCAAGGTATAAGCACTCTTTAGCCAGTGTTTTTCGGATAAAACATGAGTTGTTTATGCTCTATTACTTATTACAAGCCTAGAAAACCTTTGATCGACAATGATAAACGTACCTCTGTACTACTTTTGACAGATAGTTTTGTTAAATCTAGGTTTCCTGAAAGATTCAAGAATGAGTTTAGTGCCACCGAGGAGTTTGCCTCGCCAGAGCTTTTGAAGGAAGCAAAATGGATTTCATAATCACCTTCTTCCAAGAATGATACTTTAAAATTACCTGCGGCATCTACTTTGGCACTCGATACGGCATTTTTAAATTCTACAGCACTTTCTCCCTGACCTTTTGTTTCAACATTTTGGTTAAACTCGCCTTTTTTATACACAAAGGCTACGACATTACCCATTGTGGCTGAATTATAACCACTCACTTGTCCAGATATCGTACCTGTAGCCGTTTTGTTGACCACTCGAATCGAAGATTGCAACTCTCCATACGTTACAAAAGAGTATTGTTTTTGCGCATTTTCATTGAATGTTTTAATGGCTTTTCTCAAATCAAAGTCTACCATCAAGTCGGTTGTGCCATCCTGATTAATAGTAAATGGTTTGGTGTTTAAGTCAAGATAGTTACGAGCATTTCCCGAAATAACTAGTTTACTTTTTGTACCATCAGCCTTAAGAATGTAAGACCCTGGTGCGTTGCCCATCGCATCTTTTTCATAATCAAAGAAAAAAGTCAACTTCGAATAAGTACCCGTTTGTAACTGCCCTTCGCCGAGCGTAAGGAAGTTGCCGTTGTTAAGCTCCGCAATATTAATTGTTTTAGGACCTTTAAAAGCATCGAAAACTCTACCATCAACACGTACTTCTGTGATAGTAACAAAAGCACCTTTGACTTCGGCGTTGTCGATAGGAGCATCTGTCACACCAATGCGTACTTGACCTTTGGGTGCGTTAGGGTCTTGCTGAACAGGCTCGATGCTATCTTCGTTTTTGCTACAAGACCATTGAATCATACCAGCGCCCATTACAGCTAGGGCCAATGCAAGGAATTTGTTAGTTTTCATAAATAAGGAATAATTTAAGGGAATAAAGTAAAGGACGTAAAGCCGTCTTTTGAAGACTTTTGTATCTAACTAACGTCGAGAATTAAGGCTCAGATTTAATTATCACCCAATGATGTGGTCAAAAAAAGGCAACGTTTTTCTAAAACACTCATTTTAAACTTTTTCAGAAAAACCACTTTAGAGGCTGCTTCACATGATTGTGTGACGAAATAGAGATATGAGAATTGGCTTTCAGAATAAAATTTACCAGCCCTATTTTGATAAATTAGTACAAATTCGAAATCAAATATCCTCAATCCGAATACCAAAGTCGCTGTTATTTCTTCCCTAAAAATGCGCTATCTTTGCACCTCAATCAAAACAATCAAACAACATGACAAGAGACAGGTTCAATGACCTGAAAGCCAGAGTAGAGGCTTTGAGGAGGTATCTTTGACTACGATAACAAGAAGTACCAAATTTCTGAATTAGAAACAATCACGCTAGATCCTGAATTTTGGAATGACCCCAAAAAAGCGGAAAGTATCATGCGTCAAATGCGTGAATTGAAATTCTGGACATCAGGTTTTGATAAAGCTAATGGACATTTAGGCGATTTAGAGACCATTTTTGAGTTTTATGATCTTGGCGAAGCTTCGGAAGATGAAGTGGATGCTGAAGGTGAAAAACTTGAAATCCAACTTGGAGAACTCGAATTCCGTAAAATGATGTCTGACGAAGGCGATAATATGTCTGCCGTATTAGAAATCAACGCTGGGGCAGGAGGAACCGAGTCGCAAGACTGGGCCGCTATGCTGATGCGTATGTATATTATGTGGGGCGAGAAAAACGGGTTTAAGGTAAGAGAAGTAGACCATAACGATGGCGATGTGGCGGGTATCAAGTCGGTAACGCTCGAAATCGATGGCGAATTTGCTTACGGAAATCTTAAGTCAGAAAATGGTGTACACCGTTTGGTTCGTATTTCACCTTTCGACTCTAATGCTCGTCGTCATACCTCATTTGCCTCTGTATATGTGTATCCTTTGGCCGACGATTCAATCGAAATCGATGTAAACCCTGCCGATATTGAATGGGATACTTTCCGTTCGGGAGGAGCAGGTGGTCAGAACGTAAACAAAGTAGAAACTGCGGTTCGTTTGACACACAAGCCTTCGGGTATTATCATTGCTTGTCAGCAGGAACGCTCGCAGTTACAAAACAAAGAAGTAGCCCTACGATTGTTGAAATCCAAACTCTATCAAATCGAAATCGAAAAGCGTAATGCCGCTCGTGCCGAGGTAGAAGCAGGAAAGAAAAAAATAGAATGGGGTTCACAAATTCGTAGTTATGTCCTCGACGACCGTCGTGTGAAAGACCATAGAACCAACTATCAGACTTCTAATACAGATGCTGTATTAAACGGTGAAATCAATGAATTCATCAAAGCGTATTTGATGGAACAATAGTTTGGGGTTTATTGAGTGAATGAGTGGTTGAGCGATTTAGTGATCATTTTTAATATGAATATTACTTGTAGAGACGCAATACTTTGCGTCTAAAGCCGCATATTATTACCTAAAAAAGCGGTCGGAAAAACAATTTCCGACCGCTTTTTTAATGAAATTGGTGTGGTGGCAACTGCAAGAGTTGCAACTACACCAAAAAAATCTAAGCAAAAGAGTTCTTTTGACCAAAATCAAATCCTTCGTACAATCCTAATGCATGACTCTCAATTCTGTATTAATACCTAAATCACTCAAACACTCAATCACAAATCACTCAATTGATAATAAGTTTGGTTTCAGGTTTTTAATGCCAAAGTATTTATGGTAAATTTGTTATTTAAAAGAAAATTTGTTTTGTGGATTTAGGATTGAGGAGAGGTTTTTGTGGAAAATGATTGTCAAAACGGACAATAAAAGATAACCTAGCCGTTGAATTCGTTTAGTTTAGCAATAGACTGAATAGGAAATTAGAGAAGATGATGTTGAAAAGATTATTAGCGTTAAGTTGTATTATAACCCTATTGTTAGGTGCCATCGTTGTGGCAACAGATGTTTCGTCGGCTTCACCTCTCGAACAACAAAGAGCCCGAAAGCGTCGCCATGTGAGTCGTAAAAGCAGTCGTTCACGCAAAAGCCGTGCACGTGTACGTCGTTTGGCAATTGCACACCCGATTGCGAATATGGTTTTTACACCGCCAACAGCTCCTCTTTTTAATACCAATAGTATTTTACTAGAAAACCAATGGGTTGATAGTGTATTTACAACCTTGACGGACGATCAAAAAATTGGTCAGTTCTTTATGTTGGCGGTGCATCCCAATAATGGCGAAGGACATTTTAAAAAAGTCGAAACTCTTGTCAACAATTATGGAGTAGGAGGAGTAATTTTCTTCAAAAGCGAACCTCACCTTCAAGCTCAAATCAATAACCGTCTTCAGTCTCAGGCTCGTGTTCCTTTGTTAGTATCCATCGATGGCGAATGGGGTTTGGCTATGCGTATGAATTATACGATGGCTTTTCCAAAACAAATTACCCTTGGTGCAATTCAAGACAACGACTTGATTTATCGTATGGGGCAAGAAATTGCTCGTCAATGTAAGCGATTGGGTGTGCATCTCAATTTTGCTCCAGTAGTAGATATCAACAGCAATCCTAACAATCCAATTATTGGACACCGTTCTTTTGGTGAATTACGTGAAAACGTAGCAGCCAAAAGTAGTGCATATATGCGTGGAATGCAGGCCGAACAATTGCTTGCTTGCGCCAAACATTTCCCTGGGCATGGCGATACACATGGAGACTCCCATCGTACCTTACCTCAATTGGCTTATAGTGCACAACGCCTCAAGGATATGGAACTATATCCTTTCCAAAGATTGATTAATGATTCTATTAAGTCTGTTATTGTTGGGCACCTCCAAGTACCAGTATATGATTGGAAACCAGCTACGCTTTCTCCAACGATTGTAACGAATTTACTGAAACAAGAAATGGGTTTCAAAGGCTTAGTCATTACAGATGCCTTGAATATGCGTGGCGTTCAAACGTCGCCTCATATTCCTGGGGGCGTAGATTTACAAGCCTTTTTAGCAGGAAATGATATTTTGCTATACTCTGAAAATATTCCAGAAGGTATCAGAAAAATCAAAGAAGCTATCACTAATGGAACCATTCCACAAGCGGAGGTAGATTATAGAGTAAAGAAAATTTTACATGCAAAATATTGGGTAGGGTTAAATAAATTCAAGTACGTCGAAACTACCAATTTGTATCAAGACCTTCATACGCAAGAGGCGGCAGCGATTCGTCAGGAGTTATTTAACAATGCCGTGACTTTGGTAAAAAATGACCAAACTTTACTTCCCATGAGTGGCGCCGATAAAAAACTAGTATCCGTTGGCATCGACATTAATCCTGATAATGGTTTTGAAAGAGCTTTAGATCAATACGGTAACTTCCAACATTTTACTAGTGGAGGCAAAAATTCTGAGGCATTTTATAATGAAGTCCTTCGCTCGGTAGACTCAACTAGCACGGTGGTTGTTGGCATTCATGATTTAAAAAATACCCCATATACACGCTATGGCGTAAGTACTTCAATGCAGGAGTTTATCAAAAAACTAGAAAAGAAAACCAATGTTATTCTATGCGTTTTTGGAAACCCTTATAGCTTAAAATATTTCAACGAGTCAAAAACTGTTATTTGTGGCTACGAGGATGTACCAGAAGCACACAAAGCAGTTGCTAATGTAATTTTTGGTAGACTTTCAGCCAAAGGAAAACTTCCAGTATCTGTAGAAGGACTTTACAAAGCAGGAGAAGGTATCATTACCAATCAAACAGGTTTAGTACAAGATGGTAATCCTGAAGGTTTGGGCTTTAATACCACAACCCTCAATCAAATAGACACGATTGTTCAGAGTGCTATTGAACAGAAAGCCTTCCCCGGCTGTCAAGTGGTGGTAGCTCGTAAAGGACAAATTGTATATCAGAAAAACTTCGGACGGCTAAGTTATGAGTCGTCCAGTAATCCAGTCAACGACCAAACCATTTATGATTTGGCATCAGTTACCAAAGTATCAGCCACCTTACAAGCCATTATGGCTTTATACGATCAAAAGAAAATAGACCTTGAACAAAAGGTCTCTTTTTATTTAGAGGAGTTACGTGGCACCAATAAAGAACATATTACCATCAAAGATGTGCTTTGGCATCAGGCAGGGTTAGTAGCCTATATCCCTTTTTGGAATCGTACACGTACACCTTTAGGTTGGAAAAATGAATATTACAGCAATACAGAATCGTCGGAATATCCATTGCAAGTAGCCGAAGGAATGTATGCCAAAACTGCCATTCGTGATTCTGTTTGGCATTGGGTAATTCAATCATCATTGACTGGCAAAAAAGACAAAGAAGGACATTACGGATTTGTCTACAGTGATTTGGGTTTGATCATGATGCAACATTTAGTAGAAAAAGTATCAGGTCAACCTTTGGATATTTTTGTAAAAAACACGTTTTATCAGCCATTAGGGCTAGCTACTACAGGCTATAATCCTTTACAACGTTTTCCAAAAGTTCAGATGGCACCGACTGAAAACGATAAGGTTTTTAGAGAGAGATTACTACAAGGAACGGTACAAGACCAAACCGCTGCCATGTTGGGAGGGGTATCTGGACATGCAGGTTTGTTTAGTTCAGCCAAAGATTTGGCTATTTTGATGCAAATGAATTTACTCAAAGGCTCGTATGCTGGCAAAAAGTACTTGGAAGAAAGTACTGTCGAATATTTTACCCAAACCAAATCTCCAAGAAGTCATCGCTCATTGGGCTGGGATAGATTGCCATCAGGAGGCTCTAGTAGCTATATATCTTCTTTGGTATCACCCACCTCGTATGGACACTCAGGCTATACAGGCACGCTTGTGTGGGTAGACCCAACTAAGGAAATCGTATTTGTATTTTTGTCTAACAGAGTAAATACTTCAGCTGAAAACACCAAAATCAATACATTAGGTATTCGTAGAAAAGTAATGGATGTGGTTTATAAAGCGTTGAAATAGAGTAGAAATATCAGGAGTCAAAAACGCCCTAGCTTTCCAAAATCATACAGAAGCTTGATTATATTTTTCAAAAACCTTTGCTACTTCTTCCAAAAACTCTGGTTTGTCTTCAAAGGCATTGCCAATCGTGATAATATCTGCCCCTGCTTCTAGGGCTTGAGCTACCTTTTCAGGCGTATTTAAGCCTCCTCCTACAATCAACGGAATATCAATCATTCCTCTAACTGCCTGAATCACTTTGGCAGGTACAGGTATTTCTGCACCACTACCTGCATCCAGATAAATCAATTTCATTCCTAAATATTGTCCGGCCAAAGCGGTACAAGCTGCTATTTCAGGCTTGTTATTGGGAATAGGTGTGGTGTTAGACATATACGAAACCGTTGTCGGGCGACCACTCTCAATAAGCAAATAGCCTGTCGATAATACTTCTAGTTGACTTTGTTTGAGCAAAGGAGCTGCTACCACATGCTGACCAATCAAAAACTCAGGATTGCGTCCAGAAAGTAGTGATAGAAACAAAATAGCATCGGCCGATGGCTCGATATGCAAGCTATTGCCAGGAAAAAGAATGACTGGTTTGGAGGTCTGTGATTTGATTTGACTAATCACAGACTGTACAGAAGGAGTGGTAATAAGACTACCACCCACCAAAAAGAAATCGATTGGAGAAATATTACACAGTCCCAACAACTTCGATAAAGAAGATTCATCTACCTTATCAGGGTCGATAAGGACAGCAAGAGATTTTTTGCCTTGTTGTCGAAAACTATTCAGTTGTTGGAGTAAGGTTGTTGTTGTCGTCTGCATCAGCATTAATAGATTCTTTCATCAGCGAAATCGCCTCTAAGATTTTGTCTTTAGCAATGGCAATCAAAAAGGACATAATATATCCTTTGATCGAGCTAATAATCCATGATTCTTCTTTGGGTTCTTTAACGGTTACGGGAAGATTAGTATTTTCATCATAGACGATTTCTTTCACCTTCGTTTTTTTATCGGCAGGCGAAAGCCATTTGAAGAGCAAATAGGTTCCAAACAAAACGCCACCAATCACGAGTGTTGCAGTGCCAATTTTGGTTGCTTCTGTTTTGATTGTAATAACCTGATTGTCTATTTTATTTTTATATTCCTGTGCTTCTTGTTGCAATTGCTCTTTACGAGCAGCTATGTTTTGAGAACTCAATGCTGGTAACATAAGGGATAGGGCTTTTATCTCGAAAGATTTTTGAAAAACGATTTATAAACCTTTTGATTCAAACGAAAAACACATTTCCAAACATTCAAAAATTAAGGAATGAATGTTTGAAAAAATACCAATCAATGCATCAAGCACTTCTACAACCTTTAGGTGTGGAAAGCTCTTTGCGTTCAAAACTAGGGAAAAAAGTGTTCTTTTCTGTAAAAATTCTGTAAAAATGAGTTACCGACTACTGTTCAATTGTTTCGATTGAGTTAGTTTTAGGGGGCTCATTTTCCTGTAAAGGTTGTTTGAGAAGATAAAATACTAGCCCTGTTATGATACCTAATAAGCTTGTGACAATCACAAATCCTAAAAAGTCACTGTGGGTAACATGATTTAGATAAAGGGCAAAAGTAATGAAGACAAAGACAAGGAAAATGGCAGAAACTATGCCCAAAACAAGTAGTAATACCAGCTTTTTGATGGCTGCTTCAATGCGTTCTTGAACTTCTATTTGAGTAAGTTCAATCTGAGTTTGTACATATTTGTACAAATTATCGACCAAGCCGTTGGGTTCTAAAAGTTTCATATTTTTGAATCAGCCCGAACCTTAGTTCGGAGGTTTATAAATGAACTCCGAACTAGGGTTCGGGCTATATATTAATCCTCGTCGCCCCCTCTGATACCAGAAAGAATATTGCTTCCGAAGAAAATAGCATTCAAAAATAACTTATTAGTTCCATACCAAAAAGCTCTGAAGTTAGGATTGTCAGTCATCACGATAACTTTTCCTGCTCCGTAAGCCGTAGCAACTACTGCTGGAGTGTTCTTCATCGTCTTTCTATTTGGCTCAGTAATGTACCCGCTCACCAATGGGTCGTTTGAGTAAATGAGTGGTGCATTGTATGGATCTTTGATTTTTTCTAAGAAAATCGTATTATCCTTAAATACACTCAAGGTTGGTTCTTTGTAACCGTAGCCAATTGGGTGAGTTGGATCTAATTTTACTTGGAAAATAGCTCCAGCAATCAATTGAGCGCCTTTGTAGCGTTCAGCCAAAGCATAAGGTTTTGGACTTGAAGTGGTATCTGCTGGCGTATTTTTGATTTTTACAGGTGAAAGTCCTTTCGAAGCTACCCATGGTACAGCATCTGTTACAGCGATTAGCGTACCACCTGCACGTACCCAGTTTTTGATTTTCTCTTCGTTCAAGGCACTATACTCACCACTCGACAAAATCAAGGTATTGTATTTGTCAAGACTCATACGGTTTACTTGGGCAATATCAGACATCGTCAACGGTAAGTTTACGCGAGTATCCAATAAGTGCCAAATTTCTCCTGCATCGTTTGGATTGATACCTGCTCCTGTAATCATCAATGGACGTGGTGCACGCATTGGGGCAAAATAGCTACTTCCTAAGTCTATCCCCGTTGGCGTTAAGCCTGTTGGAGCAGCGTAGAAATCAACGCCATCTCTTTCTGCCAATTTCTCTAACAAAGCACGTAATCCGTCGAGGTTACTTAGTTGGTTACCACCTGCGGTAATTTCGACTGTACCATAGTCAAAAGATTTGGTACCACCTTCGATAACGCCTGTAAATGGCTCTGTGGCAACTTTGAGTTTGTATCCTTTCTTCTGTAATTCATAGGCTGCACGTGGAGCAAAATATCCATCCCATTCAAACAAGTAAGCGTAATTGCTTGTACCAACTACACGACCTTTAGGGAAATCGTTTTTAGATATTTTTTCACCTAGTGCTACAGGAGTTTTTGCTTCGCCATAAGGTACGTTGAAGCATAATGGCATTCCCCATGCTGAAATATCATAGAAAAGTGAATCTTCGAATTTGGTACGTTTTTCAAAAATACCCTGAGCCAAACGATACTGTGGTTGTGAAAGCGGCACTACATATGAATTTTCTTTTTTGAATGATTTACCTTCTACTGTTTCATCTTTTGACAAACGATATACTTCAATGTCGTGCTGACGTAGAATACGAATCATTTCATGAGTCTTCACATGATCTGTTGTATTACCAAAAACGTAAGCTTGAGTAGCGCTAGGGTTTTTCTCCTGATAAAACGCGCGTTGGTAATCTAACAATTCTTGACGCATTGATTTGGCAGCGCGAAGTGTCGAAAGTGTCGTCGTGAATTGATTACGAATCGTAAAGGCAAAACTCATCGGACCATTAGGCGTTTCTTGTAAATGTCCACGTGAACTTGCCTGTTCAAACAAGATACCTATACAACCTTGTGCATCTGGGAAGGTCGAACCTTTTCCGTAATAAAAATCATCGTAACCTTCTTTCGTAAAATATAAAGAGCCGATTTTATCTAATGCTGAGGCATGGAATTTCCCGATTTTCTCAGTCAGTTCAATGTTTTTCTTTGGCGTAATTGGGTGCGTACGTGCTGGAATTCCTGGTTGGAAAAAGAATGACGAGCCACTACCCATTTCGTGGTGGTCAGTCAAAATGTTTGGCTTCCACTCATGGTATTTCACAATACGGCCTTTACTTTCAGGGTGTTGTGTGTATAACCAGTCACGATTAAGGTCAAACCAATAGTGGTTATAGCGACCACCTGGCCAAGTTTCATTCAACTCACGACTGTTTGGGTCAGCTACTAAGTTCATGCTTTTATTGGCATTTACCCAGCTCGAAAAACGTTCGCCACCATCTGGATTGATGCGTGGGTCTACCAAAATCACCGATTCATTTAACACTGAATCTATTTCGGCTCCTTGTGCTGCTGCCAAATAATATACTGCCAAAGGAGAGGCATTAGTCCCACTAGCTTCGTTACCATGTACTGAGTATCCCATCCAAACAACGATTGGCATATCGGCAGTTTTGAGGCTCGACGATTTGTCTGGTTCAACAAGTTTATGGTGTTCAGCTTTGATTTGGTCGATATTAGCCAAATTTTTGGGAGAAGAAATCGTCAGGAGGAGGAGCGGACGGTTTTCGTAAGTTCTACCGTATTCGACAAGCTTGACACGGTTAGAAACTTCAGCAACTTTTTTCATGTATCCAACAAGTTGCTCGTGTTGGATATGCCATTCGCCTACTTGGAAGCCAAAATACTGCTGTGGGGTAGGGATGGCAGGGTCATACTTCACATTTTGTGGCAAATAATAGCTGTCTGCCACTTGAGCAAACGATAAATGAGTAAGCATTAAAAGCAAAAAAGCGGTTGCCCGCTTTAATATGCTAATGCTAAACGAGTAGCGGTAATTCATAGTGTGAAAAGTTGGTTGATAAAGAAAGACGATAAAAATCTGCAACACCACGCTGAGAATGGTGTCTATATAAAAAGCTTTAAAATAAATGCACACGAATTACCAAAAGATTTTCTAGAGGCTAGCCAATCTTTAAGTAAAAGCACTAGAAACTCGGTTGACAAACGTGATTAACGTTGCTTCATGAGTTTTGCTTCAATGGTTTGTTGTGTATGAGGCACAGCTCTCAAACGTTCTTTAGGGATCAACTTACCAGTATCGATACAAACACCATAAGTGCCGTTTTTGATACGAATCAAAGCATTTTCCAACTGAGTTGAAAACTTTTGTAAGCGAGCAGCCAACTGGCTCATACTTTCTTTTTCAGAAGTATCAGCACCATCTTCCATCAACTTTGAGCTTCCCGAAGTCACATCAGTACCTGGGTCGTTACGCTTGTGTAGAGCCTCACGGATGTAATTTAATTCACTACGAGTATCATCTAATTTTTTAGTGATTAGCTCTTCAAACTCCTTCAATTCTTCTTCAGAGTAGCGTGTTTTTTCTTCTACCGAACCTGTATTCATCATAATTGTACCAATGATTTTAGTGAGTCAAAGTCCCTTTGCGTAGGGAACATCCTTAAAATTGCGCAAATATACGTGGTAAATTTTTAGTAATTGAAATATTTCAAGAAATAATAAAAATTTTCCGAAAAATAACAATTTGGTAATTTACCAATTTTGCCAATGGTTATTTGGTAAATGCTTGTATTACCCATAAAGTTAAAAAGCAAAAATGAAAAATTGTGCAAAATTGTGTTTTTGGCTAAAAAATCGGGTATTTCTACTTACAGACCAGACACTTGACATTCTCGTTTAAGGGTTGCAATATTGTGAATATTTCATTAACAAATTGATTTTTTAGAAGTTTATTTTGTATTTTATAAAGAACGAACTGGTGGTTAATTTATGAGAAAAATCACTCAATTTTTTTATGAAATTCAATAGATTTCAACAAACTGTGATAATGCTATGACATACATAGAACCAGCTCCTATCAAAGATAAGGAGAACCCTTTGGAATCCATGATGCAGCGATTTGATAAGGCTGTAGAGTTGTTAGGTATCTCTGAAGAAATGTACTATATCTTGAAAGTACCTGCTCGTCAAGTAACGGTTGGATTACCAATTACCATGGACGATGGAAGAATCAAAGTATTTGAGGGTCACAGAGTTATACACTCAAACATCCTCGGGCCAGCCAAAGGAGGTATTCGTTTTGATCCAGCTGTAAACATCGATGAAGTTCGTGCTTTGGCAGCTTGGATGACTTGGAAATGTGCCGTAGTGGATATTCCTTACGGTGGTGCAAAAGGTGGTATCGCTTGTAACCCTCGCGAAATGTCTGCGGGTGAAATGGAGCGTTTGATGCGTGCTTACACGGTAGCAATGTTAGACGTATTTGGTCCAGATCGTGATATTCCAGCTCCTGATATGGGTACTGGTCCACGTGAGATGGCTTGGCTGATGGACGAATATTCTAAAGCAAAAGGTATGACTGTAAATGCTGTCGTGACGGGTAAACCACTAGTTTTGGGTGGTTCGTTGGGTCGTACAGAGGCAACAGGTAGAGGTGTGATGGTTTCGGCTATGGCGGGTATGGACAAACTAAAAATCAATCCTTACAAGGCTACTGCGGCTATTCAAGGTTTTGGTAATGTGGGCTCGCATGCGGCTATTTTGTTGCATGAAAGAGGCGTAAAAGTAGTGGCTATTTCTGATATTTCAGGTGCTTATTACAACGAAAATGGTATCGATATCGAAGGTGCTATCAAATATAGAGATTTGAATCGTGGTACTTTAGAAAACTTCCCTGGCGCTGAAAAAATCACTAACGAGCAGCTTTTGACGTTGGATGTAGATGTATTAGTGCCTGCTGCTAAGGAAGACGTTATTACACACGATAATGCTAGCTTTATTCAAGCAAAAATGATCGTAGAAGGTGCTAACGGGCCAACTTCGGCATCGGCTGATGATATTATTAACGAAAAAGGTATCTTGGTTGTACCTGATATTTTGGCTAATGCTGGCGGTGTAACTGTATCGTATTTTGAATGGGTACAAAACCGCATGGGCTACAAATGGAATCTCGACCGTATCAATCGCCGTTCTGATCGTATCATGAAAGATTCTTTTGATAAGGTATTCCTAACTTCTCAACAATTTAATGTTCCAATGCGTATTGCTGCCTATATTGTAGCTATTAAAAAAGTAGCTGATACCTACAAATTTAGAGGTGGATATTAATCGGTATCTGTAGAGGCGCAATGTTTGTGTCTTAAGCAGTATCAAAAAAGCGGTCGAAAAAACATTTTTTGACCGCTTTTGGGTGAAACATATTTATTCATTTACCTTTTCTTATTGCAAAACAAAAATTAAAAAATGTGTCATCCCAAAGTTTAACATTGGGAATATTCTCTAATTGTTTATCAAAAAAGGCGTTCGGATAACTTACTTCGAACGCCTTTTTTGATAAAAACCTACTATATATAACTTGGCTCAAGACGCAATCATTGCGTCTCTACTGCTAGAATAAAAATTTTAATATAATCATACATTCAATTACTAAATTGGGGATGACTCATGTTTTATATGAATCAATATCTCAAAAGCAAATAACCGATAACCAATACCTGATAACTCCTTTAAATCGCTCCTTTAGCTTTCAACATCAAATACTTATTGATGGTATTAATGGATAATTGCTGAGGACTTGTCAATAACGCCTGAATCCCATATTGCTCTAATTCTTTCACAATTAGCTTTTTTTCATAGTAAAACTTTTCTGCAATAGTTTTCTGGTAAATCTCTGCCGTTGTCGAAGCGGGTTGTTCAAGGATATTTTGTAGACCAGTATTTTCAAAGAAAACTACTAAAACTAGGTGTTCTTTAGCAAGTTTTCGAAAATGAGGCAACTGGCGACGCATAGAATTGACCGTTTCAAAATTGGTATAAATTATCAGCAGGCTTCGTTGCTTGATTTGCTTTTTGACATGGATATACAATGCTTCATAGTCGCTTTCCTGAAAAAGTGTTTGTTGGTGGTACAACATATCCAAAATGCGGTGAAGCTGCCCAGATTTTCGATCGGCCAAAAGTGTTTGATTAATTTTATTCGAAAAAGTAATAATGCCTGCTTTGTCGTGCTTGTGTAAAGCGATATTTGACAATACCAAGCTCGAATTGATGGCATAATCCAATAAAGTCAGTCCATCAAAAGGACTCTGCATAATTCTCCCTTTGTCGATAAGGCAATAAATAGACTGTGCTCGTTCGTCTTGATAGCTATTAACCATCAGCTCGTTGCGTCGGGCTGTAGCCTGCCAGTTGATCGTTCGAATATCATCGCCTTGTACGTAGCTTCTGATTTGTTCAAACTCTTGAGTATGTCCAATTCGTCTGATTTTTTTGATACCCACATCCGTCAAACGGTTCGAAATCGCCATCAATTCATATTCTCGCATTTGTAAAAATGAGGGATATACGGCTACCGTTTTATCTTTTTCAAACTGAAAACGACGCTGTAACAAACCCACAGGTGAACTTACAAAAACATTTAAGGCACCAAATAGATATTCGCCTCGCTCGGTAGGTCGGAGGGTGTATTGTAAATTTTGTGTTGTGTTACTTTCTAATGTAGTATCTATTTGAAAATCTCTCTTTTGAAATTGAAAAGGAATCTCATCGACTAAGCTAACTTTTACCTCAAATCCATAACGATTTTCTAAGGCAATTTCGATGGTATTTTGGTCGCCATTGGACAAACGTTCTGGAATAAATCTTTTGGCAAGAAACGTTTTTTGACTACCCAATAACATAGCTAAGTCTATCAAAAGCATTCCCCCAAAGGCCAAGCTCAATAACACAGAAACATTGAAAAGCCAAGGCAATACAAATGCTAAACAGAAAAGGCTAATTAGAGCGGTAAATCCCCAATAGACAGGTTTATTGATATAGATAGATAAGATTTGTTTCACGAGAAAGTGGAATTGTGCGAGTAATACAATAGCATAGAACGAGACTCTTTGCTTTTAGTAAATTTGTATGGTTTTTTCCATAAAATCAAACCCTTTATCCCAACTTCAAAGGTAAAGTTTTGGAAAAATGAATGAAACATAGCCGTTTGACCTACTCGAAGGTTTTAATTAGAGCAAAGAAGCTTCCAATCATTGCAAACTGATACGATTGGCAGTTTGCGCTTTTTTTCGTAAACTTGTCAAGAAAGCCTAGGGGAATAGCGTTGTTGGAAAAGGCGGATGACAATAACTTCTCGCTTGTGATTAGGCAAATTGATACAAAAACTTACTTCTTATTGACTGATGAATTCTCGCGCAAAAATAAAACAGGTATTTGATGAAATGGGTAAAATCGTGGTGGGGCACGAACGCCTTACCAACCGATTGTTGATTGGACTATTTACTGGAGGACACGTTCTTTTGGAAGGTGTGCCAGGTTTGGCCAAAACCCTTACGATAAATACCCTTGCCAAAATCCTTGATTTGAATTTCCACCGTATTCAATTTACTCCAGACTTATTGCCTGCTGATTTGATTGGGACGATGATTTACAACCGTAAGCTTGACGATTTTGAGGTACGAAAAGGTCCTATTTTTGCCAATATCATTTTGGCCGACGAAATCAACCGTGCACCTGCCAAAGTACAGTCAGCATTGTTGGAGGCGATGCAAGAAAAACAAGTAACGATTGGCGACGAAAGCTACATTTTGGATAAGCCTTTTTTGGTACTAGCTACCCAAAACCCTGTAGAGCAAGAAGGTACTTTTCCATTGCCCGAAGCCCAAGTAGACCGTTTTATGCTAAAGGTATTTATGGGATATTTGAGCAAAGAACAAGAACTAGAAGTAATGCAAAAAATGTCAAATATGGACTTTAATTATAAGCCCAAAGTTATTTTGACAAAAGAAGACATTTCTAATATTCGTCAAGAAATCAATAAAATTACGATTTCTGAAACACTCGAAAGATATATCATCGAATTGATTTTTGCGACACGAAAGCCTGGAGATTATGGTTTGAGAGACGAAGCCCGCTATGTGCAATTTGGAGCATCACCACGTGCTACCATTAACCTCAACCTTGCTGCAAAAGTGCTAGCTTATCTTGACGAAAGAGATTACGTATTACCAGAAGATATTAAAGAAATAGCCCCTGATGTACTGAACCACCGTATTATGCTCAATTATGAAGCCGAGGCAGATGGTATCACAACTATGCAGGTAATTGATACGATTTTGAGAAGAGTGGCTATTGGTAGATAAGTTGAAAATAGAAACCATTTTGACTTTAGTAGTTAAAAATCTGAGCTTTAGCAGTAGAGACGCAATGATTGCGTCTTAATCAGCCTCATATCTAGCACGGTAAAATCAAAAAAGGCGGTCGAAAACTAATTTCGACCGCCTTTTTTGATAATGTATTTCAACAGGGTACCTCTTTAGACGCAAAGCATTGAGTCTTTACTAGTAAAATGTAGATTAACAATAATCACTCATCCACTCAATCAAAAAATCACTCAATTAAGGAAAGGATGTGTTAGCAGATTTATTTCTTCATCACAATCACCTTCTTTTTAAAATAAGTAGCATAGCACTTGTTCCAAAGATGGTCTTGATTGTCTTTGATTTCATCAAAATACAAGGTTTTAGGAGCGTGTTTCAAAGGTGTTACATAAATGGTATCCGCTTTTGACTCCTGAATTAGTTTGTATCTAGCCGTCATTTCTTCATCATAACCTTTGGCATTTCCGGAGCGAATATCCGCATACATAATTCGTAGATTGGTACTTTTTGACCAGGCAAATAACGACCATGCTGTTAATCCCAGTACAAAAATGACGTTGTGCAAAGGTAACGTAATCAGTTTTGGAAACTGATTGAGGATACTTAATGCCAAGTAAAACCAACCTGCTAAGAAAAACACATAAATGGCATTTTTGACACGATCGGGCACGCCATCAGGGTTGCCGTAGTGAATCGCAAAAAACATTAAGGTGAGCAAAATCCCAAGGCTTGCGATGGTATATAGCAAATTGGTTTTGAACAATGCTATCTTGGTATTAGGCACAAATTTTTGATACCATGCCGCAAACAAAAGAGTCATAGGCAGGAGTGGACTATAAACTACCCAGTGGAAACTATCTTTGAATGTTGATTTGATGGCCTTCGTTATAGCCAAGACGATATTACCACTCAAAGCGCCACCTTGCATACGAACTTGGTTGCCTGGTGCTTTGATGACCAAGAAATACGCACACAACACTGCTACAATGCCAAGCATGGTAAAAAACTTATCAAAACGTTTTTCAAAAAGAAGAAAATATAGCCAAACTAGTCCTAGAAAAGCAATAATCATCAACATTACTACTTCGTTTGAACCTACAATAAAAAAGACTAATGTGGCGCAAAGTAAGGCAATGGCATTTTGAAGAGATTGGTATTGTGGAGAATAATATCGTATGAGCACAGCCACCAAATACATCCAATAACACACCGAAATAGGGAAAATAAATACGGAGGTGTACCAGAAAAAATTATCAATTATACTCGCAGATTCAGCAATGTAAAGGCTCAAAAATGCTCCAGTCAGCACTAGTTTATTGCTACGACTGGTTGGAATAAACTCGCCAACCATCAGGTAAAATGAATGAAATAGTAGCGCCAAAATGAGAACAGGCATAATCTTGACGAAGCCAAAATAACCAAACGCCAGCGGCGAGGCATGAAATAGCATATTAGAGATATATCGCCCCGACCAGCCTTCGTAGTATAAACGCTGCCCCTCCCAAAATCCATAATCACGGGTCATGTAGGCAAAGCAATAGTCGTCTGCTACAGATGGATGATTGAAATAGCCCAAAATAGCAATGGGCACTACACTAAGTAAGAAAATTACCCAGATAATCGAATGCGAAAATGCCTTAGTTTGTATAAGTTTCAAAACCAAACGTAAACTTGAGTGAATGAATATGAAAGAAGTCTACTCAGACTTATAGGACGATGTTTGGTAATAAGAATTTTGGAATTCCTAAATGCTTATTGCCTTCAAAGCTATCTTTCAAATGATCATATTTGAAAGATAGCTCTAACAAAATTACCTGATTTCTTAGATTTTCTTGTTAGCCAATTAATAAATACTCACTTTGATCAAGAAAAGAATCAATTGCCAAACCTTTTATTCAAAATAGGATAAATCAAAATAGCGATTAAAATAACGCCTGTTCCAGCATAAAAACCTAAGTTCATCTGTTCTTTTTCTCCAAAAATCAAATAGGCAAATATAATCCCATACACAGGCTCAAGATTGAGGGCAAGATTGAAAATAAAAGCCGAAAATTTGATTAACAATTCAACCGTGACACTGAACGCATACACAGTACAAACCAAAGACAATATTGCCAACCAGAGCCAGTCCCAACCGTGTGGGATTACTTGCTCGAGGGTTAAATAGCCACTTGTGAGCGTATAGAGCAATGGAATCAATGAGGTAATCGCTGCGCCTGTCATTTCGTAAAAAGTAATAACCTGTGAAGGATATGACTTTCCAAGTTTAGAGTTGATTACTGAAAATAAGGCACTTAGCATAGCCGCCAAAATACCTAAAATCAAGCCCCAAATATGCTTTACTTCTGATAAAAAAATCATGCAAAGTCCACCAATGACCAATAAACCGAGCAACACTTCATATGGACGAATTTTACGTTTGTAAGTAATAGGCTCGATAATACTTGTCCACAACGTAGCTGTGGAAAAGCCCGCCAAGCATAAGGCTACATTGGATATTTTGGCGGCAAAGAAAAACAAAAACCAGTGCAATGATATCAAAAATCCCGTTGACAATAACTTGATTGCACCCGAACGATTTATGTTTAAATCTACCTGACGAAACTTTAAAACAAAATATATTCCGACAGCGGCAATGGCAGTTCTGAAAAATACAGTGCTCAAAGAATGTACAGAGATAAGCGTCCCTAATATCGCCGTAAAACCAAGTAACAATACAATAAAGTGTAATTGGACATAGTCTTTGGTAGTTTTGTTTTGCATAAAATCTGTTGTTTAATCAACCAAGGTATACTTGTTCTAGAACAAATGAAATAAAAGTGGAGTATAAACAAAAATGAGTTAACTATTGAGTTAGTAAACATTAGTCCATAGACACGCTGTTTCATAACTGAAAAGTTAACTCATTTAGAGGATTTATAAATTGTGAATTATGAATGATGAGTATAAGGTGCTGACAGTTATAATTTTAATTCACAACTCACAATTCATCATTCACCTTTACTATCGAGGAATCGTATAGTACAGTAATACCCCGATACCGCTAAAAATAATATTGGGTAGCCATACTGCTAGGAGAGGAGGCATCGTACCTGACTCGGCCATACCTTTACTCATCATAAAAAACATGATGTAAACAAAGGCCAGCATAAAGCCCAAAGCAATCTGAAATCCAACGCCCCCACGAGATTTTCGTGCTGATACAATCAAACCAATCATGGTTAGGATAATAATGGCAAAAGGGTTGGCAAATCGTACGTATTTTTCTACCACAAACACCTCAACACCATCGGCACCACGAGATTTTAACTTTGCAATATGCGCATTTAACTCTGGCAGTGTAAAGGTTTCATGAAGTTGATAATTACTGTCAAAATCTTTGGGCGAAAGGTTAATCGTTGAGTCGATTTTGGTACCATACGTCAACTTTTCTTTTCCCTCACCTTCAAAGGCACGAATACGATAATCATGGATAGTCCATTTATGACGAGTAGTATCCCAAGTAATTCTTTCTGCCATCAACTTGCTCATTAGTTGATTATTCTGAATTTTTTCTAGGGTAAATCTGTAGCCTGTATTCGAGTTGTTGTCGTACGTTTCCATGTAGGCGTACGTATCTGGCGCAACTTTGATATGGACATCTCTACCACTGAAATAGTAGGTATCAATAACATATTTCCGTTCAAACTTGATACGAGTTTTGTTCGCAATCGGAATAATCCAAGCTACCATGAAAAAGGTAATAACCGCAACAAATGCCGAACCCATCAAATATGGTCGCATTAATCTCAGAAAACTTACCCCAGTACTCAAAATTGCAATAAGCTCGGTGCGAGCTGCTAGGTTTGCCGTAAAAAATACCGTCGAAATAAATACCATTAGAGGACTAATATAATTGGCCCAATAAGGTACAAAGTTGAGGTAATAGCTAAAGAGAATTTCCGAAGTAGGCGCTTGTTTTTTGATAAAGTTGTCAACCTTTTCGGTGTAGTCAATCACCAAAATAATGGCAACAATAATCAAAACAGCAAAAACGTATGTCTTGAGGAATTTTTTTAAAATATATAAATCTAAAATCTTCATGCCTAAGCAAAGGTTGGTATATAGTCGAAGAACGAACGAGCTATTGATTTTTTTACAAAGCTAAATAAAAAACCTCTCATTTTCAGAGAGGTTTGAGATATGCCTAGTGTTGGGTTGTGTTAAATATATTTAAAAACCCTAAAGTATCTGATTACAAGTTTTACAAACGCCTTGTACCAATAAATTAGTTTCGACACGTTGGTATCCTTCGGGCAAGGCAACTTGCGGAATAGTTACGTGGTCAAGACAAGTGGTAAGCCCGCACTTAGTGCATTTAAAATGCACATGATCATGATGATGCTTATGGTCGTCGGCATGACAATTGTCTTTGCAAAGGGCGTATTTGATACCACCCTCATCGTCGAGTACTTTGTGGATAAGCCCTTTGTCCAAAAATGTTTTGAGTGTACGGTAAACTGTTACACGGTCAAACTTTTCAGACATTTGAGTTTCCACATCAGCATGAGCCAATGCGTAAGCTTTGGTTAAGAATATATCTAGAATCTCTTCGCGACATTCTGTTTGGCGAAGGCTATAGGCCTTCAAGGTGCTTTTAATTGCGCTCGCATTCATACGTTTACTCGCTTAAAATACTAGACTCATATTGTAGTTTCACAAGGTTGGCATAAATACCTTCTTCTTGCGAAAGCAATGCCTCATGACTTCCCGACTCAGCTATTTCTCCATCTCTTAAGACATAAATGGTATCAACGTTTCTGATGGTTGCCAAACGGTGAGCAATAATAATCGTTGTACGATTTTGCATTAACTTATCAAGCGCATCTTGTACCAATTTTTCTGACTCAGAATCCAATGCACTAGTCGCTTCGTCGAGTACCAAAATTGCTGGATCTTTCAAAATGGCTCTTGCAATAGCAATACGCTGACGTTGTCCACCCGATAATTTAACGCCTCTTTCGCCAACAATGGTATCGAATTTTTCAGGGAAAGATTCAATAAAATCTAAGGCATTGGCTTTGCGAGCAGCCTCCGTAATTTCAGCTTCTGTAGCATTGGGCTTACCATAAGCAATATTCTCGCGAATGGTACCTCCAAACAACATGACTTCTTGTGGTACAACGGCAATATTTTGACGCAAAGCAGTTAGATTGTATGATTGAACGTCTTGGCCATCTACCAAAATTTTGCCACTATTCAAGCGATAATAACGGAGTAATAAACCTACAATCGTAGATTTCCCACCACCTGAATAGCCAACTAAAGCAATTTTTTTACCAGCTTCTACCTTCAGTGAAATATTTTTTAATACCTGTACATCTGGACGAGATGGGTATGCAAAAGCAACATTGTCATACACAATTTCACCTTTTACGTGTACAGGTGTTACTGGCTCGTTGGTAGATACTTCGCCTTCTTCGTCCAAGATTTCTAGGATACGTTCAGACGCTCCAATCGTTCTTTGGATTTGAGCATAAATATCACCCAAACCACCTACAGAACCACCGATAAAGCCCGTATAGATGATAAATGTCAATAGTTTGTCAAATGTCAATTCATGGTTTTGTACCAAATGACCACCGTACCAAACTACCCCTACAATAGCTCCAAACAAAACAAAGATGATAAATGAAATAAAGCTACCTCTAAAAGTGGCAGTACGAAGTGCCCAGTTCAATACTTTTTCGAGTGAAGTCGTATAACGGTTTACTTCAAAAGCTTCATTGGTAAATGCTTTTACGACATTAACTGATTGAAGGGTTTCTTCTACAATTACATTGGTTTGTGCTAATTCGTCTTGTACTTTTTTAGAATTTTTACGAATAAACTTTCCAAAAAAGAAGGCAGCTACCACCAAAATCGGGAAGGTAGATAGCATGAATAGGGTAAGTTTTCCTGAGAAATAAATAATCAAACAGATACCTCCAATCAACGTAAAGATTTGGCGGAAAAACTCAGCTAATGTAACCGAAAGAATATCCTGTAATTGAGTTACATCCGAAGTAATACGGCTCATTAGTTCGCCTACACGATTTTTTTCGAAGAACGTTACAGGCAAAGAAATCATTTTGCCGTAAAGCTCTTTACGAATATCGCGAATCGAGCGTTCTGTTACTCTCGAAAAGGTGTAAACTCTAAAGAACGAAAACAAAGCTTGTGCTGCCAAAATCGCCAAGAATAACAAGGTCATTTGGTCGAGTGTCAGCTTTGGCAAGTTCATGACCGAGCTACTTTGCATTTGCTGCATCATAGGGTTGTTGGACATGGCCTGCATTTGTTGGGCATCGTTGGGCGAAAGGATAGACGCTACCATTTGACCCATCAACAAAGGCACACTCATGGAGGTGATTTGTGATAAAATCAAAAAGATAAAACCAATCGCAAATGTTCCTTTGTAAGGTGCTGTAAATCTAAAAATTGATAACGCTTTTCTTAGTCCTTCTTTCGTAATTTTCTTTTTATCCTGTGGAGATGCATCGTCTCCAAACTTATCGCTTCGCTTTGCCATATTTGAATAACACTGTTCTCAATTTGATGAAAACAGTTGATATTAAATGAATTATTAGTTGGTTTGACTATTAAGGTAATAGTCTTAAATTTCTTTAATCAATCTCGCAATGATAACATAAAATCGAGCCAAATGGTTGACTACTTGATATTATTCTTCGTCAGGTAGTCCTTTGTATTTTGAAGCCTCAAAAATACGCTGTGCATCGGGCTCTTTCATCAAATCTTGAATGGTTAGTTTTTCGTCATCGTAATAGTATTTCGAAACGATTCTGAATCCTATCCATCTTCCAATACCACCAGGACAAGCGGGGCCAATTTCTGGAGTAGAAGGGCGTTCGCCAATATATTTTCCTTTAGCGGGGTCTTGGGTCGAATACAAGAGTTTGTTATCAATAAAATATGCCCATACAACTTCTTGATTAGCATAGGTAGCGTTTAGCTGTTCGTTAGAATAGCCCAAAAATACGCTATCAGCTTTAGAAGGCATCATTACTTTTCCAAAAACATAACTTTTTCCATACCAAACCATTTCAGCAAGTAGTGTTCTATCTTGTGGATTAGAGGTATTATATCGGCTCGAAAGTTGTAGTATGGCTTGAGGTACTACCACAGCAGGTGATATCTTTTTGATTTGATAATCATAAATATCGGGTAGATATTTACCTTTTTCACCCATAAAATAGTCTATTCCAACAATAATTGTCGAATCACTTACGCGTAGCTCTGGATTAAGGATTGTTCCTTGACCGAAAAAGCCTGTAAAAATAGTATAAATTTTAGGTTCTTTAAAGTCTGGATAATAGTACTTGATATGCTGGAAGGCTTCTTTGAAGTCGTTTTCAAGATTTTGGTTGCCAAAAAATGCTTTTTCCTGAGACTGCTGGTAAAACTCTTGTAAAGCTGGACTGCTAATTTGTGTAAACAGTTTGTTGGCCAAAACAGGAAAAGAAGCAGGCGTTGTATTAAAATATTGACTAGCAAACTCTGTGTACTTTTGTAGAAAAACCAGTACATCTTGTTCGGTTTTACAAGCAAAAAGTTCTTTGTCTAAGTACTGAATCTTAACGTCGACTTTAACATTACTTACATCGGGTTCGCCATCTGTATTATTATTACAAGCCCAAAGGCATACTGAAACTAAAAAGAGAAGTCCTATTTTTGCAAAAATTTTCATGCTTGTGGTAGCTGTTGAAAGCAATCAGGGTTCAAATGAGTGAGTTGATTTATTATAAGTATTAATTAATCGTGCAAAATGAGATTTAAGTTGTGTGTTGAGGAACTAGGCAACAGGTACAAGGCAAAGAGTTTTAACATATTTTGTAGTAACTACAGATATGTTTTTGCCGAAAGCCCATAGCTGAAAGCCGAAAGTTCAAAATGATCTCTCATAAAAGAATAAAAACATTTTGCCTGATGCCTTCTGCTTATAGTCTAAAGCGTATCCTTTATTTATTAAAACGAGGTATTGTATTGCTCTTACCAACGGCATTGGCAAAATAAATTGAATGATTGTCTGTTTTATAGTTTGAAAATCAAAAGTATACTTACACAACAGTCCATAAAAACTTACTTAATCAATCAAAATATATCAGGTAAGTACCTGCAAAATTATGAAGAAAAACGTATTAATAACCCTTTTTATTCTGGCTACTGTTACAAATGTGCTAGCGCAGAATCAATTATGGTCATCGAGTTTGTCGGCAGCTTCTCGCGAATATTGGGGCGGTCGATTCAATAACATGTCAATTGGCTTTAAATTTTCACCAGCGATTACTTTTGTTTCTTTCGAAGGTGTCAAAAACTTTAAAGGAATGTCAGATGGTGCAGCCAAAATTAATATGACCGTTGGGCCAGTCGCAGATTTTTATTTTGCTCAGAAATATGCTTTTAGTACTGGTTTGTGGTATACGGTAAAAGGCGTTTCGTATAATATTTACAATAGTTTTTATGATACCGACGTATTTGTGCAAAAGCCTTTGACCAAAGATGAGATTAAAGCAAATGCCGCAGAATTTAATCTTCAATATCTTCAAATACCTGTTTCGCTTAAAATCTTTAGTGACCAAGTAACCCCGGGAATGCCTTTTTATATCCAGTTTGGAGGTACTTTGGATATTAATATTGCAGAAAAGCCTGTCAATTACGCCAAAAATGCTTTAGTGCAATACCGTGACAGAGTATCCCCGAATTCAGGGATTTTTGGTTTTGGAGAAGCTAACTTATTATTAGGGGCTGGGTTTGAGAAAAAATTAGGAACAGGAACAGATGCCTTTTTCTTTGGATTGCAATATCAAAGAGGACTTTCAGAAATTAATAGAGGCAGCTCATTTGCTGATATGATTACCAAAACCAACCAGTTAGTGATTGATTTTGGATTGAAGTTTTAGGAGACTCATAAGCAACTTTTAGGGAATCGGATATAATAAAACATGAGTCATTCCTAGTTGAGTGATTGAGTGGGTGAGTGATTATGCTAAAATTTGTATTCTAGTAGAAGAGACGCAATGATTGCGTCTTGAGCTGAATAAAATCTAGTATAATAGCATCAAAAAAGCGGTCGAAAAATATTTTTCGACCGCTTTTTTGATGAAAATTTAGAGAATAACCCTAATCTTAAAATTCGGGATGACTCATGTTTTTGATATTAATATGCTAAATTACTCATTGCTAGACGCAAGGCATTGCGTCTCTATTGCTAGAATAATCACTAAATCACCCATTCAACATTCACTCAATTTGTTATGATTCCTATTTAGTTAATTAACATTAGCAGTATTATTCTGATGAACTACTGCTAAAACACTATCTAAATATTCTCGTGAGTTGCACAATCGTGGCACTTTGTGTTGTCCTCCCAATTTACCTTTACTACGCATCCACGAATAGAAGGTATCTTTCTGAACCACGTTGATTTTAGGAGGAGTCAGTACCATGTCTTTATAGCGCTTGGCGTCATAATCAGAGTTGATAGAGCGGAGCGTCTGGTCTAAAACCTGATTGAACACTTCTTGATCGTTGGGTTCTTGATCAAATTCGATAACCCATTCGTGGCAGCCACTTTTACCTCCGTCCATATACACAGGTCCTGCCGTATAGTCGTTGATAATTGCGCCCGTAGCTTCACACGCTTTAGTGATAGCTATATCTGAGTTTTCAACGATAATTTCTTCTCCAAAGGCGTTAATGAATTGTTTGGTTCGCCCCGAAATCTTGAATCGATACGGATATTTGGTTGTAAATCGAATTGTATCTCCGATTTTATAGCGCCATAATCCTGCATTTGTAGAAATGATGATAGCGTAATTTTTCCCTATTTCTACTTCATCTAACGAAACAGCCTTAGGATATTCTTTTTCGATTTCTTCCATTGGAATAAATTCATAAAAGATACCATAATCAAGCATCAGCATCATTTCGTCTTTGCGTGAAATATCGTCTTGCACACCAAAGAATCCTTCAGAAGCATTATAAATCTCTAGATAATTAACACTTTCAGAAGGAAAAACTTTATTTCTGAACATATCCCGATAAGGATGAAATGCCACTGCTCCATGAATGAAAAATTCAAAGTTGGGCCATACTTCCAGAATATTGTCTTTACCTGTGATTTCTAAGATTTTATCAATTAATACCAAAGTCCACGTAGGAACTCCCAAGATGCTTGTGACATTTTCTTGAGAGGTAACTTCTGCCATTTTCTGAATTTTCTCTTCCCAGACATCCATCAACGCTACATCCAAGGATGGCGTACGAATAATCTGAGCCCAAATAGGTAAATTTTTCATGACTACCGCCGATACATCACCCATGACACTGCGCGAATTCAATTGATTAGACGACAAGCTTCCACCAATCGACAAACCTTTTCCACTAAAAACTTCAGTATCAGGTTTGTTTTCTACCAAAAGAGTCATCATATCTTTGCCACCCATAAAATGACAATCATCGAGACATTCTTTTGATACAGGAATAAACTTACTGCGGGCGTTGGTAGTACCAGAAGATTTGGCGAAATATTGAATATTGGAAGGCCAAAGAATATTCTGTTCTCCCTTCATGGTACGTTCAATGAAAGGAAACAAATCTTCATACGAAGAAATAGGAACACGTTGCTGAAAGTCCCGAATAGAAGAAATGCTACGAAAATCGTATTTTTTACCCCACTCTGTATTCTTAGCCGTTTGGATTAATTGCCAAAACATCGTCTCTTGCGTATCCATAGGCTTATCCATAAAAGCCTGAATACGAGGAAGACGCTTTTTCATGAGCCAAACTAGCGTTTCATTTAGAAAATCCATTCGCTAACAAATCTTATAAGTGTTCTAAACAAACTTAACAGAATAAATTGATTGTGTCAATATCAGGAAACTAACTCGTAGGTATTTCTGCGCAAATGCAGATTTATTTTTTATTCAGAAAACAACTTAAAGAAGTACACAAAATAGCGCTTGAAGACTGAATGAGGCGGTAAAAGTCAGAGTTAGAGGATGAATAAGGATAATGCACAAAAGACAAGCAAGATAGTTGTTGAAAATAGGATTTAAGATAGTAATCTATCCTAAACCCTATTCTTTGATTTCGAAATCAAAAATTGTTTTATTTTCTTCTTTTCAATGCCAAATCATGAGAGGTATCGTAATACGTTCTTAGATTCGACCAGTCGAAGGTATCCGAAATGCTTTCGACACGGTTACGTTGGGTGATGCGTTCACGTAAACTTTGTTTGACAAACTTCAACAACATTTCCGATAATTGTTCGGCTGCTTTGTAGAAGTCTTGTGTTTTACGATTGACAACCATAACGCCCCAATGCTCGTAATCACGCATGATTTGCATCATATAATCACCAAAACCTGACAAGTCAGAAGTAATAGTTGGTACGC
This sequence comes from Flectobacillus roseus, assembly GCF_030056595.1. Taxonomy (NCBI): domain Bacteria; kingdom Pseudomonadati; phylum Bacteroidota; class Cytophagia; order Cytophagales; family Flectobacillaceae; genus Flectobacillus; species Flectobacillus roseus. The sequence goes on from NZ_JASHIF010000011.1 coordinate 203,528, forward strand.
CACGAGCGATACATTCGAGCGGTGTGTAGCCCCATGGTTCATAGTAACTTGGGAAAACACCAAGGTTACAACCACGTACAAATTGTCCGTAATCAAGTCCAAATAATGGGTTGGTAGAAACGATAAAGTCTGGGTGATAAACAATTTTTACCTTATCCTCAGGATTGTTCATCAAATTAGATTTCTGAACAAAATCTGTGATACCATCATTTTGCTTAAGCAAGTGTGTGACAACTTTTGGACGTTTGTTGTTTTTCCAAGTCTGAATCGTTCTTCTTAGACGCAAACGCCAATATTCATCCACAAAATTGTTTAAGTCTGGCATTTGTAAATCGCTCGACGATGCAGATGCTTTAAAAAGCTGCTCACCTACTTGTTTTTCGATAGAATTACAAGTTTCACGAATTTCGTCCATTACAGCACGCGAATGCAATACTTCAGGGTCGATTGAATGATAAGGTTGTTTGGTAATAAAAAACATTACGACCGTCTTATCAATCTTAGCTTGCTTCATTTTCCAGTTTAAGCGAGCCAACGCTTCAAGGGTCAAATCATAGCCTTTGTTGCTATACTCATAACGCCCTGAGGTAAAGAAGTATAAAGTTTTCTCAAGATTGAATGGTTGACTTTGGAAAAAGTGTCCCATCACAAATTCGTTGATACGATCTTTATATTTGGTATGTAAATTTTGATGCTCGTGCATTGCCGAGAATCTTGTGATATTCAGACCGTTAGGTAAAATCAAGTCAGGGACTTTTCCTAATAAAAACTCACACTCTTTAGCTGTTACATCACTTACGGTTGTCGTAACGTGCGCCTGCAATGCTGCCAAACGCTCAAGTGTGGCTTGAGCCTCAATACCATAATGACGAGCCTCTTTGAGCCAATCGAAGGTGTCTATTTTATCATAGAAATTCGGAACATTACCAGCTAAGTAACGACCCAACATGGTAGCGTGAGTAGTAAATACAGTGGCTACTTTTATTTGGTCTTTACGCAAATCTGGAATAGCAGAAGCGGCCATCCATTCGTGGAAATGGGCTACAATATCAATTTTATTTTGTTGTTCCTTCGCTAATTCGGTCAAAAACACGCGAACCATTTCACCAAAAGCAATTACATGACTTACCAATTCCTCAGTATTCAACGTAGATACCTGATGACGCTCCCACAAGCCTGCCTTGAGGGCATTGATATTGTTGTAGATTGACCAAAAATCAAATAAGACAATGCGAGGCTTTCCAGTTACGAGCCAGTAACCATAGTGCACGCCATAGCCCATTGAGCGCATCTTCTGAACAGTTTTACCTAAAACTGAATCATCTAAATCATGAATAGGTTCAAATTCGGCAGATGCTGTTTGTGGGAAGTACGGTCCTAGCAAGAAGTAGTCATCGCCCCATTTTTCCACCATTGAGGGGACTTTTGTACGAATTACAGTATAAATACCACCTACTTGGTTGCAGGTTTCCCAGGCAATTTCTATTAATATCTTTTGTTTTTGGGTAGCAGATTGTAAAGGATTTTGTATTTCCATCGGCTCTTAGTTATAAGGTTTGGCTGCTTGTACCAAGCTATTAGGTTGCTAATATATAAGTATATTCAGTGAATAGGAAACTTAAAGCCATATTTCTATTTTGGCTCAAAATGGGCTATTTGGGGCTTTTCTTAATAAAATCTAATTATTAAAAAATATCAATAAAAGCCCTAAAATCAGCTAAATCCAAATGCGTCATTAATGTGCTTTTGTGGTAATTTATTAATAATCAGAATGTTGTGGTTGATATGTGAATTGTGGTAAATATAATGACTTTAATATATACTATTTTTACCATTTTATATGTAGGTCTATTCTGTTCTTTAGAATAAGGTATGTACAATTATTTCTTTGAATAGTTCTTTAAGTTGTAGGAGGAAAATCTTTTCCCGAATAATAAGTTATTCTTTTCGCCTTCAAAAAAAAGCCCTCAAGTTATCATGATAACTTGAGGGCTTTTTTTTGAAAATAAACTTGCCAGATTTTTTCTGAAAGTAGTAACGCAAAAATACCGTAGTCATATAGAAATGACCGTGTATTAGTGCTGTACGAAGTCAAACTGTTGCAGATTTTGGAGTTCTTATTTCGGAAACAAAGTAAAAAACCTTTATTTTTTACAAAATATAGAAGATTATACTTCCGAAATCCAACATCCGATATCCGAAATAAACAGTTTTCATAATCCTTCGTACAGTACTAACCGTGTATTGTCGATTTGTAGCCTATTTCTTTATTTCATGTAATAATCAGCTTCATAAACTTTGGTTACGCCTTCTTTCGTGAGGGTATAACTAAAGCCTTTTTGAATTGAATAAGCGCCATATTCTCCTTGTTTATTTACGGCTAAATAACCAATCTGGAATTCCTTGTAGTTATAACGTTTGACAATACGCATAATGGCTTCCTCACAAGCTTGTTGTGGCGTACGACCATTTCTCATCAATTCTACAATGAGGAATGAACCTAAGGTCTTGAGTACAAACTCTCCCAAGCCTGTAGCACAAGCGCCACCCACTTCATCGTCACAAAATACGGCTGCTCCAATTACTGGAGAGTCACCCACGCGACCATGCATTTTGTATGCCATCCCGCTAGTGGTACAAGCGCCAGATACTTCACCCTTTTTGCCCAATGCCAAAAGTCCAATAGTATCGTGACGTTCAATATTTACTTTTGGCTCGTATTTGGATTCTTTTTTCCATTTCAACCAAGCCTTCTTAGAACTTTCAGTCAATAAGTTTTGCTTTTTGAAGCCTTGCGAAAGAGCAAATTGTAAAGCGCCTTCACCCGATAACATTACGTGTGGAGTTTTTTCCATTACTGCCCGAGCTACCGAAATAGGGTGCATAATGCCTTCCAAGAATGTTACAGAACCAGCATTGCCCTTTTCGTCCATGATACAGGCATCTAGTGTAACGTGACCATCACGGTCAGGCAAGCCACCATATCCTACGGTAATTTCGTTAGGGTCTGCTTCTGGAATAAGCGCTCCTGCCTCTACAGCATCGAGAGCACGACCTGTTTTTTGAACCATCGCCCAAGCTGCTTCGTTAGCTTTGACATTGTTCCAAGTAGAGATAATAATTGGAAATTCAGCAGGAGCTGAATTTTGTGCTTGTGTTTGATTAGCTGCTAAGGCAGAAAGTCCAGCCAAAGCAGAGGTTTGTTGAATAAAGGTACGACGTTTCATATCTGAGAAATTGGATGTTTTAAAGTACGAGTGGAGGTATGTCCAGTTATTTAAATAAGTTGTTTCTCAATCACTAAAAACAAAACTCAAAAATGCTAAGCGGATTTGAATAGCGCTACAACCGCACGAATTTTTTCGACGTTTGAATACATTACACCATATTCGGGAACTTCCGAAAGTCCGCCCATCGCAATATCTTCCTTCCTAAACTCCATTTCCGAATCTCTAGTCGACTTGCCTGTGAAGTGTAAGGCATCAGCGCCTAATGCTGCTAGTTTTAAGGCATTTCGCACATTGACTCCGCTTCCAATCATAACTTCAATTCTTCCATTGGCTTGTTTAATTAAAGCTTTTAGGTTTTCTGCGCCTTCTTCTGCCAAGTTTTTTTGTCCTGAAGTTAAGATACGTTTACAGCCCGCTTCAATAACATCTTCAAGTGCTTGCAGATAATCGGGAGTCATGTCGATGGCGCGATGAAAAGTAACAGGCAGAGGATGAGCTAATTCGACGAAAGCTTTGGTTTGTTCAACGTTGACACGACCATTTTTCTCTAAAATGCCAAGAACAAAACCGTCGGCTCCTAGTTGTTTAGCTACAAGCATATCTTGTTTCATTTGCTCAATTTCCAATGCAGAATAGCAAAAATCGCTACCACGTGGACGAATCATGACATGAACTTCGATAGAAGTATGTTGTTTGGCTAGTTGAATAAGGCCTGCTGATGGAGTCGTGCCACCCTCGTAAGGCGAAGCACACAATTCGATACGATTAGCGCCTCCTTGCTCGGCAGCGATACATGATTCGAGCGAGTAAGCGCAAATTTCAATTTTCATAAAATATTACCAGAAAAAAGGGATTTTTAAAATATATGTAAAGGTATCATTTCACCTGATTTTTGATGAGTCATTTAATAAAAATTTTTAATAAGTACTTAACAAGATTTTATTTTACGGTAAAAAAATACCAAAATTTCATATTTGAGTAACTCAGATACGATAACCTAGGGTAAACATAATGCTGTAGCTTTGACTGGTTAGCTCAAGGGCAGAAGATTTGGCTGTAGGAGAGAGATTGTACATATAGCTTCCGACAAGTCCTAGTCTTACACTATGTAGGTCTTTGGTAATACCGAGTTCAGTTTTAAGACCTCCATACAAATTTTGAAAGTTATAACCTTGATAGTAACTTTTGAATTCTTTTTTTCCAGAAAGAATATTGGCAAATGGACCAAGTGAAATAAAAACGCTGGGGCTAAAGGGTTTTTCTGTAGTAATCAAATAGCGAAATTGAGTATTGAGATGAATAAAACTTGTTTGTTCACAAGCGTGATCAAATCCGGTACCCAAAAGAGTATCGTCTTGCTCGTGTCCACCTACTTGTAGGTAACCTATTTGAGAAGATAAATAAAAATGCTTTTTCTGTAAATAATCAATCCCAAGGGCGGTGGCATAACTAGTATTTCTTTGAGTAAGAATATCGAGTTTGAGCTCATTTCGGAACGAACTAAACAGAACACCATTGTCGATTTTGATAAATTGAGCTTGGGCTACAGGTGAGAATAATAAGAATAGTGCGTAGTAAAGAAGCTTTTTCATGCTAGCGTGTTTCATAGAGTGAGAATAATTAACATAGTGTATACAATGGTACAAATATAGTTGTGACAGGACTTCCTGCATGACAACAATTTGAATTTTGTTTTTGTAAAAGCATCTTGATGATATTTTTATTGGGATATGAGTGGATATAGATTCATTATCAATTAGTTATCTATATCTTCGGGGAAAACCCAAAAAATAAAGGCACTTTTCGTAAAAAAACAGGGTTTTGAATATACTTTTTTATAGAAAAATTAGTTAATTACGCATGAGAAAATCAAAATAGAGGTAATATTTGGGCTTTTTTGTAGAAATAGAGAAAAAAGGTAGGCGAATAACCCCATATTTATCATTTCGAAAATTTATTTGAATTATCTAAATAATTACAAACCAGTAATGTTGGTAATTTCAAAAAACTTGTACTTTTGCAGTCCTATTAAATCAATCAAAAAAATAGGGGTAAAATAAGCATTTATAAAAGACATAATTGATTTATAGTCAGTAGATTGCTCTATTACCTTCGTTTAACCAGTAACCAAATTTAGAGAAAGAATATGTATTGGACACTAGAACTTGCATCTTACTTAGAAGACGCTCCTTGGCCAGCAACAAAAGATGAATTAATTGACTATGCGATCCGTACAGGCTCGCCATTAGAAGTAGTCGAAAACTTACAAGAATTGGAAGATGATGGTCAACCTTACGAGAGTATCGAAGAAATCTGGCCAGATTATCCTACAAAAGACGACTTCTTCTTTAATGAAGACGAATATTAATTAATCCCCATAAAATGCCACCCCTAAGGTGGCATTTTTGGTTGAGGTCCATTTGGTAGTCAGTAATGCTAAAAGCTATTACTCGATTGCTGTAAACTTTTAAAGCTATGTCTCTTATTCTTTCTTCTTCTCTCGATACACAGGCACAAAGCCGTTTATATGTACTAAATCAAAGTGATAACTTATCCACACAGTTACACGCTATTGCCCAGTCTGAAGCATTTGACGCAGATATTTTAGCGAAGGAGTTTAAGGCTGAGTTAAAAGAAACGTTTTCGTTTTATACCACCCAAGCCCAAAAAGTATTTTTTTTAGGACTTGGAAAAAATGCAGACTCTGCACAAGTAATCAAGGCTTTACGCTATTTCTTTCATCATCAAAAATCAAGAATAGCTGCACAAATAGATGTTGTCGTTGCGTCCCTCAACCTTGAACAACTCGAGTGGGTTACTAATGGTATCGTACTGGGGCAGTATAATAGCAAACTCTACAAAACAGAAAGTGAAACCCCTTCAGAAGTATTTGGTGAAAATGGCCAGATTAATCTAGTTGCGGGTGAATTATTTGGTGAAAATGCCCAAAATTTAGTCGATAAAGGCATTGCCACTGCCGAAACTCAGATGGAGATTTTTGATTTGATGAATGCTCCTGCCAACAAAAAAACACCACAGGTTTTGTGTGATTGGGCAGTTGCTTCTGCGCAAAAATTTGGTTATTCTGCTCATATCATCGACCGACCTGCTTTGGAGAAAGATGGTTTTGAGGCATTATTGGCGGTAGGTCAAGGAAGCGAACACGACCCTGCCATGATTGTAGTTGAATACCGTTTTCCTTTGCCACAAAAAACAATTGGTTTAGTAGGTAAGGGAGTAACTTTCGATACGGGAGGTATTTCAATCAAATCTTCAACGAATATGCACCTTATGAAATCGGATATGGGAGGTGCTGCTGCTGTGTTGGGAACGGTAGAATTAGCGGCTAAACTCAAGCTACCAATACATATTATCGGTGTTGTGCCAACTTGTGAAAATGCAGTAGACGCCAAATCTTTTAAGCCGAGTGATGTTATTGGTTCGTATTTGGGAAAAACCATCGAAATAATTGATACAGATGCCGAAGGGCGTGTGATTTTGGCAGATGGTTTGGGGTATATGGTCAAAAACTATAAAACTGATTATCTTATAGACTTGGCTACTTTGACAGGAAGTTGTATCTCAACATTGGGTTATCATGCGGCAGGACTATTTACCAACAATGACCAATTGGCAACTCGTCTCAGTAACGCTGGTTCACGTACAGGAGAACGTTTGTGGAGGCTACCTTTGTGGGATTTGTATAAAGAAGATATAGCCTCGGATATAGCCGATGTCAAAAACTATTCAGGAAAACCAATGGCTGGGGCTATCTCTGCGGCTAAGTTTCTAGAGGTTTTTACCGAAAATCATACTAATTGGGCACACCTCGATATCGCAGGTACAGCCTTTGGCGATACCGAATTTGTTCCAAGTCGAGCGGGTACTGCTTTTGGTATTCGTTTGTTGATAGATTTTATTGAGGGAGTATTGTAGTAATCAGGCAACAGGTAAAGAGGCACAAGGCAAAGAGTGCTTCATAGAAAGAGCTAGTTCAAGATTTAGTCTTGAACTAGTTTTTTAATAGTTTTGAAATACACCCATTGATAGCTGTTGATTAGGGTTGTACGAAGGATACTAAAACTGTCTATTTCGGATATCGGATATGGGATTTCGGAAGTATAATCTTTTATGTTTTGTAAAAAATAAAGGTATTTTACTTTATTTCCGAGTTCAGAAATCCCAAATCCGCAATTATTGGAAATCCTTCGTACAGCATTAGCTGTTGATCAACAATTCCACTTAGCGGGTGAATTTATTCACCCGTGACGAAAATGTTTCAATCAGATTACTTCTTACTTTGTCTTTATTGCCTAAATATTTCCTTTCCATTTTGCTTCCAATCCCATCTTTTTTGCTATATTTAAGAAAGGTATCAAAGGCTTTAATCAATAAAGTCGTATTGCAGCATCGCATTGAGACTTTCTGCCCTTTTAGTTCTGGTATCTTCTTCTGGTGTACCTCTAAGACACTCTAACCAAAACCGATATAGCCCTTTACTTTATGACGAAAGAATTAACCTTTTTGTGTATCTCAACCTATTTCAAAGGCAATGAGTTTTTGCGTGCTTGTAAGCAAGCTGGGAATAGGGTTTTTTTGTTGACTAATAAAAAACTAGAACATCGTCCGTGGGCACGCGAAGCCGTCGATGAGTTTTTTTATGTAGAAGAAAAACCAGATGGTAGTATCGATATTCAAGAAATTATTCTTGGTTTGGGCTATGCGATGCGCTCCCGAAAAATAGACCGTATTGTTGCACTCGATGACTTTGATGTCGAAAAGGCTGCTCATTTGCGAGAGCATTTCCGTATTCCGGGTATGGGACAAACGACAGGGCGCTTGTTTAGAGACAAACTGGCGATGCGGATGAAAGCAGAGGAAGCAGGAATTAGCGTGCCACAATTTTCATCTTTATTCAACGATAATGATGTATTTGAATTTACTCAAAAAGTTCAATTTCCTTGTGTGGTCAAACCTCGCTCGGAAGCATCGGCTACAGGTATTCGTAAGGTACATAATTCAGAACAGTTGTGGGAGGTGGTCCATTATTTAGGCGAGCGCCGCCCTGAATATCTGGTCGAGCAGTTTCGCCCCGGTGATGTCTACCACGTAGATTCTTTGACAGTGGGCGGTCAACCAATTTTTACACGTTGTAGTCGTTATTTGTCTACTCCGATGGAAGTAGCGCATGGAGGAGGGGTATTTCGTTCTATGACTGTGGAGGTTGGCTCGGAGGAGGATTTAGCTTTGAAAGAAATGAATGAGCAGGTATTGAAAGCCTTCGGAATGAAATTTAGTGCTAGTCATACCGAGTTTATTCGAGATCATGCTACAGGGAAATTTATCTTCTTAGAAACTGCCTCTAGAGTTGGAGGTGCACACTTGGCCGAAATGGTAGAGGCTGCTACAGGGATTAATTTATGGCGCGAATGGGCCAATATCGAAACAGCTATGGCTCGTAATCTGGAATATACTTTACCCGAAGTACAAAATATGTACGCAGGTATCTTGATTTCCTTGACGCGTCAACGATATACCGACCCCATGATTTTTGATGATACAGAGGTTTGTTGGCGTATGGACGAAGAGTTTCATGTAGGCGTAATTGTAAAGTCGGAATCGCAGGAACGTGTAAAAGAGCTTTTGGATAAATATGCACAAGTGGTATTTGATGGTTACCACGCGTCAGCACCAGTACCCGATAAGCCAACAAATTAAATTAGCTCTCAGCATTCGGCTCTCAGCATTCAGCATTAATTATTTTGCCGAAGGCCGAGAGCTGAATGCTCATAGCTACTTCATATATTTTTCCCAAAACCCATAATCATATTTTTCCCAAGCATGGCAGCCGAAGGGAAGTTGTTGGTTATTGAGCTGATAGCAGAGTTGGGGATGTTGTTCAAAACCAAATTGTAGTGCTTGTTGCCAATTGGGAAGTCTTAACAATGGTCTGTATGGACGAAGCTGGATAAAGTGAAGCGAAAACAAACCATCTTCATTTGAAATCCATTCCTTTTTAAAAAACTTCAAAATCTTTAAGAAACGAATCATAGCTTTGACTCTTCTTAAAGAAAAACCTCCATTCATGAAAATTCTACGGAATTGATGATAATTTCCTGGAAGTTTGTCTCCAATTTTCCAACGCTCGGGTTCGATATGTGGTGAGCCTACATAATCAAAGCCTGCATTACACCACTCGGTTAGTTGATCACTAAAAATAAAAGCATCCAACTGATAAATCAGCATATATTCGTAAGCCAAAAATGCTTCATAAAAATGGACAGTCGTTAGCAAAGCGTTATAGCCTTCTATGCCTTTGAAATATTTATCCTCAAAATTTTGAAATTGAATAGCAGCATGAGATTGCTTCAAATGCTCCAAATCCAAAGATTCAGGTTTGATAATGACGATAGGATAATGCCCCAAAATTTTGATACATTGTTCAAAGGACTTTTGCTCAAACGGTGTCATCTCAGATTTATACATCGGTATCACCACCGCAACCTGATTTTTATGTGAAATAGCTTTTATATGTTTGGACATTGTGTTGCTGGTTAAGTTGATAAAATTAAAAGTGAACAGGCACAGAGTAAACAGGCACAAAGTGTAAAGTATGTGTTATGTTTATAGGGTAAAACACTTTGTGCCTTAATGCCTTTTTTACTTTGTCCCTTCATTCTATCATATCCCCCAATAAAGTTTTCCACCAATGTTTTTGAGGGTCGTAATATTTACCTGCCAAAAACTTGAACGCAATAGGGAATATTCTTAACAAACGATTTTCAGGTAATTCAAGTCTAAATTTGACAAAATCCCGATGTGATTCCAGTTTGGCAAATTGACTGGCAGGTACTTCTGGATAATGTTGTTTGAGCAAAGCCAAGGTAGACTCCAAACGATGCAATTCCTCCTGAATAGGAAGTAGTTTTTCGGCTCTAGGTCTCGAAAAACGCTGTTTGAAGCTAACGGCTTCGCCACCACCGCCAAACCCAACTTGTTGAGCACTATGACGACGATACAAAATCAGTTCTTCATTGACGAAACCAATCTGATTTTTGAGCGCCAATGAAATCGACATCCACGCATCATGAATCAGGTCTTTTACCGAGGTTGGAAAAGGTAGCATATTGTCCAAAGCACTTTTGCGTAGCGCCACTGTTGCTCCCGTTACCACATATCCTTTATACAAAATCTGAGCAGCGCCACCTGCTTGCCAGATTTTTTGCATAGTATCATCAAACATTACTTCCTGCCAGATATGTCCTGCTATGCGCTCCGATTTTTCATCCATCATACCAGCGTTGCTGAATACCATTTGTTGCTGGGGATTTTTTTCGAGATAACCCACTAATTTTTCAACCTTTTCAGGCATCCAAAAGTCATCTTGGTCGCATAAGAAAATAATATCGCCTTGACATAATTGAAGGCATTTCTCAAAGTTTTTGGTTGAGCCTAATTGTGAATCATTTCTGTTGAAATATATAGGAAAAGGAGCTTTGTCTTGAAAAGCTTTGACAATATCAGCAGTTGCGTCGGAAGAGCGGTCGTCGCAAATTACGATTTCATTGACCGAGCGAGTTTGGTTCAGAATACTTTCTAATTGTTCACCTAGATATTTGGCACCATTGTAGGTGCAAAGCGCTACTGAAATCATCGAGATTGGTTGGTATATGAGCTTTTATAACCCTTTCTGTAAATTCTTGAAAAACTTAGTTTTAGGAGTTATAAGCATAAAAAAATCTGCAAAAACACACAAATATAGAGGTTTTTGCAGATTCGATACTAAGAGGTATAGGTACAAAGCGCTGATAAAATGGATGAAATACCAAAAGTATTTTATCAACACTATATTTTACTAGGCAAATTATTTGATTGTCACATTGAATTGTGCATCAAAATCTGTGCTTCCTTTAGCTGTACCATCTTTGATTGGAACACCGTTTTGTGGTGGTTGGTGATACAAAACAACTCTTAATGTGCCTGTTCCTGCATTTGTAGTCACAGCCGAAGCTTTTAAGCCCACTTCCAGATTTCTATTGTCTTTATCGGTACGAGTAATGGTCAACAAATTGCTTGGCGTTGGCGTGTACACGAATAGATGTTCAAAGCTTTCGGTTTCTATTTCTGAAGTAATATCCTCTGCTGGACTTTTACTTTCGTCCAATACCTGCACGGTTACACTGTAGGTTTTGTTGGCATCTAAACTGATATTATCTACCACAGGAGCATTGCCTCCGATACCATCAATATCCTTAAAAGCAAATGTTTTAGTAACGCCTCCTGAGGTAAAATTAAGTTTTAAGGTCGTAAGGTTTTCACTGTCCTGAACAGGGTCTGGGGCGTCTTTTTTACAACTACTAACAGTAATGACAGCAAAGGCTAAAGCCAAAATTGTGAGGGATTTACGTAAGTTTTTCATAAATGAGTGTATTAAAAAAGGACTACGAATGTCAGCTTGGGTAAAAGTTAATTTGAGAGTACCTGACAAAGTATTTCATTGATTTTTGTTTAGTTGAATTAATGCAATGGTGTTGCAAATATAAAAACATATTTTAAATATTCGCAATAATGTTGCAAAAATGAATTTTGATATTTTATATTTGCAACAATGTTGCATTTATGGAAAATTACAGAAAGAATACTTTTGATTATGTAGGGATTATTAGTTCGGGTATATGTCTCATACATTGCATGCTGATGCCGATTTTACTATTGTTTAAGTGGGAGTTTCAGTTAGAGAGCTTGGGGTTTGCGCATCATCCTTCTTGGGATTATTGCTTTATAGGTTTGGGTTTCATTGCTGTTTGGATGAGTTCGCATAAGCATACGCCTAAGCGTATCCGAATAGGGCTTTGGGTGGCCTACACTGTTTTTGCATGGGCTTTGCTTTATGAAGACCAAGTGTGGTTTGCGCAGTATTTGGGATGGATTGCCTCTTTTGGGCTGATTACAACACATTATTTTAACATAAAATTTTGTAAAAAATGTCAAATAGAAAATTGCCAGTGACAGTATTGAGTGGCTTTTTAGGAGCTGGGAAAACCTCTTTGCTCAATCACGTTTTACATAATAAAGAAGGCTTGAAAGTAGCAGTTATTGTCAACGATATGAGCGAGGTGAATATCGATGCTCAGTTGGTCAAACAAGAAAATGTACTTTCAAGGACGGAAGAAAAATTGGTCGAAATGTCCAATGGTTGTATTTGTTGTACACTTCGTGAAGACTTGATGGTAGAAGTTGAAAAACTCGCCAAAGACCAGCGTTTTGATTATTTGCTCATAGAGTCCACGGGTATATCGGAGCCTTTACCTGTGGCTCAAACGTTTTCGTATGTTGATGAAAACAGCGGAATTGATCTTTCTCGTTTTGCCCAACTAGACACGATGGTGACGGTGGTTGACTGTTTTAATTTTGCCAAAGACTTTGGCTCAATTGATACAGTCTGGACTCGGGGTCTCAATGACGACGATCCTAACGACCAGCGCACCATCGTAAACCTATTGACAGATCAGATAGAATTTGCCAATGTTATTGTTTTGAACAAAACGGATTTACTTCCACCTAAGAGAGTTGCTGAATTAAAGACCATTATTCAGAAACTTAATCCTGAGGCAAAAATTGTCGAATCGACTTTTGGCAAAATTGAAACTTCACATATTCTCAATACAGGGTTGTTTGATTTCGAAAAATCTTCACAATCGGCAGGCTGGATTCAAGAATTAGAAAAACCTAGTCATACGCCCGAAACGGAGGAATATGGCATTAGTTCATTCGTCTTTAGAGATACACGTCCATTCCATCCTACACGTTTTTGGAATTATATCAATCAACATTGGCATGCGGGAATTATTCGTTCTAAAGGTTTATTCTGGCTAGCTTCAAGACCCAAAGATGCCTTGAATTGGGGACAGGCGGGTGGTTCGCTTCGTGCAGACTATGCAGGAAAATGGTGGGCAGGCGTACCCAAGTGGGAGCGTTCTTTTTATCCTGCTTGGCAAGACTCAAAAGACGAAATCATGAAGCGTTGGGATGAACGCTTTGGTGACCGCATCAATGAATTAGTAATTATTGGACAAGATTTAGATAAAGAACTACTAATACAAGAACTAAAGGATTGTCTTTGTACTGAAGAGGAAATCAAACAAATGGAAGCCAAGAAGAAGTTTGAAGATCCGTTTCCTGAGTTTTAAATAATTGTGAATGAGTGATTTGTGAATTAGTGAATATGCGCTTGTATTGTTATCTAGTGAGCGACTTGGTCTATGACTGGTAATTTTTGAAATACAAAAATTTTATATAAAGGTAGTGTGATGCAAAAAGCCATCTTCCCGTGGGAGATGGCTTTTTTATGTGATAAAAAATCACTAAATCACTCATTCACAAATTACTCAATGATTAAAAGAATAACCATTCTATGGCTTTAGGGAATTCTTTGCCCCATTGTGATTCGTTGTGTTTACCTTCTGGGTCGAGTGAAAGATTAATTTCAATCTTTTTGTTACCTTGACGTAGCAAAGTTTGCTTGAGTTTTTCCACATTTGGAATCATCGAATGACCTTCGCCACCTCCAGCATATGCATAGATTTTGGTGGGTAAATGACTCAAAAAGTCAATCGCATCGAAGTAGATATTTGGCGAAACCCAAAGAGAAGGCGAGAAAAGCATCAAGCGCCCAAATACCTCTGGATACATCAAACCTGCATAAATACTTACCAATCCTCCTAATGAGCTACCACCAATACCTGTATGTTCACGATCGGTGAGCGTACGGAAGTTGGCGTCGATATAAGGCTTTAATGTACGGCTAATAAACTGTACATACTTACGACCTTCGCCTTTTCCCAATTTAGGGTTATTGTACGGAGAATACTCTTTGTAGCGGTTTTCGCCACCATGTGCAATAGCCACAATGATCACGTCGCCATGACCACGAGATGCCAATACTGCCAATTGTTTGTCGATACCCCAATTCCCAAATTCCGAACCTTCTTGAAAAAGGTTTTGGGCATCTTGTAAATACATGACAGGGTATTTTTTATCAGTTTTGTCATAATCATGTGGCAACAAGATATACACCGCACGTTTGGTATCAAACTGAGGCATATCAAATGAATCAGAAATTAGTCTGATTTCAGGCATTAAATCCTGTTGCAAGTTCGAACCATCTAAGCGCCAATGTGGCACAAAGTCGTGCATGACACCTAGTTTCTTGGTAACTACTCTGTTGTAAGTAGCGTTACCAAATTCATCCAACTCCACTTGATTCCAGCCACCCTTGGTGTACTTGTATTCAAGTTTTTCAGGAAGTGGTACAGAGTGTGGAAATTTCAAAACATATCTTCCTTCCTCTGTTTTTTTCAAACGAAAATCTTCCTTGTCGGGGAGCCACCCGTTAAAATTGCCAGATATATAAATTGGGCGGTCGTCTTCAACTGGGGTGGTTAGTTCAAAATATAATACGTTGTTACTCATAGCTTTCTACTCAAAAATTGCTGTTCCTCAAAAGTGGACGCAAATTTAGCAAATTAGCTGTTCTATGCTATTCTAAATTTGAAAACTTCTATAATAAATTAGCAAAAACATGCTAAATTTTACCAAAATGGGGCTTTGAGAAACGCATAATTAACAAATGATAACTATACATTGGGTATTTGTGATAGAATATTAAAGCCGTTTGTAAGGGCTTTCTACTCTAAGGTAAAAAAGTTAGAAACAACTCAAAAGTCAAGGTTTAAAGTATCTAACTAATTATTAGATAATCTGTTATAATCGCATTATAGGCGATGAATAGACAGGGTTATGAGCGAATTAGGAGAAAACGATTCAAACTTATATATTTGATTATAATAACTGTAAAATAGCTACATCATGAAATTCTACAAACCTTCCACTCACATTTCTACGTCGTTTCCATTTTCAAAACTGTTTAAAGGAATAAGTCCAAGACTAAGACTTGAACTAGTAACTTTTTCTGAAATGATATATAGCGCAAGCTAGCGAAGTTCCAAAAATATACTAGTGTCAGTTTAAATAAACCTTAAATTCCCATTTTGGGAATTTTTATTATATTTGCTATGAGAATATTTACGAAAGGAACCATAAGCGATTTTTGGAATAAATATCCCGACTCCGAATCTTCATTAAAAACTTGGTATGAAGTCAATGAAGAGTGTGATTTCAATAGCCCAAATGAAGTCATCGCATTGTTCAAGGATGCGGATACCGTTGGAAATGGGAGAATTGTATTTAATATATGCCATAATAAATACAGATTAGTAGCCAAGTATGAGTATTCTCGCAAACTTGTTTTTGTTAGATTTCTTGGTACACACAAAGAATATGATAAAATCGAAGATATAAAAAACCTTTGAAGGATGACAAATCAGCAAATATCAGACCTTGATTCAATCGTAATCAAGCCCATTCGAACAGAAGAAGAGTATATTAAGGCCAGTCAAATTATAGAAAATCTAGTAGATGCAGATTTGATTGAAGATGAATCCATTAGAAATAAAGCTTTAGATATTCTAGAGGCAGTTACCGTTTTGGCAATTGAATATGAAAAAAAACATTACCCAGTCACAAAATTGGACGCTATCGACGCAATCAAACAGCGTTTAGAAATGCTTAATTTATCGCAAAAGGAGGTAGCCCAATATTTTGGGGGTGAAAATCGTGTTTCCGAAATACTTAATCGAAAAAGACCGCTTACGCTTAAAGTCATCAAAAACCTCTATCATCATTTGGGAATCCCTGCCGAGATATTGCTAGCCATGTAAAACCCTTCTTTAAAATATCTTTAAATCCTCTGAATAACCCACAGTTCGGTACGTTTTGATGAGCTTAGTGTTTATATTTGTAATAAAAACTGACTCATTTACAGACAGAAAATATTGTATTGAGCGAAATGAATGAAGGTATTAGCTTTTGGAAGTGAAAACTATACCAATGTCTAAAATCCGATTCTGACCAAGCAGAAATTTTGCTTGAAAGTAGCATTTGATGAAGTACAAAGGCTTACTCGCTCAATGATCTATCAACCCAAAACATATTCATCAACTGTGATAGCTACTCAACAATTAACTTTTGCGTATCCGACTCAACCCAATGTTCCTACGAAGCAATTTACGTTTCCTGATTTCAGCTGTGCTGATAGCGAAACCATGTTGATTTTAGGAAAATCTGGTCGTGGTAAAACTACTTTTTTGCACCTTATGGCACTTTTGTTGAAGCCAACGGGCGGCTCAATTCAAATTCATAACCAAGAAATAAGCCATTTTGATAGTGCTCAAGCGGCGGCCTTTCGTGCGGCCAATGTGGGTATTATTTATCAAAAACCTCACTTTGTACATTCGCTGAGCGTGTTGGATAATTTGCTATTGGCTAATTATTTGGCAAACAAGTCTTTGGCAAAAGAAAAAGCACAACACTTAGCCGAAAGTCTAGGCTTTGCAGACCATCTTGCTAAAAAAACAACACAATTGTCACAAGGTGAACAACAACGTGTGAGTATTGCCAGAGCATTGATGAATAATGCTTCGGTAATTTTGGCAGATGAGCCTACATCCAATCTAGATGATGATAACTGCTTGAAAGTAATAGACTTACTAAAAACTCAAACTTCTGAAATAGGGGCAAGCCTTGTGGTAGTAACACACGATCAGCGTCTCAAAGATGTTTTCGAGAAGCACTTGTACTTATAATGAGTTTTGAAAATCACGTAGGAAATCACAAAATTGACTAACAATGAATTTATTACATATTTCTTGGAAAAACCTAAAAGACAAACCCCTAACCAGTTTCTTGAGTATCTTGTTGATGTCACTTGGGATTGCAATTATCTCCTTGTTGCTTCTAGTAGGGAAACAATTAGAAGAAAAATTTACCCGAAACATACAAGGTATCGACATGGTATTGGGTGCTAAAGGAAGTCCTCTACAATTGATTTTGGCGGCGGTATATCAAATAGACTCGCCAACGGGCAATATCAATATGGATGAGGCCATGCGTTTTACCCGTAACCCAATGGTGCAATCAGCTATTCCGCTTTCGATGGGCGATAGCTACCAAGGATACCGTATTATTGGTACAACTCCGAAATATATCGAGCATTTTCAAGGAGAATTTGAACAAGGAAAAGCATTTGAAAATGCCTTAGAAATCGTGGTTGGAGCTAAAGCAGCTCGCAATTTAGGACTCAAAGTTGGTGATTCTTTTGCCAGTCAACATGGCTACGATGGCGAGGGTGATCATCACGAAGAAAGTAAGTTCAAAGTGGTTGGGATTCTTAAGCAAAGCAACTCTGTGCTTGACCAAGTATTGATAACGCCACTCGAAAGCGTGTGGGCTGTACACGAGCATCATGAAGCAGAAGAGGCTGGAAAAGGTGCCAATGCCTTAAAATTGCTTACAGAAGACGAACACAGCGAACATGGCGAAGAGCATCATGAGGAGGCAAAGGAGATTACAGCTATGCTCGTAAAATTTAGAAATCCTGCCATGGGTATGATGATATCGAGAAGTATCAACGAAAACTCTACCATGCAAACTGCCACGCCAGCCATCGAAATGAATCGTTTGTTTGCCTTGATGGGTGTTGGGATCGATACACTGAAGCTGATAGCACTGGTTATCATTATTGTTTCGGGAATAAGTGTATTTGTTTCATTGTATAATTCGTTGAAAGAGCGAAAATATGAAATGGCTTTGATGTTGTCGATGGGAGCGAGTCGTACAAAATTATTTTTATTATTACTATCCGAAGGCTTGATTATCAGTATTATAGGTTATGTGGTGGGAATATTTCTCAGTCGTTTAGGTTTAGGAGTTATGGCACAGAATGTCGAACAAAACTTTCATTATGACTTTGGCGTTTTATCTTTGTTAGCTGAAGAAGTGTGGTTGTTAGCAGGAGCTTTGGTAATAGGCTTACTGGCCGCAGCGATACCTTCTTTAGGTATTTACAAAATAGATATTTCAAGAACTTTGGCAGACGATTAAGTAAGAGTGCTTATTTGGGCAAGCACATTTTTGAGCTTTGGGCTTTTAGCTATGGGTATTCGGCAAAAACATATTTATTGTTACTAAAAAAACAATTTACACTTTTTGCCTTGTGCCTAAAACACAAAACTCAAATCTAAATTCTGCACGATTGCTTATAATTCAATATCGTTTGTAAAAAGCGAAAATCTCCTACAGGCAACTTGAATTTACGATTTCAACACTAAAAACTAAATTTTGTATCAATGAAAAAGAGCTTTCTTTCTTTTGTATTTGCGAGTTTACTATTGAGTACAAGCGTATTGGCTCACGAGCATCCTGCCTTACGCATGATCGCACCAGGCGAAAAACTTACTTGGGAAATTTTGAAGGATGTAGTCTTCAAAAAGAAGTGGTATCCACAAGAATCTATTTATATGTTGTATCCAACTTTTGGAGCATCCATCAAGAAATTAGAACATAAAGAAGTTACGATCAAAGGATATGTGATTCCTGTAGATGCTGCTACTAATGTATATGTGTTATCGGCATTTCCTTACAGCCAATGTTTCTTTTGTGGAGGGGCTGGCCCCGAGTCAGTAATGTCTTTGAAACCTAAAAAAGGAAGTTCTAAGAAATACAAAACTGACGAAATGCACACGTTTACAGGTAAACTAAAACTCAATGCAGACGATATTTACGAAATGAATTATATTCTTGAAGATGCTGAAGTTATAGAGTAATCAAAAGGATATATCAAATTGTTAATTTTATTGTATTTTTCAAGGAGTCTTGCTAAACTAGCAAGACTTTTTTTGTGAGCTTATGACAAGCTAGTAAACTTCTTATCATTTGATAATCAAGTAGAAGAAATACCTCAGTTTGAACAAATGTTTGGAAAAAAAAGGGAGTTTTAGGCTTCTTTGTGAACTTATCAAGAATTATAACTATTTTTTAAGTAGCTTGTTTATTTATAGTACTTTATACTCAAAACTATCTCCAATATTCTTTCATTCATCAAGAAAACTTCGAGATTGATTTACTCAGACGATTTTGAAATTGTAATTTCTTTATATTGAAGGTCTCCTCTTCTATATATCCCTAATCAAATATATAAACAATGAACAGACATTCTCAACTCCAACAGTTACGCCAAACCGAGCAATTTGACCTCTGTATCATAGGAGCAGGAGCCACTGGTGCTGGTATTGCGATCGATGCAGTACTACGAGGTTTGAAAGTAGTAATTATTGATAAAAATGACTTTGCGTCTCAGACTTCTTCCAAATCTACCAAACTCATCCATGGTGGGGTTAGGTACTTGGAACAGGCTGTTAAAAAATTGGACTGGGAACAATACAAAATGGTAAGAAAGGCCTTAAAAGAACGGGAGATTTTGCTGAAAAACGCACCACATCTTTCTCGCCCTTTGGCTTTGCTTACTCCTTGCTTTAGTTTTATCGAAAGTATTTATTATACCATCGGTCTAAAGATGTATGAGTGGATTGCTGGTTCACAGAATATTTCATCAAGTGAAAGACTTTCGAAAAAGGAGGCTTTGGAGTTAATTCCTGAACTTAAGAAAAAGCGTCTGAACTCGGCGGTGTTATATTATGATGGGCAGCTCGACGATGCTCGCTATTGTTTGGCCTTGGTACAAACGGCAGTAGAAAAGGGTGTGCTGGCATTTAATTATATACAAGCTAATAAGTTTGTCAAAAACGAAGATACAGGACGTATCAAAACGCTTCTTGCACAAGACTTGCTTACAGGGGAAGATATTCAAATCCATGCCAAAGCATTTATTAATGCCACTGGTCCTTTTGCAGATCATATTCGTAAAATGGCCAATAGCAAGATGAAACCTCGAATAAAAGTAAGCCGAGGCGCGCATATCGTTTTACCCAAAAAGTTTCTTCAAGGTGATGCGGCTATCTTAGTTCCTAAAACCGACGACGGACGTGTCATCTTTATGATTCCTTGGCAAGACCATCTTTTGGTGGGTACAACCGACGAGGAAGACCAATTAAGCGAAAATCCAAAATTGGAAGATTACGAGCGTACTTATTTAATAGATTATGTAAACCGCTATTTGGAGACGCCTGTAACCGAAAAAGATGTTACTTCGGGTTTTGCGGGACAACGCCCTTTGTTGGAGGCTAAGCTTCATACAGCACTGGATTCTGAAACCAAATCACTTGTGCGTGACCATGAGGTGGAAATAGATAAACGATCCAAACTAGTTAGTATCATGGGTGGCAAATGGACAACCTATCGTTTGATGGCGAAAGATACTGTGGACATGGTTCAGGAAAATGTTTTGAAACAATCTGTTGTAGAATGTACAACCGACCAACAGGTATTATTTGGGGGAGAAGGTTATCTATTTGATGATTGGAAGATACTCGTAAATAAATATAATGTATCCATTGAGGTAGCACAACATCTCATGAAAAAGTACGGTAGCAATGCTGGAAAAGTATTAGAATTGTCAAACAAGGATGCTGATCTGAAGAGCTTATTGGTAGCGGGACATCCATTTATCAAAGCTGAAGTAGTCTATGCCGTACGTCACGAAATGGCTTGTACCAAAGAAGATGTACTACTAAGAAGATTGGGTCTTGCCCTAAGAGATGCTGACGCTGCTGCTAAAGCAGAGTGGTATGTGGAGGAGGTATTGAATGTTGAGGGGTCAGGGGATAGGGGTTAGTGTTTTTTGAGTGATCAGGCACAGAGGCACAAAGTGTGTTTTAGGGTATAGGGAACAGGGGTTAGGCATTAGTTTTTTTTAAAAGTTGAAAAAAGTGGGTTAAAAGTGAGTAGATAGGATGTGGGAGCGTTTTGCACCCCTAACCCCTAACCCCTAACCCCTAACCCCTAACCCCTAACCCCTAACCCCTAACCCCTAACCCCTAACCCCTAACCCCTAACCCCTAACCCCTATTTTAAAATCTATACTGTACTCTCAACGAAATATTTCTTCCCATTTCGTCTGTAAAATACCTGAATCGATTCATGTAGTCACGATAAGATTTATTGAGCAAATTGCTTACACCTAGACCAAAGGTGAAATTTTTGTAAGGATACGAAGCATTCATACTCCACAAACTATAACCAGCAGGAGGTGCCAAGAAATCGCTATTGGCTTCTACACGAGTTTGACGAGCCACCAATAAGTTGGTTAAGCTCACGTAAGCTTGATTTTTTCCAAAAGTATAGCGTAGACTACTCTCCAAACGGTCGGCAGGAATATTGACCATATAAACATTGTTGCGAGTATCTTTGGCTCTGACCATCGAGTATTTTTCAGTAATGGTAAAATGTTTTGAAATCAAATATTTTACGGAAGCATCAACTCCTGCAAATCGAGCATCTACTTGTGTATAGTCAAAGGCAGGAAAAGCGCCTCTTACCGACAATACCGTTTGAATCTCCCCATTTTCTACACGAGGCTTTAAATAAATAAAGTCATTAATTAAGTTCAAGTAAGGACTAATTTCCCAGGCCCATTTACTTCCAGAGTATTCGGCAGTGACCGAAAAATTATGTGCGACTTCGGGTTGTAGATTGATATTTCCTTTCTCGTAAGCTGCTGCTCCGTGGTGTACTCCGTTTGAGAATAATTCATTCATATTAGGTGCACGCCAAGCAATAGCAGCATTTCCTTTCAAAGATAAAGACTCCGAACTATTCCAGACAAAGCCAATGGTTGAGGAGGCATTATTAAAAGTAAAAGAATAATTGAAAAGTTTGCTGGAGGCATCTAATCCATACGCATCCGAAGAACGAATATCATAGCGCAAACCACCTTCAACTTCCCAACGATTTTTTACCCAACGTTCAATCAAAAAGACGCCACCGCTTTTAGTCTGATAATTTGGAATCAATACGGTATTAATGAGCGGTTTGGTCAACTCGTACGATGATGATAAGTTTTCCTGATACATACCACTTGCGCCAAATGTTCCGCTCAAGGTGTTCCATAGGGGTTTGTGGTCAAGCAATAATTCAGCTTGATAGGTCGTGAGTTTGAAATTGAGTGTATTCAACGTGCGATTCCCTCTTGGCACATCATATTCCAAACGCCAGTCATATTGGCGAGAAAGAGTTAATTGCCACTTTCCAAGATTTTCACTTACTAAAAAAGATTTTACTTTAAAGAGATTATGTGCCAAATCTTGATTAGGGCGATTGATAGTATAGCTTGCCGAGGAAGGCGTGTAGTCACTATTAGGACGCGAACTATTAATCGCAGTAACTAAGTCTGTAATATTGCCAATATGCGAACCCGCAAAAATTCCTAATTGCGTATCAAAATAGCTAAAATAGGCTTCTGTACCCCAGTGAGCAGTGTTATATCCAATAGTTGCCGAAAAATTTCGTTCTTGAATACCTGTATTGGCTAAATAATAATCGGCAGTTTTGATGTCGGCACCTCTTTTGTAAGTGCCTTGCAAACGCCAAGCCCATCCTTTTTTCTTCGGCAAACCTCCTTCAATAATTCCAGAGGCAATCCCTTGTTGACCATTCGAAAAGCCTACTAAATTAGCTTCACCATGAATCGCTGCCGAATCGGGTAGGGGATTAGGTTCTACCATAATTACACCAGCAATGGCATCGGACCCATAACGAACGCCAGCAGCACCTTTAATAACTGTGAGTTTTTGTGCCATAAATGGATCAATTTCTGGCGCATGTTCGCTACCCCATTGTTGCCCTTCCTGACGAATTCCGTTATTAAGAATCAATACTCGGTTTGAGTGCATCCCATGAATTACGGGTTTGGCAATACTACTACCTGTTTGAAGTGTGGTTACGCCTGTTGCAGCCTTCAGCGCTTCACCAAGACTTTGTCCACGAGTTTCGGCAAGGTCGCTACCTTCAATGACTGATTTGGCTTTGGTCTTATTTTCTGTCTTTTTCCCTGAAACTACCACCTCTTGTAAGTGCTCATCATCATTGGCAAGGGTGAGTTCCTTCGAATGCTCCTGTGTCAGGTTGATAGGAACCTCAATTTTTTGAAAGCCCACTGCCTGACATACAAGTGTATAGGTACCCTGACAAAGTTTCGGGAATTGATATTCACCTTTCGCATCGGTGAAGACCGCATATTTGGTTCCTTTCAAATATACCACGGCGCCAGGGATGGGATTGTGGGCATTGGTTTCGTGTACTACGCCTTTGAGTGTACAGTTACAGTTAGTGGTATTTTGTGCAAAAATGTTCAACCCAAAGCTGAGTAATACCGTAAGTATAAAAAAAAGTTTTTTCACGTTTGTCGATAATTGTTGGTAAACAAAGATAATAATTGGCAGGATAATAATTGCAACAAAGTTGCAATTAAAGCGGTTCTAGATTTTGGATATTTTTAAGAAGAAGGCAAAGTTTTGTTTAACTTTTTACTAGTATAAACTTAAACAAAAGGATTTGTTTAACGAAATTGACTTGTTGTTAAACTTTTTTGATGGTATTTGAACTTTTTTGAACATTTATGAAACTTGCAGTTTTTTGATAAATACTTGATTTTAGCCTTATTGGATAATAATTCTAATTTAATTTTAATGTAAAATTTATTCGAAAAAGTTTTGAAGTTTGTTTAATGTTGTAATATATTTGTTAAACAAATCAACAAATAAACTCAACACGATTATGACTGCTATTGAATTTTCATTCCACATAGGTAGAGTTTCAAAGTCATTGAAACCGTTTGCTATGAAGTTGACTAGAGATTACGAAGATGCAAATGATTTGTTACAGGACACTTTGTTGAAGGCATTCACCAACAGAGATAAATATACAGAAGGTACCAACTTGAAAGCATGGTTGTACACTATCATGAAAAATACTTTTATTACGAATTATCAAAAAATGGTTCGTAAAAATACCTTCATTGATACTTCTGATAACTTGCATTATATCAACTCTTTAGAGTCAAGCACTGACAACAGCGCAGCAAGCTCTTTTGCCCTTAATGACATAGAAAATGCCGTTAAATCGCTAGATGAGGCATATCGTATGCCTTTTGTGATGTATTTCAGAGGCTTTAAATATCATGAAATAGCCGACAAATTGAATATCCCAATAGGTACAGTTAAGAACCGTATCCACATAGCCAGAAAGGAATTAAAAGATAAGCTTCATATGTATGCTTATTGGAATTAAGGCTTAAACGTTGTAACTTGGTGCCTAAAATTAATTAGGACAAGTCGTTCTAACTGGAGTTACACTTCATCAACACCAAAAGTATTGACTCCAAAAACGACAATTGTGAAATAATTGATTAGTTTTTTGGTTAACAGAAGAAAGTTGCAAAGGGTCGAGCGCTTGCTCGACTTTTTTGTTTTTGTTTAATTTTTAAAAACTAAACCTTTTACAAAACATTCTTTAGGCTTCTCGGTTTATTACAGTATAAAGTTTCTATTCTAAGATTTCTTAATACCATTTTTTCAAGAATTATACAACAGAATAAATTTCCTACGTAGATTTAGGTGGAAAAGGTAAAGTTGTATCATATGGCATTAGTTTGACTAGATGCTTTCTATCTCAATCACTCTTAAAAACTTAAACTACCTAGAAGTATCTATCTCAAAACCACACAAGAAACATCTGATTTGGATACTTAAACAAAACTATACATGAAAAAAGTAATTGTAATTGGAGCGGGATTTTCGGGTTTAGCCGCCGCAACAGGCTTGGCCGATAAAGGTTATGACGTTACGATTCTAGAAAAAAATAGCATGGCGGGTGGTCGTGCGAGAGTTTTTGAGGCAGAGGGTTTTACATTTGATATGGGACCAAGCTGGTATTGGATGCCCGATATTTTTGACAACTATTTTGCTAAATTCAATAAAAAAACTTCTGACTATTATGATTTAGTGCGTCTTGATCCTTCGTACGCTGTGATATTGGAAGGAAATGAAACCATAGCACTTCCTGCTGGGGTCGATAAACTTGAAGCGCTTTTTGAGGAAATGGAATCGGGTAGTGGTGCAAAGTTTAGAGAGTTTCTTCGACAGGCAGAGTATAAATATGATGTAGGTATTAATCAATTTGTGTGGAAGCCTTCTCGAAGCATTTCAGAATTTGTAAGTGTAAAATTATTATATGATGTAGTTCGATTAGACGTATTTCAGTCTTTTGCTAAGCATATTCGTAAGTTTTTTACAGACGATAAAATATTAAAATTGATGGAGTTTCCTATTCTGTTTTTGGGAGCTACGCCCGAAAATACTCCAGCAATGTATAGCTTGATGAATTATGCTGAAATGCAATTGGGTACATGGTATCCAATGGGTGGAATGCACAAAATCGTGAAAGGAATGGTGGCTTTGGCAGAAGAAAAGGGCGTGAAAATTCTCTATAATCAGGAGGTTCAAAAGGTTGTAGTAAACAATGGTATAGCCAAACAAGTTATTACTAGTCAAGGTACTTTTGATACTGATGCAGTGGTTGCTAGTGCCGATTATCATCATGTTGAGGATAAAATTCTAGGGCAAACTTATCGAAACTACGATGAGGAATATTGGGATAAGCGAGTAATGGCTCCATCGTCTTTATTGTTTTATTTGGGGGTCAATAAGCGTATTCCAAAATTGTTACACCATAATTTATTTTTTGACGAAGATTTTAGTCTTCATGCACACGAAATTTATACTGAACCCCAATGGCCTTCGAAGCCTCTATTTTATGCTTCGGCACCATCAGTAACAGATAGTAGTGTTGCTCCAGAGGGTTGTGAAAATATATTCTTATTAATTCCTGTGGCACCTGATTTGGAAGATACGGAGGAAATGAGAGAAAAATATTACAGTATTTTGATGGAGCGTCTTGAAAAATATTGTGGGACTTCTATTCGCGACTCTGTAGTATACAAAAGAAGCTATGCTCACCGTGATTTTAAACAAGATTATCATGCTTTCAAAGGAAATGCTTACGGTTTGGCAAATACACTTATGCAAACGGCGTTGTTGAAGCCAACTTTGAAAAGTAAGAAAATACAAAATTTTTACTACACTGGTCAGTTGACAGTACCGGGTCCTGGAGTACCTCCTTCTCTAATTTCTGGCTTATTAGTAGCTAGTGAATTGGATAAAGAAATGAGATAAAGAATCACCCGACCACATACTTACTAAACATTACTAAATCACTTTTAAACCTTTAACGGCAAAGAGGCTTTGGCTTTGATGCAATGATGCTTTAAAGACATGATGGATTTGTATAACACCACGACTTTCGAATGTAGTAAGCTCATCACTGAGTATTACAGTACTTCGTTTACACTGGGTATCAAAACGCTAGATAAGCGTTTTCATTTCCCTATTTATGCGATTTATGGCTTCGTACGCTATGCCGACGAGATTGTGGATACTTTCCATGGTTTTGATAAAAAAACGTTGTTGAGCACTTTTAGAGATGATACTTTTAAGGCAATTGAAGATAAAATTAGCCTTAATCCAGTAATACATTCGTTTCAAATGGTGGTAAATGAATATCAAATCGACCATGATTTGATTAAGGCATTTTTACACTCTATGGAAATGGATTTGTATCAGTCCGAATACAATCAAGTGGGCTATGAGGAGTATATCTATGGGTCGGCAGAGGTTGTAGGGTTGATGTGCCTAAGAGTATTTTGTGAAGGAAATAATGAAATGTATCAAGTCCTGAAAGACGATGCTAGAAGATTAGGATCAGCATTTCAAAAGGTGAACTTTTTACGTGATATTAAATCAGACTTTCAGGAAAGAGGTAGAACCTATTTTCCCAATGTAGATTTTACCAATTTTACCTTAACGGACAAACAACTCATAGAAGAAGATATTCAGGCTGACTTTGATGCTGCTTACAGAGGTATCATGAATTTGCCTAAAGGCGCCAAAGCAGGCGTGTACTTAGCTTACAAATATTATCTTCGTTTGTTTGATAAAATAAAGGGTTGTCCAGCCTCAAAAATTCAGAATGAAAGAATCAGAGTGCCTGATTTTCAGAAAGTTGCTCTGCTTGCAAAAACTTACTTTCAGTTTAGGCTAAATGTGCTTTAATGGCTCATTGAGTGAATGGTGATTGAGTGCTTGAGTGATTATTACCGGTATATATGCCATGTCTTTCGTTTTAAACTATTTTTAGCAATAGAATTATTCCTAAACTGTTCACAAAAAAGGCGGTCGAAAATTGTTTTTCGACCGCCTTTTTTGATATTACTATGCTATGTCTGACTGGGCTTAAGACGCAAAGCATTGCGTCTCTACTACGGATAGACTAATCACTCAACCACTCAATCACCATTCACTCAATAACCTTCATTACATCAATGTATCCCAAAGTAAGTACATATTAAAAACTATAATGATAATTGATACGACCCATGAGGTGATTTCTACCAATTTCGAGTTGGCAAATTCTCCCATTTTCTTTTTGGAACTAGTAAACATCACAAGTGGAACTACCGCAAAACTCAACTGAAGCGATAATATTACCTGACTCAATACCAATAACTCTCCCGTTCCTTTTTCTCCATAAATCAAGGTTACAATTAAGGCTGGAATTACTGCTAGCAAACGAGTAATTAGACGACGTAACCAAGGTTTTAAATGCAAGTTTAAAAAGCCTTCCATTACAATTTGTCCAGCCAAAGTACCTGTCAAAGTAGAATTTTGTCCTGAAGCTAATAAGGCTACCGCAAAACAAATACCTGCCATTTTTACACCTAATACAGGGTCGAGCAAGTGATAGGCATCATGTATGTCTGCTACTTGCTGATTGCCAGAAGTATGAAAAGCTGCTGCCGATACAATCAAAATAGCGGCATTGATAAAAAAGGCAAATCCTAATGAAATAGTAGAATCAATTGTAGCGAATTTGATGGCAGAACGTTTTCCTTCAGCCGATTTTTCAAAATCACGTGTTTGTACAATACTTGAATGCAAGTACAAATTATGCGGCATAACCGTCGCTCCCAAAATCCCAATGGCTACATAGAGCATATCTGGGTTTAAAATGATTTCTTTTTTGGGAACAAGATTGCCTACAATTTGAGAAAACGAAGGATGTGAAACGGCTATTTCGTAAGAAAAACAAAGGAAAATCATAAAAATCAAGGCAGCTACAATACTTTCTAACATTCTAAATCCTTTGTTTTGAAAATACAATAGCACCAATACATCTAATACTGTCACCACAACTCCAACGCTCAGAGGCATTCCGAATAATAGATTTAAAGCAATGGCAGAGCCAATTACCTCGGCTAAGTCGCAAGCGGCAATCGCAATTTCACAAAGTAGCCAAAGCGCAATAACAACGGGTTTGGAATAAGCATCACGGCACGCTTGGGCAAGGTCTTTTCCTGTAGCGATTCCTAATTTGAGCGACAAATGCTGTAAAAGCATCGCAAACAAATTAGAAATGAGAATAACTGAAAGAAGGGTATATCCAAATTTAGAGCCGCCAGCAATGTCGGTAGCCCAGTTGCCTGGGTCCATATAGCCAACAGCTACCATTAGTCCGGGTCCTGTAAAAGCCCAAAGTTTCCGCCAGAATGAACCCGTTTTGGGTACATCTATCGAGGCATATACTTCAGGGAGAGAAGGTGTTACTTGTTCATTTTTCCAACTCATAGTTTTGGTAATATTAGGTTTTAATCTTTGAGAGTGTTTGTGTATTGAGTAGCTGATTTCTAAGATTAAAATCTCAAAAAAATAGCTATTGGGTTTTTACAATCCATTTGAGGCTTTTAAGCTTTCGTAAAACTGCTTCTTACTTTTGAATAAAGTGCTAAGTAGTTATCCTAAACTTTGAGCTCCAAGCTTTTACTAAATGCTTAACAAACTTAAAATGTATTTTTTATAATTCAAAACAAATTTTTAGATTAGCCTAAAATTTACTTTTGTTCAAGTAAAAAATTACCTTTGTATAAATTAAAAGCATAGTTAAAGGCTTAGTTTACTGAAAGAAGGATTTGTTTTTCTGAAATCGACTAATCGTATCTGTGTTGTAAGTTAGTACGCAAAATAAAATTTAAGATTGTGCTTAGGGCTTTCAGATAACGGCTTTCGGCGGTGGGCTTTGGAAAAAAGTATGTCTGTGGTTATTAAAAACATTTTAACACTCTGTGCCTAGTGCCTAAACACATAGCTTAAATCTTATCTTGCTAATTATGCGTGCATTCTAATAACTGATATAATATTAACTTTTTTACTTAAATTCTAAATTTTGTTATTTGACAACTACTCACTTCTTTGAAAAACGCATCAACGAATCCTTTTTCGAAGAAGTATAACTATAAAATTCATGCAAATCACTTCGTTCACAGAAGAAAACTACCTGAAAATAATCTATAAACTTTCTGCCGAAACCGATGCAGATATTAGCACCAATGCCGTAGCTGAACTCACTCAGACCAAAGCAGCGTCGGTATCGGATATGCTTCGGAAGTTGTCGGAAAAGAATTTGGTTAATTACCAAAAATACCAAGGAGTACGTCTTACTGAGGCTGGCGAACAAGTGGCGCTTAAAGTGATTCGTAAGCATCGTTTGTGGGAAGTATTTCTGGTAGAAAAACTAGGGTTTAACTGGGACGAGGTTCATGATATTGCTGAGCAATTAGAGCATATAGACTCAGAGGAGTTAGTTGAAAAGTTAGATGAGTTTTTGGGTTTTCCTAAGTTTGATCCACATGGTGACCCTATTCCAGATCCTAATGGAAGGATGCCAAAACTAACTTATCAAAATTTATCAGAAGTCAAACAAGGAGAGCGCGTGTTGATGATGGGTGTTTCGGAGCATTCTTCTGCCTTTTTGCAGTATGTAGCCAAATTAGGCATTAGTCTAGGTTCGGAATTGTACATTTTAGAAATCAATGATTTTGATAAATCATTGTCCGTACAAATTGCTCAAGCTAATCCACAATTTATGAGTCATGAAGTAGCTAAAAACCTTTTGGTAAAGGTGGTAAAATAAAACATGAGACAGGCTGAATTGAGTGAATGAGTGGTTGAGTGAATGAGTGATTACGTTAAAAGTTATATTCTATCAGTAAAGACGTAAAGCATTGTGTCTCTACGAGTAAAATTCTAATAAAAATAATCACCATTCGTTCAATCACTAAATCACTCAATATAAAAGCTTCCCTTGCATTTCATCCTTCAAATTTACCCCACTGATTTGCTGTGTTTTCATTTCGGTGAGTAAATAGAGTATTTTTTCGATAGCCGCAGGATAATTCAACCCTTCAGGACGAATATTAGATACACAGTTTCTTCTTTCATCGGTAATGCCTACACTCGGCTGATATGTCAAATAAGCTCCCATGCTATCAGGTGAGCTTAGTCCTGGGCGCTCGCCAATCAAAATAAGTACAATTTCGGCCTTGAAGGCACTTGCTATTTCATCCGCAACGGCTACTCTGCCTTGTTCTACCAAGGCAATAGGCGCAATACGCCAATGATGTTGAATCAACACATTCAATAAACCATTTACCACAGGTATAGCATGAGTATTGACGGCATTGGCAGACAAGCCATCTGCTATGACAATAGCAATATCTTGTGGTATATCAACCACGTTTTTTAGCGCTTGTTTAGAAGCTTCAGACAATTGCCTTCCCCAATCTGGACGCTGTAAATATTGAGCACGAGAAGTAGCCTTACTTTGTAAGACAATAGTTTCATGCAAAATTCTATCTTGAATATTTTGTATGTCTAAAGAAGAATGCACAGCATCACGAGCCTGAGCATGGTCAGCCTGAAACTGAAGAAGTTCTTTGGTTGGTAAGCTATGTCCAGCACGTCCACGAGCAATACGGGCAGAGGTATAGCTTTGCAAAAAATCCCAAATATCAGTCTGAATCAGTTGTTTTTCTGTTGCCATAATTAATTTATTTAGTGAGTTAGTGATTTGTAAATGAGTGATTTAGTGAATGAAACTTCAATAAATTTAGGTTATTTATATTGAGGATATTCTATGTTTCCGAAATCAGAAATCCCAAATCTGCAATAGTTTGAAACGTTCAGACCACTCAATCACAAATCACCAACTCACTCAATTAATGCAAGGGTAATTTCTTTATCATACCACCTTTTACGTCGTTGAGACTTTGTTGTACGACGAAGGCCGTAGGGTCAATATTTTCGATTTCGTTGGTGAGTTTTTGGATTTCCAAACGAGTCAATACCGTATAAACTACGTCCAAATCTTCATCTTTACGACCTCTTTTTCCGAAACCTCTTTTCGCTTTAAAAATCGTTACACCACGTCCGAGTTGTTCTATAATCATCACTCTGATTTCTTCACTTTTTTCCGAAATAATCGTTACGCCTGTGTATTCCTCTATACCATGAATCAAAAAGTCAATGGTTTTTGAAGCCGACAAATAGGTAAGCATGGCATATAAGGCTGTTTCGATATTAATTAAAAAAGCAGCAACCGAGAAAATCAACACGTTGATAATAATAATGACGTCACCTACCGACAATACTGTTTTACGGCTAATGTATAAGGCTAATACCTCGGTGCCATCCAACACGCCACCACCTCGGATAGACATACCAATACCAGCGCCCAAAAAGAAACCGCCAAATATCGCAATCAGGAGCTTGTCAGAAGTAACTAGAGGGATTTCGATAAAGGCGATACAGATTGCAAGCCCGACAATGCCTAAAAGTGTTTTGATGGCAAAAAACTTGGAAACTTGACTATATGCCAAAAATATAAACGGAAGATTTACGATAACAATTAAATAAGGAAGCGGAATGTCAGTTGTGATGTTAATCAACAAAGACATACCCATTACGCCTCCATCCAAAAAGCTATTGGGAAGCAAAAATCCTTTAAGACCAATTCCTGCGAGTAATACACCTAAGGCAATCAGAGAAACGTTCTTGACGCTTTGTGCAGGGTTATATTCATTAATGCCTAGGGTTTTGAGGAGAATTTTTTGTACCATTGTAGATGTGAATAGGGTTTTTACAGTTTCCTTTATGCGTTAAGCTGGCATACCCATGTGTATGTTCAAGTCGAAGATACTCGCATCCGTCAATCACCACAACGGTGTATTCAGGAACGGATTCTTTCATTTTCTTGACATTTTCTAAAGATTTTTCCTGAATTTGATCACAGCTTAAAGTAGCTAAGCTAAGTAACACAAGAAGACTTTTTGAAATGAGACTTTTCATACAATGTAAAGATTTTGACTGCTTAACGTATATTGTTAACACTGATTTTGGAATAATAACTCCGTGGATTACCCTATTCTAATAGTATTCTAATATGAGATAAAGTTAAAAGTTACTGGTGTAACCGTTAGTGGAAAGTATTCGTAATCAGAAGAATACTGTCAACATAAGTAAATTTGCTACATAAAATTGCATTAATACGCTTTAGGCTTTAAGCCCCAAAGCTTTTTTGAATTCATTGGGTTGCCGAATTAAAACTCTTTGCCTTGTGCCTGTTGCCTAATTTACACAACTTAAGATATTGTTTGTTGTAAAAGACGATGCTCGCTAGAAATATTTTTTAGTCTAAAATGCTCATCCATAATATTCATTTTGAGTAGCCATTCTTCAAACTCAGGAGCTGGCTTTAGTCCCAATAAATGACGAACATAGAGTGCATCGTGAAATGAAGTACTTTGGTAATGTAACATCACATCGTCAGCACCAGGAACACCCATAATAAAGTTACAACCTGCCGTACCAAGTAATGTCAATAGCGAATCCATATCATCTTGGTCGGCTTCGGCGTGGTTGGTGTAACAAACATCTACTCCCATAGGCAAACCCAATAATTTGGCACAAAAATGGTCTTCTAAGCCTGCACGAATAATCTGTTTTCCATCAAATAAATACTCAGGGCCAATGAATCCTACTACGGTATTTACTAATAATGGATTGAAGTGTCGGGCTACTGCATAAGCTCTTGTTTCGCAAGTTTGTTGGTCGAGTCCCCAATGCGCATTGGCAGATAAAGCGGAGCCTTGCCCTGTTTCAAAATACATAAGGTTATTCCCAACGGTGCCTCTATTGAGTGATAAACCAGCTTCGTAACCTTCTTTTAAGATGTCCAAATTAACGCCAAAAGATGTGTTAGTGGCTTCTGTTCCTCCAATAGATTGAAATACCAAATCAATAGGCGCACCTCTTTCTATGGCTTTGATCGTTGTGGTAATATGACTCAAAATACAGGTTTGTATAGGAATGTCAAATTTTTGACGGATACTATCTAACATCGAAACCAATTGTATTACGGTTGGAACACTATCGGTGGCTGGGTTAATGCCAATGACAGCATCGCCGTTTCCATAAAACAAACCATCAATCATACTGGCTGCTATACCACGATAGTCGTCAGTAGGGTGATTGGGCTGTAAACGAGTCGAAAAACGTCCTTTTAAACCAATAGTATTTCTAAATTTGGTAACAACGCTACATTTAGAGGCAACATTAATCAAGTCCTGAATGCGCATGAGCTTAGAAACTGCTGCCGCCATTTCGGGAGTTATACCTTTACTGATTTGTTGTAAAACTTCTGTCGTCGTATTTTCAGCTAAAAGAAAATTCCGAAAGTCTCCCACTGTCAAGTGACTAATAGGAGAGAAGGCCGCCAAGTCGTGGGTATCGATAATCAGGCGGGTAACTTCATCTTTTTCGTAAGGAACAAGTACTTCGTTCAGAAAAACCTTCAATGGTACATCAGCCAATGCCATTTGTGCTGCCACTCTTTCTTCGGCACTGTTGGCAGCCACACCAGCTAGTTCATCCCCCGACCTTTTGGGGGTAGCTTTTGCCATAAGTGTTCTGAGGTCGGCAAATTGATAGGTTTTGTATTTAATCGTTTGTTGAAACATATTGTAAGACTATCTTGACTTAAAGAAAGAGATTACTAAAAAGAAAGTACCATGATTCATATCGAGGATATATTCCCTTTCCTTTTCCACTTAATTTAAAAACTTTTTGAGTTTGATTCTGTTTTTCAATTGAATAAATTTATCCTTGAAGAGCTGATTAGGAATCTAATCATAAATTTTTCTGTATTGTAAAGAGGTTATTGCATTTTTGGCTTATGGCATAAAGCTTATTGCCTACGGCAGGTATTTACTCAACTATTTTTACTTATAGCCCACAAAGCGTATGACAGGTGAACAAAATCCTGAGAAATTAGATAAAATCATTGAAGCGAGAATGAAACTTAAAGCTCGTTTTGAAGAAAAAATGAAGGAGACCCCATCTATGGCTGACCCAAATCCAATGGGACGAGGACCAATCAATCGCCATGGAATGCCTCAAACCCCCATAGGACAAACTATTACACAAAAGTGGCCTGTGCTAGACTTGGGTTATCATCCACAAATTCCGATGGACAAGTGGCGCTTAATCATTGATGGCGAAGTAGAAAACCCCGTAGTATTGAAATGGGAAGACTTTTTGGCATTGCCTCAAACCGACGATATTTCTGATTTTCACTGTGTGACTACTTGGTCAAAACTAGATATGTCTTGGCGTGGCGTGCGTTTGATGGACTTGGCAGCTTTGGTACAACCTAAAGAAACTGCCACACATTTGATGTGTTATGGCTATGATACCTACACCACCAACGTATCTTTGGAGGAGGCACTCAAGCCTGATGTGATGCTCGTACATACTGTCGACGGAGAACCTTTACCACTCGAACATGGAGGTCCTTTGCGTATGATTACGCCACAGTTGTATGCTTGGAAAGGCTCAAAATGGATTAAAAGAATCGAATTTTTATCGGCTAATAAGCTAGGTTTTTGGGAAGAAAGAGGATACTCGAATACAGCTTATCCTTGGCGTAATGATAGATATAGTTAAGTGCTGAGTTTGGAGTGTAGAGTGCGGAGTTTTTTTTAAGGTACAAATACTAATTGAGTGATTTGTGATTGAGTGGTTGAGTGATTATTTTGATTTTACGTACTTGTAGGGGCGCAATGCCTTGCCTCTAAATATGTGTCATTTTAAAATAATCACTAAATCACTCAACCACTAAATCACTCAATTTCAACATTATGCTTTTCCGTTATTCCAGCGTTGAGCAATTTTGATAGAATAATCTACAAAAGCTTTTACTGAATTTTCGTAAACCGTATTGTCATTGGCTAATTCGCCATTTTCGTTGAGGTTGATATGTGTTTCGTGCGATTCATAAATACGAGGTGAAATCACAGAGTATTGATTCAAGAAATTGATGAGTTTTCCCAACATAACCGTCATTTCTATGGCAGGAAGCTTACCGCCACGACCACTTGATACACCCGCCAATGCGAAGGTTTTTTCTCCAAAAAGATGCGCAAAATCTTTGCCTCCCAACTGATTCAACAAGTTGATTAATTCTGCATCTGGAAACCAATTGTATTCGGGCATTACAATGAACACCAAATCTGCTTTAGCCCAAGCGCCAATTAGTTTTTCTTGAAAAGCACTCAAGCTATCTTTTTTGATAAAACCCTGACCAAAAAATGGTACATCGTAATTTTCGAAGTCAACAATTTCGATTTGGTCAAAGCCTGCCTCTTGGCTAAGCGATTTTAAGTATTTTGAAAAACGAAGAGAACTACTGTTTTTTCTGGGTGAGGTCGATAAAATCGTAATATTCATGATTGTACGAGTTGTCAATAACCGTGGTTGTAGGTTAAAATAAAGTTGATTGTTAGATATTTGACTACTAAGTAAGTAACTCAACTCACTAGGGATAAGTTTATAAAAGTTATTTTTTGTGAAAAAATAATGCCCTGCATAAAGACATAGATTCTTTTAAATGATTTGCTATCTTGTAATCAAACACAAAAATCTATTCAAAAATGAAAAATACATCTCGAAGAAATTTTATTGAAAAATCTCTCCAAGTAGCCACTGCTGGCACAGCCCTAACTGTTATGACACCGAGTAATTCTGAAGCAGCCGTTCCAAAGGCACTGCCTGTTTTTTCACATCATGTGTTTTTTTGGTTGAAAGACAGCAAAGATAAAAAGGCTTATGAGCAATTGCTTGCAGGTTTGAAAGGATTAGGTAAAATTGAACAAATCAAACAAGCGCATATCGGAAAGGCTTCAATTAATGATTTTGACAAACCTGTGACTGATGCGTCTTACACATTTTCGGTATTACTATTGTTTGCTTCGAAAGAGGATGAAGAGAAATATTTAGTACATCCACTTCACAAGAAATTCATTGAAGATCATAAACATTTGTGGTCGAAGGTTGTGGTATATGATTCTATAGCATTGTAGTTTGATAAAATAGTCACAAGTTGTGGTTATGTCAAAAATAAAAATATTTGCCCTTGCCGATTGTGATAAATCTACACAATCGGCATTTTAATACTTATTCTAAATATGGAATACGGCTTTTTAAGTTATTTTAAAAAGTAAAGATAATTTTTGCCAGAAAAAGTAGTAGTTTTAAGCAAAGTTGTCTATTCTCTTTTTTAAAAAGTACTAAACTATGTCTAATTCCTCAACGCAAAGTAATCAGTCTGCGCTCTACACGCTGGTAACAGTGTGGTTCTTTTGGAGTTTTGTAGCTGCTTCAAACGGTATTCTTATCCCACTATTCAAAGACAAATTCGAATTGCAACAATGGCAAGCTCAATTAGTAGACTTTGCTTTTTACGCTGCTTATTTCGTAGGTTCCATTCTCTATTTTGTGGTTTCTGGCATCATTAAAGGCGATGTACTCAACAGAATTGGATACAAAAATGGTATCATTTATGGCTTGATTATCTCGGCTGTTGGTACAATTTTGTTCTATCCAGCTGCTGAACTAAAATCATTTCCTATCCTCCTTTCAGCCCTATTTATTGTAGGACTGGGCTTTTCATTACAGCAAAC
Organism: Flectobacillus roseus; assembly: GCF_030056595.1. Lineage (NCBI taxonomy): Bacteria > Pseudomonadati > Bacteroidota > Cytophagia > Cytophagales > Flectobacillaceae > Flectobacillus > Flectobacillus roseus. Next base: position 240,575 of record NZ_JASHIF010000011.1, read on the forward strand.
AGCAACCCAACCCTTTATGATTGCCTTGGGCGACCCTGCAACTGGTGCTCAGCGTATCAACTTAGGAGGTGCTGTTAATAACCTAGGCGGTACAATCGGTCCTGCTTTGATTAGTTACGCTATCTTCGGTTCAATTTCGGCTGATGCAGCTAAAAATGCTTCGATTGATTCGGTAAAAGCTCCTTATTTGATTTTGGGGGTTGTTTTTGCCTTATTCGCAGTATTTTTCAAACTTTCTAAACTACCACGTATCACTAACGACGAAGATGTAGAAATCGGAACAGGTGCCTTGAAATATCCACAATTATTATTGGGTATGTCGGCAATCTTCGTTTATGTAGGCGTTGAAGTAACGATTGGTAGTAACTTGGGTGAATATTTGAAAGTAACCGAAAACTTAGAGTCTTCTCAAATTGCGAAGTACGTATCTCTTTTCTGGGGAAGTATGATGGTAGGTCGTTGGACTGCTTCAATCGGAAACTTTAATTTTAGCCAAAGCACTCAAACTATTTTAAAGGTAGTTATTCCATTCGTCGCATTTGCTATTGTATTAGGCGTAAATGCCTTGGGTGGTAGTGCTGTTCAAGACTTATTACCTTACGGTTTTTGTGTTGTGATGATGATTGCAGCATTCTTTGCTAGTCAAGAAAAGCCAGTAAAAACTTTATTGATTTATACAGCTTGTGGCGCAGTAACATCGTTATTGGGGGTAATTTTTACAGGAAAAATCGCATTGTTCTTATTGATTAGTGGAGGTTTATTCTGTTCAGTATTGTGGCCTTCGATTTTCTCACTGGGTACTGCTGGTTTAGGAAAATACACAAACCAAGGTGCAGCCTTCTTGATTATGATGATTTTGGGTGGTGCTGTGATTCCTGTAGTTCAAGGTATTTTAGCAGATAGTATTGGTATTCAATTGTCATATTTGTTGGCAGTAGCTTGTTTTGGTTACTTGTTCTTCTTTGGTATTCGTGTTCAAGCTGTACTGCGCAAACAGAATATCGACTTTGATAAAGAAGTAGTCAAAAACACAGGTAAAGGACACTAGATATTAATGTAGAATTGTGAGTGATGAATTAAGTTAGTGGGCAAAATAAAGTTTAATCATTGAGCTTTCGGCTTTCAGCTATGGGCATTGGGTAAAACTTATCTATCGTTACTAAAAACAATTTAACACTCTTTGCCTTGTGCCTAAAATAAAAATCTAAAATTTTATTTTGCACTAAGTAATCGTGCAGAATTATATTTAATCAATTGGAGATGTAAGATATTGATAATTAAAATTTTACATTCACAATTCATAACTCATAATTCAGCACTAATACTTAATACTTAACCTGTCGCCAAATATTCCTCATGGTTTTGAATTATCATAAAATAGGAAATGGTGCTAAAATCCTGCTCGCATTCCACGGAATCGGGCAGGATTTTTCATGTTTCATGCACTTTGCCGAAGTTTTCTCAGAGAGATACACTACCTATCTTTTTGATTTACCTTTTCATGGAAAACATATTCATCAAGACCCATTTGTTGTAACAAAGCAATTATGGAAAGATAGCTTAGTCCAATTATTGGAAAAAGAGAATATTCAGGAATTTGACGTGATAGGTTTTAGTATAGGTGGTCGTTTTGCTTTGGCGACTTTTGAGGAATTTGCTGCAAGAATAAATCATGTATTACTTTTAGCGCCAGACGGTATCAAAGTAAACCCTTTGTATCGACTGGCTACGGGAAGTAAATTGGGAAGATGGGGCTTTCGCCGAGTGATTGCTCATCAGCCAACCTTTATGAAAATAGGCAATTCTCTTCAAAAATTGGGAATAGTATCAAAAAGTACGGTTCGTATGGCCGATTTTATGTTAGGTACGCCCCTCAAACAAAAGCAAATTTTCCATGCTTGGATAGGCTTTAAAGAGTTACAATTTGATATTCCCAAACTAATACAACTTGCACAAAGATTTCAGACCAAGTTTAGCTTTTTTGTGGGAAGGTACGACCAACTACTTCCTCCACAACAAATTTTGCCATTGAGTAAATATGTACAAAAACAGCAAACTGTTTTGCTTGATACAGGTCATACCAAATTGGTTGACAAGGTGGTAACCTATCTAAGCAAAGAAGGTTTTTCTTGAAAAACTGAACAATTGTGTGGATATTATCGTATATAACAATGATTAAGTAACCTGACTTTAATCTATAAAGACAATTCACACGTTATACTAAAAATCTATGAGCTATATCACTGCTATCGGAACAGCAGTTCCTGCCAATCGTTTTGGACAACTCGAAATCGCTGAGTTTATGGCGCGTTCTTTGGAGTTGGACGAAATAGAAAAACGTAAGCTCATAGCACTTTATAGAAGTACCAAAATTCAGTATCGCCATTCTGTTATACCAGATTATGGCCTTCCCATTGAATCCTACCAATTTTATCCTAATACACAAAATTTAGAACCTTTTCCTTCTGTAGCACATCGTATGCAAGTGTACAAGCAAACAGCTTTACCGCTTTGTGTGGAGGCTACGAAAGGCTTATCTCTGGAGGGCATTACCCACCTAATTACTGTAAGTTGTACGGGAATGTACGCGCCAGGGCTAGACATTGAGCTGGTGCAGGCCTTGGGTTTGCCTACCCATACCAAAAGAACAGCCATCAATTTTATGGGTTGTTATGGTGCTTTTAACGGTCTGAAAGTTGCCAACGATATTTGCTTGGCACATCCTCTAGCAAAGGTTTTACTCGTGAGTGTAGAACTTTGTACATTACATTTTCAGAAAAAGAAAGATCTCGACTTTTTACTCTCAAATGCGCTATTTTCAGATGGTGCAGCAGCAGTAATAGTTGAGTCTCATGCTACTCACCCAAAAGTCTTAAAATTAGAATCCTTTTTTTGTGACTTATTTACCGAAGGACAGTCAGATATGGCGTGGCACATTGCTGATTTTGGTTTTGAAATGACTTTAACATCTTATGTCCCTCAACTCATCAAAAATGGTATCAATCAGTTAGTAGAGAACCTTCTCGAAGCTAACGGCACCCGTAGAGATGAAGTACAATATTATGCTATTCATCCGGGAGGCAGAGCCATTTTGGAATCTGTAGAGATAGCCCTAGGAATAAGTTCATTGGACAATCAATATGCCTACGAGGTCTTAAGAGATTATGGTAATATGTCTTCTACTACCATACTCTTTGTCTTAAAAAGAGTTTTAGAACAGGTAAATGACGAAAATAAAGGCTGTAAAATTTTGAGTTGTGCCTTTGGGCCAGGGTTAACAGTAGAGTCTTTAATAGCAAAAATGGGCGTTTAGTGTAGTTTTTCAACGCTTGTAAAACTTTCATTTCTTAACTTCCACTAGTAATTAAAAAAGATTAGTTTTGCTATAGATTCATAGTTTCCTATGACTCAAACTAGGAGCTCAATAATAATATTTGTCTTTTTCCATTACCGCCCCTCTTTATAAGACAACCGCCGTCGAAATATATTGAATATCCTACTATGAATCATCTATGTAACTCTCTTGAGAGGTACTGATGTGCTAAAAGTAGTTTGATTATTAAACGCAGGCAGGGGTTGTTATTCCCAAGCTGATTTTCTTGAAACTTTCAACATTTAGCTGATAGCTAATGTGTTTATTTCGTGGGCTAGTTAAGTAGTTTACAGTTCATATTAGAGTTGATGTCATCATTTTAATGCATCTTACTATTACAGAGCCTTTACCAATTCGTCCTAAGTAATTAATCAGTCTAATGTGCATAGCTTGTTATACAAGTTATAACTTAGTCAAAAGTTTAGAAGTAAAACAGTAGGTCTTTTAAAACTTCTTAGACTTTGCCAATAACAAGTTATGCATATTATTTAGTAGGTTCTTCTTCATTCTCCCCACAACAAATATCACGGATTCCTAATACGACAGGTCTTTACCAATCAAAAAAATTCTTACCTTTGTAGAAACCATATTTCCCTAAAGCAAAGTATGACAATTCACAAAGAAGGTACAGGTACCATTTTGGTAACAGTTGTTTTTTTGGCTGTACTGAATTCAGCTGTTTATTATTTCTTTCCTGACAATGATCTAATTCGTAAGATTGCTGTAGTTTTCAGCGTCTTGTTCTCTATCATTATCTTACAGTTTTTTAGAGTTCCTAAAAGAGTAACTGTAAAGAATCCAAAGCATATCATCGCTCCAGCAGATGGGAAAGTTGTGGTAATTGAAGAAGTCGAAGAACCTGAATATTTCAAAGGTCGTCGTCGTCAGATTTCGATTTTTATGTCTCCAGTGAATGTTCATATTAATTTCAACCCACTTTCTGGGATTGTATCTTTCTTTAAATATCATCCTGGGAAGTATTTGGTAGCTTGGCATCCAAAAGCAAGTACTGAAAATGAGCGTACTACTATTGTGGTTCGCCATGAAAGTGGAACAGAGGTAATGTTTCGTCAGATAGCAGGTGCTCTAGCAAGACGTATTTGTTGGTATGTAGAGGAAGGAAAGCAAGTAGAGCAAGGTTCTGAATTTGGCTTTATCAAATTTGGTTCTCGTGTTGATATCTTTTTGCCATTAGATGCAAAGGTATTAGTGAATCTTGATGATCGTCCAGTAGGAGGAGAGACTGTAATCGCTGAATTAGCTTAATAATCAGATTTTTATATTTAGAAAAGCCTTTGCAAATCAATTGCAAAGGCTTTTTTTATTGTGTAATAAACATTTTTCAGTACTTCTTCGTTATATAGTTTGTGAATTAAATAATAAAAAATTGTAAAATTTTAACAAAATTAATTTGTGTGCATTGCTAAAAGAAATTACCTTTATATCACTTAAATCAAAAATTAACCACTTAAAGTACAATAAAATCGTTTACAACCATTAAAATCTAAAAGTTATGAAAAAGGTAAATCAATTTATGCTTCTACAATGGCTTGTGTTTTTACCATTAATACTTCCATTGAGTATCGCATCCGGAATTTTGCAAGGAGTCAAACAAGCAGTATCAAGTCTGATACTACAGATTTGGTCCGATGTATCGTCGCCGATTATTCATGAAGAAAACCCAGATTTTTTTGCTTAATATCTTCAGGGTCTAGTTCTAAAAACTCTTCCCAGAATGGAATCGGAGGTACTGCCGCCTTGCAAATAATAGGTTCTTTTTTGATAGGGTGGGTAAAATAGAGACGACGTGCATGTAAGTTAATACTCCCATCAGCATTTGGTCTGTCATAGCCATATTTAAGATCACCTCTGATAGGGCATCCCATGCTTGCTAGTTGTACACGAATTTGGTGTGGACGTCCTGAGATGGGCTCAACCTCCAGCAAATAATGTTTATTAATCGTACCTAAAACTTTATAATATAGTTCAGCTTTTTGAGAACCATTCACTTCAGTATCATGAGCTGTTACAACATTACGCTTTTCATCTTTAACCAGCCAGTGAGTAAGCTTGCCTTTCTCGTTGGCTGGTTTTTTTCTTACCACTGCCCAATAAGTCTTTTGAATTTCACGTTTACGGAAAACCTCCATCATGCGCTCCAACCCCTTTGAGGTACGTGCAAAAATAACCAATCCACTTACAGGACGGTCTAATCTATGAACTGGATGCAAAAAGACGTCTCCAGGTTTATCATATTTCTTTTTGATATATTCTTTTACAGCATCAGTAAGTGTGCGGTCGCCAGTAGAGTCTCCTTGCACGAGAATCCCAGCTCTTTTGCTTACAATGATGATATGATTATCCTCGTAAACTACATGGAAATCTTTCATGATAATAATTGATTAATAGGAGCGTGTGCTCCTGAAGATTAATAACTTTCTTTGGCATTCGGGAAATCTACAGCTTTGACATCTGCTACGTATTGCCCAATGGCTTCGTGCATGATGGTGTCTAAATCTGCATATCTTCTCAAAAAGCGTGGTTTAAACTCCTTGTTGATACCAAGCATATCGTGTACCACCAAAATTTGACCATCAGCATCAGGGCCTGCTCCAATACCTACAGTTGGAATGGTGAGTTGCTCGGATACTTTTTTGGTAAGTGCTGCAGGAATTTTTTCAAGAACAACGCTGAATGCGCCACATTGTTCAAGCATTTTGGCATCTTCGATGAGTTTGCTTGCCTCATCATCTTCTTTGGCACGTACAGAGTAAGTTCCAAATTTGTAAATAGACTGTGGTGTTAGTCCGAGGTGTCCCATTACAGGAATACCTGCACTTAAAACACGAGTAATCGATTCTTTAATTTCGGCACCACCTTCCATTTTAACGGCATGCGCTCCCGATTCTTTCATAATTCGAATCGCTGAACGAAGTGCTTCCGAAGAGTTACCTTGGTATGAGCCAAATGGAATATCGACTACGACAAGTGCTCTCTTAACTCCTTTCACAACTGATGAAGCATGGTAAATCATTTGGTCAAGGGTAATAGGGAGCGTTGTTTCATGCCCTGCCATTACATTGGAAGCTGAATCGCCAACCAAAATAAGGTCAACACCTGCTGCATCGACAATACGAGCCATCGAGTAATCGTAGGCAGTCAAACAACTAATTTTTTCACCACGATTCTTCATTTCTTGCAAAATGTGGGTGGTGATTCTCTTAATTTCACTATGTACGGACATGGTAGTTCTATCTAACGAATGGTACTTATTTCAAAATTGAGAACAAGAATTGACGAAAAAGTAAAAATTAAATCATTGTATAACAAATGATTAATTATACGAGTAAGAAATTCTTCTTAAATACCGTTTATTAAGCGGTATTCAATATTAAATAATGAGACGTATCTTTGCTTGTAAAATTTCAATTGTGCAAATTTACAGGATTCTTGTCAAAAAACTCTAGCAGAAGGTTTGATAATCCAATGTTTAGCAATTTGGCAATATGACTTTTTTACTTTATATTGTTTCTGTTAGTGACTTTTTGGCTATATTTTTGTCGAAACTAAAGCATTACCAGTAAATCCTATATTAATAATTATAAAACAAGCAGTTATGAAACAAAGTTTTTCAACATCCAGTTTCGCTGTCAATGTTTCTAAGCGACTATCTATGGGGGTTATTTCATGCCTTTTAGCTAGTCAAGTAGCAACTGCACAGACCGAAAGCAAGCCGTCGATTGTTAGTTCAGTGACAGAAAGTGGAATTACAACTACTACTTACTCTAACGGTAAAATTGTAAAATCAGTAGCAGAGGGTTATCATCTTGATACTGCTTTTTATAAAAACAGTAATGTAGTTCTTTCTACAAAACCAAAGCAATATTGGAAAATTACTGATCGTATTGGTGTTGCAACTCCGTTCTGTAAAGAAGGTGAAGATATTACCATGTTCCTTAAATCAGGTGTTTATAACTATTTAACAGTTAATCACTTCTGGGGCAAGGTTGGTTTGGGTATCCTTGGTGGTTATCAAAATTTTGGTGTTAGCGATGACTACAAAGGACCACAAGGTTTGATTGCTCGTAATGCAGCAACAAGAGGTATTCCTACAAGCTCATTAAAATATGATAATGTGGGTAGCTATGAAGATTTCTTGTTGATGATTGGACCTGCTGTATCCCTTCCATTAGGCTCGAAATTCTCTCTAGATATCGATGCAAAAGGTGGTTTGATGAATACCTCAGCTCCTCGTTTTGGTGCTACAATTCCTGGTAACTTAGGAGCAGATCAAGTAATTTTCCGCTTGAACCCTTCGGCTTCTAAAAATCAACTAGGTGGTGTTCTTAGCGTAGACTTGTTGTACAACTTGTCTAAAAACTGGTCACTAGGCTTGAATGCTGTTGGTTTTGTAACAAAGACTCCATTTACTACAGTAGGACAAGACGTAACACCTGGTTCTAATATCTTGTTGACAAAAGAAGATACAAGAACACATGGTGGTTGTAACTTTGGTTTGGCATTGGCACACACATTTGGTGCTTGTAGTGCTCAAACAGTTTATGAATTGTTGCCTCCTCCTCCAGCTCCAGTAGTTTGCGCAGTGCCAACACTTGAGTCTGAAAGTGGAAGAATGTACGATTATGGTTCAACTGAAAAGCCTACTTTCCGTTGGAAAAGTACTTCTGGTACTCCTGAAAACGAAGAGTATATTTTCAAGTTGTATAAAGCTGATGGTTCGGGTATTCCTGTATATCAGCAAACTACCAAGTCTACTACATTAAACTTACCTAATAATGTTTCGCTTGTAAATGGTGATGAGTGCAGCTTCTATTACTACACTATTCAATCAAGTGTACAAGGTAAATGTTTGTCTGAAGCAAATGCAGCTAGTTTCGGTTACAAAGCAAAACCAGCGCCAATCGCTCCTGTTGCAAAAACTGAAGATCAGTATATCTTTAAAATCTTCGGTGGTTCAACTGCTACCAAATACTTTGGAACAGGTAAGCCAGTGCGTAAGCCTCGTAAGATTGCTAAAGCGGCAACTCCTGCTACAGTAACTTCTGCTCCTGCTAAAAAGCTTATTCCAAGACGTAAAAAAGCAAGTGCTGGTACAGTAACAGGTGTGAAAAAATACAGTACAGTAGTTAATTATGAAAATGTAGCTACAAACCCAAATATCAAATGGCCAGAAGATCTTCCACTTCCTAAATCGCCAGCGGTTTATGAATACGAAGTTCAACGTTTGAGTGCTGGTGATTGTAAGCCAACTGGACAAGTTGCAAAATACAAATTCTATATTGACCCTAAGAAACCAAATGATATCAGAATTATTCCTGATTCTCCAAAAAGAAAATAGTTTCTAACGATCATTATTAAGGCCTCTGATTGAAAAATCAGGGGCTTTTTATTTTTAAGTTGTTACAACCTTTTTACCGTGAATCATGTCTTTAATAGGGAATAGGGAATAGGGAATAGGGAATAGGGAATAGGGAAGAATTTTAAACTATTGCTGATTGGGGATTTCTGATTTCGGAAATATTGAAAAATACCTGATTGCTTGTAAAATGAGATTCCAAAAAGTGGGTTATACCTCCGAAATCCAATATCTAAAATGAAAGGTTATTTACATGAGTAATTATAAGGCATTTCTGCCATTCAACACAGTAAAAAAGGAATAATAAAGAGTGGAAAATACTTGGTCAAAATTAGGAAGCAAGCAGTCTAATAATTGATTGGAAAGTACACAAGAAACTAATAAAGAAATTATCAAAGCTTATGGAGAATTTAGAAAGCTCTCGGAATTTTTCTGGGAGTTTTTTTATTGCTTTGATTATCAGGAAGAAATAGATTTTTTTGAAAAAATATTAAAAAAATCTGACTACTCATACAACCCTTTCATAAAAAGTGCTGTCTATATAGATAGAAATTATAAAGCAATTAGTGGTAAAAGGACAACCCCTCCGACTTGAATCAGAGGGGTTTTGTTTTTTATGACTAAGCCATTTCCATTTTTTGTTCCATACGCTTACGTACACTTGGATCTAAATAGATTTTACGCATACGAATCGATTGAGGAGTTACTTCTAAGTACTCATCTTTCTGGATATATTCCATTGACTCTTCCAATGAGAATTGGATTTTCGGAGCAATTTTAACGTTAGTATCCGTACCAGAAGCACGCATGTTCGTTAATTGTTTAGCATTTTGAAGGTTTACTTCAATATCATTTTGACGGTTATGCTCTCCAACTACCATACCTGCATAAACCTCCTCACCTGGATCGATAAAGAATACCCCTCTGTCTTGTAATTTATCTACTGCATAAGCGGTAACCGAACCTGAGTTCATCGAAATCAAAGATCCGTTGATACGTCCAGGAATTGGCCCTTTGTAAGGCTCATACGCTTTGAAACGGTGTGCCATGATAGCTTCACCAAAAGTAGCAGTCAATACTTTTGAACGCATACCAATCAAACCACGTGAAGGAATGTTGAATTCTAAGTGTTGTAAGTCACCTTTTGGTTCCATAATCAACAACTCACCTTTTCCTTGTGTAGCCAATTCAATTACTTTACCAGCAGACTCATCTGGAACGTCTACTACCAATGTTTCGATTGGTTCCAAACGCTCACCATTTTCACCTTCTTTGAAAATTACTTGAGGTTGTCCTACTTGTAATTCATAACCTTCACGACGCATCGTTTCGATTAATACAGACAAGTGAAGGATACCACGACCAAATACTAAGAATTTATCTTCAGAATCAGTTGCAACAACTTTCAAAGCCAAATTTTTCTCGGTTTCTTTGTACAGACGATCACGTAAGTGACGAGAAGTTACAAATTTACCTTCTTTACCAAAGAATGGAGAGTTGTTGATTGTAAACAACATGTTCATTGTTGGCTCATCAATCGAAATACGTGGCAATGCCTCTTGCACTTCAACATCCGAAATAGTATCACCAATTTCGAAGTCATCGATACCCATCATTGCACAAATTTCGCCAGAAGAAACTTCCTCAGCTTTTGCTCTACCAAGACCTTCAAATGTTTGAAGTTCTTTGATTTTCATTTTCTTCACAGTACCGTCAGATTTCATCAAAGCAACTTGTTGTCCTTCTTTGAAAGTACCACGGTGAACACGACCAATAGCGATACGACCTACGAATGAAGAGTAGTCTAATGAAGTGATTTGCATTTGAGCAGGACCTTCATTGATTGGAGCCGCAGGAATGTTGTCGATGATTACATCTAATAATTCAGTAATATCTTCAGTTTTGCGTTTCCAGTCAGTACTCATCCATCCTTGTTTAGATGAACCGTAAAGTGTTTGGAAGTCTAATTGATCTTCTGTTGCACCTAAGTTGAACATCAAGTCAAATACTTGCTCGTGTACTTCGTCAGGGCGACAGTTTTCTTTATCAACTTTGTTGATAATTACGATTGGCTTAAGACCTAAGTCAATTGCTTTTCCTAATACGAAACGAGTTTGAGGCATTGGACCTTCGAAAGCATCCACCAAAAGGCAAACACCGTCAGCCAATTTCAATACACGTTCCACTTCGCCTCCAAAGTCGGAGTGACCAGGAGTATCAATGATATTAATTTTTACGCCTTTGTAGCGAACTGATACGTTTTTAGATACAATTGTGATACCACGTTCACGTTCCAAGTCATTGTTATCAAGAATCAAATCTCCGAATTCTTGGTTATCACGAAATAATTTCGATGCGTGGATGATTTTGTCAACAAGGGTCGTTTTACCGTGGTCAACGTGCGCTATAATTGCAATGTTACGAATGCTTTGCATCTTCGATGAATGTTATCTGTTATTTACTAATCGTTAATCGCCATTTTGCTTTTGTAACACGAATAACTCTTAACGTAGCTCTTGAATGAGGGTGCAAAGGTACGGAGTTTTTCTTAGAAAAGTGCTATTGACCTTCAAATAAAAATGGTATTTTTTTTATCTAAATGATTTTTAATGTATTATTATTCAATTGTTTATAATTATTTTTTCTTCATATTTACGATAAGCCCTGATTAGCTACTGCCAACTTATTCCAACTTCGTCGCTAAGAATGCTTTCTTGGTTTTGTGAATCAACTACCGAAACTTTATAGAAGTAGTCTTTTCCCTTAGGTAATCCAGCATCTTTGTAAGTGTTTATACCTACGGGTAAAGTTTGAACTAATAGGGGTGTTCTGCTCTGAGAATCGAACCTGTATACCTTATAATTTTTGAGATTTTTGAATGCTGGTTTGTCCCATTCTACAATAATAGATTGATTATCAGTGATTACTTTTAGCCCTGCAGGGGGAGGTGGTAATACTTTACTTAGTAAAATGGTTGTGGGTGCACTCAGGGCACTTTGAAAATTGTGATGACCAACGGATTTTACAGCATATTCATAACTTTTGCCTGTTATGCCAAGCGAATCAACAAAGGAGTTTTGGATATTTGCCACTGAATTTTGAAAGATGATTTTGTAATCATCTAGCGCTTTATTGCTTGTCGGATTTACTTCTCGTCGATATAATTCATATCCTGTCACATAAGGGCTAATAACAGTCATGTCTTTCCAAATAACCAATACTTTGTTGTTTGACTGTCGGTAGGCTGCTAGTCCAATAGGTGTTGGTAATGACAAGGCCGCTGAAGGTACTGTATAAACTGAGTTAGAGTTTGGGCTTGTATTGTAGCTAGTATTGAAAGACACTACAGAGTAAGAATAAACTTGTGTGGAATCAAGATTTTGGATATTGTCCGTATAAGAAACTAAAGAATCTTTACTGTAAACAAGGTCTGACGCTTGAACTTGCTTGCCTTTATAGCCTTCGCCTCGATATACATAATAGCCGCGTGTATTGCGCTCTGAGCGAGTCCACGAGAGCGTCACTATAGTACCTTGTTGCTTAATGGTTAGGTTTTTAGGAGGTAATACAGCTTGCTCGATGCCCTCTAACATACCCGCAACTTTTACCGAAGGGTACCCTTGGTTATAAAGAGAATTCATTTTGAGGTAATAGAAATAGGTTTCGATTGGCTCAACCTTGCTGTCCAAATATGTTGTGTCTGCTGGTTGTAAAGTGGCAATGGCTTGATATGGACCTTCAAAACTTTTGCTTCGGTAGAGTTGGAGGTCTTTTAATGCAATGGCTTTATCAAAACTCCATTTTAACAAAATACCCCTACGTTGATTATCACTATCAGCCGTAAAGTGCTGAAGAATAGGGATATCACTATACGGTTTTACATTTTTCACTAAAATAGTATCGCTAGGAGTCCCCTCATTACCAAAGGCGTCGTAAGGAATAATCATATAACGATAAAGTCGCTTTGCAGAAGTTTGCCTGTCGATTGTTCTGAGGATTACACTGTCTCTTGATGCCGTAAAAAACTTGATGACAGGAATTTCCTGCATGGTAGTTTGGAGATAATACTGACGATATACCTTCCAGCTAAAAGGTAAATTACCCCGTTTTGAAATACGCCATTCTAGCCCCACAAGGTCTTCTTCTGGTAGACTTTTATTGAACACTAATTCATATTTTGGCTTTTGTGCCACAAAACGAATAGGGGCAGACGTTTGTTCTGACACTTTGGGCGAATTGCTTGTAAGGCGATACTGATAAGTCTGGTTGGGTTGTACCTCTGTGTCGAAATAGCCTAATCCTGCGGTTTCGAGCATCAATGGCGAAGCGTTGAACTCGTAAAGGGAGTCAGAGATAACGGCACGATTCATGAGTTTGGAGAACCTTTTGAATACTGTATCACCAGGGACTTCGTAAAAAGAATTTTTACGATGAGCTTGTCGTAAACGTAAAAGTAAGCTTTGAGCAGAACGATCAACAGTGATGTTAGTTACGGGTTCCCATTCTGTGGAAGCGGCTATTTTGCGTTCGAGTTGGTAATTAAAATTGATGGGGATATTTTTTCCAAAAAGAATAAAAATGCCATTTTTTCCAACATAAGTTTGTAAGTTTTGCGAAAAAATGGGAGCACTCATGCTGATTATTAGCAGAAATATGAGTGTTGAGGTATATGTATTGAAAGAAACTTTCATAATAAAGGCAATTGAAAAGTTTAACTATTTACAAGGTTCAGTTTTGCAAGGGCTTAAACTGAGGTCGGCACTAACTCCGCTAGTTCCTCCAGAGAAACTTACACAGAATCCTTTCTCAAGACAATCATCAAAGAGGGTTGAACCACAATCGAATAGTAGTGGTATTTGTTGTTTGAGACATATCTTATTTGAGTTTCCTAGTTTGGCATTTAGGTTTGCTGAGAAATTCCCTTTCGATTTTTGTACCTGAATTTTAATGGCAGCTTCGGCATCGACCGATCCTGTGAGACTTGTACAAGTGATAGCCTTTAGCCCATAGTCTGCATGAACTTTGGCTCTGATGCCTGCGCCAAAATCAACAGTGCCGAATAAGTTTCCATAAAAATAGGCATCCATAAAGGCATCGACGCTAAAATAGGCACTCGCAATAACCAAGTCGATTTCCATAGACAGACCATCGAGTGGCATAGGACGCTCTCCTGTTACATAAAATCCTGCAAAGCCTTGTGCAAAACTACATGGAAGCTGTTTCTCTCGTACATAGGTAAACAATACGCTAGAAGACTCCGCTGGGAGCGCTTGGCTGTAGCTACCAATTAATAAACCTGCTTTTAGAACGGTTGGGTCAGGCAGTGGGACATTGCTGACAATACCCGCTGCTGTGAGAATCCAACCTTGAGGGTCAAATAACACCTGAGCTACTCCTTTCATCTCAAGACCTTCAACTCCTTGTGTGAGCTTACTTAGGTCTATAGTGCCAATTAAGCGTTTTTTCTCAATATCATAAGTAAGTTGTAAACCCGGTAAGGAAGGTAAATTGTCAGCTTGGATTTTTTGGTCTGAAGCCTTGATTTCACCAAATACAGTAAATTTTATACGATTTGATTGGCTTTGGGTTCCTTTGTAATTATCTAAGTCCCCTTCAAAAGTTAGGAAAGACCAATCTTGATTAGGACTTGCCGTTAGGGTAAGAGCAATATTTCTGAGTTTGGTATCACTCGCCCCTGAGCCACCAATCGGGATAGATTGTTTTGGGAGGTTTGGAAATTCTGTTTCTACAGGAACAATCTTAGTTTCGGTTGGGGTATGGATTAAGGCTACCTTGATGGGCTGTAATTTGCCAGGTTCTTCTATTTTGCCAGTAGCTACAAAACGACCATTCTCAAACGTTTGCATATCTGCTCCAGCTACCGATGAAAAGCGAACATATCCTTTGGCTTCAAAACCAAGGTCGAAAGTACTTAGTTGGATTGCTGGAGTAGATTTAACAAATTTTACTACCAACATTTGGTCGTTGGCAACTCTTTGAATGCCTATTGAGCCTGAGCCAACCAACGAGAAATAGTCAGCACCTGTATTGATAGTATTAGGTTTGAAATTGACTAAATTAAAAAGTTTATAGTTGCTACTTTCATTACTAAAAGACAAAATGTCCTCGCCATTGTCGAGCAATGAAATCATGCTTAAGGTAATGTCCTGATTCGGAAATCCTTTGAATTTCACAAGGTCTTCTTTTTTGATTCTTCCAGCATAGCCAGCACTGCCTGACGGAACGCTCAGTTTCCAATGTCCTGAGGCATCACTACCAGTTTTGGCATCATAACCAAAATAGATTTTGTCTCCAGAAACAGTAGTTTGTAGTTGGGCAATGCCAGCTACATTTAGGCTTTCTACTTTAAAATCGCTAATGTCAAGAAGATTAGAACGTAGCATAAAACTTGAAAAAGGAACATCTATCTTGCCTGTTTTGATGATACCATTTGAAGACGTAATTCCTCCTTCGGTGGGTGAAATAGACCAGTTCTTTACTTCTACACTCCATTTACCTGCAAGATTAAAGGACATCGCTTGCCCAGTAACTGCTTTTACTTGATCAGAGGTTAATTCTATTTTACCAACATTGAGTTTAAAAGCGGATGGATTGGCATTTGGTATTTTACAATCCAAACTAACATCCAAAATTATTTTGCTACCACTTATCGTAGAAGTAGCTGTTTGAGCTTGGGCATCAAAGCCAATAAATTTGAACTTGATAGGGTTTCCTTGCTTGTTGCAAATATTAAATTTGCTCGGAATATCAGGTAAGGACGAAATAATTGGAATGTTACGGTTTAAAACCCCATTGTTGTTGATAGCAAAATAAAATTCATTTTCGTCAAACTCTAAATGGCTACTTGGATATTTGAAGGAGTTATCAATAATTTGAGTTAAGCCATTAACTGAACTCGACAAATCCCCACTTTTGACAATCGACAAATAATAGTCGCTATTAGCTGGAACTGTTTTGGTATTGTAAGTATCATTATAGCGCATTTTTAAATAGCTATGTTGAAGGTTTACTTTTTGAGATACACAAACGGTTTTGTCTCCAACCTTGCTGAATTCGGCACCATAAAATGATACTTTCATATCGCTGTCAAATAGTTTGAACACCATTACATTATCTAGATTGGTATTCACTTGGATTCCTCCTGGTCCTTGAACGGTGCCATTTCCTGTGTTTGTTTTATTGAAAGAAATCGTTCCTCTCACCAACAAATTACCGTTAGCTTGTTTTTGGGCTTGTTCAATTTGAATCGGAAATCCCCATAGTGTGGTAATATTGAAATCACTTTCTTTGATATTGAGTGTTACATTTTTTGCATTTTGAGTATTTACATACACCTCATCACCAATGTAAGCTTTACCATTGTTGGGGTTATAGGTAGCTACCACACGTGCATACGAGGCCGCTTCTGGATAAGAAAGTTTGAAGCTTCCATCTGCTTCACTTTGCGTTGTGTAAGAAACGCCATTGATGCCTGCTGTCATAGATACTTCTGCTCCTTTAACAGGCTGACCATTGAGTATCACTTTGCCTGCAATCTTAAAGCCGTTTTTCAGTATTACATCATCATAAAGCTGGTATTCTCGACTTTCCTCGTTGGTAAAGGCAATGGTTTGTGGTATATACCCCATTTTGGCTGGGGAACTTACTTTCATTTGCAGATAGTTGACAGATACATTTTTGAATTGTGCCTCTACCCAGCCATCTTTATCTGAATAAAATACTTGCCCTAGAATATCTACAGAAGCTTTTTCAATCGCTTGGATGACATTCTTGGTAGTGGTTTTACCATTGGCATTGAGCGTAACAAGTTGCGTTTCGCCCATTACTCTGAATTTGACACGGTGATTGCGTTGATATACTGTAATCTTATCTAGTACTTTTACACCATCTGGAACTGTTACCCAAGCATTTTCCTCAAAATAAGATATATCCTTGGGAATAACATTGACCAATGAAAGCATCTTAGGAATAGCATAGGTAAAATAGATACCAGTATTGGCGGAGGTTTCAACATAAGGTCCTTTCCCAACTTTGACATACGCTCCAACACCTTTATTTTGCTCATTGACGATTGTGCCTGCAACCAGTCCCTTAGGTGTGAGGGGGATTTCTTTTTGCACCAGCTGTACACCATTTTTTAGGGCTGGAATAGATTCTGTGTATTCGTCTTGGTTTTCATAGTTGTAAGAAGGATGACTGATTGTAAGTGTTGACTCCAGACCAGTTTGTAAATTATTGAATACTACATAACCATCCTTGTCAGAGTAGGTACTAATAGTTTCTTTAGAAAATAATTTCTTGAAAACCATGGAAGCACTAGCACTTGCAACACCATCGGTGGCCTTGTCTTTTCGGACAACACGATACGAAAGTCGTGGTTTGGCTGGACTCATTAGACGTGTTGTACTGTTTTGGAAATGATTATACTCACTATTGAAAGTATAAGCACCAAAAGCATTATTCGTCTTTTCATTATCCTGAGAAATGATAATCCCTACATAATCTGAAGGGAAATTAGATTTGTCGGATTTATCCAAATTGCCATAAGTATTGTTTGTACCTGAGTTTGGGTTGGATTGTACCGCCAGATAATATACATCTGAGGCTATGCCCGAGTGACGGATTAGTCGCTTGAGTAATACCTTGCCAGAACCATTAGTTACCTCTTTTGAAATGATTTCATATCCCTTTCCATTATTATCACTGGCGTAAGTATTGAGGTGCATACCTTCGTTTTGTGGAACTCCCGCAGGTCTACTTTTCCAAGCGCGCAATAAAAATACATCCATGCCACTCAAGGCACTATTAGGTGATGCCTGATTGGGGTCACTATTAGATTTAACGGCTACTTCGAGACTAAAACTTTGAACCAGCGACATCAGAGTGCCTACGTTTTTGGACTCAAGAGGATATATTTCGAGGTTATCGTCGGGACTACAGTAATAAGGGCTTTCGACTACGATGCGTATGTAGCGATACAAATCACCAGTTACGTATGAAGGAAACTCCCCAGAGGTGTTACCAATCGTCATGTTCTTTTTGACGAGTCCCCATTTGGGCATTTTATCAAAATTAATGATCATAGAAAAAGAGCCATCGTTGGTCGTTTTTCCAGTACCAATGATCATATCCGAATCTGCATATTCGGGTTGTCCACTAAAACTGTAATTGTTGCGAATCACTACCGAAGGAGTACCATCTGGGCTTACTTGATGTTGACCAGAAATATTATAGTTAACACCTTTGGCATTTTTCATAACATACATAACTTGAGCCTTTACAGTTGTATTTGCTAAAGGAGCTAGGTCTGTTTCGTTAGGGTCAGAATATTTACTGATGATTTTTCCTGTAAGTGTTGCAGTAGGAGGAAAAGGCGAAATAACAGTTAAAGTTGTAGACTGAGTAACATTCATGTTTTTTGAAAAACTGATAGAAAAAGGCTGAGCATCTTTGATGTCCATTTCACTTGTCCACAAATAATAGACATCATTTTCATCGGCTTTACAAAGAAGGTTTTCGAAAAGAGCCTCACCATTATTATCGGTTTTTTCAGTGGCAATGAGTTCATAATTTGAAGATTTTTTGGCAAACAAATCCACATCTCTAGGATCAATGGATGGGCTAGGAACACCAGCAGATGAAAATCGAGTAATCATGCCTTCAACAGGTGGACGCACTCCCGAGTAGGAGTTTCCGCCTAAGCCAATGCCTGGGGTGTTATTGCCAATACCTCCGCCAAAACCGTTTGGTACAGTTCCTGAGCCAATTTGCCAACCTCCAGTATTCGAAGAGGAGGAGGAAGCTTTTTTGAGACGATATAAATAAACAGTACGATTTTCTAATATTTCTTTTTTGGAGATATTCTTGTATCCTTCTTGTAAACGAACTTTTAATTTAAAGCCTTTTGCTTCAGTTTTGATAAGTCCTAAATCTATATCTCCGTCCTTGGTATTAAATAAAACGGCATTTGGGTAGTCTTTGTAATAGGGACTATCTGAGACAATTTTGAATATCGTTGTAATGGGCTGTCCTTTAAAAAATTTCCCAGTTGGTTGATTGACTTTGTTAAAGTCGTTTACCCCAAAATCAAAACTTCCATCAGAAAGAGTGGTAGTTTGTGACATAAGTTTTTCATCCAATACACGATAGTCGTTTCCTCCTTTGTCAATAACTTCTTGTAAATAAAGTGCTAAGGAAGCATTGGATGCCTTATAAGCAGCTGTTTGCTCAGGGTAAGCATAGGTTAATTTTCCTTTGATATGCCTTTGGGCTACTACCAAAATAGAGTCTTTTTTCCTGAAGGTAAAATCACAACTTTGTTCAGCCACAACTTGGTTATTGTTGGGGTCGATTTGCTGAACTTTCATATTGTACTTATTGCCATTTACGACGCCTATTTTACTGATATCATCTTCCTGAAAATAAGGGTTACTAAGTGTTTTATTTACAACGACACTTTGTTTGCTATCAGTAATTACGAGATTGTAGCGTTCAGGAACTGTAGGTCTTTGGGGCTTCCAGCGAAGATAGAATGCAATATTTATCCCTGCTTTTATATCATCTCCACATTTTTTAGGAACTAAGATTGAGATGGCATTATCAATGTCACGAGCTTTTTGGGTTTGATAGGTAAACTGATATATTTCGGAATAACCTTGATTTCGAAATGATGTGCGCCCCGTTGGGTCTACGGCTTGCACGCTAAAAGCATAACTTCGACCTGCTACCAGCAAAGGAAATGATGGACCGTAATTTAAAAAGTTTACATTGGTTTGTTGCTCCAAGATGTAAGGTGTACCCAAACGCATGATATTGTTTGGGTTCTGACCAGTGGGAAGTTCTTTAATCCTAAAAATATAGCGTGTACCAGCAGGAGCTTGGGCAGGTACTGTCCATGCAAACTGAATATTTTGTGGGGTGCTTACCATTACTTCTGTTTCATTTTGTGGACGCAAAATGATGGGAGGTTCAATACTTTGAATCGGGAAAGTATTGGAACATCCTAGCGGTTCTTCGTCAGATATAGGGCGAAGTGTGGCTGGGTCATAAGCCCTCAAACACAAACGGTAAGAGCCTTCAGGAATAGCGCCTGTACGGATAAGCGTATTTTTATCTATCCCAGAAACCTGAATTTTATTGATGTCAAAAATACGACTAAAGTCATTGGCTGATAAGCGGAGGCTTTGGAGGGCATTTACGGTTAAAGTTGTTTGCCCGACAAAAGGCACTGCTTTTAAGGAAACGCCATTGTCATCGGTTAATTCTCCGCCCAAAACAAACGTGTAGCTTTGTCGAGAAAGGTTTTGTACCAGTATCACAACTTGATTGCTACGAGTTTGTAAATCGGATATTGTTGTTGGATATGGAGGCAACATTGTTACCTGAATTTTTAGCGGAGATTGAGCTTGACTGAGAATACTTACCCATAGGAAAAGCATCAAGAAAAAGTACTTTTTCATAATAGTAAAAGTTTGAGGACTTACTTTTTGAAAAGGGATACTGCTTGAAAATCAACCTGATGAGGTTGTTTCAAACAGTATATGATTAATATGGGTTTTAGAAAAGAAGACTATAGCTTACCTCGCCTCGTATTTCTGTGTATTTGAGATTGGTACTAGAGGCTGCTTGAGGCGAATTGCTAATCAGAAAACTGTTTAGCGCGAAGCGATGATGTCGATTTACCTGATACGTAGCACCAACATTTCCGTTGATAATAGTGCTTTTTTCACCTCCACGGTCGCCTAACAAATAACTCACACTGCCTCTTAGGTTAAACTTATTATCTTTCCAAGATTTGTCAGAACCTAGCGTGACACCATAGTTTTTATCACTCAGATAAGAACCTGTGATAGTGGTGTAATTGAGAGTGCTATAAATAGAAAAATTACTGGCGTTGAAAGAAAGGTTGTAATTGAGAAATATATTTTGAGAACTCAAATTTCTTGATTTACTATCTTGAGAATAGGTATTATTAAAATCCTGCAAATCCATCAGGTTATAGGATAGCATTATAGAATTGGACTGTTTTTCTCCCAAAATTGTATAGCGTGGATTAATCGATAAATTTTGAGTTGTTTGAGTAATTCTGACAGTATCCGAAATCCTGAGTGTGTTTGGTGTCTGATTGTTTGAGTAATTAGAATAGTTGATATCTAATCCTAATTTTTCGGTAAAGTCAGTACTCAAATTTGCCGATCCAATGACTTTTTTGGATTCTGTTTTTTTCTGTTTATTTAAGTTATCTCTTTGTAAACCTATACTTCCATTAAATCTGAATTTGTTTTTGAAGATGGAAAATTGTGGGGCAATGGTGATGTTTTCGATGTCGGAATTAAAGAAATAAGCTCCCATCGTTTTGTATTCTGGGTCGATACGCCTATACTGGAGCCGTAGTCCCCACGACCTAGCTTTGTACCGAAGTGCCGTTTGAACAGCCGTGTACAGCTCGGTAGTCCCATTAACCTGGAGTAGCTGGTCGAGTGTGTTTCCTGAAATGGGAAGTTTACTTTTATCTATTTCAGCACTCGAATTAACATCCTTTGTATAGCCACTCGCTCCAGCCTCGGTATCCCACGAGAGTTTTGAAGAAAAGGAGATACGCATATTCAGACCTAAGGCAAGGTTTTCGGCTGCTGTGGTACTTGACAAATTGGGATTTCCTTGTTGGGCAGATACATCAAACAGCGCACTTCCCATTTTATCAGATGCTTTGAGCGCACTGATTTCGAAAAAGGTTTTGTCAGTGCCATAACCAATTTTGACAGCCATACCAGTCCTATCGAATGCCACTGGCACTAGCGATAGGGTAGTGGAATCCAATTTGGTAGCTTTGTTGAGCTGACCATACATGAATCCCATTCGGAATTTGCCAGGTGTTAGCTCTATGCCGCCCCCCAGCATGGTATGCCCACCCAAGGTAAACTGATTGAAGGATACATTGCGATAGCCGCCATGTAGCGTGAGCCACTTGTAAGTAGGGCTTAGCCCAAATTGAGCAAATGGCTGAGCAATTTTACTTTCCTGATTGCTAAAAGTAAAAGCAAATGGAATCGCAAGCCCATAAAGGTTCAGCGTTGGCGCTCCTGATAAAACGTAAGATGTACTTGGGTATCTTGGCGAGATACCGTTGGCAGAATAGTAAATTCCTCTTAGATCAATATTTCCTGATAGGGAGACTGGCTTTTGTTGAGATAAATTTTCAAGGTTTTGCGTGTAGAGAGGTTCAAGAGAGGAAAAATACAGGATAAGTACAACTACTAAACGGCAATTGTTAGAAGTTTTCATAGTAATAGTACGGACTATTGAATATTTGAGTCAATATTACAATTTCTTGAACTATCTAAGAAGGAAAAATCAGGAATCTGAGTAATCGGTATTTAAACTGTAGTTTTTCTTTAAGTATTATGATTATGAGTGATTTATGTGATTGTGGAAATATTGCTAAGATTGCTTGATTTGTACTTTGAGTTCGATAAAACTACCTTTTCCCACTCTAGAAAGTATAGTAATACTACCACCAAGACTTTCAGCTCGTTTACGCATATTTCCTAAACCATTACCTGCTTTGATGAGATTTTCGTCAAAACCAACGCCATTATCCTTGACGAATAAACGTAGCTCTGAATTTTCAAAACTGATTTCAATGTTTACCTCTGTCGCTTCAGCATATTTGACAATATTATTAATTGCCTCTTTGAAGATCAAATAGAGGTTATATTGTTTGTTCGCTGATAGTTGAATTTCGGGTAAATTTTCAGTTTGGAAATAATAATTGATATTTTTAGGTTCAAAAACTTCTGCCGCAAATTCTTTCATTTTGACTAATACTTCGCCAAAACTATTACTCGTCTGTCTAGTTGTCCAGACAATATCACTTAATGAACGTTGTACTTTTTGAGAACTTTCATTGATACGTTGAACTAACTCTTTTACAGATAGTGGATTTTTATCTATTTGGTATTCAACAACCTGGCTTAGTATTCCGATACTACTCAATGTGCTACCAATATCGTCATGCAAGTCACGTGCGATGCGGCTTCTGATTTGTTCATTTTCGCGAAGTTGTTGGATTACTTCTGCTTGGTACTTTTCTTTTTCTAAACGATAATAGTTGATGCGATACGCTAAGGCAAATGACAGGAGTACAACTTCCAATGCTGAACCTACCTGTAGGGCATTGCGGGTAAAATTGTCGCTTTGTAAAACATTAGAAAGTTGTAAAATAAATATCAAGGCACTCACCAACATCACAGCCCAAGCCACTAAGAAAAACAAGGCTGCTTGAGAACCTTGAATCCAAATATAAATGGCTAAAAACAGGATATACATTACGGCCAAAAAGGCAATACTATGTAAAATTTGTGTGCTCATTGCTCCAGCCCCCAACCAATTGGCCACCAAGAAAAACGTAATAGCAGACAAAAGAATACGAACTGTTTTATACGAAGCAGGAAGGTATTTGTTGGCATCCAAAAAGCTTTCAGCAAACAATAGTCCAAAGCCAATAGCCGCCGAAATAAATACCGAGGTAAAATGGTTGAACCAGATAGCATTGGGCCAAAGATACTCATGGGCAATTCCTTTATTGAATGAGAAAAAACCCGCAAAAGCCAATACATACATGACATAGTATAGGTATTCTTTACTTCGTACTGTCCAGAAAATAAAGAAGTTGAAGATGGCCATAACTAGCATGATACCCAAATAAATACCTTGCATGAGGTCTTTGGGGTGGTTGTCTTCAAAGAAAATCTTAAGGGGGGCTACTCTTAAGGGAAATAAGAGTGGTAAATTATTTTGGATACGGATATAATAGGTACACTTTTGGTCTGAATTAAGCTCCAAATCTACCAGATACAAATTGGTTTGTATATCTCTCTTACTTTTATGTTGATAAACACCTAGCCTTTTGTGAGTGATGGTTCCATGATCTACTCGATAAATGGAGATACTATCGAGAACGGGTTCGCCTATCTCAAGATATAAACGTTGACCAGATTTGTTGACCAGTGTAAAGCGTGACCAGATGACAGATTTTGTGATACCGAAATTAGGACTAGCTTGAAGACTTTTGATAAAACGAGCGTCGACATCAGGGCGTTTCAATACATCATATAATGAATACATTCCTTTTTTATCCTCCAGTATTTCAATATTATTTCCAATAGAGAGTGCCTGATTAGGATTTTCAATCACGATTTCTTTTTGAGAAAATGCGAACTGCGAAGAAAGAATAATCAAAGTTAGAAGTACCCAACGAATCATATTAAAAGAGAAATTAATAGCCTAGTCGATTGTTTAGCATAGTTGTAGTAAAGGAATAGAGCATTTATAAGAAATCAAACCTACGAAGTTACCTGCATTTATCAAAGTATGTACAATAAAAAAGGCGAGAAACTCTCGCCTTTAAAAATTAGATAAGCCTTTTTAGTTCATGGTAAGATTAACAATGTTGCTTGAATGTACAACCTTTTCTCTACCAAGTATATCTCTTACAGCTTGCGCGATGCCCTCTGGGTCAAAGCCACACTCTTTGTGTAATTCAATTTGTTCGCCATGCTCAACAATTCTATCTGGAATACCAAGGCGTTTGATTTGTGCCGAATAATCATGGTCTAGCATGAATTCTGCTACCGCCGAACCAAAACCTCCTTGAAGACAACCATCTTCTACGGTAATAACCTTGTCAAAGTTTTGGAAAATCTCATGAAGCATAGCTTCGTCCAAAGGTTTCACAAAACGCATATCATAGTGAGCAGGATTGATGCCTTCCATAGCAAGTTCTTCGCAAGCTTTTACAGCATAGTTTCCGATATGTCCCAGCGTAAGGAGTGCTACCTTTTCGCCATCTTTAACTTTGCGACCTTTTCCAATTTCCATTTTTTCAAATGGCGTTTTCCAATTTGGCATAACACCCTCGCCACGTGGATAACGAATAGAAATAGCTTGCTTTAATTCTTTAAAATCATCCAAAGATGTGGTAAACATGATATTGCGAAGCTCTTGTTCATTCATTGGTGAAAAAACAATCATATTGGGAATACAACGCATATAGGCAATATCATAAGCACCATGGTGGGTTGGTCCATCAGCGCCTGCAAAACCAGCTCTGTCAAGACAGAAGATTACTGGTAATTCCTGAATTGCTACATCATGTACCACTTGGTCAAAAGCACGTTGCATAAATGTAGAGTAGATATTACAGAATACTGTTAAGCCTTGTGTAGCCATCCCTGCCGAGAATGTAACTGCATGTTGTTCGGCTATACCTACGTCAAAAGCACGATGAGGCATTGCCTTCATCATAATATTGAGCGAGCTACCTGAAGGCATTGCTGGCGTAACTCCCATAATTTTAGGGTTTTGCTCTGCCAATTCAACAATGGTATGCCCAAAAACGTCTTGGTATTTTGGTGGCTGAGGAGTAGCGTAAACTTTCTTCTTAATTTCTCCAGTAATTTTATCAAACTTCCCTGGAGCGTGCCACAAAGTTTGATCTTTTTCGGCCAAAGCATAACCTTTTCCTTTGGTCGTAATACAGTGAAGAATTTTTGGACCAGGAATATCTTTTAGGTCATTCAAAACCGTTGCTAGATACTCAACATCATGTCCATCGATTGGGCCAAAGTAACGTAGATTCAATGACTCGAATAGATTACTTTGTTTGAGTAAAGTAGCTTTCAGTCCATTTTCGATTTTAGAAACAATTTCTTGTGCTGATTTTCCAAAATTGGACATTTTGCCAAGCAAGTTCCAAACTTCGTCTTTTACTCTATTGTAAGTATGTGAAGTAGTAATATCAGTTAAATATTCTTTCAATGCACCCACATTTGGGTCGATAGCCATACAGTTGTCGTTCAAAACAATCAACATATTGTTGGGAATATCGCCAGCGTGGTTCATGGCTTCAAAAGCCATCCCTGCTGTCATAGAGCCATCGCCAATTACTGCGATGTGTTGTCGGTGGTTTTCGCCTTTGTATTTTGACGCCACAGCCATACCCAATGCTGCTGAAATTGAAGTAGATGAGTGACCTACCCCAAAGGCATCATAAGGACTTTCTTTGCGTTTTGGAAAACCAGAAATTCCTCCATACAAACGATTTGAATGGAAAGAATCTTTACGACCTGTCAAAATTTTATGTCCATACGCCTGATGACCTACATCCCAAATCAACTGGTCGTCGGGCGTATTAAATACGTAATGAAGTGCAACTGATAATTCAACAACACCAAGTGATGCGCCAAAGTGGCCACCATACACCGATACGTTATCGATGATATACTGACGTAGTTCGTCGCAAATTTGCAACAATTCCGAGCGGTCACGTTTTCTCAAATCCTCTGGGGAGTTGATTTGAGCTAATATTTTGCCTGGTGTAATTTGCATGATTTCGATTGGTCTAAAAGTAGCATTGACTCTACTTGTTTGTTGCTTGGTACGTATCAACTGAGTGCTAAACAATTCAATTGCCTGATGTATAAACTATGAGGGTTTTAAATTGTTTAAAAAAATCTAATGGAAAGATTAATCGTTGCGCGGTCCAAATATGGTGCAATTTACGCAATTATTTTGGGCAAATAAAAAAGGGGATGTGTGTATTCAAGCACAACCCCTTTTTGTCGCTAATCTGCGATAGATTTTTCTTTATTTTTGAGAAGCTTTAAATAGCTTTTGTTTTTCTTCTTTGGTAAGACTTTCGTAGCCCGAGCGAGAGATTTTATCTAGTATTTCATCTACCTCTTCTTCGTCAGGAAATCCCGAATGACTGCTCGCTGTGCTACTATAGCTAGCTTCTTTTTGGCGATATGCTACCCGAATCTTGGGTTCATTTTTTCTTTTGAATAATTTTTCAAAAAACTCAATAACTGCTTCAATTGGAGTACTAAAATCTCTTCCAGCTCTGAGTTGTCTAATATAAATATAGCCGAAAATAGCTCCACCCAAATGTACAATTTCTCCACCTGCATTGGCACCAATAGACCCCGCCAGAGATATAATCAACAACAGGAATGCAATATATTTGATGCGTACAGAACCTATTAAAAATAAGAAAAATGAATAGTCAGGTGCTAAAGTTGCCGCCGCAAACACCACTGCCATTACACTTCCAGAAGCTCCAATAATAGAAGTACTTGCTATATTCTGATGATAATAAGGAATAAAATTGAATGCCAATACTGCTAATACAGCCCCAAATATTGCACCAACAATATATAGACCTACGAGTCTTCTACTACCTATATATTCCTGAAGGATTGAGCCAAACCAATACAGCATGAGCATATTAGGAAATATATGAACAATAGGGTTGATGTGATGCAGAAATGAGTACGTAAGAAGCGTCCAAGGTCTAAATAACAAAGTGGTGGGCTCAGGAGAAAGGCTTACATAAGAAAGCAGCGTGTAGTATAAATTACCACCTTTAAAGAACAACGTAAAAGTTACAAATAAAAGTAGCGTAAAGATATAGATAGCCACATTCAACCATATTAGCTGAATTAATCCATTGTTACGCTTGGAAAAAGCATCTTTAAAATCATCCAAAATCCCACTCATTGTGATAATCTTTTCAAAACCTATATAATACGGGTCAATTAAATTTTAGCAAAATTAACGATAAAATATTTTGTGTACTCAATAGAAATAACCTTCAGCTGAGTATATTGTTTATCAAGTTGTAATTTATCAATAACGAGGCACAATTTCTAATTGTTGCTCGATGATTTATTATTCGTTTCCTTAATAAAAATTATTACGATTTTTACTCCAAAGTTTTATCAAGATAAAAGCAAAAATCATTCCTCCAATATGGGCAAAATGAGCAACATTATCACCAGGAGTTTTATGTAATCCTCCATAAAATTCATATAAAGCATATAAAGCTACTAAATATTTAGCTTTGATAGGAATTGGTATTGGAAAAACAATCAACTCGGTATTAGGGAATAACATGGCAAAGCCAGCCATTACCCCAAAGGTAGCGCCCGAAGCACCAATGGTAGGAGTGTTGAGTACCGCTCTTAAGCTTTCTTCGGCCACGATAATGGAGTCTTGCAAGGTAATTCGTCCTGAACTAGGTATATAACTATATGCCTCGCTAGGAATACCCATTGGATAGAATTGCTCCAAAAACTTATTAAACATACTCAAATCAGGATGCAAGATATAAGCCCTAGTGGCTTCTTCTAATACAGAGTAATCGTAATATTTCACTCCCATGTATAGAAGTCCAGCCCCGATACCAGTAATAAAGTAAAAAGCCAGAAAGCGTTTTTCTCCCCAATATCTCTCAAGTAAGGGTCCCATGAAAAATAATCCTAACATATTACTAAACAGGTGCATAAAGCTACCATGTACAAACATGTAAGATACAAATTGAATAGGATTAAACCGCTCGGAGGTAAAATAGTGCAAACCAAATAATGAAGTTATCTGATCGTCATAATGTGAATTAAAACTTTGTACCATAAACACTATAACGTTAATAACGATAAGTGTTCTGACAATAGGAGTTAACATTGGGGTTCTCATAGTGCCAAATAAGAGTTATATAGCTAATAAATTAGCAAAATTGTAAGGTTCGTTTAAAGACGGCAAAGTATGAAGTGTTCTATACCTTGAAGACATAACTCAATAACCCAAAACAAGAAGCGTTAGTTTATCATCTCACAAGTTTTTGATAAACTAACGCTTTCTTATTGATTCTATTCTTCGTAAGCCCAATCAATTTTGGTTTTCATGTCCTTAATAACAAGTCCATTGGCCTTGAAATAAGTTCTGATTTGGTCTACTTTGTCATATTGCTTAGCTTCTTTGTATTCTGAGTAAAGTGCCAGCATTCCTTTTGCAAAAGCATCGATATTGGCATTTGACTCCTCTTTCAAGCCTAATACATCTTCTGTCAATGCTACGAATTTCTCCTGTAATTCGTTGAATACTTCTTCTCCTAATTGCGCAGGTAATACTTGTCCCATATACAACTGATTAATTTTTTTCAATAAATTAAACAAACCTGCAATGGCTACTGCTGTGTTGAGGTCATCGTTGAGACCATCATAACAACCTTGGATTCCTTTCTTAACTTCAGTAATTTGTTTTTCGTCTAAAGCAATGCTTTCATCGGCTTGGTAGCTAAGCGTTTTGATAATTCTCAAGCCGTTCATCAGGCGCTTATAGCCTTTTTGAGCAGCTTTTAGGGCATCGTTAGAAAAATCAAGTGTACTTCTGTATTGTGATTGCAACATAAAGAAGCGCACCGTCATTGGCGAATACGCTTGGTCGAGCAATGGGTGTGAGCCTGCAAATAATTCAGATGGTAAAAATGAATTGCCTAGAGATTTAGACATTTTTTGACCATTGACCGTTAGCATGTTTGAGTGCATCCAATATCTTACAGGATCTACGCCTGTGCTGCCTTTGGCTTGAGCTATCTCACATTCGTGGTGTGGGAATTTTAGGTCCATACCGCCACCATGAATATCAAAAGTGTCGCCCAAATACTTCGTACTCATGCAAGTACACTCCAAGTGCCAGCCTGGGAATCCATCACCCCAAGGTGAAGGCCATCGCATGATGTGTTCTGGTGCGGCTTTTTTCCATAGAGCAAAGTCTAAAGGATTGCGTTTTTCACCTACACCATCCAAATCACGAGTTTCTACCAAAAGATCTTCAATCACACGACCTGACAATTTGCCATATTCACCACCTTGTGCATTGTATTTGGCGATATCAAAATACACAGATCCATTCGATTCATAAGCTAATCCTTTTTCGATCAAGGTCTTTGTTGTTTCGATTTGCTCAACAATATGTCCTGTCGCAGATGGCTCGATGCTTGGAGGTAATAGATTAAATTGGGTCAATACATTGTGGAAGTCGTTGGTATAACGTTGTACGATTTCCATAGGCTCTAGTTTTTCCAACTTTGCCATTTTCCCAATTTTGTCCTCACCTTCATCGCCATCACCTACCAAGTGACCTACATCGGTAATATTGCGAACATAGCGAACTTTGTAACCTATATGTGTCAAATAACGATAAAGGGTATCAAAAGTCGTGAAGGTTCTAACATTACCAAGGTGTACATAATTGTAAACTGTGGGTCCACAAACGTACATTCCCACGTGAGGGGCGTTGATTGGCTGGAAAAGTTCTTTTTCTCTAGTGAGGGTATTATATATTTTTAATGATTGCATCTGATTGGTTGATTATCCTATTATGCCATCTTGATGACAGCATCTGATTGAAATTAAAGGTTGTTTCTGGAAAAGCAATGTATCAGAGGCAACATCGAAAATAAGTACTATGTTCGGTAGGGTTAAAGTTCATAAGAGTATAACACATTGAAATTGATACACAAACTAATTACTTCGCTCGGCTAAATCGGCTTGGTCTTTTACGAAGTACAAAAAGTCTTCCGTTTTTTCGATATATGACAAAATTTCATCTGCCATAAAATCTCCAGCAATATCCTTTTGTAGTACTTGGTATTCTTTAACGAGCATTTTGATAAACTGCTGTATGCTATTGGGTACAGGCTCGCTTTTGATGATATATTCTTCGAAAAACGAGAAGGCTGAGTCTAACATCTTGATTACGATACCTCTTTCTGCAAGTAAACCGCGCATGAGCCATGTACATGCATAATAGCAATGATTGAGAGTGCCACGATAAAAGTCGTTTTGATAAAGATATTTGGCACTTTCGATTTCGTCTTCTGCTCTGAGTATATAATTTTTCATCTTGAGCTTTCCGATAATATTAATGACACAAAACTAATAAAACTTATTGGCTTTCGGTATGAAGTATTTCAATAGAAGGCTTCACAAAAATATCGCAATCTGTAGGCTTGTCTGAGCCTGTACCGAATCTGTCCAATCAAATAACGTAAAAAAGACTATCTTTGAAGGATTTTTTCGCCCAAAACTTTTAATCAACAACCAAACAGATGAGGATTTTAGAAGTTGCTAATGATAAAAAGCTTCAAAAAGAGTTTTTAGAGTTTCCAGTAAAATTATATGCCCAAGATACTAACTGGATTCGTCCTCTTGACCAAGATATAGAAAATACCTTTAATCCTGCTAAAAATAAGCATTTTAACCACGGAGAGTGTATCCGCTGGATTTTACAAAGTGATACAGGAGAAACCATAGGGCGTGTAGCGGCATTTATTAATCACGAAACTGCCAAAAATGAAGAACAGCCTACTGGTGGAATGGGTTTTTTTGAGTGTATCGAGAATCAAGAAGCTGCATTTTTGTTATTTGATACCTGTAAAGAATGGCTCGCTAATCGTGGTATGGAGGCAATGGACGGACCAATCAATTTTGGCGAACGTGATTCTTTTTGGGGACTAATGATAAAAGGTTGGGACTATGAACCTACCTATAAAATGCCTTGGACTAAGCAGTACTATATCCAGTATTTTGAGGATTATGGTTTCAAAGACTATTTTCAACAATATGTTTATTCAGCTGGTATCTTGACCTCAAAGACTACTCAGAGTGTCATGGATAAAGCCAACCGTGTTTTTGGTAATCCTGATATTACTTTTAAGCATATCAAGAAACGTGAGCTACCCAAGTTTGGAGAAGATTTCCGTATTATTTATAACGAAGCATGGGCAAAATTTCCAGGAGTAAAGGCCATGACCGAGGAGCAAGGGCAAAGCTTAGTTGCTCAGATGAAGCCGATTATCGACGAGCAATTGATATGGTTTGCTTATGATGGCGACAGACCAATTGCTTTCTTTATCGTAATTCCTGATCTCAACCAAATTGTCAAACACTTGAATGGGAAATTTGGGGTTTGGGAAAAAATCAAGTTTATACTTTTACTTTGGAGAGGTGTTGTGACGCGTACTTGCGGTTTGATTTTTGGCGTAGTACCAGATTATCAAGGAAAAGGTGTAGAGTCAGCTATAGCAATGAAACTTCGTTTGGAAGGTATGAAAGACCCTTTTTTCCAATACGAAACCATTGATATGAACTGGGTTGGCGATTTTAACCCCAAAATGAATCGTTTTGTGTCTCAGTTGGGTACAACTCTCGACAAACAATATATTACCTACCGCTATCTGTTTGATAGAGAAAAACCATTTAAGCGTTGTCCGCGTGTGGGTTAATATCAAAATATTGGTTTCCTGTTTTGAGAACTCTCTGGTTTGCAGAGTATTTTGTATCTTTGCCAATTATTCAACTATAACAAAAACTAAATGAGTTTATTAGCTATTGGTTCGGTAGCGTTTGATGCTATCGAGACGCCTTTTGGAAAGACAGATAAAATTATTGGTGGCGCAGGAACATTCATTTCTTTGTCATCTTCATATTTCAAGACACCCGTAAACCTTGTAGCTGTAGTAGGAGAAGATTTTCCTCAAGAATATATCGAATTACTACAAAACAAGGGAATTGATACCACTGGTCTTCAAATCAAACAAGGAGAGAAGTCTTTCTTCTGGGCTGGTCGCTATCATAACAACATGAACTCTAGAGATACTTTGGTAACGGAGTTGAACGTGTTGGCTGATTTTGACCCAATTGTTCCAGCAGAATACCAAGACTGTGAGTATTTGATGTTGGGTAACTTGACTCCTGCTGTACAAAAAACAGTAATTGAGCGTTTAGCAAACCGTCCGAAATTGATTGTCATGGATACAATGAACTTCTGGATGGATATTGCTATGGATGATTTGAAAGCTGTTCTTCAAATGATTGATGTATTGTGTATCAATGATGAAGAGGCTCGTCAGTTGTCTGGTGAATATTCTTTACGTCTGGCTGCTAAGAAAATTTTAGGCATGGGACCAAAAACCTTGATTATTAAAAAAGGTGAACATGGCGCATTGCTTTTCCAAAGAGATAAACTATTCTTCTGTCCAGCACTTCCATTAGAAGAAGTATTTGATCCTACTGGAGCTGGCGATACTTTTGTAGGAGGCTTTATTGGTTATCTTGCTAAGACAGATGATATTAGCTTTGAAAATATGAAGCGTGCAATCGTTTATGGTTCAGCTATGGCGTCATTCTGTGTAGAAAAATTCGGTACAGAACGTTTGATTGACTTAACTTACGAAGAGCTTTTGTCACGTGTACAAGAGTTCAAAGAGTTAGCTGGTTTCGAAGTATAGAAATTACACTCCAGTATATTATCAGGAAACATGAGTTATCTCGAATTTTAGGATTATTCTCCAAGTTTTCATCAAAAAAGGCGTTCGAAATTAGTTTTTCGAACGCCTTTTTTGATGCTATATTTCAAAATACCAGCTCCTTAGACCTAAAGTGTTGCGTCTCTACCAGTATTAAAATAATCACTCATACTCTCAATCACCATTCACTCGATTATGATACAGCTCCTGAGATAAAGTTTTGTAAATGATTGATCGTATTTTTTTGATCTTCAATAATAAAACGGACCAAATCTCCCATGGATACCAAACCAACTACATGCTTATCGGCAACAACAGGTAAATAGCGGATGTGTTTGTCTGACATAATTTCCATACATCGCTCAATACTATCCTCAAATTTTACCGATGTTGGATTGGCTTGCATGATTTCCGCAACTGTTGTGTCGTGTGAGTTTTTACCCATAATCGCCACTTTCCGCGCGTAGTCTCGTTCTGTAAGCAAACCTTTATATTCGCCATCTTGATACACGATGAGTGCACCAATATTTTTGGAAATCATAATTTCTAGAGCCTCAAAAACAGGTTTATGAGCCTCAATGGTATTGACTGTATTTCCTTTGTGTAAGATGAGATGGGATACTTTTTTCATAACTGTCGGTTTTAAGAATTTGATTACTAATAAATTAACCATCTTCTTTCTTAAAAACAAATTATTCTTTCAAAAATCCATCTTTGTTGTTCAAAATAATAGAAACTACCTATCTTTATTTACCACCGACAGCTACTTCGATAAGCGAAGCTGGGTCGAGATGCTTTTGAGCGGCTTCCAAAATATCCTCAGAAGTGATTTGCTGAATATGTTGGAAATACTGCTGATAAAAGTCAAGAGGTAATTGTTCTGACATAATCACTTTGTAACGATCTGCGATTTCAAATGGCGTATTCAATGAGCCAGCGAATGCTCCAGACATATAATTCCTAACAGTGCTGAGTTCTTCCTCCGAGACAAGTTCGGTACGGAGTACTTGAATCTCTTTTATAATTTCGTCGATAGTCAGTTGAGTAAACTCTTTTTTTACGTCAGTACCAACAATGAAATATCCATTTTTTGAGAAAGGAACCACATTAGAGCCAATACCGTAGGTAAGCCCTTTTTCTTCACGAATATTCTTCATAAGTCTCGATCCAAAATATCCTCCCAGTACCTCATTTACGATTAACATATTAAAGTAATCTGGATGTGAACGAGTGAATAGTTGTTTCCCCAAACGGATAGAAGATTGTAGAGCATTCTCTTTCTCAATCAAAAATGAAGTTGCATCAAGTCCTCCATCAGTGTGCTCATAGCTTGTTGTATGACCACCGCCAACAGGAATACTGCCAAGAACTTTGTTTACCACTTCTATCTCTTGCTCTGTGATTTTTCCAGAAAGAAATATTCTGAATGGCTGATTTTGCCAGTGAGATTGATAATACTTTACCAAATTTTCTCTGGTAATGCTCTCAATTACTTCCTGTGTTAAATTAGTACCGTAGGGATGAGTTTCACCAAAAATACTATTTCGAATTTTTTGATTTGCTACAAAGGAAGTTTTCTCTTGATTAACCTGAATGGTTTGTTGTTGGATTTTTTTGATAGTTTCTAATTCCTTTTGAGGGAAAACGGAATCTTGCAAAATCTCCTGAACCATAGGCAGTAATTGTCCTAGATGTTTACTCAAGCCATAAAGGACAAAGCTAGCTCTATCTACACTATGCGTAAACTCAGTAAAGGCACCATATTGATCAAAAAATTGATTAATACTTGCGGAGTTATGAGCAGAGGTTCCTTCATTGAGCATTTTAGCAGTAAAAAAAGAAATCCCTTTGTTATCATCAAACCAATTGCCAGCGTTAAAAATTAGCTCTAATTTGATTATAGGTTGCTCGCCTACATTGATAATATGAAGAGGTAAACCATTGCTCAACGTGACATTTTTTACAGGAGGAATAAATACCTCTTGAATTGTTTGAAATGCAGGAGTAATAGAACGATCTAAAATATCTATAGCCATGTATATGAGAATGCTTTTGGATGAATAAAGTGAAAGCTGAAATTAGTCATTGAAGAGTATAAAAACAAAAAAGACATTTCCGAAGAAATGTCTTTTCTATTAATCAAACATCTAGGAGTCTTAGTTCGCTGATACTTTTGGTGCTGAATTTAAGTTTGCTTGCAAAGAAACTCTAAGAGTGTTGGCCAATGGGCTTCCACTTCCAGTAGGAACCAAGTATGAGAAATCTAAACTATATTTTTTCTCAATTTTGATACCAAAACCAACTGTTGCGTATTTACGGTTACCTTTCCATCCATTTTCGTAGAAGTAACCAACACGTCCAGCAAACATATCGTTATACAAGTATTCAGTACCGAATGAAATGTTAACTTCCTTCAATTCTTCGCTGAAACCACCTGGTGCATCACCAAATGAACCCAATATACCACCAATAGCAGTAGAAGGCTGAATTAATTTACCGTTTGAATCATACTTTGGAGTTGGCACCATCAATTTATTGATATCCAATGTCAAAGTAAGCTTGTTACTAGCATCGATAGAGTTGATAGCAGCAAAACCAGCCTTTAAGTTAGTTGGAATGAAGTTAGATTCATTACCACCATAAGATACACGACCAGAAATGTTTTGGATTGCTACCCCCCAGTTGTAATTCCAAGGCTTATCAGTTTTGGATGTATGGAAAATACCAATATCCGCAGCTACAGAGTTTACTGGTTGAGCAGTAAATGTACCACCTGATGAGTTAGTTACCGTTCCGTTAAACAATGTAGAGTTGATATATTTGATATTAACCCCCAAACCTAGTTTATCAGATAACTTACGAGAATAAGAACCTGTAAGGGCATATTCTTTTGAGTTGAAATTACCTAGAATAGAACCATTGTTATCAGTTTGTTGGAATACTCCCATGTCAAAATAATGGAGAGATAGTCCAATTACATCGCCACCTTTTAATTTTTTGTATCCGCTAACATTTAGGAGAGCCATGTCATTTACCAATTGGCGAAGCCATGGAGTGTATGATAAAGAAACACCAATATCTTTGTTAGAGAAAGGCATTTTACCTGGATTCCAAAAAATTGCATTAGCATCACCATCAGCGTTTGATGTTGCCACACCAGCGTCACCCATACCGGCAGCACGTGCATCTGGAGTTTGAATTAAAGAAGTAATTACCGGTGACGGTGCATTTCTAACTTGAGCTACAACACTTGCAGCAGACATTGTCAATCCAAGCATCAAAGACGCTCTTAGAGCGTTTGTAACTTTTCTAATCATTGTTTTTAAAGTTAAAGTTGTTCGGATGAGGCACGTTCCAAAAGTAATATATTTTTATGCTAAACAGAAGCCATGCCCTAAAATCCTTTACTTAAATTATTTAACGGATACCAATTTGCCGTTTGCTGAAGCCTGATATGATATTGTTCGTGACTTTACAAAAATACGATAAAAGTAAACATCTCTTACAATCCTACCAGAATCTTCTGATAAATCCCAATAAATTTTATCATAGGGACTCGAAATGTCGTATGCTTGTTGAGAAATCTCTTTGACAAGTGTTCCTCTGGAATCAAAAATTTGGAGAGTAATATCTACATCATCGCCCTCTCTATTGTGCTCAAAACTGAAATATACCTTATCAATGAATGGGTTAGGAAAGGACTTGATATTTTTTAAGGAAGAGATGTTATCTTGGACAACCTTAAATCGCAACGAGTTTTCTGATGAATTATTGTATGTATCCCAAACTTTTATTGATAATTTATGATCTCCCTCTGCGAGACCTTTAAAATCATAGATAATATTGCCTTGTTGGTAGGTATTAAGCGTACTTGTATAGTACTGATTTAGTATTACTTGAATACTATCATCGAGCGTTAATAGTATTTGATGACCTAAGCCGTCTGTTGCAATATTAATGCCACTTTCATCTTCTAAATCTACTAATAGCCGAGGATTAGGCGTTGTAATATACGTCTCTTTTTCAATTTTTTCATCTAAATATAAACGAATTTTTGGTCCTGTATTATCAACTTTCTGAATTTTACCAGAACCTCCTATCATTGGTCTTTCAAAACCGATTGCATCTGCTAATCCTGTGCTGCTTTGGGCATATAATGAAAACTTTCCTTCCCCATATTGATAATTAATATCCTTCGGTAATACAACAGTTGTTTCAAATCGCCCTTTACTTACAGTAGCAGTGCCCTTGAATAAAATGTTATTGTAATCAAGGTAAACAAATGGGGCATTGTTAGCACCAAGAGTACTTACTTTTTGTGCTTTATCATACAGGATTATTTGTACTGTTCCACTAAACTGTGTGTCGACAATCCCACTATTGGCTCGAACTTTTCCCACAATACGAACCTGTTCCAATGCTTTGAGGGTATCAGTCAGCCCTCTACCTTGAACAAGCATACTGTCGATGGTAATCTTTTGTTGTGGATACAATAACTGCATAGATGGGTCGCCCAACAGACTAAAATTTCGATTCACAACTCCTACGACACTGGCATTCTTTGTACTTCTGACAATATCTCCTAGGCGTTGCGTTGCCTGAGCGTTGGTAGGAAATACATTTTGATAGAATGCTTCGTTGATTAAATAATTTGTACTTTGATAAACAGGACGGGTTGTCGTTAATAGCGCAATTGCTCCTCCTCGATTGCTCAGTAGTGCTAATTCGGCTCCTGAAACCTGATTGGGATCATCATACCGACCAAACTGGCAGGTGGCTGTAAGCATCACGGGTAGATTTTTGAGATTGCTCAATTTATCAATATCATTAATCGTTAAAATCTGCTCTTCAGTCCATCCTGTTTCGGCACCATGTCCATTATAATTTACTATCAAAGATCCATTTTGTAGTGCTTGAAAAAGGGCATCTTTAGCTTGAGGACTTCTTTGTCCCTCAGCCAAAGACAATAAGGGATAATTATCTAAATAAATCTTTTGACTTTGATAGGAGGGGTAAAGTTTCTCTACTATTTGAGAAAAATCTTCTGCATCGCCTTGATGTAGGTTGCCATCGCCATTATCTGCCACAAAAGTGATTTTTGAACGCCAATCTCCTGCTTTACTACTATTGTGATAAGAGATAAGCTTGGTCACTATATCATTTGCTTCTGCCTTGGTTTTCACAGGTAGGCGACCTACACCAATATCGAGGGTATGATTACCATTGGCATTTTCTTCCCAATCTCCTTCCTCTGCTTCCAAAAATCCAAAGTAATCATCGGATGCATAGCTTAAGATAGGGTGTAGCGATTCTCTACTTTGATAAGCAGGTATATAGATATTTTTGACCTCATCTCCAACGACCTGACTTCGTCTTTTGAAATCATAGGACGCATCACCTAACAAGAGTAAGTATTTTAGTTTGGTTGGATTTTGATCGTATAAGTATTTTACAAAATCACGAATCGCTGTAATGTCTTGCTTCCCAGAAGAAAATTCGTTGTAAATACTTTCTTTGCTCGCCACTACTACATCAAGTTTATCATGGCTACGTCTGAAGTTTGCCAAAGCTTCAGCACTATTTTGAATGGATACACCACAGACAATTACCAAATCTGGCGTTTTGAGTCCATGCAAATTTTGATTATCTATTTTAGTACTAAAAGCGGGTTGCAGTGCGCTTGATTCTCTAAAAAGAATATATTCTTGCAAATTGCTTTGTGTTCCTGAAATGGTCCAACCTTCGCTATTTTGAGTTAGTGTTTGATTCACAGGAATAGTAGGATTGGTAATATTCCAGGCAGAAAGAGTGTTGTCGGTATCCGAAATTTGCCACTGAAAGTCTTTATATTGAAGTTGCTCAAATGCCCTAAATCGTAGAGATGTTGCGTTGTTGAGCTTGATATTCCTTTTGAGTTGGATACTCAGAAAATTCAAAAAGGCACCACCCGATGTAAGATTTTTTCTGTCGAAAGTCAATCCTATATTGATGACATCCGAAGTAACCAATCCACTATTGATACTAAAAATATTTTTTGCTGCTTTTCCTTTATAATCATAGGTACTTGCCGTGATACCATCCATATTTTGTGTGCCCACAGCTTGATTATTCATCGTAAGATTAAAAGCTGTAGTGCCATACGAGGTATTGAGTACCGACGATGTTAAGGATATTTGCGAGTTACTGGCTATGCCTTGACCGACAAAACTAAAAACCTGTTGACTATTGGCTATAAATTCCTCTCCGTACCACTCTTGTCCAGAACCTGCAAATGGAGCTTGCGCCAAAATATTACGTTTATCTATTTCATGAAATTGATAATCATCAAAAAGGCGAATCGTATTGGTAGACTTAACATCTGTAGCAGTTTTAATTCTTTGTCCATTACCGCTCGATACAGTCAGAAAGTAATAGGTTGTGTCGGAATAAGTATTGATTTGATGAGAAATTTGCTTCTGAGCATTATCAAAAATCAGTTGCTGGGGTGCTTCTCCATAAAAAAGAATATAATCTGTATCATCCCACTTACCATCTTGTTCGCCTCGAACCAAAATTGCGTTTTCAATTAAGTCGCTAGGACGATAGGTGCTATTTTTTTGAGGTAACATTTTACCCCCGT
Organism: Flectobacillus roseus; assembly: GCF_030056595.1. Taxonomy (NCBI): domain Bacteria; kingdom Pseudomonadati; phylum Bacteroidota; class Cytophagia; order Cytophagales; family Flectobacillaceae; genus Flectobacillus; species Flectobacillus roseus. The sequence goes on from NZ_JASHIF010000011.1 coordinate 280,113, forward strand.
TACCATATAATTTAAGATTCTGTGGTGTAATTTGACTCAAAGACCATCCTGCTTTGCTTAAAATGTCTTTATCAATTTTATATATACCACTTTGTGTAACGCCAACTTTTATCCAGTTACCCTCCGAAAGTACGCTTTTTTGAGCTATGCCTTCATCAGTATAAATTATTAAAACTATCCAGATTAATGCCTTCAACCAGTTTTTCATCTTTTTTCTATTAGCCTTCCTTTCTATTTATAACAATTTGACTAGCGCATTCGCTGCTACTACATAACGTTTTCCTGTTGTAGTTTCGGTACATAGAAAGCGAGTTCTTCTAAGTTCACCTTTTACAAAGCTTCTACCATTGACAATAAAACTTTTACCTACTTCAACTTGGGTTAAAGGAATATGTTCATCGAGAAGAATTGGGGTATCAAATGCTCGGAGCGCATTACTCAAAGGAATACAACCTTGTGTACTTGCAGAAGGGTTTTCTAAATAGGCAGTCAATGGTGATAGAATACTTTCAGGAAAAACTTCTGTGTTGAGGATTGGGAGAAATAGCTTTTTGAACATCATCTTCCATTCTTTCCCGTGAGGCTCTTTACGGCGTTTGTAATGTGTAAAAGTTACTAGATGCGCTACTTCATGGATATAGGTAATGGTAAATGCGTATGGATTGAGATTCTGATTAACGGTTATCTGATGACCACTTTCACGACGAAAAGAATAATCACCTAATTTGGAGTTGCGAGGACGAGTTATCTTAAAATGGAATTGATATTTTTTCCAAAGTTGGAAACAGTAAGGTACAGCCTCAGTGGGAAAATACTGTTGAAAGGTGGCGTAATCGTTTTTCATGACTCTAATATACAGAAAAACAGAAGGACTATAAAAGCAAAAAGCCTCATTCTAAATGAGGCTTTTCCAAATTTCTTTCGAAATCGTTCAGGAATACTAGTGAGCAGCAGGAGCAGCAGCAGTATCAACAGCAGCTGAATCAGCAGCAGCAGTATCAACAGCAACAGTAGTATCTACAGCTGTAGCAGCTGAATCAACAGCAGTAGTTTCAGCTTTCTTCTCTGAACAAGCAGCCAATGACATCATACCAGCTACTAATGCGAATGCGAACAATTTTTTCATTTCTTTTGTGGTGTTTAAGGTTTGAGTTACAAAGTTAAGTACAACTTATATTCCCTCCAAGTTATTGAGCAATAATTTTAATTAATTTTTAATAATTCCTGATAAATTCTTTATTTATTACTTGATTTTATTTGAATAGTTATAATATTTGCTTGTGACCATCTAGTAAAAACATTAGAAAATTTTAATTTTTGCCTTTTAAGACACTAATTATGATGTGTTTACATCTTGATTTTGTGATATTTTCAGGGTCTTTAATTTTTCAAGAGCTTTTCAAGATAAATAGTGATGCAAATCTTGATACTGGATAAAATATAAAAGTCCCTACTGAACATTTACCAGTAGGGACTTTTTAATGATAATTATCGAATGAACGCCTTGAGTCTGTTATAAAAACCAGTACTTCTAAAAGTGAAGGTTTTGTGCATGATGTAGTTAAAAACAAAACTAAATCCCATGCCTACAATTTGACATCCTAGCTCATTTGGATTAATACTTTTTTGTAAAATGGGCAAAGTAAATGTTCGCTCTCCTAGCATTTGATTTACGAATGATAGTGAAGCTACTGCAAAAAACCAAGTTACTCCCCACGAGCCAGCAGCTACCATCATGAATTTGACCATTTCACGACGTGTTTGATTTGAGTTTCTTGCATCAAATGCAAACATTTTTGTGAGCGTGAATCCTACAAAAAATGAAATAATATATCCATAAGAAACAGATGCACCATAGGTTAAATCAAACTGATTTCTTAAAATACTACCTGACACTAATTGAACTACTGCTCCTGTACCTGCTACGAGAAAGTAAGCAATGAAATCTTTCTTGTTAAGCAGTTTTGATTGTTTTTGTTTTGACACTTTTAGAAAATATTTTTAACAAGATCTGGAGCAATACCCAATAGGATTGTCAAGGCTGTTGTTATAATCAATGTAAGTTTATAAATCGGAGACAATTCAATTTTCTCTAAATCACCTTTCTTCAAATAGGCTGCAATGATTGGCTTAAAGTAGTAATAAATACCAACAGTAGACATCAAAATCGCTACAACTGCAATTGTTTTGAACAGACTAGATACATTACTAAAGGCATCTGCGAAGATAAAAAACTTACCAAAGAACCCTGCCGTAAGTGGGATACCTGCCAAAGACAACATTGATACCGCTAAGGCAAATGCTAATAGTGGATTGTTTTTAGCAAGACCATTTAAAGCATTAAAGCTTTCGTCTGTTTTACCTGCTTTAGCCTGCGCTTCAGATACTGCCATTAATACTGCAAACGCAGAGATAGTAGCAATTGAATAAGCCAAAGAGTAGAACAAGATTGACGAATTAGTAGTAGGAGTTTTGGCCAAAACGGTAATCAATAAATAACCAGCGTGTGAAATACTTGAGTATGCCAACATACGCTTGAAACTTTGTTGATAAACAGCCGTAATATTACCAATAAACAAAGTCAAACATGTAATATACACTAATGGATTACCCCACAAACCATACACCGCTGGAAATGAAATTGAGAGTAGACGGTAAGTAGCAGCTACACCAGCCGTTTTTACAACCGTCGACATGAATGCTGTAAAGATGCTTGGCGCTCCATCGTATACATCGGGCGTCCAGAAGTGGAAAGGAGCTGCCGAGATTTTGAATAGTAAACCAACGAAAATCAAAATGATACCACCGTAAAGAATAGGACCATAAGGATTCAACATGATATCTTGTAATTTGGCTTGATTAACCATATTGCCTATACCATTGATATCGAAAGAGCCTGTTGCTCCATAAACCAATGCAATACCAAATAGCATAATACCAGTAGCAAACGACCCCATCAAGAAATACTTAAGAGCTGCTTCGTTTGATCGAAGATTACGTTTATCAGATCCTGTAAGTACGTACATCGCAACAGATAGAATCTCGATACCTACGAATAACATAAACAAGCTTTGAAAAGTAACCATCATAATGGCTCCCACCACTGAAAAAAGCAAAATCGCATAATATTCAGCTGGGTGAGTATGCTCTTCATCTTCCCCAAAACCACGTGAAATTGCTACAACCAATGCCGTTGCTACCAAGATAATAGAGGTAAAGTTGATAGAAAGGTTATTAGTCTTGAGCATATTGTGAAACCAATAGTACTCATGATTCCAGTCGGCTAGATTTAGCCCTAGAGCTATCAGAACGAATAGGAGGGTGGCTGGCAATAAGATTTTACGGTTGTTCAAAAACCCTAAAAACAAATTGGAAATACCAAAGAGTGATAAAGCTATAATTGCGTTCATATCTGCTATATCCTAAGTCTGACAGCAGAACCATCAGACTCGATTAAATTTCTTACTTATTTATGATTGATAACAATTGACTTACCGCAGGCTCAGAAGCTTTCAGTATGATATTAGGCACAATACCTAATACAATTACTAATGTTGCAATTGGCAATAAAGTAGCTCTTTCTGTCAAGCCAAGGTCTTCAAATCCTTCAGTCAATGAAGTAGTTGTTCCAAACATTGATTTTTGTACTAAGCGTAGCATATACACTGCACCAAGGATGATTGTAAGTCCTGCAACTGCTCCCATCCAAGCGTTGTACTCAAATACGCCTTTCAATAACAAGAATTCACCAACGAATCCATTTGTTAATGGTAGTGCTACCGAGCCCAACATGATAATAATAAATAATACCGTCAATTGTGGAGTAGTTTGGGTAATACCTCCTAAGCTAGATAATTCACGAGACTTGGTACGTTGTTGGATGATTTCTACGATAAAGAACAAGCCCACTACGTTGATACCGTGCGCAAGCATTTGAATTAACGAACCTTGAATACCATCTAAGTTGCCAGAGAAAATACCTGCTGCCATTAGGCCAACGTGTGCGAAAGACGAATAAGCAATCAAGCGCTTCATATCTTTTTGCTGAATGGCGATGATTGAACCATATACGATTCCGATAATGGCCAAAACAACAGCAACTGTTCCCCATGCTTTAACACCTAGTGGTGCAATTGGTAACAATAAACGAATCAAACCATAAGTACCCATTTTCAACATAATACCCGACAATAACATTGTACCAGCCGTTGGAGCTTCAACGTATGTGTCTGGTTGCCATGTGTGGAATGGGAATAAAGGCATTTTAATAGCAAAAGCGATAAAGAACGCCCAGAAGATAAAGCCTTGTTGAGACGCATCAAGTAATCTCGCTGTTTCGTACAATGCTGTAATTTCAGAACTATGTGTTGGCGTTTTGATGTACAAATAAACCAAAGCTAACAACATAAATAATGATCCGAAAATAGTATAAACGAAGAACTTGAAAGTTACTTTGATTCTATTTTCACCACCCCAAATTGCTGCAATGAAGTAAATTGGGATAAGGGCTGCTTCGAAAAAGAAATAGAACAAGAAAGCATCTTTTGCAGTGAATACACCTACTAAACCCGCTTGCATAAACAAGATGAGTGAGTAGAAAGTAGAAGCTTTGTCGTAATTGTTTTGAAAAGTAGATAAAATAATAAACGGCACTACCAAAGTGGTAAGGCTTACTAAGATAAGGCTAATGCCATCGATACCCACTGAGAACTTGATGCCTGCTGATGCAATCCAATTATACGATACGCCAAACTGGCTAGTAGCGTCTGGTACAAAAGCAAAAAATGTATAAGCTCCTAATGCTAGCTCGACTAATGCGGCTACCAAAGCTATAACTTTCGCATTTTCTCCTTTCGTGCTAAGGGTCAACAACCCTGCGATAATGGGAAGAAGTATGAGTGTAAGTGTTAACATTATAAAAACGTTATCTGTTAATCATTCTATTTAGAAAAACTGTTTTGAAAACAGCTGAATACCTTTGGGGAAATATTAACCTAAAATGAAGATTCTTAAACCCCATATCAACATCACAGCAATCGAGATTACCATAGCGAAGATATAATAACCTGTTGTACCATTTTGTACCAAACGTGCTTCTCCCGAAAGTCCTTTTACTAATTTGCCAATTCCTTCAACAATTAAGTCAATAACCAAGAATTCTACAAATGAAGAGAAGATGTTTGAAAGTGCTGTGATTGGTTTTACAAACACTGTATCATATAGTTCGTCGATATAGTATTTGTTATACACCACTTTTTGGAGACCAGTCTCAGTACCATCTGCATCAGGAACAGCCTTTTTGCTTACATAAATCACATAAGCAACACCTGCTGATACTAACGCCGCTATTACAGAAATAATCATTAACATTTTTTCTGTAGCTTCGTCTGGTGCATGAGCTTCTACATGACTTTGAGCAAACAATGGTTCCATGAATGTAGCAAGACTTGCATGTCCACCAAAAATATGTGGTAAGTTAAAGAAACCACCTGCTGCCGAAAGTACTGCCAAAATCATTAATGGCGCTGTCATGGCAATTGGTGATTCATGCAAATGATGCTCTTGTTCGTGAGTTCCTCTAAATTCTCCGAAGAATGTCAAGAACAATAATCTAAACATATAGAATGATGTCATCATAGAGCCTGCCAATGCCAATACCCACATCAATTTGTTGTGTTCGTATACATGAGCTAAAATTTCATCTTTTGAGAAGAAACCTGCAAATGGAGGAATACCAGAAATTGCAATTGTAGCAATCAAGAATGTAATGAATGTAATTGGTAATTTTTTACGCAAACCGCCCATTGAACGAATATCTTGTTCATCTGACATCGCATGAATTACTGAACCTGCACCCAAGAACAACAATGCCTTGAAGAATGCGTGAGTCATTACGTGGAAGAAAGAAGAACTATAAGCCATGACGCCTAAGCCCATAAACATATATCCTAACTGCGAAACAGTTGAATAAGCCAGTACTTTTTTGATGTCGTTTTGTAACAAACCAATTGATGCTGCCAACAATGCTGTTGCTGTACCTACCCATCCAATCACTTCAAGTGTTTCTGGTGAAAGGCTATACAACACATTAGAACGGATAATCATGTAGATACCCGCAGTTACCATCGTTGCAGCGTGAATCAAGGCTGATACAGGAGTAGGACCCGCCATCGCATCTGGCAACCAGGTGTACAATGGAATTTGAGCTGATTTACCCATGGCTCCTACAAATAACAAAAGCGTGATGTACATCAACGTTTTGTCACCTGACTCATAACCACCTTCAGCTACTTTGCTAAATACGTCAGCGTATTCAACGGTGCCAAAGTGTGTAATAATAAGGAAGATACCTAATAAAAAGCCTAAGTCACCAATACGGTTCATAATAAAGGCTTTGCGAGCTGCATTGCCGTAGTTAGTGTTTTTGTTCCAGAAACCGATCAATAAATAAGAACATAAACCTACGCCTTCCCAACCGATAAACATTACCACGTAGTTTGAACCCAATACCAACAAGAGCATGAAGAACAAGAAAAGGTTTAAGAAAGCAAAGAACTTTCCAAAACCTTCATCGTGGTGCATATAACCAATTGAGTATATGTGAATCAAAGAACCAACTCCTGTGATAATCAGCAACATCAACAAGGATAATTGATCGATTTGAAAAGACATCGAAATGTTGAGATCTCCGATGGTAATCCAGTCGAAGATATGAGCAACTTCTGGTTGTCCAGAAAAGTTGAGGAACAGACTAAGCGCACAGGCAAATGAAGCTAACGCTGCTGCCGAGCCAATTACACCAACTAATGATTTTGGTACACGACGGAATCCAAGCCCGTTGATTAAAAAACCAATTAGTGGAAAAAGGGGGATAAGTACTGCTAATGACATAATTTTTAGAGCTATAAGCAGTGAGTCTTGCTGTAAATGATTTAAAACAAATACTCACACCTGATAATTACCACTTTAATTTATTCAAAATACCTACATCAATTGATTGAATATTGCGATAAATCATCACAATGATGGCCAAACCTACCGCTACTTCGGCAGCCGCCACAGCCATAATAAAGAATACAAATACTTGCCCAGTTGGGTCAGCTTTGTACGAAGAAAAGGCTGCTAAAAGAAGATTGGCTGCATTTAGCATCAATTCGACTGACATAAAGATGATGATTGCATTTCGGCGTGTTAATACTCCAATAATGCCGATACAAAATAAAGCCGTACTGAACCACACATAGTTGTTCAGAGGAATTTGTCGGATAACGTCAGGTATTTGTTGCATAAGTCTTTAAGTTTGGTGGATAGATGAAGTCTATCTCTTTTGTTTTTTGTCAAACTAAGAAAGAATAGATTCGTCTAAACATTCAACTTTAAATGGTTAACCTCGAAGTGCGAGGCTCATTTATAGTTCTTACAGTTTTCGGAAAATTCGGGGCAAAAATAAGGAATATGTTTGAAAAGTCGCTAAAATATGAACCAAATACAAGCGGTTTTTCATTATAATTATTTTCCCTATTAACGATTATTAAAAGCGCGTAACTTTATCTCGGTAAGTTTTCGCTTAGTATCAAGTGGAAAATCGCCTTTCATCATCCAATCATAATACGATGGCTCGTCCTTAAGTACTTGTACCACAGGCTTTCCAGCGTGCTTTCCAAAGTTGATTACTTCTACGCCTTCACGATTGAACACAATTCTTTGCGCAAAATCTACCAGTTTGGCAGAAGTTAACTCATGAAGAGCATCCATATCATTTTTGACAGGGATGAAATCTTCTCCTTTGTCGTTTTTGATGACGACACCTTCATATCGTTTAACTTGGGCATTCAAAATTTCCAAAGTTGCAATCGTATCCGCTTCGGCTGAGTGCGCATCAATAAGCTCTTTACTACAGTAGAACTTATAAGCCGCCGAAAGGTTTCGTGGTTCCATCATGTGAAAAATCCTTTGAGCATCGATAAGGCGACGGTTTTTGACATCGAATTCTACATCATTGCGCAAAAATTCTTCAACCAACATTGGTACATCAAAGCGATTCGAGTTGAAGCCTGCTAAGTCACAACCCTCCAAGAATTGAGCCATAGATTTGGCAATTTGCTTGAATGATGGCTCATTGGCAACATCGTCATCATAAATACCGTGGACCATCGATGACTCCACTGGAATTGGTATTCCTGGATTGACACGACGAGTTTTGACCGTTACTGTCCCATCAATATTTGCTTTGGCAATACTGATTTCGACGATACGGTCTTTGATAACATTCACGCCTGTTGTTTCCAAATCGAAAAAGGCGAGTGGCTTGCGAAGGTTTAATTGATGTGTAAGCATAAGGCTAGCCCTCAGGTGAGATGAGGCTCTGCAAAGTTAGAGAAAATATAGTTGATTCCTGTGTTGGGTTTCACTTCTTATTTCTATTTTTGGCAAAACATAACAAAAAATGAGTATTTTCAGTTATTCTACTAAATCGATTTTGTACAACGTTTGTAGTTTACAGTTGGATTAAAATAGCTTCATGGATGATACTTTATCTGAAGTTTATTTAGTAGATAGAGGCCCTAATTAATAAAGTTACCTTCAATGTTAAGTATAAAAATCTCATAAAGATGAAGATACTTTTTAGCGATATACAATAAGAATGCTCTAAAACACATTGAGAGTTATATCCTGAACAAAAAATAAATGTTCGCATAGATAGAATTTGACAATTCAAATTCACCAATCATTATTTATCACCCTTAGTATCCAGCTTAGTAGTTGGATTAAAGTATGACCACAAAACAGTTTATCCAAGCTTTAGAAGAAGAATTTCAGCAACAACAATACGGGCAATCGCCGGTTGAACTTTATGAGCCTATTCGTTACTTGATGTCTTTGGGAGGCAAGCGTTTACGCCCACTTATGACCTTGATGTCGACGGCTTTGTTTACAGACGAATGGCAAAAAGCCATCAAACCAGCAACCGCAGTAGAAGTTTTCCATAATTTTACCCTGATGCACGACGATATTATGGACAATGCGCCATTGCGTCGTGGTAAGCCAACTGTCCATGCCAAATGGAATGACAATACAGCTATTCTTTCAGGAGATGTGATGTTGGTACAGGCGTATGAGTTGATGCTCTTTGTAGAAGATACACATTTGAAAAAAGCATTGCGACGCTTTAATCGCACTGCCGCCGAAGTTTGTGAAGGACAACAATTTGACATGAATTTCGAGACGCGTGAAAATGTCACGGAGGAAGAATATATCGAAATGATTCGCCTAAAGACAAGTGTGTTATTGGGTTTTGCCTTAGAACTGGGTGGTATCATAGGTGGAGCAAGTGACAAAACATGCCAAACTTTATATGATTTGGGAATCAATATTGGTTTAGGTTTTCAGTTAAAAGACGATGTACTCGATGTTTATGGAGATCCTATAAAATTTGGCAAGCAAGTAGGAGGTGATATTATTTCTAATAAAAAAACCTACATGCTTATCGAGGCTTTGAGCTCGGCTACTGGCGAAACCAAAAATCAACTAGAACATTGGATATCTTTAAAAACTTTTGACCCAGCCGAAAAGGTAAATGCAGTACGAGGAATTTATGACCAGCTGGGAATTCGTCAATTGGCAGAAGCTAAAATAAATGAGTACTTTGAAAAAGCTTTTGATTTATTAGATAGCCTGAAAGTTGAAGCAGAGCGCAAAGCTGAGTTGAGAGCTTTCGCTAATATTTTGATTGATAGGGAAGTTTAGTTTAAATTTGTACAATACGGCTCATGGCCGTATGCTATTGGCTGTAGGCTTTTGGCATATTTTGTTGACAAAACTGATAGTTTTAACGAAGCTCTTGAGTTTCATAGAGTCTATACACTCAATAATTAAAAACTTTATGAACAGTCGGCCTTGGTCTGACTGTTTTTATTTTCATTCAATAACAAATGGCAGATTTATCTCTAAATGAAATACTAATTTTGATTACTACATTGATTAGTATTTTAGCCTTCCGTAACTATGAGCTTTTAAATAAGCTTATGATGAACCCCTATTTAATCAATCGTCGACAAGAATATTGGCGTTTCATTACTTCAGGCTTCATACATGCCGATTTTGGACATTTATTTTTTAACATGTTCACTTTATACTCTTTTGGGAATTTGATGGAAATGGTTTACAACCAAGTCTCGCCTGGCAACGGGCCATTCCTGTATTTATTACTGTATCTGGGAGGAATAATAGTATCGGATTTACCATCTTTCTTTAAGCATAAAAATAATTTCAACTATAATTCATTAGGGGCGTCTGGTGGGGTATCGAGTGTACTATTTGCTGCAATTTTGTTTGCTCCTACGCAGAGTCTTCATATTTATGGGATAATTCCAATCCCAGCGGTGCTATTTGCATTGCTTTACACATGGTATTCGATTTATATGTCTCGTAGAAGTATGGACAATATCAACCACGACGCGCATTTGTATGGAGCCTTGTATGGTGTGATTATTACGATTATTATTTATCCAAAAGTCCTCATGATTTTCACTGAGCAGATTTTGGATTGGCTTCAAGGATTTTAAGTATTAGTGGTGAATTTTGAATGCAAAATATTTATACTCACAACTCTTCACTCATAGAACCCTTCAACTATCTGAGTACAACAAACAGAATAGATTGTTTCATCATTAAGATTTATGCAAAAAAGGAATATTGCTATTTTAGGTTCGACAGGTTCGATTGGCACACAAGCCCTCGAAGTAATTCAGGCGAATCCTACTATTTTTGAAGTAGAAGTACTAACAGCCCAAAGTAATGCCCAGTTGTTGATTGAACAAGCCATTGCTTTTCGTCCCAATTGTGTTGTGATTGGTAATGAATCACTTTACAGCCAAGTTTTTGATGCCCTCGACCCACATGGGATTAAAGTATATGCAGGCGCACAAGCCCTTGAGTCGGTTGTACAAATGGAAGCAATAGATATGGTATTAACTTCGATGGTAGGATATGCAGGCTTGTTGCCGACAATCAAGGCTATCGAAGCAGGAAAACATATTGCTTTGGCCAATAAGGAAACATTGGTAGTGGCAGGTGAATTGATTACTGCTTTGGCACAGCAAAAAGGTGTTAATATTTATCCTGTCGATTCTGAACATTCAGCGATTTTCCAATGTTTGGTAGGGGAGTTTCATAACCCTATCGAAAAGATTATTTTGACAGCATCGGGTGGTCCTTTTAGAGGAAAAAAACGTGAAGAATTAATTCACGTAACCAAAGCCCAAGCCTTAAAGCATCCTAACTGGGTGATGGGAGCCAAGATTACGATCGACTCGGCTAGCTTGATGAATAAAGGTTTGGAGGTAATTGAAGCAAAATGGCTTTTTAATCTCAATGCCTCTCAAATAGATGTGGTGGTACATCCCCAATCTATCATTCACTCGTTGGTGCAGTTTGAGGATGGTTCTATCAAAGCTCAAATGGGTTTGCCTGATATGAAATTACCTATTCAGTTTGCATTGGGTTTTCCAAACAGACTAAAATCAGACTTCCCTCGTTTTGATTTCATTAATTATCCAAATCTTACATTTGAGCAACCTGATAAAGAAACATTTCGTAACTTGCAACTAGCATTTGACGCAATGGCTCAGGGGGGAAATATGCCTTGTATCTTGAACGCTGCGAATGAGATAGCCGTGGCTGCCTTTTTGGAAGATAAAATTGGCTTTTTACAAATGTCAGATTTGATTGAAACTTGTATGGCAAAAGTTCCGTTTATCAAGCATCCAACTTTGGATGATTATATCCAAACAGATGCTGCAACGAGAGTATTTGCAAGTGAAAATCTCTAAGAGTTTATCCACAGGAGAAATAGGAATGTAGATAAAAGTATCGAAAACGAACTTTCTCAGCTAAATTATATTTTTAAAACCTTAATAGAAAACAGTATTGGTCTGACAAGTTCAGACTGGGGCTAAAAGCTAAACAATGGAAGGACTAGTGAAGGTTGGACAACTCATTTTGGGTTTGTCAATTTTAGTAAGTTTACACGAATTTGGGCATTATATTACTGCCAAATGGTTTAAGATGCGAGTAGATAGATTCTACTTATTTTTCGATTTTCTTTTTCCAATACCTACTTTATTGAATTTTGCTTTGTTCAAAAAGAAAATTGGCGAGACAGAATATGGTTTAGGTTGGTTTCCGCTCGGTGGTTATGTGTCAATCGCAGGTATGATTGACGAGACACAGGATGCGTCTAAACTTTCAGCTACCCCTGAGCCTTGGGAGTTTCGTGGAAAACCTGCTTGGCAGCGATTAATCGTAATGTTGGGTGGTATTATCGTCAATGTAATTTTAGGGGTATTAATCTTTTGGGGTATTAGTTTCAAAGAAGGTAATAACTATATTTCTAAAGCTGAGCTAAATAAAGAAGGTTTGTACGCTGGAGCACTTGGTAAAGAAGTAGGCTTTCAGTTAGGAGATAAGGTATTAAAAGTAAATGGTGAAGACTTCCATAGTTATACAGATATTGCTGGTGCTATTTTAGAAGACAAGACGGTTTATACAGTTGATAGAAATGGGAAAACGGTAGAAATCGTTATTCCAAGTGATTTCTTAAATAAGCTATCTGATCAAAAGGGCGAATTTATTCAACCATTGTACAAGTTTAAAGTGGCTCGTGTTGCTGAACCAAAAGAAGCCTCTTTCTTAGACAAACTTTTAGGTAATCCAGCGCCAGCCCCTGCACCAGCTTACACAGCAGGGATGAAGGATGGTGACGAAATTGTATCGATTAATGGCACTCCAGTGAAATACTTCCAGACTTTCAAGGAGGAACTTCAAAAGTATAAAAACAAACCAGTAACCTTGGCTATTATGCGTGCTGGTAAAGCCGATACGCTTCGCATGACTACTGCTGAAGATGGTACATTGGGCTTTTTTCCTGAGTATTTGGTTCAAAAATCACATGAAGATTATACCTTGGGGCAAGCTTTTGTGGTAGGAGCTGGCAATGCATTTGATGTTGTGTGGAAAAATATTCAAGGATTTAAGAAAATTTTCTCAGGTCAAGTTCGTGCTGACAAAGCGTTGAGTGGACCATTCGAAATTGCTGATATGTACGGCTCGCACTGGGATTGGTTAAACTTCTGGAGTTTGACAGGCTTACTTTCAATGGCTTTGGCGTTTATGAATTTATTGCCAATTCCTGCCTTGGATGGTGGTCATGCTTTATTCTTGTTGTTTGAAATCATTACAGGACGCCCACCATCAGAAAAATTCATGGAGCGCGCTCAACAAGTAGGAACCGTGATTTTACTTGGTTTGATGGTATTCGTTTTAGGAAATGGCCTTTTCAAAAAGCTTTTCTAGCAATAACCAATTTATACATTCAACAAACGTATGTTAATAAAATCAAAAAAATATATTCAAAAACCTGTGAGATTCTCTTACAGGTTTTTGCTTTTGGGCGTAATGCTATCGCTCGGATTGATGGCTTTCAAAAAGCACGCCTTCCATACTAGCATTACTGAAATGCGTTATAACGCCAAGGAGAAAAGCTTTGAGATAAGTCTGCGTGTTTTTAAGGATGATTTAGAAACAGTGTTGACCAAAGAAAATCAAGGCAAGAAGATTGTATTGGACAAAACTGAAAAGTTTGATCCACAAATTGATAAATATATCCAAAAGCATTTTGTGTGGTTCAATGCTCGTAATCAGCGAGTATCCTATCATTATTTAGGAAAAGAGCAAGAGGGAGATGCGATGTGGTTGTATATCGAAATGCCTGCTCAAGAACCAATCAATGGCTCAAAACTTCAAAACGATGTATTGATGGATGAGTTTGACGACCAAACCAATGTGGTTAACTTGTTTTATCAGTCAGAAAAAAAATCCTTTATTTTTAATCAAAAGAATAAGGTGTTTGGGGTAGGTTTTTAGTCACTATCTCCAATAAGTCTTCGTGAATTTTTTCCCAAGGTTGAGCTAGATTGATAGTTTCTATTCGGATTTGATGCTGTTCAGAAGTATAAGATAGGCTCAAAGATTGCTTTACCGTTGGATACAATAAGATACCTTCAGCCTGCTCGTCAGGCTGATTTTTTAGGTAGGCAAACAACTGGTAAAGGTTTTCAGTATGTACTTTTTCTGAATTAAAATAAGTATTTAAAGTACGTGCATAGTACTTGGTGTCAATAATTAGTTTTTTGCCATCGTTCAAAATCAAGCTGATGTCTGTTTGCATTTTGGGCAAATATTGTGGTTCTGTTCCTGTTAGTTTCCATTGAAGTCTTTCTCTAAAAACTTTCGCACTTTTGAGTTCTATTTTATAAAAATTACGTACAAAAGCTTCAAACAAACCTGCCATTTTACGATCATCTTGCTCAAAATCTCTGAATAAAATACTTTCTCCTTGCTCACTTACCATGCTTTGAGAGTAAAGCAATTCACAAATATGTAGTAAAAACGTATAGGTTGTATTTCGATGGCATTGGGCAAAAGCCTGACGGAACAATGCTTCATGTAGAGATATTTCTTGGATATAATGTAGTCTTCGTAATTCCGTATATAAACTTTGATGAACTTTTTCTGAAAGGGTCGATACCTTAAGAAGCCTAACTAGACTACTTTTTAAAATCTGATTGGCTAAAATATTATCTGAAAATTCATCAAACTCACAATACGCCATTCCTTTTTCAAACGCTCCAGTTGCCAAAGAAGGTGAAATATGTACTTTGCCTCGTATGCCTTGGATATATTGATTTTGTTCTGTGTAATTCTTGAAATATCCTTTCTTCCAAAGTGTAGGTAACTCCCTAACCAAAATACTAGCCAACAGTTCATAGATGCTTTTTTGCCCTGATACACCTGCTTTTAGCAAGTGGCGTTGCTCAAGTTTATCCCAAGCATAACAAAGCAAAAAGTAAATATTTTCTATTGGAATCATGTAGGGTCTATGTTAGAAATACTCGACGACTAGTTCAAGACTTAGTCTTGGGCTGATTTTTAATATAGTTTACAAGCTGAAACAAAAGATAGTCCGAGGCTAAGTCTACCCACAGCTACCCAAGCAGTTCTTCAACGCAATTTTGTACCTTTTCGGGCTGGTCGTACCAATATTCTTCAAGCAAAGGCGCTATTTCTAGTTGAATAATACGTTTGTACCATTTTGGGGCGTTTTCGCCTGCAGGAAAATGTGTAAAATAGCTATGTCCGATTTGAAAGCCTTTTAGTAAATGCCTATCTTGACTAATTTCCTGATTGAGTAAGTTGAATTTTCGAGCAATACTTTCTACAAATTCCTTATCTAGTCCTTGCCCGACTAAGCAATTTACCCATCGTTCATTAAAACATGGTTGTAAACTGATAAAAGCAAAACGACGACGAAGTGCATAGTCAATCGTAGTCAATGAGCGGTCGGCAGTATTCATGGTTCCGATAATATGTAGATTGTCTGGAACCGAAAACGGTTCGGCATCTTTATCTCCATAAGTCAAAGGAATTTCGTTGGCTCGTCCACGTTTATCGTTTTCAATGAGTAAGAGTAGTTCTCCGAAAATACGACTTAGATTTCCACGATTTATTTCATCAATAATAAAGAAATGGTCGATTCCTGCATTGCGTTGTGCCATTTTACAAAACTCATAAAAGACACCATTTTTGAGCTTAAAACCACCGTCACCATCGGGTCTTAATCCTTGTATAAAATCTTCGTAGGAATACGACTGATGAAACTGCACCATCTTTATTCTTGATTCGTCTTTTGTACCAATAAGCGTATAAGCGAGCTTTTTGGCAAGGAAGGTTTTGCCGACTCCTGGAGGGCCTTGAAGGATAATATTCTTTTTATACTTGAGTGTCTCAACTATTTCGTCAAACTGCTCTGCCTCGATAAATAAGTCTGCTAAAGCATCATTTCTTTCAAAGGGGATAATGATATTTTCGGCTACAATGGATTCTTTTTGTAAATCTATCATTGCCTGAATTGCTTCAAATTCGTCTTCAGAGATTTGAAATAAGCTTCCTTGATTATTCTTTAAAATATCTGAATCTTTCAGAAAATGGATTTGCTTAAGCTCTGCCCATTCAATCGGAAAAGGGAGTTTTTCCTTCAAACAAAAAGCAATAGATTCGCCTGTTACAGGATGAACATGTAGTGGTTCAGTAATTTCTAGAATAGCTTTAATTTGTTTGACAGGGGTACTTTCATACCCGATCACCCAGTCACCTTTTTGTACGGATTGAAAGTGCTGGTAAATACGGCGTTTATTTCCGAATTCGTTATGTGAGGTAAAGAGTTGTGATTGGTGATAGCGGAGCTGATCAATTGACCCTGTTTTAGGATTAAGATTGAGCCACCAATAGTTTCTATTTTTTTGAAAAGACATAAAGCAAAGATAAACATTCGGACAGCTCAAGACAAGCATAGGATAGGAGTGAAGCTACAATAAAAAACCCATCTACGAAGGATAGATGGGTTTTTATATTCATTAACCATTGAGTTCGATTTCTTCTCCGTGGTTGTTATGAAATTTAAAGTCGGTAATACCAAAAGAGCTATCTTGGATAATATTGACCCAAGTTTTGTATTTGAAATACCATTTCATTCGAAGAGAAGGGAAACCTTTGGTAAAGTATGCATGCAAGAAAGGATGCAATACGATAGTTGGCTTTTTCTCATTTTGTTTGATAATGATATGCTCAAGGTGATGTTCGATTACATCCGAAACAACAATACTCGCTGTGATTTTGCCTGTACCACCACAAGTAGGGCAGTTTTCAGACGTTACAACGTTCATCTCTGGGCGAACTCTTTGGCGAGTAATTTGCATTAAGCCAAATTTGGTAAGCGGCAAGATGGTGTATTTTGAGCGGTCAGATTTCATTTCCTCCTTCATGATGTCATGAATCAGCTTTTTGTGTTCAGCTTTCTTCATATCAATAAAGTCGATAACGATAATGCCACCCATATCGCGAAGGCGCAACTGACGAGCAATTTCTTTGGCTGCTTCGATATTTACGCTTACGGCGGTTGCTTCTTGGTCTTCTTCGCTATTTGATTTGTTACCAGAGTTGACGTCGATTACGTGCAAAGCCTCGGTATGTTCGATAATCAAATAACCACCAGCAGGAAGACTTACTGAGCGTCCGAAAAGCATTTTTAATTGCTTTTCGATACCGTATTGTTCAAATACTTTGGATTTACCCTGATGTAATTTTACAATACGTTCTTTTTCTGGTGCGATGTGCTGTACATAAGCACGAGCTTCTTGGAATAATTCTGGCGTGTCAACAATAACGCTATCGAAGTTTTCATTCAACAAATCGCGAAGCATTGAAGTAGCACGGCTCATTTCGCCGATGACCTTGTCGCGTGGTTTTGCTGATCTGAGCGCTTTCATTCCAGCGTCCCATTTGGCTAAAGACTCCTTCAAATCTTTGTCCAATTCCTCTACATCTTTGCCTTCAGCTACAGTTCGAACGATTACGCCAAAATTGGCAGGCTTGATAGACGACATCAATTTGTGTAATCTTTGGCGTTCGGATTTGGCCGTAATTTTTTTCGAAATATTTACACCATTCGAAAACGGTACCAAAACTGTATAGCGACCAGCGATAGAAATATCGCAAGATAAGCGGGGGCCTTTGGTCGAAATAGGTTCTTTTACAACTTGAACAAGAATAGGAGAGTTTTTCCCTAATACTTTATCAATTTTGTCGTGTTTGTCTATTTCGGGTTCAAGCTTAAAGTTGTCTAATCTTCCAGAATTGTGTCTTCCAGCGATAACATCTTTGGTGAATTTATTCAGGGAATTGACATTGGGGCCAAGGTCATGATAATGCAAGAAAGCATCTTTTTCATAACCAATATCTATAAAGGCCGCATTCAATCCCGTAACCATTTTCTTGACTGTACCGAGATAAATATCTCCAACAGAAAAGTGTGGTTCGGACTCCTCTAAGTGATACTCCACAATCCTTTTGTCTTGCAAAAGAGCAATGCGGTCACCTTTGGGAGTCGAATTGATGATTAATTCGTTGCTCACAGGTGATTGAAGGATTAGAAGTGAATAGTATATAAGAAAACGAATATATATTGTCGCTGTGAGCGGTTGGTGAATAGAAAATCAAAGCCATTAAACTACATATAGAAGGGTTCGTGCCGAAGAGTAAAAAGCAAGTTGTAAGAAATTGATTAAAGCAACTGAATTTTACAATTGGGAAGTCATTCCAACGGAATGCAATAAAGTAATAGTAAGTCTATAGTATTTTATTGGTTTTTTGATTTTTAATGTTGCTGACTTATTGCGTGGCTGTGTATTATGACCAATCTATAATACAACGGAATCCATGCTGTCATGAGCAGATAAACTATTGCCAAAAAATAAAGTAAGAAGGCAATGAATTTGGGTTTTACCTAGCAATCTCACAAAAACGACAAAAACAGGCTCTTTTCTACTGGAGAAAATAGCCTGTTTTCTAGTAATTAGCAACTAAGGATTAGCACCAATTCGTACTAATCCTTAGTTACAGATTACTTCTTCTTATGTCTATTCTTTCTAAGACGCTTCTTTCTTTTGTGAGTTGCAATTTTGTGTCTTTTTCTTTTCTTTCCGCAAGGCATGACTTTAAAAGGTTTTAAATGTTACGAAATCTGTTTTAGTTGTTTGTCACAGAAGATTCCTATCCAAGCACAATTTAGTGATAAAGAAGGAACTTACCGAGAACTTATTTTAATTTTGATAAAATTTCATTGGCAGCTGCCTTCTCCTGAGGGTCTTTGCTATTGGCTAAAACCTTCTCAAGAATAGTGCGAGCTTCATCAGTACGGTCGAGTTCTGCCAAACAGTATCCTAAGTTCAAAGCTGCTTTAGAATTAGCAGGGTTGATTTTCAGGATTTGTTTAAAACGCTCAACGGCCTTCCCAAACTGATTCGACCGAATTGATAGAATCCCCAAATTGAACAATGCTGGTTCAAACTCAGGCTCTTTTGCAATTACCTCACGAAGCATCAAAATTCCTTGCATGGGAGTTGATGTTGAAACGTAAGTCATTGCCATGTTTGTTTTTGCTAAAAGGTTATTAGGATTCTTGGTTAAAATCTCCTGATATAACGATCTAGCTTTGTCTCCCATATTCTTAGTTTTAGCATCTTCGAGTGCGTAGGTGAAGGCTTCATAATACAAATCTGCCGCCTTCATCAAGTTGCGCTCGTTGTTATCAAGTTTTACGACTTCTTCTGCATAATAGGCAGCGCTGTCGTATCTTGTAAATGCTGTAAACTTCGAAATAAGAGCATTTGCTGCTTCGATTTTATCTTGCTTGCTTGAACTTCCTAAATATTTCGCTCGTAAACTCTCAACTACCTTGCTCTGTTCGGGGCTAAGGGCTGTGCCATGGCTTTCATTAGCTTCACCTTCGGTGTGCTGATGGGTGTCTTCCGACTCAACGGCTTTATCACGATTGGCTGAGCCAGTCTGTGCTGTTTGCTCTAAGGTCTTTTTTTCGTCACTTACCACAACCTTCGGAAGGCTATATAAAGCTCCAACCGTACCCAGTGCAACCACTATTATGAAGATAAAAGACTTTTGCATGTCGTTTACAGATCTGTTATCTGTTACAAGTTATCGGCTATGAGTTCATAACTGATAACCTATAACGGACAACTTATTGCGAAAAATTATTTAGCGTTAGTTTTAACTTGCTCGATAAATATTTTAGCAGGTTTGAAGCTTGGAATAAAGTGCTCGTCAATCACAATAGAAGTGTTTTTCGAGATGTTACGAGCAACCTTCTTAGCTCTTTTCTTGTTCACAAAACTACCGAATCCACGAACGTAGATAGGTTCTCCTCCAGCCAAGTTATCTTTAACTACAGTGAAGAATGACTCTAGAGTGCTAGATACATCTGCCTTGTCAATGCCCGTCTTGTCTGCGATTTCTGCGATTACGTCTGCTTTTGTCACTTTTTTAAAAAATTTAGGAGTTAATAAAATATGATAAACAATGGTTGTCGATTGCCATAAGTTTCCAAAAAATTCAGTTGAATTAGCATCGATTAAGGTCGATTTCAGTGAATTTTGCTAACTCTCACAGCCTCAAATTATAAGCCCCTGATTATTAAGGGTCACAAAGGTACGACTTTGGTTTCAAATATGAAAGAATCAATAAATAAATGTCTGAACTTTTTTTTCGTAAATGCTTAATTTTTAGCTATTTGAATTCTAATTCTAAAATTAATCTAATTCAGACTTCTTGCTTTTCTCCTATTATTCCTCGGTTTTTGTTGTACTTCTTTCATGAATCATGGATTATTTATAGATTGTTTTATTCTAAATCTCTTCCTTTATTTTTGCTGAATCTATCCCTCTTTTAGACTGGATACGTTTCTTAAAAGATTTTTACTTTCATAAACCTATTTTATACTTTGAAGGTTAAATCAAAACAAGTTTTTTAAGTATTGGTTGATGATTTGTTTCGAAAACCTCCATTAAGTATCTTTTTTTAGCTAAATCAGAAAGTCAACTTTCCCTTTTTCATGACCGATTTTTCGCAATTTCATTTTTCTCAAAAACTCACCCAATGGTACGAAATCCATAAAAGAGATTTACCTTGGCGCAATACAACCAATCCTTATTATATATGGCTGTCCGAAATAATTTTGCAACAAACTAGAGTAGTCCAAGGAATGCCTTACTATTATAAATTTGTAGAGGCTTTCCCGACGGTATTTGACTTGGCCGCTGCCGATGAGGCTGAGGTGTTGCGGTTGTGGCAAGGATTGGGATACTATTCTCGGGCTCGTAATTTGCATAAAACAGCCAAAATGGTGGTAGATGAATACGATGGCGTATTCCCTGACTCGTATCAAGAGTTACTCAAACTCAAAGGAGTGGGCTCTTACACCGCTGCTGCGATTGCTTCTTTTTCTTATAATGAACCTGTGGCAGTATTGGATGGCAATGTGTATCGTGTACTCTCAAGAGTATTTGGCATAGAAACTGATATTGCATCAAACGAGGCAAAAAAAGTTTATTCAGAATATGCACAGGCGCTTTTACCGACCAATAATGCCAACACGCACAACCAAGCTATTATGGAGTTTGGTGCCATGCAATGTACGCCTGGCACTCCCTCAGATTGTATGTTCTGTATTTTTGCGAACGAATGCGTAGCTCATGCACAAGGACGACAAGCGGTGCTACCTATCAAGAGCAAAAAGGTTAAAGTAAAAGAGCGTTTCTTTCATTATTTCTTATTAGAACAAAACGAAAAGTTTGTAATGCGCAAACGTGTGGGGCGTGACGTATGGGAAGGGATGTATGATTTTTACCTACTAGAGCCTTCCGAATCTTCTCAATTAGATGATTTGTTGGAGCAGGACCACTGGTTAAAAGAAGTAATCTCCAATGCGGTGATTTTGAATGAATCAGGGAATTTTACCCATGTATTAACGCATCAAAAGATTCAAACAAAGTTTTGGCACATACGAGTAAATGCAGACTTTTCTCTAAATTTGCCAGAAAATCATGCGTTTTATAACCTTTCTGAAGTAGATGATTTACCCAAATCTACTTTGGTGAATAATTATTTGACTCAAGAATCAAAAATTTTAGCATAGTATTCCATAGAATAGATAGTTGGAGATTGATAGGATTTTTATTAAATTCACTCACATTAATGTTTGAATTCTCACACCATATTTAATTTTATGCCTATCAATTTATTTACAACTATTTTAAAAAATTAACCCAAATGGCTGGCGTAAACAAAGTTATTTTATTGGGCAATTTAGGCTCTGACCCAGAGGTGAGAGTTTTGCCTAGTGGTGCAAAAGTGGCAAATTTTAATATCGCTACTTCCGAAACCTACACAAATCGCGATGGACAGCGAGTAGAACAAACAGAATGGCATCGCATCGAATTATGGGATGGATTGGCCAATATCGCAGAACAGTATTTGCGCAAAGGAAATTCTGTTTATGTAGAAGGGCGTATCCGTACCGAAGAATATGTAGATAAAGATGGTATCACGCGTCGTGGTATTCGTATTCGTGGTACTTCTATGACTTTAGTGGGAGGCGGTAATCGCGACAATAGTGCTAATAGCGAGGGGGCACCAGCGGCATCAGCTCCTGCACCTGCTCGTCCTAATCCAGCACCAGTAACACCTCCACCGCCTGCATTTGATGCTGGTGGTGACAGCGATGACTTGCCATTCTAACGAAAGGCTTATCATTTGTTAGACTAGTTGAAAAACACTTTTCAACTAGTCTAACTTTTGTTTAACTAAACAAACCAAACCTTGGAAACTCGATTATCTGACGATTATCACCCGATTAGGGTGCTTTTGGCTCAAGTTGAAAGCACCTCATCTTACAGCGTATACGGTATCGATGCGCTTATCCTGATTGCCCTGCTGGGTATTTCTGCCCTACTGGCTGGCTCTGAAGTTGCCTTTTTCTCCCTATCTGCCGATGAACGTGTTGCCTGTCGTGAAAGCGATAGTGGAAGTGAGCGTACTGTTGCCAAGTTGCTCGACAAGCCTCAACAACTCCTAGCAACCCTCCTGATTGCCATCAATCTTGTCAACATTACCTTTGTGACAATCTCAACGTATCTCACAGAACAAATTTTAGGGGAAGAAGAAAAAGAAGGATTAGTTGCTACCTTGATTTTGTTGGTAGGTGTAACTTTCATGATTACCTTTTTTGGAGAATTAATACCAAAGGTTTGGGCACAACAAAATAATTTGAAGTTTGCCAAACTCACTGCGCCACTCATCGAAGTAGCTAGCATTATCTTCAAGCCGTTGTCGTCTTTGCTTTTAGGTATTAGTAATATAATTGAGAAACGGGTAGAGCGAAAAGGATATACTATTACTGCCGACGAACTAAACCATGCGCTTGAAATTACTACTGGACAAGGAACTTCGGCACAAGAAAAAGATATTCTAAAAGGTATTGTCAATTTTGGAAGCACTTCTGCCAAAAGTGCCATGCGTCCTCGTCGTGATGTGACAGCTTTTGATATTGAATGGGATTTTCATGAATTGATGGATAAAATTAATAAGTCTGGATATTCTCGTGTGCCCGTATTTAAAGAAACCATTGATAAAATAGAAGGAGTTCTTTATATCAAAGATTTGTTGCCACATATCGAAAAAGATGAGCACTTTAATTGGCAAGAGCTGATACATCAAGCATTTTTTATTCCCGAAAGTAAAAAGATTGATGACTTGCTTTATGATTTTCAAGAAAAGCGAGTTCATATGGCTATCGTAGTAAATGAATACGGCGAAACCGAAGGAATTATTACGATGGAAGATATCATTGAAGAAATTGTAGGTGATATCAACGACGAATACGATGAAGAGGATCTGGGATATAAGCGATTGGAAGATGGCTCATTTGAGTTTGAAGGTAAGGTTACACTAAACGATGTATGTCGTGCGTTGGGAATAGATAACGACTACTTTGAAAAGGTAAAAGGTGAAAGTGAATCACTGGCAGGGTTATTAATCGAATTGTTTGCTCGTCTACCTCATGCGGGAGAAGAAATAGATTATGATAAATTCAGATTTAGAATAGCCTCTGTCGATACGCGTCGTATTAAGAGAGTAAAAGTGACTATCAAAAACGAGGAAACCGACGAAACCAATCGAGAGCTTACCTAACGTGCCATTATTATTCAATGAAATATTACCCATTTTTAACTTTATTGACAGGGCTTCTTGCTTGTAATAACGACTGCCCAACTCCAATAATTGATGATTTTGAGAAAGGTGTTGGAAGTTTAGTTGAGAATTCTAATCTAGATGAGGCTTCTGGATTGGCCGCAAGCTATACCAATCCTGGAATGATATGGTCCCATAATGATAGTGGTGATTCTAATCGTATCTTCTTGATGGATAGCTTGGGCAAAGGAACCAAAGAGTTTTATTTAGAAGGTGCCGTGAACCGTGATTGGGAAGATATGGCTATAACCAAGTTTTCGGATGGTACTTATATATATGTGGGAGATATTGGCGATAATTTGGCAGTGTATCCAAGTTGTACAATTTATCGAGTAAAAGAACCTAATGCTGCTAGTCAAGCGGTTCAAGCTAGTAATAGCATTACGTTAAAAGATGTACAAAAAATTACTTATGTTTATCCAGATGGCGCTCGTGATGCCGAATGTATGTTTATCGACCACGATACCAAAGATATTTACATTCTTTCCAAAAGAGACTTAAAACAGCGATTGTATAAACTGCCATATCCACAGTCTTATACCCAAACTATCACAGCAGAGTTTGTAGAAGAGGTTTCTTTTTCGACAGCACTCAATACGATGTTTTATATTACCGCTGGAGATATTTCGCCTGATAACAAAGAAATCCTTATCAGAAATTATGGACAGATATATCATTGGCGTAGAGCCGACGGCGAATCAATAGCAAAGGCTTTACTTCGTCCTGCCAAATTGTTGGATTATACTTATTCGGCAAGTGAAGAGGCTCAAGGTGAAGGAATAGCTTTTTCAAGAACTGGAACAGACTACTATACTATAGGAGAAGCCACAGATTATAAACTTCCTGTAAAGCTTTTTAGATATGCTAGAAAAAAATAGGCAAGCTAAGCTTGCCTAT
Organism: Flectobacillus roseus; assembly: GCF_030056595.1. Taxonomy (NCBI): domain Bacteria; kingdom Pseudomonadati; phylum Bacteroidota; class Cytophagia; order Cytophagales; family Flectobacillaceae; genus Flectobacillus; species Flectobacillus roseus. The sequence goes on from NZ_JASHIF010000011.1 coordinate 304,728, forward strand.
TTTTTTGTTTAAAACGAAATTTTATCTCCCTGCTTAATGCCGTTTCGTTGACAAAATCCAGCGTTTACTTCCAACACATACTGAGCTGGTTTGTAAGAAGGAATTGCTTCTTCTGAGAAAGGTGGGCGATTGGGTTGTATCGTGATGACTTCCTTATTAGAATTGATAAATAGGAGGTCTAATGGAATAAAGGTGTTTTTCATCCAGAAGCTTCTTTCTTGACTATCTGGAAAAACAAACAACATCCCACAAGTATCTGGCATGCTTTTACGATACATTAATCCTTGAGTAGTTTCGGCATCATTATCGGCAATTTCGATACTAATTTTCTTCTGAATTTTCGGAAAAGTTAACTCTCCTTCTTTTTTGAAAGCAGGTTCGTTCGAAACAACCCCAGATGGAGCAGGTGCTGAAATAGAGCTTACTGTTCCAGCTTCGCTATCTTCGGAACGAAAAATAGCAATTAGCTTAGGAATCATACTACCAAACAGTAATAAGCCCACAAATAAGAGAACTACGATTTTTTTCATTTTAGGATAATGAGTTTTTGATTTGAAAACGTTAAACGCCAGTTTTATGATATAATTCTGAGCTTCGCAAAGCTTAATAATAAGGTTTTTTCACCAACTCCTCCTTCAAACTCAATGGTTGCTTTGCGGTCGTTTCCGTTTACATCCATTTTTTTGACTTTTCCATAACCAAATTTTAGATGCTCCACTCGGTCGCCTTCTTGTAAATTTTTGGTATCACTAGGGGCAAAGTCAGGTGATGGCACATACGTTGCTGGTGCCGAATTGACCACAGGCTTTTTCTGAATCAGATTGGAGGTTGTTGTGGATATGCCAGGTTTATTGCTTAGGGGCAAATTGTTAGATACAACACCTGACTGATTATCGACTCTTCTGACAAATCCTTGTGGAACACGTTGAGTTTCTTCGACTGCACGACGGATATTTCTGGCAAACTGTAAATATTTTGGATCTATTTCATCTAAAAATCTACTAGGTTCACAAGGCTTCAATCTTCCGTATTGATATCTACTTTCGGCATAAGACATTACAAGTTTTTTCTCAGCACGAGTAATAGCTACATAAAACAAACGACGTTCCTCTTCCAAATCTGCACGACTCTGAAGCATCATTTGACTAGGGAAAAGGTCTTCTTCCATACCTGCTACATACACATGATTGAACTCCAAACCTTTGGCACCGTGAATTGTCATCATAGTTACACGGTCGTTGTCACCATCAGGGTCCTCTTCGTCGGCAGTAGTTAATAAAGATACTGTTTGCAAAAAGCTGGCTAATGAATGGTCTTCAGTATCGGGGTTATCTACAAACTGTTTGATAGAGTTCAATAATTCCTGAACGTTTTCATAACGAGAAAGTCCCTCAACGGTTTTATCCTCATGAAGTTCCTTTAACAAACCCGAAGCTTTTGCCACATGACTGGCGATTTCGTAAGCGTCTTTGTTAGGTACTTGAGTCATTAGAATAAATGACTTAATCAAATCGGCAAATCCTTCGATGGTCTCAGCAAAGCGCCCTGCTTGATATTGACGAATATTACTTACAATTTCCCAAACAGATTTTTGTTGTTCAGCTGCTGTGATTTCGATTCTTGCAATGGTAGTATCACCAATACCTCTTTTGGGTAAATTAATAATACGTTTGAATGCCTCTATATCTTTTTGATTTATGACAAATCTCAAATAAGATAAAAGGTCTTTGATTTCACGTCTTTGGTAAAATGATAAACCGCCAACAATACGATACTTAATATTTAATTTTCGAAGAGCTTCTTCAAAGGCACGTGATTGGGCATTAGTACGATACAAAATGGCAAAATCTGTATTACGCAAACCCAAGGCCATTTTCGCTTCAAAAATATTAGTTGCAATCAATCGACCTTCTTCATTGTCCGAAGCCGCCTTGATGAGCTCGATAGGTGAGCCTTCTTCGTTTTCGGTAAAGACATTTTTCTTTAACTGATTTTTATTTTTAGCAATAACCGAGTTAGCTGCTTGTACAATACTATTAGTCGAGCGATAATTTTGCTCCAACTTAATGGTTACAAGATTCGGATAGTCTTTTTCTAAATTAAGAATATTGTCAATATTAGCCCCACGGAAAGCATAAATCGACTGAGCATCGTCGCCCACTACCGCCAAATTGTTGTGCATGGCAGCAAGTTTCTTGATAATGAGATACTGGGAAACGTTGGTATCCTGAAACTCATCGACCATGATATACTGAAACTTTCGCTGATATTTGTCTAATACCACAGGATGATCTCTAAACAATACATTGGTATTGAAAAGTAAGTCATCGAAGTCCATGGCATTGGCTTGAAAGCAGCGCAAGGTATACAATTTATATAGACTTCCTATTTCGGGAAGTTTGGCAGCCGCATCGTCAGCTTGAATGATTGGATTGTTGAGGTATTCATCTGGGCCAATCAAGCGGTTTTTCGCTCCTGAGATTCTGTTGAAAACAACATTGGGTTTGTACACCTTATCGTCGAGTCCTCTTTCTTTGATGATACTTTTTAATAAAGATTTAGAATCGTCAGTATCATAAATAGAAAAGTCGGAAGTATAGCCCAAGTGTTTGCCCTCAAATCGCAATATTTTGGCAAATACTGAGTGAAATGTACCCATCCAGATATTCTTGGCATCGTTTCCTACAGCCTTTTCTACCCTTACTCGCATTTCGCCTGCGGCCTTATTGGTAAAGGTCAATAAAAGAATCTGAAAAGGATCTACACCTTTATCCAAAAGATATGCCGTTCTGTAGGTAAGAACTCTTGTTTTGCCAGAACCCGCTCCCGCAATAATCATGAGAGGACCTGTGATATGTTGTACTGCCGCTTGTTGCGGTTCGTTAAGACCTGCTAAATAATTCATATTTCAAAAACTCAATACTATTACAAGACACAAGCCATCAATCTTTATGTGTAAAAGATTGATGGCTTGTAAGTCAAACCATTCTCCAAAATTACGAAGAAAAACTATGGTAATCAGCTTATATCAAATATCCTTTACTAAGTTTGAATAACACCTACTTTAAATTCTTTTTCAATAGGAGCATGATTAGCCGCTGCAATACCTTCAGAAATGACACGTCTTGTCTGTAGTGGGTCTATAATTTCGTCAACCCACAATCTTGCTGCCGCATAATAAGGGGTTGTTTGAGTGTTATATTTTTCGATAATTTCTTTGAGTAGCTGTTCTTCTTCTTCCTTCGAAACTTCTTTTCCCTGCGATTGCATAGATGCTATTTGCGTTTGCAACAAAGTCTTGGCTGCTTGTTCGCCACCCATTACGGCAATTTTGGCACTTGGCCAAGCATAGATAAATCGAGGATCATAAGCTTTTCCACACATCGCATAATTACCCGCTCCGTACGAATTACCTATGACAATCGTAATTTTAGGAACGACCGAATTCGCTACAGCATTCACCATTTTGGCGCCATCCTTAATAATACCCGAATGCTCCGAGCGACTTCCGACCATAAATCCCGTAACATCTTGTAAAAACACCAACGGTATTTTCTTCTGATTACAGTTCATAATAAACCTTGCAGCTTTGTCGGCGCCATCATTATATATAACGCCCCCAATCTGAACTTCACCTTTGCCACTTTTAGTAATCAAGCGCTGATTGGCGACAATCCCCACAGCCCAGCCATCAATACGAGCATATCCACAAAGAATAGTTTTGCCATAATCTTTTTTAAACTCATCAAACTCCGAATTATCAACCAATCTCTCAATAATATCTACCATATTATAGGGCTTGGTTCTGAGTTCGGGTAAAATATCATAAATCTCTTTCTGATTTTTGGTTGGCAAACTAGGGGTTGCCCTATTAAAACCAGCTTTGGTATCCTCGCCAAGCTTTCCTATAATTCTTTTTACTTGATCCAAACACTCTTGTTCTGTTTTGAATTTATAATCCGCATTGCCCGAAAGTTCGGTATGTGTCACAGCACCGCCCAATGTTTCGGCGTCAATGTTTTCTCCAATAGCTGCCTTTACTAAATAGGGGCCTGCTAAAAAAATCGAACTTTGCCCTTCGACCATCAAAGTTTCGTCTGACATAATAGGAAGATAGGCTCCTCCAGCAACACAACTTCCCAGCACCGCCGATATTTGAGTAATACCCATCGCACTCATAATGGAGTTGTTGTAAAAAACTCGACCGAAATGTTCTTTGTCTGGAAAAATCTCGTCTTGCATTGGTAGAAAAACTCCAGCACTATCCACCAAATAAATAATAGGAAGTCTGTTTTGTAATGCTATTTCCTGCAAACGAAGATTCTTTTTTCCAGTAACAGGAAAATACGCTCCGGCTTTAACGGTTTGGTCGTTGGCAACAATCATACATTGTTTTCCCGATACATACCCAATCCCTCCAACTGTACCTCCTGCAGGACATCCGCCATATTCTTTGTACATTTCAAAACCTACAAAAGCACCCAATTCTAAAAACGTTGTATCAGGGTCGATTAGGTATGCAATGCGTTCTCGTGCCGTAAGCTTTCCACGGTCGTGTTGTTTGGCAATATTTTTGAGACCACCTCCTAGCTTTATTTTCTCTAGGTGGTTTGCCATTTGCTCTACCAATTGCTGGTTAGAGGATTGATTCATAGTTGTCATGAGTTTTAGATAATAAATCGTTGATGAATGTGTTTATATAGAATAGCATAACCTTGGTATTATATATAACTTTACTAAGTTATATAAATTATGCAAATATTAATAAATTGGATTATTTGACCAAATAGGCTACATTAGCAAATACTTAAATTTTCACAATAGGGAATATTCCTAATAAATTGTCTTATCATAAACTAACTATATACATATTGATATAATGACCAGAATTCTGCTCGTCGAAGATGATGAAAGCCTAGGGTTTGTAGTAAAAGATAATCTTGAACAAGAAGGATATCAAATCGATTTACAAGTAGATGGTAAAGCGGGACAAAGAGCTTTCCAACAAAATGAATATGATTTGTGTATTTTTGATGTAATGCTTCCAGAAATGGATGGGTTTACGCTGGCCGAAACTATTAGAAAAGCTGGAAGTGAAATTCCTATTATATTCCTAACGGCAAAATCGCTCAAAGAAGATCGTATCAAAGGTCTTAAATTAGGAGCCGATGATTATTTGACAAAACCCTTCAGTATCGAAGAACTTGTTTTGCGAATTGAAGCTATCCTAAAACGGACAGGCAAAAAAACTACAGTTTCCAATGGTGTGCTTCAAATAGGACGTTATATACACGATAGTAAAAATCTTAAATTGACTATCGATGATTTTCAACAAGAACTTACCCATCGAGAATCAGATTTATTAGCCTTTTTGATTCAACATAAAAACGAAACGCTCTCTCGAGATAAAATTTTGATCACTATTTGGGGAGATGATGACTATTTTAAAGGAAGAAGCCTCGATGTTTTTATCACTCGTTTGCGAAAATACCTTAATAGAGACACTAATATCAAGCTCAGTAATGTACATGGAGTAGGTTTTCGCTTAGAAGTAAGCTAAAGTACAAAATAATATTTATAAATATTCGAAGTATTAATTGTGTTTGTGAGTTTGTAGATATGACACCAATTGAATTAAAACAATTTGGTGTCATTTTTTTTGAGTGTAATAGCTTCTGATGTTCAGCGACTTATAAAAAACTTTCAAAAATAGTTCAAAAAAGGTTTGGAATGTTGTGAATAAAGTGGGAATTTTGCACTCCCAAACGACGGGAAAGGAGTTGTAGCGAAGAAGATAGGATGTGAGTTGCGAAAATAAATTTTAAAAATATTTTCAAAAACATTTGGAAGTTAAAAATAAAGCAACTAATTTTGCACTCCCAAACAACGGGAAGCGGTTAAATCGAAAGAGATTT
>NZ_JASHIF010000012.1:0-272496 GCF_030056595.1 Flectobacillus roseus
GATAATCCACGTTTCGATTGTATTTTTACTCAGTATTCCCATTATGTGATGTTTTATGATTTAGCAACACAAAATTCTCACTTATTTGGGAATACTTTTCAAAAGTTTAAACAGCTTCAATATCAAAAAGGGGGCAGAAAGTATTTTTCGCCCCCTTTTTAAACTTAGAGATTCCCCCTAGCTTCACATTTCATACTTAGCTAAAATACTGCCCAGTAGTTGTAGCAAGCAAATCTGCTAGAGGTATATCTTCTTGTTTGATAAAACCTGTTTGAGGGAGTTTACCATCAGCTACTAATTCGACCACTGCCACAATCGACGCTGCTGTTGTCCACGAAATCGCTCGCCAATGTTTCCCATCAATCTTGATTGGTGAATAGGCTCGATAAAACTCTTCACGCTCGATACGGTCGTTTTTCCAGCCTTCTACTACCGCATAAACATACACTACATCTTCCTGAACAGGAGGCTTTGCTTCTGTAAGAATTTCCTCTATCAACTCACGACGGTCTTTCAAGATTAACTCATACAATAAAAAACGCATCAATTTGCCATGCCCAGGATAGCGAATGGTCTTGTAATTGAGCGTATCTACCTTCCCTGCATAAGTTTCGCACATCGTACCCAAACCACCAGAAGTGCTAAAGGCTTCAAATTCCATACCTTCGATATTGATGGTTTCGAGACCATCGAGCGCAGGCACAAGCTTGACTTTACCATTATGAATCACCTCACAGTCATTGATATACTCATTGATTACCCCAGCAGGCGACCATGTAAATGAATATCCCAGTAAGCCATTAGGATATTTAGGCAAAGCACCAACTCGTAGCTCAATATCTCTCAAACGAGTAAAGCGATTGGCTAAGTCAGCACCTACAATACCAATAAAGCCAGGCGCCAAACCGCACTGGGGTGCCAAAACGGCACGACTCCCACGGGCTGCCATTGCACGAATCGCAGTCGTCGTAGGAACATCCTCAGTCAAGTCAAAATAATGTTTACCTGATTGATAGGCCGTTTCGGCTATGGCCAAATTCAGATTATAGGGCATACAAGATACCACTGCATCAAAATCTGGTATCAATTTTTCGAGTAATGCTCGATTCGTAACATCCCCTTTGATTGTTGGGAAACCAACTTCAGTGGCAGGTCCATTTTTGTCGAGACCAGTCACTTCAAATCTTTTGGAAAGTAAAACACCTACCAAGGAGCCTACTTTTCCCATTCCAATTACAAGTATTTTTTTCATAGTAAATTAATGTTTGAATGAGGGGAGGGATTAGTGATGAGTTGTGAATGATGAATTGTGAATGTAAATTTTAGATTACTAACACTTTTATCAAGGAAATCAAGACGAAAAGCATTGCGTCTCTACCATCCCCTAAACCCTCTCCCCTAGTGCCTAAAACCACTTTGTGCCTTTGTGACACTGTTCCCTAAATAAAAAACTCAACCCTAACCCCTCTCCCCTAGTGCCTAAAAAAACTATCTCTTCGTCATTTCAAAAAGGTTCGTAGCCTGTTCACCTAAGAAGCCATCAAACCAAACTTGTTGTCCATCTTGCTCGATATAATTACGCTCTGCTAGTTCGTAATAGGCATACGACCATTGCAATTGCCCTTCGCTTCCATCCTCTTCTATCACAGGACAAAGTTCGTCAACTGCTTGAGTCGAACTCTGACGAAGTTTGCTTCCTTTAGCACCTTCAATAGCAGGTTTGATTGGGATACCTGCATCTTCCAGCGCTTTCATGGTTGACTCAATATCATCCCATCCTTCTACTTTTTGATAATTGATATAAGCCGTAAAGTGGTTTACCGAATTGCCGTGCAACAAAGTCCACGCTGCAAACTGAGATACTTTATTTACCTCGAGAATGGTGCTTCTTTTGGCTGGCTTCCAAGGACGACCAAAGAATTTAACTAATGCCGCCACCAAAACTTCAGCTTTGTCATCGGATAACTCTTTGCTTTCGGCAAGTTCAGCCAGATAGTTACGTGCTTCTCCAGCAAGAGCATCTTCGCCAGAAGCCACTGCTTCATTAATCAGTGCTTGGGTATCTGATGGCAATTCTGCTACTTCAAGCTGGGTAACAAAGAATTTCGGAAAATTGATATTGGTTGGATGTTGATAATGAAATGAATTCAAATGTTTTGAAGGAAAAGAATAGGGTGCAATTTTTACATAACCCAAACTTTCTAATACTTCTGAAATAGCTACAATTCCTGCTTTTTGTTCTCCTGTAAAAGTATTAAATGTACGGAATGCACAGTGGTCATTTACTACCTGACCACCTTTTGCCAAAACCATGTCGGCATACGCATGCGCATAACTTACTCGTTGGCAGTAATTTTGCCAAAGCTGTTCCATCAAAGATTGGGTTATCGCTTCTTGATTTTTCATAAATGCTTAATTAATTAATAGTTTATTAGTTTGTTATCAAATATTGGAAAAAGACTAGAAAGAGTTTCGCCTGTTTTTATCCAATACTTTCCCATTTAAAAATCAAATTTTATTCCTTGAGCCAAAGGCAAAGTTGTGCCATAGTTAATGGTATTGGTTTGGCGGCGCATATAGGATTTCCATGCATCCGAGCCTGATTCTCTTCCTCCACCTGTTTCTTTTTCACCACCAAAAGCCCCTCCAATCTCTGCGCCTGACGTACCAATATTGACATTGGCAATACCACAATCTGAGCCATTAGCTGAAAGAAATTGTTCGGCCTCACGAAGATTTAGGGTAAAAATAGCAGATGAAAGTCCTTGTGGTACATTGTTCTGAATCGCAATAGCCTCATCTATTGTGCTATATGACAATAAATACAGAATTGGCGCAAATGTTTCGTGCTGCACTATAGCAAAATCGGGTTTGGCCTCGGCGATACATGGACGCACATAACACTCTGATTCAAAGCCTGCACCTTCCAAAACCTCTGCATCGATGAGCATTTTTCCGCCTTGTTCTACCACTTGGGCGGCGGCAGACAAATAGGCTTTTACAGCATCTTTATCAATCAGTGGGCCAACGTGATTGTGAGCATCAAGCGGATTTCCGATTCGTAACTGGGCATAAGCTTTAACCAAGCGCTCTTTTACTTGTTGATAAATTGAATCGTGGATAATCAATCGGCGAGTACTCGTACAACGCTGTCCAGCGGTACCTACTGCACCAAATACCACAGCAGGAATTGCGATGTTTAAATCAGCATTTTCAGTAATGATAATGGCATTGTTTCCGCCTAATTCTAGAAGACATTTACCAAAACGTTCGGCAACTTTAGTTCCTACCGAACGTCCCATGCGTGTAGAACCTGTCGCAGAAATCAAGGCTACACGTTTGTCTGATACCAACCAATCTCCTACCTGTGCCTTGCCCGTAATAATCGAAGACAATCCTTCAGGGAGATGATTTTGACGTAATACCTCCGAAATAATATGTTGACAGGCAATAGCAGTCAGTGGCGTTTTTTCGGAAGGTTTCCAAATACAAACATTACCACAAACCCATGCCAACATGGCGTTCCATGACCAAACGGCTACAGGAAAGTTAAAAGCAGAGATAATACCTACAATCCCAAGTGGATGCCATTGCTCATACATACGATGCGAGGGTCGCTCGGAATGCATGGTCAGTCCATACAACTGACGAGAAAGTCCAACGGCAAAATCGCAGATGTCGATAATTTCTTGAACTTCGCCCAAGCCTTCTTGTAGGCTTTTGCCCATTTCGTAAGAAACTAATTTTCCCAAATTTTCTTTGTGCTTGCGAAAAGCCTCTCCCATTTGGCGTACAATTTCACCACGCTTCGGGGCTGGGACATTACGCCATTCAATAGTGGCATTTTGTGCTTTGCTCAAAACCAACTCATAGTCCTCTTGAGTAGTCTGATATACTTGGGCTATCAATTCGGCATCAACAGGAGAAAAAGAATCAATCACTGTATCGCCCGACGACCATGATTTGAGTCCTGTGCTTGTACCATGATTCAACTGGGCAATACCCAGCGACTTGAGTAATTCATGCATAGTTTACAATAGTTTGTTGTAAAAGGGCAATAGCATTCAGCCCCAATTTTTCATTAGGATATAATAAAGATTGTCAAATGATTGACAGGAATGTCGTTGAATTGAATTTTTCGAAATCTAGGGGCTATTATTCAAATTTCCAAACATTTTCAAGCGTTTTGAACTCTAAATGATATACGCAATAAAAGTCAAAAAATATTACTTTTCTAAGTCTAAAAAATTTTAGGCTATCCTAAAATTTGGAAGTATGGTATTTAACTCAGATGAAAATTATCTTTGTGGCACGAAAAAAAAATTAAAAAAATATGCAAATATCTTATCGACAAGGATCCGTAGAGGATATTTTAAGCATTTCGGCAGGTATCCCCGAGTTTGAAAATCTCTATACCAAGGAAGTTTACCAAGAACGTTTTGAGCATTCGCCAAAACACCTCATCCTTGTGGCTTATGACGAAGACATACCTGTAGGCTTCAAAGCTGGCTATCAAAAAAGCAATGATGGTTCATTTTACAGCTGGATGGGTGCTGTTTTGCCTGCCTATCGAAAACAAAAAATTGCCAAGAATTTAGCAGATCAAATGGAAGATTGGGCAAAAAAAGAAGGATATTCGAGCATTATCTTCAAAACCAGAAATTACCTAAAAGCCATGCAGATTTTTGGCATTTCTAATGGTTTTCAGATTATCGATTTTGAAAAACGTGAGCCCATCGAGCAAAGTCGAATTTTATTACAGAAGTATTTATAAAACGGTATTTTAATGATAAGTTCGTGAGCAAAGTAAAACTTAATTACTGAGCTTTCGGCTCACCGCCATGTGCTTTGGGCAAGAGCATATCTTTGATTATTAAGAAACAGTTTAAAACTCTTTACCTTGCGCCTGTTGCCTTGTGCCTAATGTTGCGCTTAAAGCAAACAACTTAAATTTGATTGTCCTCACTCACTTATTGCTCAAAGATTGGGGGTAATATCATATTTCTCTTTCTCTATTTTTACGCTATTCAACTGTTTTTTCATTTTTACAAAAAGCTACAAACAGCTGATAATCAACACACAAACCACCATTTTGCTTCTTTTTTAAAAATAGTTGAAAAAATATTTCAGCTATCCTGCAACTTTCCTTCTACCAGCTGCATCTTATGGACAAATAGACCAACCATTCATCCAAACAGATTACCACTCATCCTGTTTTCTGGAATAAAAACGGTACTATGTATTGCATAATACTATACAAAACCTATAACTTTGAATTGTAATTAAAAATCGCCTTGTGCGACTAACGATTCAAAGCACTAAAAAACTTACAAGTCACATGAAAAAGCTCATAGTATTGACCTCTTTTGTAATTGCAACTTCGGTTAATTTCGAGTCGTTAGCTATTGGATTTCCTCATAACCTTTTAGCACCTAAAAAGACCGAAAAGAAGGTTGCTAAAGAAACTAAAACAAAAAATACCATTTCGATTGCTAAGCTTAAGGAAAAAAGTAAGCTTGTAGCGATGGGAGCTACTGTTTTAGGGACAGTTTTTCAACAAAATAAAGGTTAATTTTTACAAAGAAGATTTTAGAGAAGTCCTATTGGTTTTGTGTAAATATGCTATTTCACCAAAATCGCTATGGCTTTTCGTCAAGATATTGCGCCCATATTCAAACCAATTTGAATGTTTGGGTGCTCAAAATTTTAAATTTAGTTTTGGTTTAAGGATTCTTTTGTAGCGACTTCTAATAGAGGCCGCTACATTTGTTATGATGGCGTTGAGCTTTGAGCACTCGGCTTTCGGGATTTTTACTCAAAATATGTTTACAGCTATTGGCAGCTACTTACTATCGTATGGCACAGGTATATTGATTGTCTCTCCTTTATTATGATTTAACTCTGATAACTGATATACCATTATCATAACTTCCTTTTACAACATTACATTTTCAATGTATTTCACTATTTCTGCTTCTTGTTTTGGGTCAAACCATTGGAAATCATCTTGGTTTCGAAACCATGTCAATTGGCGTTTGGCATAGCGACGAGTATTTCTTTTAAGCAAACGCACCATTTCATCACGATCATACTGACCATCCCAATGCTCATAAATCTCTTTGTAGCCCACTGTTTTTAAGGCATAATGCTCTCGGTATGGTAAAGCGCTTCTTGCCTCCTCTTCTAGTCCTTGCGCCAGCATCAAATCCATTCGTAAATCAATACGAGCGTATAATTCTTCCCGTGGTCGTTCGAGTGCGATTTTGATACATTCAAATGGTCTTTCCTTTTTTTGTTTTTTACGAAAAGCCGAAAAAGGCTGTCCCGTAGCCAAGCAAACCTCCAAAGCTCTCACAATTCGTTGTGGATTCTGTTGATCTACTTCTTCAAAATAAACGGGGTCAAGTTCTCGGAGTTGAGTTGTCAAACTATCCAGTCCTTCGGTCTCCAAACGTGTCATTAATGATTCCCGTAGCTCCAAATCTGCTTCGGGCATTTCGTCGAGTCCATCGGTTACGATTTTGATAAACATCCCCGAACCTCCAGTCAAAATGGCTACATCTTTACGCATAAATATTTCGTCCAACACCGCCAAACAATCACGTTCGTAGTCGCCAACGGAGTAATAATCAGCAATGCTATGAGAGTCGATAAAGTGGTGTTTTACCCCTTGCATTTCCTCAGGCGTAGGCTTGGCTGTACCAATTGCCAATTCTTGATAAAACTGACGCGAATCTGCCGAAACCACTTCTGTATCGAAGTGTTTAGCAAGCCTGACACATAAGTCTGTTTTGCCAACGGCGGTTGGACCAGCAATGATAATTAAGTATTTTGACGAATTTGACATACTACAAATTTACAACAAAACATTTAGTGATTTACGATTGAGAGAATGAGTGATTATTTTAAATTTTTATTCTTGTTGAAGAAACGCAATACATTGCGTCTTCAACCATGCTATATCAAGCATTATAAAACCAAAAAGCGGTCGAAAAATAATTTTCGACCGCTTTTTTGATAAAATCAGTAGAATCATCCTAGTGTAAAAACTTCGGAAATACTTGAGAAGAATTGATAAGTTTTGATTACGAATATTTTATCTCATCAATCTATCAAACCTAATCCTACAAGATTCTATATAGGTTATTTCTATATAAAAACTACCAGAATACTGTGTAAAGAACCACAAGAATACCGACAATTACTGTAGCACCAACTGCAAATGCTGTATTGGTTTTGAACATAGAAGCATCAATCTGCAAGGCTTTTTCACCGCTCTTGGTTGATGAATCTGCCAAACCTAATACTACCATCATCAACACACAGATTAAGAACGTTAAGCCCATGCGGTCAAGGAATGGAATAATATGGTGTCCTTCGCCATCTAAGAATGATGAATAAAACACTGTATCGTACATACCAGTCATTTCTGGCAAATCTTTCAATACTAATGAAATTACTACTGAACCAATTGTTGCAGCCATCGCACCAGCTGAGTTAGCACGTTTCCAGAAGAAACCTAACAAAAATACCGCGAAGATACCTGGAGATACATAACCCGTCATTTCTTGGATAAAGTCAAAACCACCTTTTTTATCAATACCCAAGTATGGAGAAATCAAAATCGCAATCACCATTGCTACCACAATCACGATACGACCTGTTTTTACCAATTGTTCTTCTGAAGCATCCTTTTTAAAGAATTTTTGATAAATATCTAGGGTAAAAATCGTCGAAATAGAGTTCGCTTTACCAGCCAAAGATGCTACGATGGCCGCAGTCAAGGCTGCAAAAGACAAACCTTTCAAACCTGGTGTCAACAAGTTCAACAACACTGGGTAAGCGTGGTCAGCATTTACTGTACCATCTGCACCAAGCATTTCTTGTTGGAACATACCGTTTGCGTGCAATACGTAAGCCGCAATACCCGGCAATACTACGATGATTGGCATCAATAATTTTAAGAAACCTGCAAACAACAAACCTTCACGAGCTACTGGTAACGAAGCACCCAACGCACGCTGTGTAATATACTGGTTACATCCCCAATAGTTCAAGTTTACAATCCACATACCACCTACCAATACGGTCAAACCTGGTAAAGAGGTAAAATTAGGATTATCTCTTTTCAAAATCATGTGGAAATGATCATCTGCCTTATTGAAGATATGACTCAAACCTTCCATTGCACCTTGTGAACCAAATTGATCTGACACCAAAGTCAAGGCCAAATATGTAGTACACAAACCACCCAAAATCAAGAAAAATACCTGAATAACGTCTGTAAAACCAATTACTTTCATACCACCCAAAGTGATGATTACTGCAAAAATTGCCAATCCCCACATACACAAGGTAAAATCAAGACCTGAGATAGTCGAAACCGCCAATGCACCAAGATATAAGATCGATGTAAGGTTTACTACAACATATAGAATCAACCAGAAAATAGCCATAACCGTACTTACGGTCGAGTTATAGCGCTGTTTCAGGAATTGAGGCATTGTAAAGATTTTATTCTTCAAGTAAATTGGCATGAAGAACACCGCTACAATAATAAGCGTAGCTGCCGCCATCCACTCATACGTCGAAATTGCCAAACCCATTTTGTAGCCGTTACCAGCCATACCAATGAACTGTTCTGCTGAAATGTTTGAAGCAATCATCGATGCTCCAATTGCCCACCATGTAAGCGAACCTTCAGCTAAGAAGAAATCTGTAGAAGATGCTTCTTTTGATTTTTTCTTTTGATAAATCCAGTAGCCATAGCCAGCCACTACCACGAAATAAATGAGAAATACCAGATAATCAATAAGTTCCAGTCCTTTGTGCATGGGTTGAATTGATTTGAATAGTTTATAATCAGGGATAAATTAAATTTTGAATCTGAAAGTTACAATTTTAATGGCAAAACAAACAAGGCAATATGTATTTATTTACTGAATACATATGTTACTATTGCTATAAAAACTTGAAATTAATTCTGATTTTATAAGAATAATCCAAATTTTTTGGATGCTCAAATGATTGCACATTCTCTTATACAGTTCTACACTGTTCTATAAAGGCAAAAATACTTGAAGCAACACAACAATTGCAACTTTTTGATAAAAAAAATAATTTATTCAAGGCACAATATGTCTCATTTTGTATTTTTTGTAGAGACGTAATACTTTACGTCTTAAGCCAAGTCATATTTTGTGCTGCATCAAAAAAGCAGTTGGAAATTACTTTCCGACCGCTTTTTTGATGAAACTATGCTAGATTTTACTCAGCTTAAGACGCAATCATTGCGTCTCTACTGCCAGAATTCAAATTTTAAATTAATCACTCATTCAATCGCTAAATCACTAAATTAGGGATGACTCATGTTTGATACTACTATGTTATGCCTAACTGGACTTGAGACGTAAAGTATTACGTCTCTACGGGTAATTACAAACTTGGCTCAATCAACACAACCTCTTCTTTATCCACAATCACCTGACCTTCTAGCAAATCTTTGGTTTTGCGAACGTATTTTTTGGGCGTGACAATCACTGGGCAAAGTGTATCATTTTTTCGCTTAGAATAATAGGCGGCAATACCTGCTGCTTTTTCAATAACATTTACTGGAAACTTCTTTCCTGCTTGTCGACGAATCACCACGTGCGAACCTGATACATCACGTGCGTGAAGCCATAAGTCCTCCTTACGGGCATATCGCTGAGTAAGCAAATCGTTGTTTCTGGAATTTTTACCAATCAAAATTTCCCAGCCTTGATAATTCACATATTTGAATAAATCCTGCACGGTAAGCACTTGTTTGTCATTTTGCTCGCTAACATGATTCTTAATGTATTTGCGCAATTCTCGTAGACTTTCGATTGCTTCCACTTTGCTGATATGCCCCTGTAATTCTTGCATCAACTCCTCTTTGGCCTCGATATTCTCCATCAACTTTTGGATTTCAATCTTTTCATTTTTGGATTTTCGATAATAGTTCTCTGCATTTTTCTGCGGAGTCAAATCTGGCTTCAATCGTACTTTAATAGGCTTATCACGATAAAAATCATATAATTCTATTACTTCAGTTCGTTCAGGAATCGCATGCAAATTGGCCATAATGATATTGGCAATTTCTTCATGCTTTACATCCTCCTCCAAACTCGAAAGTTGGGTATATGATTTATCAATATAGGTTTGGGTACGAAGTATCTGCTTTTGCAAATGACGAATGCATTGCCCTTTCTCTTTGTCAAAAACATTGATTTTAGCAAAAGAATAGTATAGCTCATTACTTGCTAAAATGGGGTCTGTCAAGGTTTTTACCAATTCGCCACCCTCCTGTACCATCGACAACACAGGCTGGTAATCGACAGTCTTTACATAAAACTGAGTATCATTTAACTCATTGAGAATTTCTTGAACTATAGCCCATTGCTGTTCGAGTGAAGGCTGTTCCAAAGCCTTAATTTTTCCCTGAATTAGCTTTACGATTTCTTTTCCAAAAGTTGGGAAT
This sequence comes from Flectobacillus roseus, assembly GCF_030056595.1. Lineage (NCBI taxonomy): Bacteria > Pseudomonadati > Bacteroidota > Cytophagia > Cytophagales > Flectobacillaceae > Flectobacillus > Flectobacillus roseus. The sequence goes on from NZ_JASHIF010000012.1 coordinate 10,502, forward strand.
ATGGCATTGAGTTGTCCATTAGACGCCACAAAAGCCTCAAAACTCTGATCGATAGGACGGTCGAGCGTTTGGAGAGATAGGTTATTATCGACTACCAATTTGTTATGAAACAAATCCAATACCTCGTCACCTTCAAACAATACAATATTCGAGCGATTGCCATACATTTTGAATAACAGGGTAAAATTGTTTTCAAAATACAGCGCAAAAGCTCTTTCGTTCAAGAATTGCTGAATTCTCTCAACCCTTAACCCATTAATTTCCTTGAACAAATCCACAGAGTTGCGCCCAGCACGACGAAAGTCATCAGGAAAATTCAAACAGGCAAAATCGGGATGCAAGACAGCTTTTATATAAAAATCACGCTTTTTTCTCCACTGTTTTCCATCGGTACAAAAGCCTAAGACCAATTCATCTTTTTCTTGCGAAAAACATTCGGCAAATACCAAACCTACCAACTCCTCCTCCAATCGCTTCGAAAGCTGTCGAAGAAAATAATAATTCGTTTGCATTATAATATCTGTTAATCGTACCATCAAATATTTGATACGATATGGGGTTTCAATCTCAAAACACAAAGTTACGCATAATTATGCTTTATGCTGTAGCTCCAAACTATTCAGCAACGAAGTCAAACACGTATCATCATTGTTTACATCATTTTCTCCAATTACTTGAGTAAATTTGTGGATATTATGCACAGCGCTATCAAAAGCCATGCAACTATCAAAAATGAGATTTTATGTTATTTGAAGATACTTACAAAACCATTACAGGCTCGGCTGAAGGGCTTTTTAAAGATAAGGGCAGTAAATTTTTTGCCTATGCCTATCCTATTGAAGACGAGTCGGAGGTAAAAGATTTAGTGGACCAACTCAAGAAGGAGCACTTCAAAGCAGTACATCATTGCTATGCCTATCGTTTGGGACAAGATCGAACCAATTTTAGGGTCAATGACGACGGGGAACCATCAGGCTCGGCTGGAAAGCCTATTTTAAATGTATTGTTGTCAAAAGACATAACGAATATTTTGGTAGTAGTGGTTCGCTATTTTGGGGGTACTTTATTAGGCGTTCCGGGTCTGATTAATGCCTACAAAACGGCTACTCAAGAAGCATTAGCTGAAGCAGAAATCATTGAAAAGACGGTTAATGAAATCTACGAAGTACGTTTTGAGTTTGTTCAAATGAATGATGTCATGAAAGTGGTAAAAGAATTTGGGCTAAAAGTCAAGAATCAACTTTTTGACAATCAATGTACGTTACAACTAGAATTTCGCAGAAATATGACCAATCAAATTATTGGCAAACTCGAAAAAATCGAACCAATTGAGATTGAGCATATAGCGACAGTCTGACGAAGATCTTTCAGCCATGAGCAATCAAAAGCAATTACTAAATTCAACACTCCGCACTCAAAACTCATCACTACCCCAAATATGCCTTTAATAGAGTCATCTTACAAAGCAAAACATATCTGGAGAAACCCACATTTCTCGACTATTTACCCTTCTACGCTTCGTAAGGTTGAGGGAGTGCACTATACACGTGAGCGCATAGAATTGCCTGATGGGGATTTTCTAGATTTGGATTGGAGTAAAAGTCCTGTTCCTAGCAAATCGCTTGTCATTTTTACACATGGATTTCTGGGAAACTCTACAAGACCCTATATTTTGGGAGCGGTAAAATTGTTTAATCAAAACCATTGGGATGCCGTTTGCTGGAATCACCGAGGGCTGAGTGGTGAAAATAATCGTTTGGAACGCCTAACCACTCATGGCGATTCTCAAGATTTGGCATACGTGGTCAATCATTGTTTAGCGATGCAACAATACACTCAAATTACCTTGGTGGGATATAGCAAAGGTGGAAATATATCCTTAAAATATACTGGAGAGCAAGGCGCAAACATAGCTCAAGAAATTAAATCCGTTGTAGCTATCTCTGTTCCTACCGATATTCAAGGAAGTGTAGATGCGATGGGTGCTGAAGGCTTTTATGCCAATCGTTTTAAAAGTAAACTTCATCGTTTTTTACAAAAAAGAACTGAGTTAATTGACCCAAAATGGTTTTCATTATTTGAAAAATACAAAACCTTAGATGATTTTACGGGAGAATATATAGCACCTTTGCACGGTCTCAAAAATGCTGCTGATTATTATGATTCATGTAGTGCGATTCATGTGGTAGACCAAATAAGGGTTCCTTCTTTGATCCTAAATGCCGCTAACGACCCTGTATTATCAGAAAGCTGCTCGATTTTGGATAAAGCTAAAAAATCAGATTATCTTTTCAGTGAATACCCTGCTCATGGCGGACATTGTGGCTTTTACGCTCCGAATCAAGATGGCATTTACTGGGGAGATTATAGGACTTGGGAGTTTGTGAAGGACAACCATAACAGATAATCATTTGACTTTAAATAGTTTAGTATTATACAAAACATATCTTTACTTTTACAAGAAAAATACATCTACTTATGAATAATAATATTCCTGGCTTAAAAATCAATGAAACTGATTTTAAGTCACCCAACGGAAAGATTGGTAAAATAGCGGTCTTGTTATACACAGGTTCAGGAGAACCTTCTAAGATACTAGACTTTGCTGTTCAACAATATGTTGGAACAAAACCTTATTATGAACTTATAGACGCTCATTTGGACAATCCATGGATGCGTGTTATTATCAGTGACCATCTCAATGAGCTGAGTCAGGAAGATTTTGACATTACTAAACATAAACTAGAAGCCTAAGAAGCTTTTCAATGTGAATCAAATACTCTATTTGAAATCTTCATTTCTACCCTATTATGATCATCAATAACACTCGCGAAAATGCCATCGTGGATGCAATATGTCTATGGATGGGCTACCAACTCCGAATTGGTAGAGAACAGTTAATTCACGAAGCAAGTCTCCGTTATCCCATTGCTGATACCATTACTGCCTTTGGTACTCACATCGAACGTGTGGCACTAGAAAAACTTCATCCTTTATTCAAAAGCAGGAAAATAGATTTAGTTATTTATGAAAAAGACTTGCATGAAATAGATGCTGGTTTGTCCGACATCGAAGAAGTGTTCGAATTTAAACTTGCCAAGAAAGATACCTCTAACATTAACACAGAAGAACCTCAGAGACTATTTGATGATATAATAAGACTTGCCTACTATAATCTTTGGACGGGGAAAAATACCTATTTTCTAATTTGTGGAAAATACGATGAGTTTAAAACCTACTTTGTCGGGCAATCTAATAATGTTATTTCCTATCAATCGAAATTCTTAATACCTCCACGTTATTCTGTGGCAAATTCTACTGACATATATCCGCAAACTGACAAATGGGAAGAAGCTGGGCTATATAAAGATTTGTTTAGTTTCAGCGTTGATGAGTCGAAAATTAAGGAGTTCACCATACAAGATGATTGGAGTTTGAACAGCTTTCAAAAGAGTTATTCGATACGAGAAGGGTTAGTTAATACTTTTCAATTTACAAAAAGCTTAACGGTAAAAACTACCTGTCTTGCTATTACTCCAGCTGGTGAGAAAAATAAAACTCATGCCGCTGGTATTTGGAGGATTGAAGGATTTTAAATCTCCTATCAGAAATAATTCTATCTTTGTGAAACGCTGACACCCCATTATTTCAGTATCCTATGCAACCTTACTCAACTCAATACAACGATATTATTCATCAAGCCATTAGCAAATATGTTTCGTTCTCAACAGAAGAATTAAGCATTTTGAATGACATATTGGCTTATAAAAAAGTACCCAAAAAAACCTTTCTCCTCAAGGCTGGGGATATTTGTGACATTGAAGCATTTATCGTAAAAGGCTGTGCTCGTACCTATTACTTAGACGACAAAGGGGCTGAGGTAATCTTACAATTTGCGGTTGAAGGCTGGTGGGTAAGCGACATTGCAAGTTTTCACGAACAAGTTCCAAGTAATATCTTTATCGAAACACTTGAGACTTGTGAGATTTTATACCTTGACCATAAAACCAAAGAAACACTTCTCGAAAAAGCTCCACGGTTCGAACGATTTTTCCGTTTGCTAGTACAACGGAATTTGTCCGTTACCCAAAACAGATTAATTAATACCATTGCCAAACCAGCGATGGAAAAATACCTTGATTTTCTCAATCGCTATCCAAGTATTCCACAGAGAGTTCCTCAGCATTATATTGCTTCGTATTTGGGTATTTCGGCCGAATTTCTCAGTAAAGTCCGTGCCAAATTGGCAAAACAGTTTTAGGCTGTAAAGCCGTATGCGTTAGGCTATAAGCAAAAAATACAGGTCATTTTCAAATCTTCAAATCACCACATCTTCAAATTTAACTCCATTTCCAAATCTTCAAATTAACAAATCTTCAAATTATCCCAAAATTCTTGTCCTAGTTCAATGTTTTGAGGTTTGCGCTTCGTGCATCTTTGTATTGTTCATTTAACAAAACGATTTACAACGATGGAACGCAAGGAATTTCTTAAGAAAGGTATATTGGGAACTGGCATGTATGTTAGTTCTAAGATAATTGGAAAAGAACTCAACAATCATCAAAATGATGAATTGCAACCTTTGGAAGTAATCGGTTTGAATCATTTACCCAATCCTCAGACAAAAATCATGGCAAATACAATATTGCATAAAGCCGATACTCGCGGCTATGCCAATCACGGATGGCTTAAAAGTCACCATACTTTTAGTTTCGCAAATTACTACAATCCTGAAAGAGTACATTTTGGTGTATTGCGTGTATTAAACGATGACCAAGTGGCAGCAGGTCGTGGCTTTGGTACGCACCCACATGACAACATGGAAATTATCTCAATTCCACTAGAAGGTGACCTTGAGCACAAAGACAGTATGAACAATGTGGCTGTTATCAAAAAAGGAGATATTCAGGTAATGAGTGCAGGTACAGGTGTATATCACAGCGAATACAACCGCAATAGCGATAAAGAAACGAAGTTTTTACAGATTTGGGTTTTCCCTAACAAGAAAAATGTAACGCCTCGTTATGACCAAATGTCTCTAGATATTGCCGACCGTCGCAACCGTTTACAGCAAATCCTTTCTCCTAATCCAGAAGATGCAGGTGTTTGGATTCATCAGGATGCATGGTTTAATATTGGTACTTTTGATACTGGCACAACCGCTAACTACGACATCAAACGTGAAGGAAATGGGGTGTATGCTTTTATATTAAAAGGTGATTTTGAAATCGATGGTCAAACCGTTAATCAACGTGATGGCTTGGGTATCTGGAATACAAAATCTATCGCTTTGAAAGCCCTAACACAAGATGCAGAAATCCTGTTGATGGATGTACCAATGACATTGTAAGAGGCAAAGAGGCAAAGTTATTTTATAACAACCTAACTAGCAACCAATTAGTGACACTTCTCTTACTTTTTTGCCTCTCTTTTATTGAAAAAACACTCATTCACAATTCATCATTCACTAATTCACAACTCATCATTCACTCATTCACAACTCACTCAACCACTCAATAAACATGGAGAATATCTTAGTCATCAGTCGCCACCCCGAAATATTGGGTGTAGTGGTACGCTTGATTAATCAACAGCCCGATTGGAATGCCATCGGAACATGTGTTGATCAGGAAGCGCTACAGATTTTTCAACAAGAAAATATTGCTTTAGTACTTTTAGGAAATGGCATTTTACCAGAAGAAGAGGAAAAGCTAAGAGCTGAATTATTAGCCATTAATCCAGCAGTTTTGATTATCCAGCACTATGGAGGAGGAAGCGGTTTATTGGTTTGCGAAATCCGCCAAGCCCTTGAGCATAGGGTTATCCTTGGATGATAGTTTAGTGATTGAGCAAATGAGTGATTATTTTAGTTGAGCTTTACAGGTAGAGACACAAAGTATTGCATCTCTACCTATAAAACTTGATTTGGGATAAATCATATTAATTTTGCCAATTTTACATAAAATGAAAATTGTAAGTCAACGAAGGTATTGGCGAACCAAAAATAGTTAACTGATACGCTTTTATTCCTGCTTCGGTACGTAAATATACTGAGTAGGCATTTTTGCGACCATATAAATTATACACAGTAAAAGTCCAACTTCCCTCCCATCGGCGTTTACGCATACTTGGATTTCGAATCGTCCAAGAAAAATCCAAACGGTGATAATCACTTATACGAGCATTATTGCGGTCTTGATAAAATGGATAGGTCACGCCATCAAAAACCACAATACCAGTCGGGACTGTAAACGGTCGTCCAGTATTATAGACCATCGTAAAGCCAAATTCATGATGCGCTCCTTGTCCAATAATCAAGCTGGCGTTGAAACTATGCGGTCGGTCAAAATTATTAGGATACCATTTTCCACCATTGACTTGCTCTTCATATCGGTCGCTTTGCCTGATTTGATTTAAACTTCTTGAATAAGTATATCCTAGCCAACCCGTCAAATCTCCTTTCTTTTTACTCAACATTACCTCCAAACCATACGCCATTCCTTTACCTTGCAAGACCTGTGTTTCGAGATTTGGTTTTAAGATAAAATCAGCCCCAGGTTTGTAATCAAGCACATTTTCATTACGACGATAATATCCTTCCATCGAAAACTCATAGATATTATCTTTAAAATTTTTGAAATAGCCCAAAGAAAACAAATGACTACTTTGTGGACGAATATAGTCGTTGCTAGTGGCCCAACGCGACGTTGGCAAAGGCGTTGTTGTATTGGAAACTACTTGTAAATACTGTCGAATAAAATTATAACCAAACTTCAATGAAGAGGAATTGGTTAGCGAATACTTTGCCGATATACGTGGTTCGAGCCCGCCATAAGAAGCAATGACTTGGCCAGAACCATATTTGGTAGAGTCTGTAACGGTAAAATCTGAAAGAGGAACGCCACTTTGATAACGTCTTACAGTTCCTGCTCCCATCGCCCAATATTGGGCATACCTTAAGCCAAAGGATACACTCAACTTAGAGTTTACAGTCATTTCATCTTCTCCGTAAATACCCGCTTCGATACTATTTTCATCAGGAATGGTAATAGGATTTACACTTGTTGACGCATTCGGCACCAAATTCCCTGGACTAATTTTGTACCAAATAGACGAAATCCCTCCCGTCAACTTATGTTTTTCATTCGGATTATAATGTAATTCTGATTTGAGCTGGCGATACAAAATTGCCGATGTAATATCTACAGTATTACTCGAATTTAACTGCGGCAACATAGTCTTAGGCTGATAATTTGTATAAATAGCCGACGTCTGCCAATCGAGTTGGCTACTAAACAAATGAAACCATTTCAATGACGCATTTAAAGATTTGTAATCATACTGCGTAGACGTTGCGTTGATATTGTTGACTGTACCCAACAAATCCGTCTGGAAAAAATCTTTACTAAAATATCCTGAAAAGGTAAAGGTATTTTTCTGATTAGGTTGAAAGAAAAACTTCGTGGCAATATCATAAAAGTTTGCTCGAATATTCTTAAGCCGCTCAGAACCCAACTGAAACAAAAAGTCGTTGAATGAACCTCTGGTGGACACCAACATGCTCAGTTTATTTTTAATCAAAGGCGTTTCGATACTCAAACGATTAGAAACCAAGCTTATTCCTCCGCTTAGCTTTGTCTGTGTAAGACTAGGATTTTGTAGTGTCACATCCAATACCGAGGCTGTTCTACCGCCAAATCTGGCAGGAATACCACCTTTGTACAATTCCACGCCGCTAACGGCATCGGGCGTAAAAACGGAAAATAATCCAAATAAGTGCGTAGGGTTAAAGATGGGGGTATCGTCCAACAAAATCAAGGTTTGATCGGTAGTACCTCCTCGGATATTTACTCCATTGGCGGCCTCCCCAACCGATGTCACGCCTGGCAACATTTGAATACCTCTGAGTACATCCACCTCTCCCATAATCGCAGGGATTTTTTTGATGGTTTTCATACTCATGGGCGTTACTCCCAAGAGAGTTCTATCTACATTTTTGGTAGCACCTTGTGTTGACACGACCACTTCATCAAGTTCTTTAGCAATGTTTAACAGACTAATATCCAGTCTCAATTCAGCTTTTTTAAAAGTTATCCTTCTTCGAAAAGTTCTATATCCTATCATACTGATTGTTACCGTATATTCGCCGTAAGGTACTAAGGAAGAAAAGCTTCCATCTGCTTGGGTATATACCCCTTGATTATCAATTTTGACGGCAGCACTTTCTATGGGCTTTCGATCCAAAGAATCTATGATTCTACCCGTAAATGATGTGTATTGCTTTTTATTACCGCTTTGCGAATAACCTCCTAGCGACAAAAGCATAAATATGATGAGTAAAAAGTGTTTCATGATCATTTTGGTAGGGTTCAACAATTATTGTTGCCAACCTTTAGGTTGAATTGGCGTTCGATTTGCACTTGGGACACAGCCAGCAGATGGCGGTCTTGTAGGAGGATTAGAAGGCTCCTCCACAATAGAATGCCCCAAAATCAAGGCCATTGGCCCTACAGCATCGCTTCGGTCAATCCAAAAACTATATTTTTGAACATTGGCTACACCAAAATACCCTACTACTTTTTCATCAGGATTCGACACGTTCTGAATATTTCCAACAATAGCAGAAGGAGGTGTGTCGGCTAAGCCTCCTGTACCTTGAGTAAGCTGACGAACCAGTTGGTAAAACTTATATACCTCCAGCGAAACACTAATTTGTTCAAGATTGACCAAGCAGCCGTAATCATTGTAAAAAGGAATTTGGGCAACCAATTTCTCTTTTATCAATTTCCCCTGAGAAGCTCTATCGTCCTGAATCATGACTTTCGAATTATGTAAAATAGCATAACAAGCAGACTCGCATGGATAATCATAATACGCCTTATTTAATCCACGAGGTGCGGTGACACACGATTGAGTTTTATAATCTAATACCGAATTATTACAAGTTTTACAAAATGCCAGTTTTTCGTAATGCGTGTATCTCCACAAATAGAAATTATTTGCAGTTGGATCGTCCTGAAAATCTACGTACAATTCGGTGGCAGAGGAATAATTTTTTCCGTCGTTTGATAGTACACTTTGTAAATTAAATTGCTTTTTGACATTCAAAATCGGCGGGGTAGTATTGATTTTCTCTGGAGTTGACTGGTATTTATCACCTGTTTTTAATTCAAATGCTAGCCGATAGGAATAATTAGGATTTAGTTTGAAGTCAGGGAAAGGAATTAGTCTGCCCGAAGCTAAGATTTTCATTGGAATTTCCTGCTTAGTTTCTTCCACAATTATGGAGGCTTTTACGACATCAGCATCTAAAATTTGAGCAAACTCATTGGAATAATTAGAATAGTAAATCTGAATGGTATCGGGAGCGGCTTGATTATCATTCAAAAAGCCTTCAACAACCAAATGTTTTCCGTCTTTTTCAAAATCAAACTCATAAGGGTCTACGCAGGAACATAGCCCCACGGCAATAAGGACGACCCAAAGGTATCGTCGTAAGTAGTTTCTTTTCATAGAATGATAGTTTCTGAAGGTATTAAATTGGCAATTGGGGGTTCTTGGGAAGTCCTTTACACCAAAAATTTTATTTTGCACCAAAGTGCAATCAATTGGATAGTTGGATACAAATGTACCCGAAAGGCTTATTTTATTTTTATTTTTTATTAAAAAATCACAAAAATTGTTTTTCAACGAGTTACCGACCAAGTTTTTCGATAAAGCCTCATTTGTGAGTCTTAAATAATTTCTATTTTTACAAGTTACATGGTATTGATGCGCCACTAAACCATTATGTCAGAAGTAAAGCATTGCGTATCTACAAGCAGAAATAATTTTACTTTTGCTAAAATCACTCAATTATTAACAGCACTCATCAACAATCCTATGAAAAAAATCACTTTACTACTTTTTTACCTTTTACCATTTGCCCTGTTTGCTCAAAAATTCAATAAAGTCGAAATTGCTCGATGGGAAAAGCAAGCACAGCAAGTGCAAATTATCCGTGACAATTGGGGAATTCCACATATTTATGGCAAAACCGATGCAGATGCGGTTTTTGGTTTGCTCTATGCGCAATGCGAGGACGATTTCAAGCGAGTTGAAATGAATTATATCGAAAAGTTAGGACGTCTTTCTGAAATAAAAGGAGAAAGTCAGCTTTATGAAGATTTACTCATCCGCATGGTTATTGACTCTTCGGAAGCAATGGCTGATTATCAAAAAGCTCCCATTTGGCTCAAAACCCTCCTCAATGCGCATGCCGATGCCATCAATTATTATCTTTATAAACACCCAGAAGTAAAACCTGCCTTGCTGACTCGTTTTCAACCTTGGTATTCTTTACTGTGGACAGATGGCAGTATTGGGGCTATTAATACCGCTGATGCTACAACCAACGACCTCAAAAGTTTATATGAAGGAAAAGACGCCTTAGGGTATTTTTACAAAAAACCTGTAGAAGAAGAAATCCTGACAGGCTCGAATGGCTTTGCCTTTTCACCCAAAATCACTGAATCAGGTAAGGCTATTTTGTATATCAATCCGCACGTAACCTTTTATTTCAGACCCGAAGTACACGTAATTAGCGAGCAAGGACTTAATGCCTACGGTGCAGTTACGTGGGGGCAGCTATTTGTCTATCAAGGTTTTAATGAAAAATGTGGCTGGATGCATACTTCTAGTTATACCGATATTGCGGATACATATCTTGAAAAAATCCAAAAGAAGGGTAACACTTGGGTATATCTTTATGAAGGCAAAGAGCGACCTGTAAAAATCAAAAAAGTAAAAATCGGCGTACTGAAAAATGGCAAAATTGAAAATAAAAACTTTGATGTCATGTACACACATCACGGTCCTGTGATGGCAAAACGCAACGGACAGTGGATTAGTATGAAAGCCAATAACCGCTCGATGACAGGCTTGATTCAAAGTTGGCAACGAACCAAAGCAAAAAGTTTTGCGGAGTATAAAAAAACGATGGATTTGTTGGCAAATACCTCCAATAATACCGTTTATGCCGATGCGGAAGGAAATATTGCTTATTGGCATGGTAACTATTTGCCAATTCGTGACAACAAATACGACTGGTCAAAACCAGTGGATGGCTCTATTGCAGCTACCGAATGGAAAGGTTTGCACCCAGTAAAAGAGTCATTGCATGTGTACAACCCTACCAATGGCTGGCTTCAAAACTGTAATGCCACACCTTATACAGTAGCAGGAAGTAATAGTCCCAAACGTGCCGATTATCCGAAATACATGGCGCCTGATGGTGAAAACTTTAGAGGAATTAATGCAGTAAGAGTTTTGAGTAGCATTCCAAAGTACAATTTAGACAAAGTTATCGAAGCGGGTTATGATACCTATTTGGCAGCCTTTGAAGTGCTAGTTCCTGCTTTGATAAAAGCGTATGAAAAAGAAGGTCAAAATTCAAAATATGCCTCTATTTCCGACCCTATTGAACAATTAAAACTTTGGGATTTTCGTACTAGCAAAAGCTCTATTCCTACGGCATTAGCCATCGAATGGGCAACAAGACTACAATCTGCCATCGCCAAAGTACAAGTAAAAGATGAACTAAAGGCGGATCAAGTTGGTCGTACAGAACAGTACGTAGCCACAGCATCTGCTCAAGAACTCCTAGACCCTATGCTCGAAACTATCCAAGATTTACGTAGCCGTTTTGGCACTTGGCAAGTTGCATGGGGCGAAATCAACCGATTCCAACGCATTTCGAGCGATATTGAACAAAAGTATGACGATAGCAAAGCGAGTATTCCTGTGCCATTTGCGTCTTCTGCTTGGGGAATGCTTCCTTCTTACACTGGTCGTTATTATGGAACCAAAAAACGTTATGGCGTAAATGGCAATAGCTTTATTTGTGCCGTAGAATTTGGAGAAAAAGTAAAAGCTAAATCATTATTAGCAGGCGGTCAAAGTGGTAATCCTAACTCTATACACTTCTTCGACCAAGCCGAAATGTACACCAACGGACAATTCAAAGAGGTACTTTACTACAAGGAAGACGTCATGAAGTTTGCAGATAAAATTTATAATCCAGGAAAATAATTAAGAATTATGAATGGTGAGTTGTGAATGGTGAACTAGAGCTGTACGAAGGATTTCAAACTATTTCAGATTTAGGATTGCGGATTTCAGAAATTAGATTAAATACCCTTATTTTTTAAAGAAATGTAAATGATTACCATTCCGAAATCCTACATCCGATATCCGAAGTAAACAGTTTTAGAATTCTGACTTAATTCCCAAACATTCACAATTCTTCATTCACAACTCACAATTAAATAAAAAAAGCATCAACAAAATTTGTCGATGCTTTTTGAAATCCCTAATACTTATCTCTCTCTATGAAACTACAATTAGATGGTAAATTTTACACCCCTATTGCTTAAATATGTGTAATAAACACAGGTACTTTCAGATTTTGTAAAAGCTCCTCTGAGGTACTTTTGTGTAAAATTCTTGACAATACATTTCTACCGTACGACCCCATGACTACAATAGACGTACGGTGTGTATTGATATAATTTGCTAGCATTTCGCCTGGATTACCGTGTGGCAATACCTCAAAATTGACGGTGCTTACTTGTTTTTTCAGAAAACTCATAAATGCTTCCTCACGAGGAATCGTCATGGAGCCCTCTTTTTCAGCTACCGAAACAACCGTAAATTCTTTGTAACGTTTAGCTGGTAACAAATACAAAAATTGTTTTATCGCAAAAACTGAAGACGCAGAACCATCATAAGTTAATGTAATATGATGAATTGGGTCTGGGTCTTCTGGTACCACAATGACAGGACATTCGGCATCTTTCAACAGCTCTTTTACAAACTGATTATTGGCTTTTTGCTTTTCTTCGGTAAACGACACCTCTCCACCCACAATTATTACATCCGCAAAACGACTTTCACGAACCAAATCATAATCAGGAATTCCCATATCTTTAACGACCTCATAATGGGGATAAAACTCTTTGCAATACCACTCAAACTGCTGTACACTCTTATTGAGTTCTACCTCTTCTTCCTCTGCCAATTTTAACAAGGGACTTGCATCAAAATAGGGTTGACCTTCCAACACGGTAGCCGAAGCACCGTAGCGATAGTACAAATCGTGTAGAAATACGCCCGTAATAACCGAGCCACTATCTTTGGCCAACTGAATGGCATAATTTACTGCTCCTTTCGAGAAATGAAGACCATCAAACGCTACGATAACTTTTTTCATGACCAATGCTGTTTAGGTTGAGTTTCTATGTCAAAACTACACAGCATTAACTTGTAACTAAATGACGCTAATCACTTCATTATGAGATAGAAATTAGTCGTATTTCTGAGAAAAATCAGACATGAAAAGATTGGTGCGGGGCAGGGATATATACCTCCACAAATCCTTTTTTGATAAGTCTTCTTTTAAAATGCTCTTGTACTTCAGGCTCACCATGCACGACAAAAAACTGCTTGACCAACTGTGGATCTTGGCAAGACAAAAACTGTGACAAATCTTCATAATCTGCGTGCGCAGAAAGACTTTTTATCTCAGCTGTTTCGGCTTTTACCTGATATTCTTCTCCAAAAATAGTGACATTCGAAGGACGTAATTTGAGTCGTCCCCCCAATGAATTGGGTTCACAATAACCTGCTAATAAAATGGTATTTCTGGAATTTTGAATAGAATTAGCAATATGGTGTTTTACACGTCCAGCCTCTGCCATGCCTGATGCCGAAATGATAATACAAGGCTCTTTTTTCTGGTTTAAATCTTGAGAAGATTCTTTATCAGTAATATATCTTAAAGTCGAAAAGTCAAATGGATTTTCATCATGCTCCATATATTTCAACAATTTTTTGTTAAAACATTCTGGATGATTGTAGGTAATTCGCGTCGCTTCTGTCGAAAGGGGACTATCCACATATACATTCAAAGAAGGAATCCTACCGCTTTCAATCAAACGGTTTAAAATATAAACTAGCTCCTGCGTACGCCCAACACTAAAGGCTGGAATAATCAATTTGCCTTCTCGTTCGAAACAAGTTCTCAAAATAACTTTAATAAATTCTTCTTCCGAAACTTGCGCATCGTCATGCAAAGAATCCCCATAAGTAGATTCACAAATAATAATGTCTGCCTGTGGAAAAGGAGCTGGTGATTTCAAAATCGAGTCGTTGTACCGACCTACATCGCCTGTAAATGTCAAATGCTTAATTTCCTCATCTTCCTTAATTTTAAGGTTTACAACGGCTGCCCCAAGAATATGTCCTGCTTCGGTAAATTTGAGCTGAATATCCTCATCGATTTGGTGCCACTCATCTAGCTCTTTGGGCGCAAATCGTATCAAACAACGCATAACATCCTGCGTTTCATAAAGGGGTTTTAAAGCTGATTTGTTGGCATCTCGGCGTTTTTTGTTGATAAACTTAGCATCTGTTTCTTGTATATGTGCAGAGTCTAACAAGAGAATTTGAGCTAAATCTTTGGTGGGATAGGTACAATAAACTTTGCCTTTGTAGCCCTCGTTAACCAGTTTAGGAATCAGACCAGAGTGGTCGATATGAGCATGAGAAAGCACCATGTAGTCAATTTCGGCAGGGTCAAATCCAAATTCTCTATTGAGCGAATCGGTTTCGTTTCCTCGCCCTTGAAACATGCCACAATCCAATAAGAGTTTCTTGCCGTTTTTTAGCGTAATTAAGTGCTTGCTTCCTGTAACAGTCTGAGCAGCACCGTGAAATGATAGTTTCATAGCTTTAGATAAGTTTGTTTTTGGATGAAAACTTTATATACTAAAGGTAGAACGAAACATCACATATTATTCTTAGCACCGTCAATAAAAAAGATGATATAAATCAAGTAGGAAGTCTGCTTGGGGAGGATAGGATTTGGGGTAGCATTAGGGTGATTAAGCCAAGTTTCACTCAAATCCCATATAAACTATTTTTTTTTGTTGAGTGATTTTCTCTCTAAAAAAAGGATTTTTGATTGCTTTTTCTTCAAGCAAATCAACAGGCTTTTGAAGGAGCGTTTGTAATGAATACTTTAAATCGAAATAATTATCAGCATAATCTTCTAATGCAATGTTCTCAAAATCTACGATTAAGTCTATATCACTATCTGAGTTAAAACGACTTGTCAAAACTGAGCCAAATACATACAATGATTTTACCTTATGTGATTTACAAAGGTTTACAATCGAATCTATATGTTTTTCTATTGGAGTCATCTCCTTCAAAGATAGTAAACTAAGGCAAATAAATAGACCAAATTTTATTTCTTATTTCACAACAGCTTTCACGATATATCCTTCTTTTCTCAATAAACTAATCACCCCATTTTCGCCAGGCAAGTGCCCTGCTCCTACGGCAAAAAAAGTAGATTTTTCATGAATTATTTTTTTGATTCTTGGTACCCAATTTTTATTTCGGTCATTCAATAAGTTCTTTTCAAACTCCACATCCATCGTTGACGATGAGGTCATATCTTTTAGCAAACCCTCTATGTTTTGTGATTTATAATCCTTGACCATTTGGCTAAAGGTATTTTTATCGGTATTCCAGTTTTTTACCATTTTGACCAACATCAAATCTGCTTGCTGCTCATATCCCATTTTATCAATGGCAGACATTTGTTCTTCTACCGTCTCTAGTCCTAACACTTCTTTTTTCTGAGCTTTTGCCATTTCTACAAAAGTCATTTCGTAACTTTTGATAGGACAGTTAAGCATTTTCATCACTGTCATCGAACTCAAAGCAAAGGGTTTTAACTTTTGTACTTTATCGACATTTACCCCTATCGAATCTTTAAAAAATTGCGCTACCAACTGATAATCGCCCTCTTTCATGAGTGACTTAAGGGTTGTTCCTTCTGGCATAAACATCATTTTTTGCATATCCATCATCATCGAAGGCTCGTCCATGTCTAGCTCCAAATACACTTGGGATGATTTTGTGACACTATGTTCAATGCTCTGGTTCATGACAAAATCCTTTGGGCAAATCGCATGAATAGTCCCAAAAAGATAAGAAGGCTTGGCAAGTCCATTTCCAGAAATTTCCCACAGCAAAGAATGCTGTTTTTCTTGTGCATACAAGCGCGGAAGCAACAATGCACTAAAACATAAAACTATCGTAAAACATTTAGCCAAATAAGTCATGTTGAGTTATGAATTTTGAGTGAGGAGTTTTGAGATTTTACTTTCTTTAATCATTATCTTAGTTTTTCTTCACGTTATTCAGAGAGGTATAATAGAAGAAAAAAGCAACAAAAAAACCGATTGGTAACCCGAGCCAAAAACTTTTAATAATCCACCCTAATACGATTCCAAAAAGTAAACCCACCAATAAATAAATCGTTGCCTTTGCTTCAGGATCATATTTGTACTCCATAAAGCAATGCTGGCGTAATGCTTGGTAACTACTCAAAAACTCGTCTGAAGGTTCAGGGTTTCGAGGAGATATAGCATCAATTGTTTTTTTCAAAAGCCTCAAAGCAGTTTGTTGCTGATCACTGTTTTTCAAGGACTTACTAAGTTTATTAATGATTTTATAAAGCTCAATTACCTTATATTGCTTTTTTTGCTCAGTCGAAAAACTTTCTACTTTTTGTGCGAGTAAATTTTTGAGTGTATCTGTTTGCATGATTGATGTTCTATTTGAATCACAAAACTAAAACTATTCATTCAATTCTTGCAAAACTCTTTCCAATCGTGTGAGGTGCTGCCCATAAAGACGATTGATATACCAGCGCATCAACCACCACATTGAGGGAGCCATGCCAACAGCTATCATCGCAGAAGTCTTTAGACCATCTTCCAAAGGACTAAAAATGAGATATGCTCCTAAAAAATTGGCAAATGGTATCAACAAAATATTCAGCCATGTGTAGGCTTTGATATAAAGTTTAAACTGTTTAATCAGTTGTGTCAAAGATTCCTTTAACGAAACATCAGCCATTGAAATAGACTTTAAGCGAAACAAACCCCACAGGTAAAATCCTAAACTTGCTATCATAAAAATACCCATCGTTAGCCCTCCTATTCTCCAATGTTCTTCAGCATGAAACAAGGTATAATAGAACCATGCGATGACCACGAAAATAGAAACCAACAGTTCATACCAGATATTTCGGACCAAACGTTCAATGATATTTTGAGAACGTTGTCGGGTTATCAGTAATAAGGCTTCAGCATTCATCGCAGGCTGAGATGCCTCTCCCGAATTTTGCCAAATATGTTTTAAATCATCTAGTTCCATATTGGATATTGTAATTTAAAATGGAGTGATTTAACGGAATAAATTACTATTTCCGACCTATTTCAGTTCTTAGTTTCTCTCTGATTCTCGTCATTTTCACCCTGACATTATTGGCTGTAATACCCATAATTTCGGCGATCTCTTCATTTTCTTTTTCTTCAAAATATAGCATCAACAAGGCTTTTTCTACAGAAGAAAGATGTTCCATTGCTTTGTATAATAGTTGTAATTTTTCCTCTTGACCTGTATCAGGTATCCAATCAGGAATGTCGTGATTAAGCTCGTCAAGTGATTGAGCAACAGGCTTTCGTTTTATTTTTCGTAAATCAGAAATGGCAACATTCAAAGCGATTTGATACACCCAAGTCGACACTTTTGATTCCTGTCTAAACTTGGGGAATGCCTTCCATAGCTGTATCACTATTTCTTGAAAAAGGTCTTTTCGATCGTCAAAGTCACGGCAATACATCCCACAAATTTTGTGGATAATAGCTTGATGAGCCTGTAATGCTGTAACAAATTGCTTTTCGATAGACACGTATGCGTTCTGAGTTTTGAGTTGAGAGTGATGAGTTGTCCTTTGTCCTTGCCTAAAATAGGTTGCCATCAAACTCATTTTAAGGAATTTATGACATTAGTCGTTACAACTACAATAGAATTACAGGAGTGGTCTATTTTTTTGTAAAATGGACAAAAAATACCCCGAAAGACTCAAATTCCTTCGGGGCATATCTCTATTTATTTTTAACCCTAACTAAAACACTCAATCAACAAAATACGAGTAGTTTTATCCGTTACCTTAAAACGGTCATCTACACGCTGGTTGACAACCCACATCGTTGAGCCATTGGAGGTAAGCAAATAGGTTTCTTTTTTCAGATTCAAAGGCACTTTTTGGTCTGTCAAGAAGTCGCTGATGAGCTTTTTCTTATTCATCCCAAGTGGACAAAACCAATCTCCTTCTTTGTATTTGCGCAGTTGCAAAGGAAAACGAACTTTGTCCGCATCCAAGCAAGCGTACTTTTTGGCTGTTGGTACTTTATAATCTTCTGGGCGGTCAAAAACCTCAAAATCTAATTGGAAACTATCTGTTCTAACCTTCGTGTCATTTGCTTCAATGACGCGACTTTCGAAGCTAGTCAAGTTTTTGAGCGTAATAACTAATTCGGTTCTATCCTTTACCAACTCATGCGTAGGCGATAAGAAAGTCCGACCAGGTTCTTTGTCAAAGCTAGCAAAAATCTCTTGACACTGTTGGTAAGTAAAGTTGAAAGGCTTGAGCAACTCCGTTAGTTTCACGATCGGTTGTGAAAGTGTCTGTATCGCTTTATAATTCACAAAAAATGCTTTGCCATCACTCCAAACGATTTGCTTACGAAGCATTTCGATTTCTTGGTAAAAAATTTCCTCTACCGCCGCAATACGCTCAACAGTTTGTTGAATCGTCTGCTCCAGATTTGGATTGATTTGCTTCAACAAAGGAACCACTTCATTACGAATCAAATTACGTTGGTATTTGTTAGACTCATTGGAAGAATCTTCACGCCAAATAATTTGATTTTCAACTACATAATCAAATATCTGCTCTTTTTCGGCAAACCAAATTGGGCGAATGATTACACCATTTTTAATTTGAATCCCGTGCATTCCTGCAATGCCTGTGCCTTTCGTCAGGTTCAAAAGTACCGTTTCAAGTACATCATTCTGATGGTGCGCTGTTGCGATATAGTCAAATTGGTGCTGCTTACGCAATTTTTCAAACCACTGATATCTCAAAATTCTTGCCGCCATTTGGATTGAAACCTTCTCATTTTCAGCAAATTCGGCTGTTTGAAAAGTGGTTACAAAGAATGGCACCTTGTATTTTATAGAAAGCTTTTTTACAAAAGTCTCATCTTCGTTTGATTCTTCACCACGAAGTCCAAAATTACAGTGCGCAATCGCAAAGTCTATTTTGGCTTTGCTAAATAAATCACACATTACTACTGAGTCCATTCCACCACTTACAGCCAAGAGGACTTTGTCGGAAGAATTAATCAGATTTTTGTTGTTAATAAACGTTAAAAACTCGTCAAGCATGGTTTTATTGGCTAATTTTGTAGCTCTAATATTATGCGACAAAGTTACTCTAAAATACAGCAAATCGGGTCATTTATTCGCTCGATTCCTTCATTTGAGACAAAGAAATCTTTTTTTGCCTCAAAACCGTATATCCTTTTGTTCATGATTTTCAGCCTCTTGGGCTTTCAATCAAACTCTTTTGGACAAAGTCAGGTCGAAATCATTAAAGCTGATAGCTTGGTGGGTCAAAATACGCCTTTCATGCAAATTCGGAAGCTTTTGGGCAACGTGGCACTACGTCAAGGCACTACTTTGGTGTATTGTACCCAAGCTATTTTGAACGAAACTACCAACGTTTTGGAGGCTTATGGTAAGGTAAAAATCATTCAGGCTGATACCGTAACTATTACTGGTGATACTGCCTATTACTTTGGTAACGACAGATTGGCAAAAATGAATGGACGCGTCAAGCTCGACGATGGCACCATTATTTTGACTACTAAACAAATGGACTACAACCTCAATTCACACGTGGCATATTACAATACCAACGGGAAAATTGTGGATAAAAAAAGTACTTTGACTAGTCGTGAGGGTTATTATAATACAGTAACGAAGCTTTTTGATTTTAAGCATAATGTAAAAGTAGTAGATAAAGATGGCTCACTTACCGCCGACTCTTTGCGCTACAGTACTTTATCAAAAGAAGCATTCTTTATTGCCCCAACCACGGTTGTCAACAAAAAAGATACAACCTACGCCAATCCTGGAAGTCAATATAATACCATTACCAAAATCGCGAATCTCAAAGGACGCTCAACCGTCAAGACGGATGACTATGTTATGACTGCCGATACGATGATTTATGACCCTCCTACCGAAATTGGGATTGCCAATGGTAATATCGTTTTTGTTTCGAAAAAAGATAAGGCCATTCTTACAGGAGAACATGGACGTTACGCCAAGAAAACAGGTGTAACGAGAGTCTTTGGTAGAGCTTTACTGAAAAATGTATTTGAAAATGATACGCTTTTTCTAACTGCCGATACGCTAGTTTCATTGGATAACAAAGAAACCAAGACTCGCAAGCTTTATGCCTACAAGAAGGTTCAAGTGTATAAATCTGACCTCTCGGCAAAATGCGACTCACTGAGTTATAACGTGTCTGATTCGACGATTTATTTTTATCAAAAACCTATTCTGTGGAATAATAAAAATCAATCTGAGGCCGATTCTATCAACATTTTGTTGAAAAACAATAAGGTACACGTCATGAACATGAAAGGTAAATCTTTTGTAGTCTCGGTAGATACCCTCAATAATTTCAACCAAGTGAAAGGTCGTAGGATTGTAGCCAATTTCACGAAGGATTCGAAAGTAGAAAAGGTAAGTGTCGATGGAAATGGTGAGAGTATTTATTTTGCCATAGATGATAAGAATAAGCTTACAGGGATGAATCGTGTTCAGTGTAGCAAAATGAATATGTATTTTGGGAAAAGTAAAATTAGCAAAATTGCTTTCTTAGCTAAACCTGACGGCAAGTTCATGCCTCCAAAAGAAATCAAAGAAGACGATAAAGAGCTAGATGGCTTTAGATGGAAAATTGCCGACAAGCCTAGTAAAGAAGGTATTTTGAAAAAAGTAGCCTACATCGCACCTATCGAGACTAAACCTGTGCCAAAAGATTCTGTCTCACAGAAGAAAAACACCGTTAAAACGCCTGCAAAGCCGTTAGCTAAAAAAAATATTAAAAAATAGTTAGTGATAGTATAATTGAAATATTTTACTATATTTTTGTGTAATAGTGATTGTATAAATTTATTGTGCAAATCATAAAAAAAATTTTACGTTTGGAGCAACCTTTTCATACATTTATCAGTCTATAGTATAAAGTTTGTATGATTATTGCTCGAAAATAGAAAACACCAAGCATCATTAAACTTATCGTTGTAAACTTCCTTATTTTTTGTTTTAAAAATTTATTAATACCAACTAGATGAAATGAAACTTCTACAAAAATACATATTGGGTAGTTTGTTAATGCTCACAGCAGTGATGTCGAGCATTGATGCTAACGCCCAAACTGAAAATAAATATAAAAGCCGTTTGGATATTAAGCCTAAGCAAAAAACTAGCACTTCAACATCCACGGTTTCATCTTTAAGAAAATCAACCTTTTCTTATTTTCAACCTTATTCGAATACACTTGACCGTGTTGATCGTGGTATTCATATACAGCGCTCTACTGCCATTAATCAATATTTTTCTAACTCATTAATGTCTCAACAATCAGTTAAGACTGTAGCAAAAAATGAGGTTACGAATAATAACGCTATAGCAGAAACAGTTCGTACAGAAGAAGCAGTAAGCTCAGAAGAACATTTGTTCTCTAACGATAAACTTTGGGTATCTAATATTTTCCCGAATCCAGCAGACGATCATGCAGATATCAATTTCAATATCTCGTCGCAGGTAAGTGAAGCAAAAATTACTTTCTATAATATTTTGGGTAGTGAAGTAAAAGAAGAGATTTTAGAAAAAGATCAACGTAAGTCTAGAATTTCGACAAAAGATTGGCCTAACGGCATTTACTTGTATCAATTGACAGCAGACGGACGCTCATTGGTTACCAAAAAATTACTAGTGAGACACCAATAAAATATTGTAGTGTTAAAAGGTTTAAAAAGAGGCTACCCTATCGGATAGTCTCTTTTTTTGTACTTTCCGAAAAAGAGAACAATCTTATCATTTGAGCAAACTTTGATGAATCTGCAAAATCTGAGGAATCACTGGAGTCTTGTCGTCATTTTGAATAAGCCAATCCGAAAACTTGATTCGTTCAGCATCTGGAAGTTGCCTTTCGATAATCGCTCTTATTTCTTCCTCCGTACGATTATCTCTCAATTTGACACGTTTTACCCTTAAATCAATCGGAGCTATAACACTAATCATTTTATCACAAAGATTACCATCACCTGCGCCCTTTAGTAAAGCCGCTTCATATAACACATAAGGGACATCCTGATGTTGTATTACCCAGTCTTGCGCATCTTTTCGTACAGCAGGATGCACAAGAGCATTGAGCTTTTGAAGCAATGCAGGTTGGCCAAAAACTTGTGAGGCTACCCATGCACGATTATAGCTACCATCAGGTAAATATGCCTCAGAACCCAACAAAGCAATAATTTCCCTTTTCAGCTCTTGATTTTGGATAATAATCCATTTCGCTCTCGAATCGGCTTCGTAAACAGGTACACCCAATAGCGAAAATACCTTGGCTACGGTACTCTTACCTGAGCCAATACCACCTGTAATGCCAACAACAACGGGTTTTGTTTTCATGTGATAAAAAGACAAAAAAATAGCCGATAGAAAACTATCGGCCACTAATTTATGAATTACTTCAATAATTCTGCAACTTCAAAACTCACCGAAACACGTTCTTTATTGGCTTTGAGATAAGAATTTTTAGGAAGTGGAATTCTTATTTCATCGTCATAATTATCTTGAATTCGGCGACCTGGCACTTTGACATTAAGTGTCTCTCCTAGCTCATTTAAGGTACTTTCAGGACCTTCCACTTCAATTGTACTAGGATTAAGATTAATCACACTAGAAACAATGTAGCGTTCCTGTAAAGGAATACTAAGGCTATCGACACGCAACCTGATGATACGTTTTACTTTTTTGTCAAACTCCAATTCAAAGCGGTCGGTAACAACATAATTTACACGAACATCTTTGATATAATCTGAAAGAGAGTCGGCTAATGAACCTGTATTTAAAAACTTAGTTTTTAAGGGCTTATTAATCGAGTAATATACGGGTGCTACATCTAAAGCTAAGGCCTTTCGTAGCAAACTCCATCCGTTACCTGTTACATGAACTGTAATTTTTTCGGGTAATGGCTGAGTCGGGATATACAGAGAATCGTTGTACGTAAAACGAAGCGGAAACGAAATCTTTTGGGAATAACCGTCTTTATTCAACGCATTCATGATCCAAAAAACTGTTGCAGCCAAAATGCTTAGAAAAAACGCACGATAGTCTGTTTTTGAAGTATTTGGTTTCATCGAAAATAAGATTTCAGTCAGAAAAGAGAAATGTAAATCTTCACACCCACTCTATTTCCTTAGATGAATGGCTCTCAACTACTTATTCAGCAGTTAATTGAGAAGAAGCATCTTTAGAAATGGCTGTCTTTAGAAATACAATACGTACACCTTTGCTAGCATCAACTTCAACTACAACTGTTTTTTCACGAACCGAAACGATTGTTCCATGTGCACCACCAATTGTAACTACTTTGTCACCAGCTTTAAGTGAATCTACATAAGCTTGTTGCTCTTTTTGTTTCTTTTGTTGAGGACGAATCATGAAGAAATACATGATAACAAACATCCCAACAATCAAAAACAATGATGACATATTACTACCTGCTACTTGTAAAAGAATTGAATTCAACATAAAATTTTTACCAATTTGAAGATTTAACATTTGAAAATATTCCCAAATATGGGAATTATTGGGATTCTTTTGTGCTTAGAAATTCTTATTTTCTTTTAAACACTTCTACTTTAAAGCTAAATGTATTTTCGGAAGGCACCGTATTAGCATAAGCCGTAATGGTCTTATTTTGCTTGCCTTCTTTATTTTTACTATTAAACTTTACCGTAATAAAGCCTTGTTCACCCGGAGCTACTGGCTGTGTTGAATAAGAAGGTGTAGTACAACCACAAGAAGTACTAACATTACTAATTACCAACGGCATGTTACCAGTATTTTTGAATTTGTAGGTATGAACGACAGAATCGCCTTCGGTAAGTGTGCCAAGATCGACAAATGGTGTATCGATTTGCATCACTGGGAAGCTGTCGGCTGTAGGGCGAAGACCTGCCAATGAATCGGCTAAAGCTTCGCTAGGTGATTTTTGTTTGTTTTGGCAGGCCGCCAATGTTACGATTGCCGCAACAACGATAAGAATCTTTTTCATGATGATAAAGGCAAAAAGAAGAACAGACGATTGGGGTGTGTATTGACCAACCGTCTGTATTTTTGAGTTCTATTAAGCTTTTGCTTTGATTTGATTCATCATATTCTCAACATCTTCAAGTAGTCTCTCAGCTTTTTCACGAGCCTCGTTTACTACTTTTTTCCCTTCTGATTTTGCCATAGTTTCAGGAATTTCTTTTCCTTCGATCAAATCAGTAATAAGGTTTTGTAGTTGATCACGATATTTTTGCAATTGGAACAACAATTTGCTACGAGTATTTTCTCCTTTATCTGGAGCATACAAGATGCCCAACACCGCACCAACAGCAGCACCTGTCATAAATGCCCAAAAGGTCTTTGATGATTTGCTCATGAGTTGTTTTCGTTAATTAGATTTATAACTGAACCAAGTGTTAAGACGTTAGAAAAGCGGTAGACTATGGCAAAATAGGTTTGATGTCAGCTAACACGTTATCATCTAATTTTCAAACATTCATTGTAAACATTGCTGTTTACAATCCATTTCGAACCATAACTAGGCTACTAATCGCCTATTTTTATTATTCAATGAGTTGCGAATATATACATCAACATCCACAACTCATCAATCAAAAATTATTTATTATCAATCAAACCACGACCAGACTTACGAACGATACCGTCCTCAGCAAGTTTTTGAGAAAGTACATCTAACAAACCGTTCACAAATTGTCCCGATTTTGGTGTCGAGTAATTTTTAGCAAGCTCGATATATTCGTTGATAGATACTTTTACTGGAATACTTGAGAAATGAATCATTTCGGCCAAGCCCATTTTCAAGATAATCATGTCGGTCATTGCCAAACGGTCAGCTTCCCAGTTTTTGGTTTGCTCAATGATGATTTTTTCATATTCATCGTCATTGTTGAG
This sequence comes from Flectobacillus roseus, assembly GCF_030056595.1. NCBI lineage: Bacteria > Pseudomonadati > Bacteroidota > Cytophagia > Cytophagales > Flectobacillaceae > Flectobacillus > Flectobacillus roseus. The sequence continues at coordinate 35,735 of NZ_JASHIF010000012.1, forward strand.
CGTTTGGTCAAATAGGTCTGTAAAATAAAATTTATCGTCGTCCCAATTCAAAGCTAATGGCTGTAACACCAATTCAGCGATGTTTTGGATTTTGAAAGTCTTCGTTGTTAAGCTTTTCAAAACATCTTTATTTTCGCCCCAATTTAAGTCTTTTTCTTCAAAATATGCCACCACAGAGTGATGTTTCAAGATGAAAGTCTTAAGAAGGTGGACAACAATGGCTAAATCTTCTTCAAAATTATGCTTTGATGTACGAAGGTACGATTGGAATTGCGTATCTGGCAAAACCGCATCCAAGAAAAGTTTACGGATAAAGTTTTGGTCATCTTCTGTCCAACGAAGATCACGTCTGATGATTTCGTTTTCGAAGTTAGGAAGATTACGAAGGGCAAGAATTACTTGGTTTTCGCCAAAACGAGAAGTTTTGTGTTCACTTTCCAAAAGGCGACGTTGTTCGTCCCAAACTGCCACGTCAGCAAGTTCGACCAACAACAAAAGTAATTTCAAGTAATTATCATAGATTTTTTCTACTTCTTCAATCATAGCGTGCTTGATACGCACACGGTCGCGTTTTACCGCATCGCGATAAATGGCCAATGCTTGTCTTCCTGCATTTTTTGAATCAGCAGGAATATCTTCAGCTTTAACCTCACCCTTGAATAATTCTTCGAAATAGAGTTCAGCCAGCTTGCGTAAACCTTCAAGTTTAGGCATCTGTTCTTCTTTCGGAATCATTAAATCAAGATTTGGTAAAAATTGCTCGGCAATATAATCGAAGGCTAATTGATAATTGGCACGTTCCACTGTGCGGAAGGCATAGATAGTTTGGAATGCTTTTGTACGGAGTAAGCGTCGGTTGACCATTGGATATGCAAAGAACGTTTTTGTAAATTTTTAACTGCACCATACCTTGGCGCTGAAAATCAGTGTGCAAAATTAGTATTTTTTTTAGAAACATACATTAGTAAAAAGAAAAAAAGCTTCGATTTTAAAGCGATACTTTTCGATTTCTGAAGCAAGGGCTTGAAATTGTCCATTCTTTTCGCAATTCTTTCTAAATCAACCCAAAACCTCAAGAAGTGCATGACCAATAATGACTTGTAAGCAAAAAATTAAAATCAAATATCCAAAATCCACAATCATCTAATTATGTTTGTGGAAGATTGTACAATAGACCCAAAAACATATCAATGTATCGACATCGCTGGAAACTATTGCGAATGTACATTGGTTAATTATACATGAAAGCATTAAAACATCTCAATAAGTATTTCTTCCAATATAAGTGGTATTTGATTCTGGGTACGCTATTTACATTTATCTCCAATTTGTTTGGAGTGGTACCTGCCCAAATTGTTCGTTACGCTTTAGATTTAGTAAAAGAAACTATTTCTCTTTATTTTCTATATGATGGATTTGGTGCGCAAACCGTTGTATACGAAATCTTTGCTTTCTCGATTTTGCTCTATGGCTCATTGATTCTAATTATGGCTTTACTCAAAGGGATTTTCTTATTTTTTGTAAGACAAACCCTCATTGTAATGTCACGCCATATTGAGTACGACCTCAAAAACGAAATTTATCATCATTACCAAACCTTGCCTTTGAGCTTTTACCGTAAAAACAATACTGGCGATTTGATGGCTCGTATTTCGGAAGATGTTGGCAAAGTGAGAATGTACGTAGGGCCGAGTTTGATGTATGGACTCAACCTTATTTCGGTATTTGTTTTGGTGGTTGGATATATGCTTTCGGTAAATGCTAAGTTGACTTGGTATGTATTATTGCCTGTGCCATTCTTGTCAGGAAGTATCTATTTTGTTAATACCATTATCATTCGTAAATCAGAAGAGATACAAGCAAACCTTTCCAAAATATCCACATTTGTTCAGGAAGCTTTTTCAGGAATTAGAGTGCTAAAAGCTTTTGTACAGGAAGAGCCATCTACTGTGGCTTTTACCAAACAATCGAATATTTATCGTGAAAAATCATTAGACTTGGTAAAAGTAGATTCTCTCTTTACACCGCTGGTTTCTATTTTGGCAGGGTTAAGTTCGGTTTTGGTTGTATATATTGGTGGACAAGAAGTAATGTCAGGCAGACTAACGCCTGGTAGTATTACCGAATTTATCATGTATGTGTACATGCTCACATGGCCAATGATTGCCTTGGGTTGGACTACCTCTCAAATTCAGCGTGCAGCAGCTTCGCAGCAACGTATCAATGAATTTTTGAATATCAAAACAGATATCGTTTCAACAAAAGATATCTCTCAGACCATCAAAGGAGCTATTGATATTAACCGTGTACGATTTGTATATCCAGACTCAGGAATTGAAGCGCTACATGATTTTAGTATGCACGTAAAAGCAGGTGAATCTGTAGCGATTTTAGGCACTACAGGCTCGGGTAAAAGTACCGTAGCCAACTTGCTTTGTAGAATGTACGATACCACAGAAGGACAAATCAAAGTGGATGGTTTTGAGTTGAAAGAATGGAATGTACAAAGTCTCCGAGGTCAAATCGGCTATGTGCCTCAAGATGTATTTTTATTCTCTGATTCTATCAAAAACAATGTACGTTTTGGTAGCTTGGATATGTCTGACGAACAGGTAATTCAAGCCACGAAAGATGCCGATTTATACAATAACATCATGGACTTCCCTGAACAATTTGATACCGTGTTGGGCGAAAGAGGCGTTACTTTATCGGGTGGTCAAAAACAGCGTTTGTCTATAGCAAGAGCCATTGCAAAAAGTCCGAAGATTCTTATTTTGGACGACTGTCTTTCGGCTGTAGACACCAAAACAGAGCATCAGATTTTGAATAACTTACAAGAAATTATGAAAGGCAGAACATCTGTCGTAATTTCTCATAGAGTATCTTCAGCAAAGCTAGCTGATAAAATTATCATGCTTGATGGCGGTCATGTTATCGAGCAAGGAACGCATGATGAACTTATGGCTAAGGAAGGCGCCTATAAAGAACTTTTTGAGAAACAACTTCAAACAGAAGAAACTAATTCGTAAATTGGAGCTAACCTTTATAAAATTTTGGAGTGACGATTTAGCTTTAATATATTCAGCAAAACGCTCTGCTTGTAAAGGCAGGGCGTTTTTTGCGTTTGTGCATTTTAATTTATTCAAATCAGATTCCTAATCAGTCATTATATTCTTGAAAACGATAAGTGCTTATGCAGCATACATTCAAACACAAAGTATATCACGTCTTAGAGGTAGCGCGGGGGAAAAAAAATGGGGTCAATTGGCTAGTCAATATCCTTATTATGAGCATTATTGCACTCAATACCGTGGCCATTATTCTCCATTCTGTCCGAAGTATTAGACGCGAATTTGATGAAGTTTTTGTTGATTTTGAATATTTTTCAGCTGTATTTTTCACTATCGAATACTGCTTACGATTATGGGTTTGCACCGAAAACGAGAAATATAAACATCCTATTTGGGGGCGTTTACGGTATATGACCTCAACAGGCGGTATTATTGATTTGCTGGCTATTCTACCGTTTTACGTATCTCACTTTACTTCGGATACTGGACTAATCCGTATTTTGAGATTATTCAGGGTATTTAGACTATTCAAATTTTCTCGATATGTTCATGCCTTAAGAGTTATTGAAGGTGTGATTAAGGAAAAAAGAGAAGAATTAGTATTGAGTTTAGTTTTTCTAATTTTCCTACTACTCATTGCATCTTCGGTCATGTATTATCTTGAGAGTCCAGCCCAGCCAAGAGTTTTTTCGAGTATTCCTGCAACTTTATGGTGGGGTATAACCACCATAACATCAATTGGTTATGGCGATATTTACCCAGTTACTATTTTGGGAAAAGTATTCGGCGGGATAATCGCAATTTCGGGAATTGCTATCATTGCACTACCAACAGGTATTTTAGCGTCAGGATTTGCAGAACATATCAATATTCACAAAAAAGAGCGAGAAAAACATAGGTTTTGTCCACATTGCGGCAAAGAACTACCATAAACTCTTAACAAAAGTCAATATTTTGATTTTCTATGCCTGAAAACTACGTATAGTATGTATCTTTCTGAAAGATTTATGGAAGAATAATCGCTTTTATAAGTTATTGAAATCAAAGGCATTCAAACTTTTTGATAGCCCTCAAAGAAAGAGTAGCAGTAGTACCAAAATAGAAGAACAATTCAATAATTTTTACTTTGATAAACCATAATTAATTGCGACTGTGCGGGTAAATTTTTGCTAGAAAGTTAATAAAACTTCATATTATCGAGCTAGTTTAGTCTAAAAGCTTCAAAATTTGTGTATTTTTGACAATTACTAATATTGAATTTACCATCCTAATCCAAACGAACCAGTTCGCCAGAAAATTTACAATCTGCCTATGGCAAAACTATTAATAATCGACGATGAAAAAGCCATCCGTGGCGCCTTACGTGATATTCTTGAATATGAAGGGTATAGCGTAGAAGAAGCAAGCGATGGAGAACAGGGACTAGAAATGGTCAAAAACAATGACTATGATGTAGTTCTTTGTGACATACGAATGCCCAAAATCGAAGGTTTGGATTTGTTGCTACGAGCCACAGAAATGGGCAAAGGGACTCAATTCATTATGATTTCGGCTTTTGGTAATGTGGAAACAGCCGTTGAAGCAACCAAACGTGGGGCCTTTGATTTTATTTCGAAGCCACCAGATTTGAACCGCCTATTGGTGACAGTACGAAATGCCTTGGAAAGAGGAAAAATGATCACTGAAACTAAAGTACTCAAAAAGAGAGTATATAAACTCAATGAAATTGTTGGAGACTCGGATGCTATTCGCCGAGTAATTGACACTTCTGACCGTGTAGGACCTACCGAAGCTCGTGTATTAATTACAGGACCAAATGGTTCAGGAAAAGAAATGGTTGCCAAACGTCTTCACGAAAGAAGTAATCGTGCCCACATGCCTTTAATCGAGGTAAACTGCGCGGCTATTCCTTCTGAACTGATTGAGTCAGAACTGTTCGGACATGAAAAAGGAGCCTTTACTTCTGCCATCAAACAACGAATCGGGAAGTTTGAGCAAGCAGATGGTGGGACTTTATTTTTGGACGAAATTGGCGATATGAGTCTTTCGGCTCAAGCAAAAGTACTTCGTGCTTTACAAGAAAATAAAATCACACGCGTAGGTGGCGATAAAGAAATCAAAATCAATGTACGTGTTTTTGCCGCTACCAATAAAAATTTACAATTGGAAATAGCAGAAGGACGTTTCCGTGAAGACTTATTCCACCGTCTGAACGTAATTCCTATCCACGTTCCTGCTTTGAATCAGCGCCCTACTGACGTACCATTATTGGTAGATAAATTCTTACAAGATATCGCCGATGAATACGGTCAGCCAACCAAAGAAGTAACCGATGATGCCATGAAGTATCTTCAGTCTCTTCCATGGACGGGTAATGTTCGTGAACTACGCAACGTAGTGGAACGCTTGGTCATCATGTGTGGTGATATCATTAATCTCGATGACGTAAAACTCTTCGCTATGCCAGTCATTTAGATTGGAGATTGTGGATGCTGGAATTCGGATTTTCTATATACAAAAAGAGATGGTCTTTCGACCATCTCATTTGTATTACATGCTATCTTATTTAAGTTTTAATATACTCTTCGATATTAAAATCTGTAAACCCTGAAGCATAGGGTGCATAAAGAGGATGACGAGGATGCCCTATTTTTGTTAACTCTCCTATTTTATTCCACCTTATATTATAATCTTTGGATAGTATATAAATAGCTTTAATACAATCAGTAAAGTATTTGCGTAGCTTTATCTTTTCGCTCCAGCTTGCCAAAATCACAAATGACTCTCTACTATTTAATAATTTTGAGATTTCTTCAATATTCTGAGAAAATAAATTTTCATCCATTTCTAAATGTAAATCATTAGGATATGTAGCTCTTTGTGGATAAAGATTTAGCATAATAAAGCTATCAAAACCATTCCCCTCTGCAAAGCCCATTACTCTATTAATAGTACGGTCAGGAGTTTTTTCATCAGCCGTACTTGGATTTAACCCAACAACAATTCAAGGTTTTTCTAACATACTTCCCAATATGAAACGTGCTGTATTATCACTAGTCTTTTCATAAATCTCAATATTATATTTTATCTTTTAAATGTTTGAACTTTTTGACAATATACAGTTCAATATTGTAATCATTAGATGATTAATAAGTTAGAAATTCTCCTAAGCAATTTTTGAAATCCCGAAACTCGCCTTCGGCTCAAACAGCGGGATTTCTTGACTTTCTTTTGTTACTTTTCTTGCGTCAAGGCAAGAAAAGTAACAAGTGGCGAATAGAAATATAGTTACTATTACACAACCCTATTTAGTTTAACATTTGATCAACTTTTACTCTATTTATCCTCTCATTTACATTCTCTTAGACCAAAAATACGTTATTGCCCCAACCAACAAAATCCCTAAGCCAATAAAGCTTTCTTGAGGTTTATCATAAATGATAAATAATAAAACAATCATACTAAAACCCACATACAAATACTGAATATAAGGGCTTAAAGGACTTCTGAAACGGTCGCCCTCGTGAGGAATTTTCAAGAAACTTGCCACAGCGATTGTTCCCATCAATTGCAATACAAAGGACGAATAGAGTAAAATCTGCTGCAAACTTCCAGACAACAACAATATCAAAATCACTGCACATAATAGCCATATTGCTCGAATTGGCACATCGTGCTTGTTAGTTGGACGAATCCATTTCCATAAAGTGTAATGTTGTGCCATCGAGTGTACTATTCTAGAACCTATCCAAATATAAGAACTCATTGTAGCTATCAATTGAAATCCAATCCCTGCACTAATCCACTTATTGGCGGTAGGACCTAGTATATTTTGAGTTGCTAAAATCGCTACCTCGGCTTGTCCTTTCAACTGTGCATAAGTTCCAAATTTCAAGAATACCAGCTGCAAAAGTACGTACACTACAATGACGCCCAAGGTGCCAAAAATCAAAGCCTTGGGTAAATCTTTGCTAGGATTGCGTATTTCTCCTACGATATACGCTGCTGCATTCCAGCCTGTGTAGGCATACGTTACATATAATAGTGAAACAGCAAAACCTGTCTTGGTAATTTCATTCCAAATTGGCACTTGGACATTAATAGCATTTTGAGGAATAGGTGCATACCAAATGCCTATTCCTAATAAAAAACCGATAAATAGTACTTTTACCACAGTGGTAATATTCTGAAAAACGCTACTATGCTTGAGTGAAAAGGAGTGCAATAAACTGATCAAAATAATCAATAAAACGATATACCAACGCAAATTAGGTATGTCAAACGGGCTCAAATAGGCTTCCATGGCAAGCGCTGCAATGGCTACGGGCGACGAAAAACCTACAATCAAAGAAGCCCAAGCGGTGAGATAACCCCAGAAAGGGTGAAAACCCTTACTAACAAAAATATAATCACCCCCAGATTCATTGTAATGCGTTCCTAGTTCGGCGAATGTAAATGCGCCAATCAATGCTAAAACACCTCCTAACACCCACAGCAATACAATACTCCAAACATTTTGTACATCGACTAATTGATATCCCAAACTGGTAAAAACACCCGTTCCAACCATATTGGAAATAACTAACATAGTGGCGGTTTTCCATCCTATTTTGTGCGACATAGGGCTTTTCTTTAAATAATTGCGAATATTTCTTCAAATATAAAGGCACAAAGCGTTTTACACTTTGTGCCTTTATTCCTTTTTCTAAATACTTTTTACAAAGTAAAATTCAGTCTTGCAAAAACATATCTGCCTATTGTACCCATCAGTGGCTGAGACTATTACTGTTTCTTTTCTGACTTAGCTGAGGGCTTTTTATCTTTTTCAGGAATCGGTAATTCTTCTTTGACAGAACTTGTTGAGGCTGGCATACTGGTATGATTTACCATTTTCCATTCGCCTTTAATCAACTCTACAATTCTTAACTCTTGAGAAGTTTCTTTTTTACCATCTAAGGTTTTTATTTGTTTAAAAGTCACCCACACATAGGTAGGATTTACTTTTCTGAAATTTGTTTTTTCTCTAGCAAACGTAGGCTTTGCCCCTTTTTTGCCCTCATTAAACCAAGTAGTTGCCCAAGTGCTCAAGGCATCCCAACCATCTTTCACAATTAATTGACCTTTTTCGTATTGAGCAAAGTAAGTTTGTGGCGTTTGGCGATAAAGCGTCATCCATGTTTCATAATCTTTAGCATAAAAAGCTTTGGTCTCGTCAGCTATCAATTGTTTGATTTTGCTTTGGTCTTCGGGACTAACGGTGTTTTGAGCTGTAACAGTACTGACAAAAAGTAGTAAAGTAACGCAAAGGAATCCTAGTGTTTTCATAAGTAAGAATGAGTAAAATGAAACTTTAATCGTGAGGCTTTAGAATAAAGGTAATAGGTTTTAAGTAAAAAAAACATCCTTTTGTTTGCCAAAACCTGAATCGTTTAGTTTGAAATTAAAAATTAATATCATCTAACTAGAAACGATTGATTCTCAAAAATGTCATTCTTAACATCTATTTTTTCTTACAAACATGAAACATAACTAATGTAGCGATTTAGTGATTAAGCGAGTGAGTGATTATGTGAAAATTTGTATTCCATCAGTAGAGAAGCAATGATTGCGTCTTAAGCCATTCATATCTAGCTTAATAGCATCAAAAAAGCGGTCGAAAAATATGTTTTCGACCGCTTTTTGATATCACTATGCCAATTTTAGAAAAATCACTCATGCACTCAATCACCAATCACTAAATTAGGGATGACTCATGCTTACTTTCTATAATCCAAGGCAGGTTTTCTGTCTCCGAGTAATGCTTCATATTTAAAGTCAGCTCCTCCACGTTTTTCTAGCCACTCAGCTTTCGCTTTATCAATAGTCGCTTGGTCATTCATCAAGTCAAGCGCTGTGATTGCTAGTGTTTTTGCGGCTACAATCATCCCTTTCTGTCCAATCGACATACCACTTGCAGCAGTAGATTGCCAGCTATGCGCCGACGAGCCTGGCACCCAAGTCGCAGTACCTAAACCAACCGTTGGTACTACCCAACTTACATCCCCTACGTCGGTCGAACCTCCTGATGTGGCACTTTCTGATGCATCAGTAAAATTTTTAATCTTAGCAGCATTGTTGATATCCTGCTTTTGCTCCCCTAATGTTTCTGCAATTTTCTCTGCAAACTTTTTCTCTTCGTCATTATACATAACCCCTCCTACTTTCTGCATATTTTGATGAACAAGCGTTGCTAATGTTACATTGGGTAAAAGGTTGTAAACACCCCCTAACACTTCCCATTCAACTTTTGTGCCTGTACCTAAAGCTGCACCTTGAGCTGCATTTTCGATACGTTTCCAAATACTTTGTAAGATTGCTCTGTCTTTATGACGCGCATAATAATATACCTCGGCATAGGCTGGCACTACGTTAGGAGCCTCACCTCCTTTGGTGATTACATAATGAATACGCGTATCCTGAGGGATATGCTCACGCATCATATTAATCATATAGTTCATCGACTCTACGCCATCGAGTGCCGAACGACCACGCTCAGGTGCGGCCGCTGCGTGCGATGCGATGCCTTTAAAACGGAATTTAGCATTTTTATTCGCCAATGACGTACTTGCATCCGCCGCATTCGCAGAACTTGGGTGCCAGTGCAATACCACGTCTACATCGTTGAAATACCCTTCACGAACCATATATACTTTGCCTGAACCACCCTCTTCGGCTGGACAGCCATAAATTTTGATGGTTCCTGGCTTACCTGATTTTTGCAACCAATTCTTTACTTCAATAGCCGCCGCCACCGACGCCGTACCAAAAAGGTTATGTCCACAACCATGTCCTCCTTTTTGATTAGGAATAGGTTTTATTTCGGGAGTAGCTTCTTGTGCCAAGCCTGGTAAAGCATCATATTCGCCTAAAATACCTATTACAGGTTTCCCTGCACCATAAGTTGCTACAAAGGCCGTTGGTATCCCTGCAATACCTGCTTGTACCTGAAAGCCCTCTTTTTTCAATTGCTCTTGCAATAAAAGAGAACTCTTTTCTTCCATGTAGCCAAGCTCTGCATAATCCCAAATTTGTTTTGAAATCTTGGCATATTCATCGAATCGTTTGTCAAGATTACCAATCATCGCTTGCTTCTCAGCTTCCAAAGGACTTGCTGTAGCAGCTTTCTTTTTTTGTGCCATACTTGCGAATGATAACATCGAAAGCACTAGCAAAACGCATTTCTTCATAAATAAAGGTAAGTTTTAGTTTTAGTAAAGTGAATATTGTGGACTTTGGTATTAAGTGCGTGGCAAAATAAAATTTAAGATTGTACTTTGGGCTTGCAGGTATCGGCTTTCGGCGGTGGGCTTGGGAAAAATGCATGTCTGTGGTCATTAAAAACATTTTAACACTCTTTGCCTTGTGCCTGTTGCCTAGTGCCTAAAACACAAAACTTAGCTCTAATTTTTGCCCACTAACATACTATATTTTCCGAATGATCTCCTCTGATAGCACTCTTGTTCTGGCTGCATAGACGCCATCGTCTGCTCCCTTTCCACAAGCTACAATCATACACACCTCGGCTCCTGCTGGAGCGTCAATCAATTTTTTGACCAAACGACTATCAAAACCTTCCATCGGACAGGTATCATATTGATGCGAGGCCATACTTAGCATAAATGTTTGTGCAGCCAAAGCACATGACTTATGCACCATCACTCGTTGGTCGGCATGGGACGAAACTCTCAAAAACGGTCGATTAAATCCTTTGACTAAAATGATAAGTTTGCGAAGTAAAGTCATAAAGCCAAACCAGTCATTGCGGTAAAACAAGGGCATCAGTTTGCCATAATAATCCATAGCTCGCTTGTCACGACCCGTGAGTTCTTTTCCCTGAAATTGTTTTTTGATATTGTCCAAGTTCCATTGAGCCATATTTTTCCAACGGTCTTGGCGGGTTAAAAATATGATAAGATGAGGGGCTGTTCGAGCAGCAGACTGATTGAAACAAGCCTTGGCTATAGCCTCCTTTTTCTCTGGACTACTCACCCACACAAATTCCCAAAGTTGCATATTACTGCTATTGGGCGAAAGTGTGGCTAACTCCAAACTTTTTTGGATAACCTGCTCGTCTATTTCGGCTTGAGCATCATATACTCGAACCGAACGGCGATAGTTAACAATCTTGGCAAAAAAATCTTGCTGCATGAGTCGTGTGTTGATGAATCAAATTGGGCTGGTTTTACAAAGTTAAAATTCTCAGCCAAAAATCAAAGCAGAAAGGCAGGGAATACCAAGGAATAAATCATTTTGATACAATTAAGTTTATGCTTCAAACTTTGTTTTCTTCTGACTTTTAGGCGAATAAGCATTGACAAATATATTTTTTAGTCTATATTTGTTTAAATTTTTAGATTAACCTAAAAATTTAATAAACCAAAACTAAACTATTGTCAATAGTTAGATCTATCTAAGCCCTACAAAACTCTTGTTTCACTCTCATGAAAAAATTATTACTACTTTTAGGACTATTGTACTCTGTGATGTGCCAAGCACAGGTACAAATTCAAGGAAAGGTTATTTCCTCCGATAATCAAGAAGAAATCATCGGGGCTAATCTCTACCTTGTTGAATTGCGTCGCGGAAATTTGAGTCAACAGCATGGTAAATTTTACTTCAGTGACCTTAAAAAAGGCACCTATACTCTACAAATAAGTCATATTGGGTATAAAACCTATACTCAAAAAATCGATCTTCACACTGACACTACGCTACATATTAAGCTTACGCCAAGTGCAGTTTCGCTCGAAGAAGTTATTGTTTCTGGCTCGGCAAGTAAGACGGTCGTTAAAGAAAGTCCTATTCCTATTGCGGCACTCTCCAAAACACAATGGCTACAATCGGGTAGTACCAACCTTGTCGATGCAATTAGTAAACTCCCTGGCATGTCGCAAATTACCACTGGCGCTACGTTGTCGAAGCCTATTATTCGTGGACTGGGTTTTAATCGAGTAATTACGATGCATGATGGAGTACGGCAAGAGGATAATCAATGGGGCGAAGAACATTCATTACATATCGACGAATATTCAATCGATCGATATGAGATTATTCGAGGAGCTGGTTCGTTGATGTACGGCTCGGATGGTATTGGAGGGGTCATGTCCGTCATTTCTATTTTACCACCAGAAAATACCTCATTAGCTGGAAATATTTTATATAATTATCAGACTAATCAAGGATTTCATGGAGTATCTGGCACTTTGGCACACAACCAAAATGGCTTACTCTGGCAGGCAAGATTTAGCCTAAAAGATGCTCAAAACTATCAAAATAAGTATGATGGTCGAGTTTGGGGTTCAAACTTCAATGAACTTAATTTTTCAGGAATAGTAGGTGTACAAAAGAAATGGGGATACTCTCGTTTGTACTTTTCAAAGTTTGGACAAAATATCAATATCATCGATGGACAGCGCGATACACAAGGACGTTTTGTAAAAGCTATTTTAGAAAATGGAGAAGAAAAATTGATTCCTGTATCTCCTCAAGAACTTGAAGGCAGAACCATTAACCCTAGTAACTCACAAGCATTGAGTAATTACAAATTAACCAGTAACTCTTTATTTCAACTAGGGGCATCTTCATTGAGTTTTACATTCTCATATGCCCAAAATCATCGTCGTGAATATGGGAATATCTACAAGCCTTTTGAGCCAGATTTGTATTTCTTTTTGCAAAACTATTACTATGATATTCGCTTACATTTGCCCGAGCGAAATCAATGGGAAACTAGCTTTGGAAGTAATGGTTTATGGCAAAACATGAATAATAAAGGCAATGAAACGCTATATCCCAATTTTGATTTAGCAGATAAAGGAGTTTTTATTTTTTCGAAAAAGAAATGGAATAATTTGATTGTGAGCGGAGGACTTCGCTATGACTATCGTCAATTAAATATCGCACAACTTTACGTAGATGCGGATGGCAAATTTCAGACCTCTCCTAACGGTGCAATCGAAGAACGTTTTAGTGGTTTAAGTAGCTCTTACAGTAACATAACTGGTAGCTTGGGACTAGTATTTAAATTCAACTCCAATCTAAGTATGCGTAGCAATATGGCGAGAGGATTTCGGGCGCCATCTGTTCCCGAATTATCATCCAACGGCGAACACGCAGGGACTTTTCGTTATGAAATTGGGAATAGCAATCAAAAATCAGAAGTTTCGCTACAGACAGATATTGGTTTTACATGGGAAAACCGTCAATGGTATATTGATGTAAGCTGGTTTAGAAACCAAATTCAACATTATACTTATTCTGAAAGAGTTCAGGCGCCAAATGGCAAAGATTCCTTGGTCAATCAAGTGCCCGTGTTTAGATATGTACAAGGCAATGCTCTACTGCAAGGTTTGGAAGCAACTGTCAACTTTACTCCTGTACCTTGGTTAAGTCTCAACCAAAGTTATTCGATGGTAAAAGGTATTAACCAACAAGCTACTAATGATTCGTCAAAATATCTACCGTTTATGCCACCTGCACGATGGATTAGTCAAGTAAAATGGAATAAAAAAACTTGGGGGAAATATGTAGAAAATGTGTATTTCTTAGCAGAATTAGAACATCATCAAACCCAAAATCAGGTCCTGTTGGCTTACAATACCGAAACGATTACGCCAGCTTATTCCCTGGTAAATTTAGGAACAGGTATGACTTGGCGGAACAAAGATAAAAAGACTATTGCTTCTCTCTATATCAATGTCAACAACCTCTTTGACTTAGCCTACCAAAACCATCAAAGCCGACTCAAATACCTCGACACCAACCCCACTACACAACGACGTGGAGTTTATAACATGGGAAGGAATGTCAGTATAAAATTGGTAGTACCGATTCATTAATTGTGAATTTTGAATGAGTGAATTGTGAATTATTTTTTGAATTAGCATAAACCTTCTACCATTTTCTAGTCTTGTTAAAATAATTCACAATTCTTCACTCACAACTCACAATTCCACTAACGCCACTGCAAGGTATTAATCAAGCGAATGACGTCGGTTTTGAGATAGTCAATGACAGGAGCTAAAGAATCACTTTTGGTGGCAGTATTGAAATATAAAGCACCACGTAAGTAATGCTTTGTTGAATCAGTCGTATAAAACTGCACATACGTTGGTACCTCTCCTTCTAATTCTATCAATTTAGCCGTTTTGCCCGACTTGGTTTTCATCACCAAATCTTTGATAGAATAGGCCTTAATATTATGTCTTGCAGCCAAACGGTGAGCATCATCAATCAGTTTAGCCAGCTTTTGTTGGTCGCCATCCAAAGATTTATAGGTCAACTGAATCATTGCTTTCATCTCTGGATAATAAATATAAATCCAGTGTGGCTCCGCCCATCGAACAGTATCGGGTTTTATGATTGCATGTTTAGAATATTCAAAGCTATATGGATGCTTTTCGGTTAGCATTTGATATTCAGCTTTGGGCAAATCAATACGATTATAGCCTTTAGGTTTGGGCGTAAAACCATCATCCTCCTTCTTTTGACGACAAGCCGATATGCTCATCAAAAGGAGTACTAACAAAGCAGAAAACCTCACAGCCATCAGACCATGAGGTTTTCTTTGAATCGTATATGTATGAATTTTTTTGAGATTCATTACAAAAGTAGTTATTGGTGAGTGTGCCCTATTCCAAATAGCTAGACGCTTCAGACAGGCTGATAATACTTGCAAAACTACATCATTCAAGTATAAAATCTAAGAGGAAACGTTCTTATGTAAACTTTATTGCAAAATTTACACTTACGATTAATCTTCGAATAAATTACCTAATCCACCCAATACCGAGCCACCTTCCTTATTAGTATTTTGACCATAAGGCGAAAGTGTACGAATTAATTTAGAAAGTGGCATTGATTGAATCCAAACACGCCCTGTACCACGCATTGTAGCTAAAAATAGCCCTTCTCCACCAAAAACCATTGATTTCAAATTACCTGCACGTTGAATGTCATAACTCAAAGTTGGCTCAAAAGCTACGATACAACCTGTATCAATTCTTAAGGTTTCGTTGTTCAAGTACTTTTCTACAATTGTACCGCCAGCGTGTACAAACGCCAAACCATCGCCTTGTAATTTTTCAAGAATAAAACCTTCGCCTCCAAAGAAACCAGAGCCAATACGTTGGTTGAAAGTAATAGATACTTTTGTACCCAATGCTGCACACAAGAAACTATCCTTCTGAGCAATTAAAGTATTGCCTGGCATAGTTGCCAAATTAATAGGAACGATTGTACCTGGGTGTGGTGCAGCAAAAGCTACCTTACGTTTACCGTAACCACGGTTAGTAAAGTGCGTCATAAACAAGGATTCTCCTGTCAACAAACGACTACCAGCTTGGAAGATTTTACCCAAAACAGAGTTGTCAGCGTTAGAGCCATCACCCATTTTAGTTTCAAAAGTAATACCATCTTCCATATAAACCATGGCGCCTGCTTCGGCTATCACGGTTTCGTTAGGGTCTAATTCAATCTCTACAATTTGGATATCTTCACCAATAATCTTGTAATCAATTTCGTGTGAGTACATAGTTTGTTTTAGTTTTTAGATTCAGTAAAACGCTAATCTTATGTTGCAAATTAAGATAAAGAATTAGTTCTAAAAATAACATTTGTGGATAATTGGCAAATTTGTTGAGTAATCGGTGCTAAAAACGGACGACCTTGTCTCATTCAAATATCCGTACTTCAAAAACTAATGAATATTATGTGTTGTATGCCAAAAGCGTACTTTGAATTACTTGAAATACTTCTTCTTTCAAGGCCTCAATATCTTCCTGAGTTTTTCCAACCGTTGAAATAGGCTCATGCACAACCACACGCAAAGGCATACGAGTCAACGAAGGATTACTATCGAACATGATTTTGTAGTTATTCACAAACGTCACAGGCACAATAGGAACCTGCTGCTGCACTGCCATCACAAAAGCTCCATCTTTCAAAGGTTTGTGCATCAATGGTGGCGTTTTAGATTTAATGCCACCTTCAGGGAAAATCACGATACTTCTACCATTTTGCAAAGCTCTTACCGAACGAGTCATCGATTTGGCACGACTACTACGGTCTTCTCTGTCTACCTGAATATGCAGTTTTGAAAACATATACCCAAAAAGAGGCACCTTCTTAATAGCACTTTTACCCACAAATGCGTAGTAGTTTTTCAACACAACTCCCATAGCGGCAATATCCAAATATGAAAAGTGATTAGCACAAAAAACATAAGCTTGTTGTGTATCAGGTTGAAAACGATATTCAACACGAATAGGCACTCCAATCATTGGGAAATACAGTTTTCCCCACAAACGATTTAGATAGTGAGCTTTAGGTTTCCATGATTCTTTTTGAAGAAATAACCAGAAAAACGGAAACAGAAGCAAGAAAATAAATAGCAACCAAAACGCTGCCCAGATATTGTAAAGAGTTTTAAAAATACGCATAGAGACAAAATTAGAGAAAAGTCTTCAGTTGTGAGAAGATAATTGTCAGGAAAGAATTGAGAAAACAATAAAAAAGCTTGATAGCAATAGCTACCAAGCTCTGGAAATATTGTATTGCAAGAATCACATTTAGTCTCTGTATATTGCTATAATCATAGATGTGAGTTGTCAATATTAAACTTAGATTCCCATCATTTCTTTGAAGGCTACTGAGTTTCTGGTCGAAATTTCTAATTCGATACCATTATTCAACACCACTTTCATACCACCTTTGTAGTAAGAATCTATATCGTGGATATACTCAGTATTAATAATTTGCTGACGATTTGCTCTAAAGAAAATCGTAGGATCGAGGCGTTCTTGGATTTTATTTAATGAACGGTGAATCATCGGGCGATTGTTGCCAAAATGGAAGCGACAATAGTTACCAACAGATTCAATCATGAACACTTCAGACAATCTCACGAAATAGCACTTTTCGCCATCTTTCAAGAAAATACGTTTATCTGGTGACAATCGACCTTCTGAAACAGCTGCTGTAGCTCTTTCTTGCTGAATTTCTGAGCGTACTTTCTCAATCGTTTTAGCCAAACGTTCAGTTTTTGTAGGCTTCAGAATATAGTCCATAGCCTCAGATTCAAATGCTTGAATCGCATATTGATTGTAGGCTGTTACAAACACCACTTTCGGAACAAA
Source organism: Flectobacillus roseus (assembly GCF_030056595.1). Classification (NCBI taxonomy): domain Bacteria; kingdom Pseudomonadati; phylum Bacteroidota; class Cytophagia; order Cytophagales; family Flectobacillaceae; genus Flectobacillus; species Flectobacillus roseus. The sequence goes on from NZ_JASHIF010000012.1 coordinate 52,980, forward strand.
CTCTAATTCTTCTAGCAAATCAAAGCCATTTTTTTCTGGCATTTCAATGTCTAGAAAAATCAAATCAGGTTGAAGACGGTGTATTTTCTCCAAAGCCTCATCTACGTTCTCAGCTTCATCAATGATTTGAATGTCTGAAAACTCTTGTAATAAGTACTTTAGCTCTTGGCGCGCGAGTCTCTCGTCATCTACCAAGATAGTTTTAATTTTCTTACTCATCGGTTGTAAATTTAACAAGTCGTGATAATGGCGGTTACCAGCTCTTGGAGAATAAGGCAGTCTATTAGCCATACCTGAGTAACTGATTTTCAATTAATTAACAACAACAGTTCAACACCTGTGAACTAATCAGGATTGATATTTTAGTAAATACCTCGGATTTATTGCTAATATAGCAAATTCTATTGCATTTTGTTTGTGTCCTCATTGATTATTTCGAAAAACTCAGCCCTATTTTTAGTCAAATAGATTCGAAAAATCGTCTTTGCTCAAAATGTTAATTTTTTCTTCAAATGATTAAAAATTAACACTAAAAACCATGAGGATTGCTAAGGAAGTTTTACCAAGTTGTATCAGGAATAACTGTGTTAAATCCCATTTCTCACGACTATCATGTATTTTATGGATAAAATTAACAACTTTCTTGCCAACTATACCTACCGTCTAATAAGAAATAACGACAGTCTCTTTATTTCCCCTCTTACAACTGATTTTTTACAAGACTCAATTTTTAATAGTATATTCTCATAAAAATACAATCATTACCTCCTCATCTCCTAATAAGCTCCATAAATATTAGATTTACGGCTTAAAAATTACCATTTGGTAATTCAAAAATCTGTTATTTTGAAGGAGATAATAATAAAAAAGACGTACCCGAAGGATACGCCTTTTTTATTATGGGAGGGTAATATTACTCAACTACACCTAATTGTACGGTGTTAGTTTTCAAATCTTTATTTGAAGGAACGCTCAAAGTAGTTACATATGTATCTCCTTTTGCAAGTAATCCTTTCGCCACCAAGATGTCAGTCATACCATTTACAGTAGCTTCTACATCTTTTCCGTCAGCTTCGTAATAGAACACTTTAGCACCCCACAACAATCCCATCACAGTCATGATAGCTTTGTTTGATGTGAATACATAAAGATTAGCTTTAGGACGGTGAGCAGACAAACGGAACGCTGTGTAACCACTGTTTGTGATGCAAAGAATCGCTTCAGCTTTCGTATCACGAGCCAAACGACATGCACTAGCAATCATTCGGTCGTTCAAAGCGTATTTAGAATCATTGTTAGCCAACGAGTGATTTTTGAAGTAGATAGCAGCCTCGTCACCTTTTACGATTTCGATTTTGTTTTGTTGCTCTTCAACCACCTCTTGGATGTGTGCCATTGTTTCTACCGACTTCACAGGGTAAGTACCTGAAGCAGACTCAGCACTCAACATCGTTGCCGAAGCACCTTGTAACACTGCGTTCGCAACGTCAGAAGTTTCTGCACGGGTAGGAACTGGATTAGTAATCATTGATTCCAACATTTGAGTTGCAACGATTACTGGCTTACCAGCTTGAGTACACTTCTCTACCATTACGCGTTGTAGGTGTGGTACTTCAGCACCATCCATCTCAACACCCAAGTCACCACGCGCTACCATGATCGCATCAGTAGCAGCAATGATTTCGTCTAGGTTATCGATAGCTTCTGGTTTCTCGATTTTAGCGATAACTTTAGTATCTTTTCCGTAAGCAGCGATTTTTTGTTTGATATCATAAATATCATCTGCCTTACGTACGAATGAAAGCGCAACCCAGTCAACACCATTGTCCAAACCGAAGTACAAATCCGCTTCGTCTTTTGGAGTCAAACATGGCAATGAAACTTTTGTACCTGGAAGGTTAATACCTTTTTTAGACTTCAAGATACCACCATAAATTACTTCGGTAACTACCTCTTTTTTCTCTTTGTCTACTGCTAATACTTTTACTTCTAAGTTACCATCATCCATCAAGATACGCTCTCCTGGATTCACGTCTAAGTACATTGAAGTGTAAGTAGTACCTACTCTTTCTGATGTACCTACCACATTTTCGTCCATCACGAAAGTAAGCGTTTTACCAGCAATCAATTCTACGCCGTTGTTTTCAACAAGCTGAGTACGAATTTTCGGACCTTGTAAATCTTGAAGAATCGTTAGGTTTGTACCTAATGCTTCAGAGACAGCTCTGATGTTCTTTACTCTCTGAAGGTGGTCTTCATGAGTACCATGCGAGAAATTAAGTCTGAATATGTTTGCACCTGCTTGGGCAAGCTTGGTCAACATCTCTGGTGATTCTGATGCTGGGCCAATCGTAGCTACAATCTTGGTCTTTCTTTGATAAGACATCTTTCGGTTACAGTTTAAGGGATATGATTGGGGAAAGTTATCGAATTCTTCTACTTTTTACAGCTATTGAGCTCTCGACAACTCGACAAAAAATTCAAATGATGTTGCAATTTACAATTTATGAATCGAAAATAGAATCTTATTTTGAGTATTTATTACGAACCCTAGCTTTAGGCATCATAAATTGCATCTAAATTAGGCAAATTTGGAATAATATGCACCAAACCGAAGAAAGTTTGCAGTTTATTTCTTTTTGGTTAACATGATTCCGAATGTATTCTTACAAAAAGAATATATTTTGGTTAGATCTATCCTTGTTTCTCTACTAGCGTTTTTTCGCTTTTTACTTCACTGACCTTTATAAGCATTTTTTTTGTATCTTGCCAAGTTGCCTTTTTGGCGACAAGGAGGTATTACTGTCTACGAGCTGGCAGTTTTTTAGCGCTCAAGCAGATATTTATTTAGCATAAATATCCATTCATTCCCTTACTAATTTCATTAAACAAACTCTTTAGATTTTATGCAAAAAGAAAAATTTATGCAGGAAGCTATCATGCTTTCTTTGAAAGGTTCGGCTGGTGGAAAAGGTGGTCCATTCGGTGCGGTTGTGGTCAAAAATGGAGAAATTGTGGGTAGAGGTTTTAACCAAGTAACTTCTTCAAATGACCCAACGGCGCACGCTGAAGTAGTAGCCATCAGAGATGCTTGTAACAACTTAGGAACATTTCAATTAGAAGATTGTGAAATTTATACCTCATGCGAACCCTGCCCAATGTGCCTTGGTGCTATCTATTGGGCTCGACCTCGTAAGGTATATTACGCCAACACACGCGAGGATGCCGCAGAAATTGGATTTGACGATGCCTTTATCTATCAGGAAATTCCTTTACCACTACATCAACGCAAAATCGAAATGATTCCGCTCGGTCGTGAAGAAGCACAAAAAGCTTTTCAATTCTGGAAAGATAAAAGTGATAAAACAGAATACTAAGCTAAGTGTAAATTCTGAATCATTAAAACTGTTTATTTCGGATATCGGATGTTGGATTTCGGAATTGTAATCTTTTATGTTTTGTAAAAAATAGAGGTATTTTACTTTATTTCCGAAATCAAAAATCCCAAATCTGAAATAGTTTAGAATCCTTCGTACAGCACTAATATCGGATGTTGGATTTCGGAAGTATAAGCTTCTCTATTTTGTAAAAAATAAAGGTATTTTACTTTTAAACTTTCAGTCGTTAGCTATAGGCATTCGGCAAAATATTCTTTGGGCAACCATAAAACACTTTGCCGAATGCCTATAGCTAATTTCCGATAGCCTAATAATTCAATCTTGTTTTGCATTAATTTCTAAAACAAGAAAAGTAGTTAATTGTATTTCAGTACTATTAGTCATTGTGCTTCTTGTACCTTCAATTTTCAACTCTTCAACCTTTCAAATTCTTTTAATTCTCCCTCATTACAAGTATATTCGAAGCTACTATCCAATTTTTTCTAATCAACTATGTTTAAGTCAACTTACCTCGCTTGCGCTATCGCAGCTATTGGACTTTCTTCTTGTAGTCCCAAAACTTTATTTCAAGCACAAGATTTCACGAAGGAAAATCTTTTTACTCAAAACATCGAAGGCCCCAACTTTGACTCCAAAGGACAATTGTATGTGGTAAACTTCCAAAAAGATGGTACTATCGCTAAGGTAATGCCTGATGGCTCTTGTGAATTATTTCTTACTTTACCACAAGGAAGCACTGCAAATGCTATTCAATTCGATGATAAAGGTGCTATGTATTTGGCAGATTTCTCAGGGCATAATGTATTGAAGGTAAATATGCAGACCAAAGAAGTATCGGTATTTAGCCATAATGACCGTTTTAATCAACCAAATGATATTTGTATTACTCGTAAAAATGTACTTTTTGCAAGTGATCCCAATTGGAAACAAAGCACAGGTCAAATCTGGAGAATAGATACAGATGGCTCTTCACATTTGTTGTCGTCAGACATGGGTACAACCAATGGTATTTGTTTGAGTCCCGATGAAAAAACGTTATATGTCAATGAAAGTATCCAGCGAAATATCTGGGCATTTGATGTGGATGCACAAGGAAATATCAGTAATAAACGTCTTTTTACCTCATTCAATGACGGCGGTTTGGATGGTATGAAATGTGATAAATCAGGGAAACTGTATGTAACTCGTTGGGGATTAGGTAAAATTCTTATTTTCAACCCTTCGGGACAACTGATAAAAGAAGTCACTACCAAAGGCAAACAAACGAGTAATCTGGTATTCAGTCCAAATCAAAAAGAAGCATTCGTGACTTTACAAGATCGTAAAGGCATGGAGAAGTTTAAGATAAGATAAATAATTCTTTTAAGTAATCGAGCAGAATAATTTTTAAGTTATGTGTTTAGGGACAAGGCAACAGGCACAAGGCACAGAGTGTTAAAATGTTTTTATTAACCACAGCCATGCTTTTTTCCAAAGCCCACCCCCTGCTGTTTCAAGTTTACCAACTTGGAACAATAAATCAAGTGCAGTCTGCGACTGCACCACTAGCATATTCAATACCAAAGATTGAATACTTTAGGATATTCGGTTTGAGCAAGGTCGCAGTCAGAGACTGCTTTTTATTGGGCGTTCCAAGTTCTTAAACTTGAAACAGCTAACATATCTATTGTTACTAAAAATAGATATATTTTTGCCGAATGCTAAAAGCCGAAAGCTAAAGAAATATAAGATACTTTAACGACTTTTTACCTAATAGTACAGCTTACTGATAGCCGTAAGCCAAAAACCAACAGCTATAACAAAACAAAACCCAAGAAAAAGATGATTATTAGAATGGTAAGAATGACTTTTCAGGAAGATAAAGTAGATGATTTTCTTGAAATTTTTAATACGTCCAAAAATAAGATTAGGCATTTTGAAGGCTGCCATCATCTCGAATTTCTCAAAGATGCCAACCAACCTAATGTCTTTATGACGTACAGTTATTGGGAAAGCGAAAAACATTTGAATCAATATCGTGATTCAGAACTTTTCCAAAAAACTTGGGTGGCCACAAAGGCGTTGTTCAAGGAAAAGCCTATTGCTTTTTCTTCAGAAAGAGTGGAAATCATTGAGTGATTTGCGATTAAGTGAATGAGTGATTATTATTTGAATATAGATAAAAATCACTCATTTACTCAATCATCAATCACTCAATTTTGAATAACTCATGTTATATCGTTACTCGAAACGTTTATTCGAAAATCGATTTTAATTCGACAGCATCCTGAGCTTTCATACGTCCAGCCAATACCAAACGCAATTGACGACGACGTAAAGCTCCTTCGTACAAAGCAATTTCATCTTCTGTTTCAGGAACAGCCTGAGGCACATCAATAGGGCGACCAGATTGATCTACTGCTACAAAAGTAAAAAAGGCTTTATTGGTCGAAACTCTTTCTTTTGCTGGGATATTTTCGGCCCACACATCAATCACCACTTCCATCGAAGAACTAAATGCACGAGTCACTTTGGCTTGTAGTGTTACTACACTTCCAAGTGGAATAGACTCCTTGAACGACACGTTGTCAACAGAAGCTGTTACTACGATTCGGTTCGAATGTTTTTGTGCACAAATAGCCCCTACTACGTCCATCATTCTCATGAGGTTTCCACCCATCAAATTTCCGAGCGTATTGGTATCGTTTGGAAAAATCATTTCGGTCATGGTAGTAAGCGATTCTGATACTGGTTTGCTCTTTGCCATTGTTTAAATAAAAGTAATTTCTACCTATTACTAGATTGATGAAGTTATATATACCAGACCTGGGCAGACAGGCTTGAATGCAAAGGAGAAAAGGACAATTGAAAGAATCTATTTCTTTAACTCATTTATCTCGTCGAGATTAACGGTTTTGAAATGTTCATAAACCTTCAAAACAATCGCCAAAGCAATGACTGCTTCACAAGCTGCCACAACGATTACGAACAAAGAAAATATTTGTCCCTGAAGACTAGGGTCATTTTTACTAAAAGCCACCAAATTAACATTGACAGCATTGAGCATTAATTCGATACCCATCAGTACCACAATAATGTTTCGTTTGACAACTACCAAAGCAAGTCCTATGCTAAACAACAAGGCACTTGTGAGTAAGTAGTAAGGCAAAAAGCTGTTATCCATGGATTGATTAGTTTTTAGTTTTGGTACTTAAATAAGCTGCTCCAATCAGTACTGCCATCAATAATATACCTGAAACTTCAAAGGGTAATACATAGTTGGTCATTAGCTCTACTCCTATCGTTTGAGTAGTAGAAGTAGGTTCTACAGCCTCAAATAGGTTATCTTGAATGGTCAAAAATCTTGCTCTACCAAAGGTGTATAGCAAAGTAGCACTAAAACCCAACATCACAAATACCCCAAGAACTCGGTTGGAACTTTCGGTGGTAATATCATTGCGTCCACGGCTTTTATTTCCTTGTTGATTGGTTAGCATTACCCCAAAAATAAGGAGTACTAATACCCCTCCAACGTAAACTAAGATTTGGGCTACAGCCAAAAAATCTGCCCCTGCCAATACATACAATGCCGATACTCCTAAAAATGTACCAAGCAAACTAAAGGCCGCATACAAGACATTTTTGGTAAGTAATACGACCAAAGCCGAAGCTAAGGTCAGTACCATGAAAGCTATAAATACAAATTGTATCAAAACTCTTGAGATTTATGGTTGGTCAAATATCTAGTTCAAAAACCTTATTCTGGTCTTTTAAATTTTGGTCGAAAAACAGGACGAGGCTTGGGCGCTTCTTCACTTGTAGTGCTATCCTCCTGCTTGGCTTCTTCTGTTTTTATCTCTTCTTGTTCGACTTTAGCAACAGGCTCAGATGTTTCCTCTTCTGCTTTTGCTGGAACTTTAAACTTCGGTCTAAAAGCTGGACGAGCAGGCTTGACTTCCTCCGATGGTGTTTCAACTTCTGTCGATACCTCTGCGCTAGCTTCTACAACAGGCTCAGATACCTCATCGGCTGGCTTTGAAGCTGGCTTAAACTTCGGTCGAAAAGCTGGACGAGCAGGCTTGACTTCCTCCGATGGTGCTTCAACTTCTGGTGATACCTCATCGGCTGGCTTTGAAGCTGGCTTAAACTTAGGTCTGAAGGCTGGACGAGCGGGCTTGACTTCCTCCGATGGAGCTTCAACTTCTGGCGATACCTCTGTGCTAGCTTCTACAACTGGCTCAGTTACCTCATCGGCTGGTTTTGAGGCTGATTTAAACTTCGGCCTAAAAGCTGGACGAGCTGCTGGCTTGACTTCATCAACCGCCGTTGTAGCATTTTCATCGGTACCTTCTGTCGTATTTTCAACAGGCGATTCGGTTGAAGGTGAAACCTTCATTTTTGGCTTAAATGCTGGACGAGCTGCTGGTTTTGGCGTGTCTTCCGTAGAAGTTTCGTCTGTAATAGGTTTAGGCTCATCGCTTTCAACCTTCATTTTTGGTTTAAAAGCAGGTCTTGGTGCTGGTTTTGGGGCTTCGGCAGTATCATCCGCTGAAGACTCAGCAGGAGTCTCGGTATTGGCTACAGGACGAGCAGCAGGCTTAAATGCTGGTTTTGACGCAACTTTCGGTTCTGCTTTTTGAGCAGCTGTTTCTTTTTTGAATGCTTCTTTCTCAAGCATATACTGCTCATATAATTTTTTCTTTTCGTCAGCTTGTTCCTCTGTAAGGTTGCCAAAAGCAAAATTGTGTTCAGTGATGTCAAATACTGAAAAATCATACTCCTTTTTCATGGTAAGACATTCGGTAGGACATACCGTCGTACACAAGCCACAGAAACAACATTTTGACATATCGATATCAAACTTGGCAGCATACAAACGAATTGCCGAGCCATCCGAAGCATAACTCACCACACCAGTTGCTTTGATGGGCTCAATTTCGATACAATCAACAGGACAGATTTTTGCACATTTATCACATACAATACAATCATCCATTTCGTTGTGCAATTGATAACGTCCATTGTCAGGTACGGGTAATTGCTCATAAGGATATTGTGTAGTGACAATCCCTGTTTTTTGATCGAAATACTGTGGGTCATCTACAAATATCGGTTTGCGACTTTGACGAGCATCTTTAAAGTGCTTAAACGACAAAGACAAACCTTTCAGAGAAGATTTAATGCCCTCTTTGATATTTCCCCAATATGTACTGTTTGCTCCTTTTTGCATAATTTGGTACCGAATAATATCATTTGGAGAGTTTTTGATAAAATTTTATCCTTGAAATTTTACCTCTCCAGACAATTACCACAAAACTACTCTATAAAATACTGATTTTATAGAGTAAACCATTTTTTTTGGAAAATGAATCCGAGGGGACGGTTTTTAGTAACAAGTTGAGCCTGTGAAGCGGGTATTTGCTATAAACATGACTCATCCCTAATTTAGTGAGTTGAGATTGAGTGAATGAGTGATTATTTTTAAAATCTCTATTCCTATACCTTGCGCCTAAAGCTGAATCAGCTAGCAATTAGTATCAAAAAAAGCGGTCGGAAATTGTTTTTTCGACCGCTTTTTTGATGAAACGTTGGAGAATAATCCTAAAATTCGGAATAACTCATACTACCATTGATATTTTTTCCAAAATGTAATCCCTAATATAAATCAGGAAAACGACTTGGTTGAGCTTCAGACATCATTTCATAAACGGCATCGAAAACTGTGTCAACATTAGGCTTTGAGAAATAATCGCCATCAGATGTATAAGCAGGACGATGCGGTTGGGCAGCAATACAAACTGGTTTTGAATCGAGCCAACGATAGGCATTTTGTTTGTCTAATACCTCGCCCATCATATAACCTGTACCTCCGCCTGGCATATCTTCGTCAGCAAAAATTACTCGATTCGTTTTCTTGATTGACTCTACGATTTTATGTCCTAAATCAAATGGCAACAAGGTTTGAATATCTACAACTTCCACCGAAATACCTACTTGCGCCAATTGAGCTGCTGCTTCCATCACAATACGACACATAGAACCATACGTAACAATAGTAACATCGCTACCTTCAAGAAGGATATCAGGAACACCCAGAGAAACACGCGTATCATACAAGTTTGTAGGTAATTTTTCTTTGAGACGATAGCCATTCAAGCATTCAATTACCACAGCAGGGTCGTCGCTTTGAAGCAATGTATTGTACATACCTGCCGCTTGGGTCATGTTGCGAGGTACACATAAATGAACCCCTCTCAAACCATTTAATAACACTCCCATTGGCGAACCTGAGTGCCAGATACCCTCTAAGCGGTGTCCACGAGTACGCACAATCATCGGAGACTTTTGTCCACCTTTTGTACGGTAATGCAAACAAGCCAAATCGTCTGAAAGTGTTGCAAATGGATAAAATATATAATCTAAATATTGAATTTCAACAATCGGACGCAGTCCACGCATTGCAGCACCAATTCCCTGACCTACAATGGTCATTTCACGGATACCAGTATCGGTAATTCTCAACTCCCCAAACTTATCTTGCAAGCCTGAAAGAGTTTGGTTAACGTCACCGATTTTTCCAACGTCTTCACCAATGATAAAAACACGTGGGTCTGTAGCTAACCAATGATCAAAGTTTTTATTTAAAATTTCACGACCATCTACCAGTGGCGCACCTTCTTCGTAAATAGCTGGTTGTGCTGAAACTTTGAAAGCCGATTCGTCTGAATTCGAAAATTGGAACGAGTTAAAGCGATCAAAATTAGCCTCTTTTGACTTTTCAAGCCATTCTATTAAACCACGTTTAGCAGGAAACTCTTCGAACCTTAACAAACGTAAGGCTTTCTTTACTGCCACTACGCTATCACGGTGGATAGGATTCATGGTTTTACGAAGTTCTTCTACTATTTGTTTAATGGTAGAGCCATTTTTACTTTCTGCTGCTGCTTGGTTCATCAAAGATAGAGCATCCTCCTTCTCAGGCTTAATTGAATCCATATAGGCCTGCCAAGCATCTTTCTGTGATTTACGAGCAATTTTTACAGCTTCCTGATCTATGGCTAATAACTCTTCTTCTGTGGCAAACTCGTTATCAAGAATCCATTTTCTGAAGTGAGTATTACAGTCAAAGTCTATTTCGAATTGTAAACGTTCGGGAGATTTATAGCGCTCATGCGAGCCAGAAGCCGAGTGTCCTTGTTGTTGGGTCACCTCTTCTACGTGAATCAAGGAAGGAATATGGTTTTCACGAGCCAACTGAGCTGCCTTGTGAAAAGCCTCCATCAAGCCTACATAATCATAAGCTTTTACGGAAATAATTTCAAGACCAGCTTCATCTTCTGTGCGTTGATAACCTGCTAGCGCCTTTGAAATAGAATGTTTAGTAGTTTGATATTGAGTTGGCACCGAAATACCATAACCATCATCCCAAACTGCCATCACTAGTGGTATTTGTAAAACGCCTGCGGCATTGATGCACTCTAGGAACATACCTTCCGAAGTAGAAGCATCACCAATCGTCGAAAAGCATACTTCATTGCCTTGTTTCGAAAACTTTTCAGCGATTTCACCCTGAAGTTCAGGTACATTTCGATAGAGCTTCGAAGCATAGGCAATACCAATAGCTCTTGGTACTTGTCCAGCGGTAGAAGATATACCAGCAACCGAATTAAATAATTTTGTTTGGTCTACCCAATGCCCATTTTCATCTAGCCATTGTGTAGCGTGGTGGTTGTTCATGGTACGTCCGCCAGTGTGGGGGTCGTGTGCTTTATCAGGATGACCATATAGCTGTGCAAAGTACTGTTGCCAAGTCATATCGCCGACGGCTGCCACAATCGTTTGGTCACGATAATACCCAGAAATAAAGTCACCTGCCTTCATAGCTCTTGCAAGAGCAATTTGGGCGAGCTCTTTGCCGTCACCATAAATACCAAACTTGGCACGTCCAGCAAATACTTCTTTCCTTACTAATAAAGAGCATTCGCGGCTAATACGTGCAAGACGGTAATCCTCGATAACCGACTCTTTTTTAAATAAAATTGTTTCTGACAGTAGTTCGTTTTCCAACACGGCAATTTCGGGCTGATAAAAATAGAATTAAAGATACAGTTGATGGTGTGTTTAAGTTTTCTAAGTTAGAATCAAAATCATCTACCCCCCAACTTAAAGCTGTATCAAAAATAAGATAATTTAATTAGTATAACAAACAGTAGAAATTTTGGAGAGTTGTTAATAATTTGTTAAAGGTTCTCAAAGATTTTGCCAACCTTTTGATGTAGTATACTTTTGTTTTGGAATAAATCAATTCACTCAAGAAAAACTGAAGTATTATTTTGATTCTGTATTATTTTATACTTTTTTCAAAAAAATATAATTTTTCAGCTTTTTTTTAGAATAAAATCCGCTTAAAGCTCATTAGTTTGGTCCTTTAAATAAGTTTTGCGGAAACAAATTCCTTACTTTTTCGTATATTTATTACGAAAGCTTGTAAAGCTATTTAATAACAACTAAACATTCTGTTCAAATGAAAAAACTATTTTTCTTTTTCGCATTTTTGTTCACTGCGACATTGGCAAATGCACAAGGAGTAATCAAATTCAAAACTGAAAGTCACGATTTTGGTAAAATCGAAGAAGGAACACAGGCTACTTACACATTTGAATTTACTAACACTGGTACTGCACCTGTAGTAATTTCTAATGCTCAACCTTCTTGCGGATGTACAACTCCAGATTGGACTAGAGAACCAGTACTTCCAGGAAAAACAGGTAAAGTAACTGCTTCTTTTAACTCAACTGGTCGCCCTGGTGCTTTTAACAAAACTGTTACAGTTATCAGTAACTCAGAAACTCCAACAATCGCTTTGACAATCAAAGGTGAAGTAGCTCCAAAAGGAACTGCAACTGAAGCTGCTCCTGCAGTGGCTCCAGTACCAACAGTAACTAAAAATGCTGCTCCTGCTGCTCCAGCAAAGCCTGCTAAGAAAAAATCTGGTAAATAATCGGAAGATTCTTTAGCTGAGGCTCCATCGGTTTTCTAGAAAATATTTGATAGAAATCCCTTTTAGCCTCTTAATCATACAATAAGGGTGTCGAATTTTCGACGCCTTTTTTGTTTTATAGAAGTAGTTTGAAAAAAGGCAACAGGCACAAGGCAAAGAGTGTTAACATGTTTTTAATAACCCAAGACATGCTTTTTTCAAAGCCCTCCGCCGAAAGCCGATACCTGAAAGCTTAAAGCACAATCTTAAATTTTATGTCTATGCAACAGGCACAAAGCAAGGAGTGTTAGCATGTTTTTAATGACCATAGACATGCTTTTTTACAAAGCCCTCCGCCGAAAGCCGATACCTGAAAGCTTAAAGCACAATCTTAAATTTTATGTCTATGCAACAGGCACAAAGCAAAGAGTGTTAGCATGTTTTTAATGACCATAGACATGCTTTTTTACAAAGCCCACCGCCGAAAGCCGATACCTGAAAGCCTTGAGCATATTTTAGGCAAGCACAAAGCACAACTCCTCACTCAGCACTCACAACTCCAAACTCCACTAGTCTCCATATCGTTGTTTGATGCGTAATCCCATTTGGAAACCATACCAAAGTGTAAATCTTTCTGTAGAACGAATCGCCTGATAAGTTGGCATATTTTTGAAGGGTTTGCCATTGGCATACGATGAATTGGCAGGGTCGATTACCAGCGCCTTGATGGATGGACCAAAGGTAAGCGTTGAATTACGTGCTAAGAATTTTTCAAAGCCTAAATCAAAGCGCCATAAAACCCCTTGGTTAACCTCTCCGTACTGATTGTACTCAACCATCAACCCACCTGTAACGTCAGTATTCATCATCCACCTACCTCCTAGTTTATAGGCTCGTCCGAAACCATAGCCAATATTTACCAGTTCGTAGGCACGCACAAAATTGGAACCAAGGGTCAAGATATTATAAAAGGCAGGAACGCCCGTTTTGAAAGTGATATTAGCGGATTGTATCTCATCTATAGCCACTTCAAATCGTTTATAGCCATTTCCTTTACCAACAAAACTCAAAAAGCCGATTGGTGCTGTGGCGGATGAATCACTAAAGTTCAAAAAACCAATTTGATGTCCTCCTTTCGAGATTTTATGGGAAAAGTTGAGAAGCCCAACTTGCCATCCTTTTGACTCTTTTAACACCACATTCAAGACTGGCGCCATTTGAAGTCCTTTAGAGAGCTTCCCTGTCACATTTAACACACCTGATAATTGTGCACCTTTGGTTTCTTTATGAGTAATATTGATAAGACCAGCGGCTTGTAAACCCCTCATATTTTTCCATGTATGGTTCCAACCAAGTGTCATAGCCACACCTTGGGTTTCGCCCAAAACCGTATTGAACACCCCACCCATCTGTACACCTGTTACATTCTTTCCAACAATATTTCCTACACCAGCAAATTGAAAACCGTTGACATTTCGGCGTACACCATTCAGACCACCCCCAAATTCCATTTTGCGTACTCCTGCCGAATAACCCATCACAATATTGACCGAAACTCTGTTCTCGATACTTCCAGAAAGAAGCTTATTGGTTCCTAAAAATGGTAATACTGATAGTTGAAAAGGACGAGATAAGGTATCTGTTACGTTTTTATCGTGAATTCTTTGGGTACGAGCAATCATCATTCTACTAAATCTCGACTTGATTTCTTCCCAAAATCGAAACAAGCGATTAGAGTCTTTTCGATAAATCGGGAAAATATTATCCGTAGTATCTGCCACGCTATATTCAGAAAGTAGCAAACCTGTCATAGGCACTCTAGGTACCAAAATAGGAACCTCCTTTGGCACCGCAATGGTATCTATCAAGTTAGGAAAATGAGGTGAATTGTCATCAAAAGGTAATTCTGGCTGTTTGACTTTAGGCTGAAGTGCCCAATCTTTAGATTCTGACTGTAAAATCTTGATAGTCAAGGTCTGTGATTCATATTGAGGACTCGATACCGATAACTTAAAAATCGTTTTTGTATGATTGAGCTTTATGCGATAATAACCATTTTGGTTGGTAATGGTGGAGGCTAAACTGTTACGTTCATAAATACTGACATTGGGAAGTTTTTTGCCAGACACAGCGTCATATACCACGCCACTGATATACACAGGGTCGCGTTCGGCTTTGAGCAATATCACATATTGACCTTGCACCTTGTAACGAATCGTTCCTTTGAACAACAAACCAATGGCTTCGCGAATCGTCTTATTAACAAGAATTAATTCAACCGATTTGTCTTCGTCGATCAATGAAGAATTGTATGAAAACTTAAAATTGCCCTGAACAGACAAATAGGACAGTACTTCCTCTACAGAAGCATCCGAAAAACGAGCAGTTACTACTCGCTCAAGATTAGCAGATTGTGCAAGGGTATTGGAGTGTACCAACAAGCATACAGACAAAGTCCAAAACGCTATTATGCTTCGTACACTAAAGGACATAGATTCAAATTGTTTAAAGAGAGTTTTGAGGTTCCAAAATTAGGAAATTATTGGCAACCTTTTCCCTCTAAAACGAAATTTTGACCTTGCTTTTGTACATTTATGTCGAAAGTTGTAGCAATTACGGCAAGAATATTTTCCAACGACTCCTTTTCAAAATTTACGGTCAATTTACAATGGCTCATCGCCTCGTTGGCTAAGGTTACCTTTACGCCATACACTTGACTTAGGGTGTTTACAACAGAAGATAATTCGGTATTTTCAAAATTGAAGCTTTGAGAAAAATAGGCAGCTTGATTAGCATCCACATACGTCGAACGCACCACCTCGTCGCCCTGTACTTCTGCTTGTTCGCCTGGGAGTAATTGTATAACTGAAGAGGATTTTTTGACTTGAACTTTACCTGTTTTCACCCACACTTTTACCTGTTTCGAATAAGCATTAACATTGAACGACGTTCCCAATACTTTTATAGCTGCGCCTTGTGCATGAATAATAAAAGGGTGTTGGGCATCGTGCGCGACATCAAAAAAGGCTTCTCCTTGCAAAGTAATCTCACGTGTTTGTCCTTCGAAGGTAGAAGGGTACGAAATTTTTGAACCACGATTTAGGGTTACTTTAGTGCCATCGGGCAAAGTGTAGTTGAGAACTTTTTCCTGTGCAACTGACTCTTGCAGTGGAGCTGACTCAGATGTTGGTTTCCAAAAGAGAAAAAGCATTAGTCCCATCAATACAATTACACTTGCTGCAATACTTATCACTCTCTTGAAAGGAATTACTCGTTTTTCGGATAATGGACGAATAATAGTTGACGCTTCGTTGAGATGAACAATTGGCGTATGATCCTCCAATTTGGAAGGACAGGACATTTGCTTTTTAACTTTTTGCCAAGCAGCATTTATATCACAAGGCTTTTTTTGTTGAAATGCAGCGCTTGCATCCCAAATGATTTTGGAATGTTCAAAGACGGTATTTCCATCAGGAAGCTCGTTCAGATGGTTTTGGATTTCGGGGAAATCCTCCTCTGGGCTTTCTTCTGCCAAATACTTTGCTAAAAGTTCGTCTATGTTTTGATGCTCTGCCATATTTATTCAAAGCCAAGTGTACGCTTGGCACAAGTAAGAATCTTTTTATCAGTGGTGAAATAACAAAAGTCCGAGCCAAAGAATACTTGGCAAATACTCGGCTAGCTCTTGTCTTAATATCTTGAGTGCTTTTCCAATTTGATTTTCAACAGTCTTTACCGACAGCTGAAGTTCATTGGCAATTTCTTGGTATTTTAGTTCTTCAAAACGACTCATCCGAAAAATCAATCTACATTGCTCTGGAAGTTTTTCGATGGCCTCGGCTATACGCGCTTCTAATTCTGCTTTATATAGTTCATCGGTAGCTGACACGTGGTTATTTTCCATAAAATCCCCCACATGCTGGCGATAGGTATCTTGAATTTTGAGGTGCTTAATACGATTTAAGCAAGTATTATGCACAGCTCGATATAAATAGGACTTCAGCGAAACAGTGATTTCTAAGTCCTGACGCTGATCCCATACCTTCAGGAACATCCCTTGTACAATCTCCTCGGCATCGTCCATATCTTTGAGAAGGCCAAAGGCATAATTACACAAGGCTTGATAGTATTTTCGAAAGACTACTTCAAAAACACGTTCATTTCCTTGTCGAATTGCTTCGAGTATGTCGGTATCAGTAAGTTGCAAGGCCAAGAGCTTGTGATGGATTTAAGTTTAAAGAAAATCAATTTGATTAAAAAAAACAATTTTAATCAAGACATCACAAAGTTACACAGCTTCAGTTTTTAATCTTAAGCAATTAGTTTTAAACGGCATCTATTAATTATAAAAGGTATAGTGTATTTTAAAAAAGCCCTAGGTTTTGAAATGATGTACAAAAATAATATTCTCATTAACTAACCTTAATTACTTCTATGACAACTATTTAGTATATATCCCCTATCTTTTTTCAATTTTTTTAAAAATACGCTATTGATTTACCTTTGTAGCATTGCAAGCATTTTGAGTACAACATACATCACAGCTCTTTGCTGCGATTTCATCAGGTACCTACTATTCCGATATTTCTCTACCTTTTACAATCAAATATTGGGCAACGATATAGGTTAGCATCACGCAAAAGCCACTGTAGGCAAAATCTGAACCAAATTTGGTAATAGCAATCAAACTATCGGATACCATAAACAAGACCGCACCAAGAGCAATCATTAGAGCATTTGGCACCTCTCCTATTCGATTGATAGCCGCTAAAACCATGATACTTATGACGATGGAGTATACCAATACTGGAATCTGCATAGCTCCTAAATAAGGCCAAACAGGCAACATAATCATCAAATGATAGCCTACCAATAACAACAAAATCCACAGATGACGAAAAACAAAACCCTTTCGAGGGGTTACACAATCTTGCCAGAAAATCTTACTATATAATACCTGCATCACCAAAAATGCCAGTAGGCCGGGCACAAAAGCATTGGGTAACATCAGAAGTACATCGCCAAGCCATGCAAAGGCAAGGGCAATTCGAAATGTAGAGAGGAATGGCTTTCTATCTTGTTGGCTTAGATAATCATAGAATATCAACAAAGGCAAAAGTAGAGGTTTGGTAAAATACCAAATGGGAAAGTTTTCAGTTGGAAAAATTAAGAAGAATAATTCGAGAATAGATATGATACCAAAGAGTATCAGTATCCTTTGGGCATAATGGTTTTTCATAGTCAAATATAGGAATCAAGTATTTTGTGAAGTTGCGATTTATTCGCTATTCAAACAAAAACCTCGCAAGAATTTTCCTGCGAGGTTTTTACACTCAATTTATTTTCAACTTTAAACCTATACATTTCCAAGTACAAAGATTTCGCCTTTTGGTCCTGCTTCGGTAGTACTACCACCTTTAGCTTCTAGCGAAATCGCAAATGCCTGAGCATTGCCTAATGACTTCATTTTTTCAAAAGTCTCTGGATTATCCAGCAAACCTGCATCTACAGGTTTTCCATCTACAATTGCCCAAAGCTGATATTGTTTTCCTTCAGGAGCAACAGGCAATTTTACCGATGACAAATACACTTCTTGCGTAGCAGAGTTCCAATAAACAATTGCTTGAGCATCTGGCGCTGTTTTTTGGCCGCCCAACTGCACTCGTTTTGTTTCTGGATTCAACAAGATGTTAATATTTTCCTGATAACTAGCTTTTAAGGCACGTTCGCTACTTGCCAAAATCTGTGTTTGTGACTCCAGAGCAACCACCTTATCTTCAGATTTTTGCCAATTGCTATACAAAAACCAGTTAGCGGCTATACTCAATGCGAGTAACGCCCATGAGGCTGCATAACTAAAAGTGAAAGGCGACTTTTTACTTTCAGGAGTAAAACTTACCACCTTTGTCTCTGGTGCAATGGCCTGCGTATTTACTTTTTCAGCTTCCTCCAATTCCAATAGTGCGTTCATCACTCTTGATTTTAGCTCTGGAGGAGGTGTTTTAGCAAATTTTAGGGCATATTCTTCAATACTGTCTCGGACAGCGTCTATTTCTAGCTGAATGATTGGGTAGGATTGGGCTAGACGCTCTACCTCTGCTGATTCTTCGGCAGTGGTAGTTCCGAGAACATAGCTTTCCAAAACACCTGATGCTATATATTCTTGAATATTCATTTTTAAAAAAATTTTATAGTGGGAAAGATCCAACTTTTAATACTAACTGAAATGGCTGTTTCGATTTTCTCTATATAAGCCACGTCAGAAGCATCAATGAAAAACTTACAAAGTAATCTCTCAAATGATTGATAGCTGACTTAACACGTGTTTTCACTGTTCCTAATGGAATTCCGTACTCTTTTGAAACCTCTTCTTGTGTGTAGCCTTTGAAATACAACAAATCAATTACTTGACGATGCTCTGGTTTTAATTTTTCTACAACTTTGCCTAAGCCAATGGCATCTATATCAAACTGACTAGAGCCCTGACTGTCAATCAAATTTATGGTTGAATCTAAGTCTTGGTTTCGCTGAGAGTTTTGATACTCTTGAGAGCGAATTCTATCAATGGCAGTATTGCGCGCTACATTCAGAATCCAAGTAAATAATGTACCTTTCGCCTGATTGTAACCATCGATATTTTTCCAAATTTTCACAAAGGAATCCTGCATAACATCTGCAGCTATTTCATCGGAGTGTACAATTTTGTGTATAACTCCAAACAAAGCAGTCGAATAGTTATCATACAGAATCGAAAAACCACGCTGGTCTTTATTTCGCAATAAAGCCACCAATGAGTCTTCAGATATGACTGTTTTTCGCTTTGACATAGGGGTGTGTTTAATGGTCTCTAAATTAATAATGGGACGGAGATATATAGTAAGATTGTCAATGATATGGAATAATAGAGTATTTGATAGGGTCAAAACAAAGATAGAAAAATGTCTTTGAATTAACTATCTAAAAACAAAGGACTTTCAGATTTGAAAGCCCTTTGCACATTACCCATTATTAAACCACACCTATTTATTTGGTGAGATGGAATCTTACAATTTTTTCAAAATGTAGTATTCTGATAGTCATTGGATTATTCCATCTCTCCAAATCTCACAAATATCTGTGGACACTGGCAAGCAGGCCTATATATTTTACAATTACTTAGAATCAAGGTTATTCGAAAAATTATACTATTGCAAATGTTCAATTTGATTGCTCAACTACTCAAATGAAGTTTCTCATTAATACGTTCATTTCAGAATTACGACCGATTAGGTAGCTTGCCTTTTCGGGATTGGTTGCCTGCTTACATTTCCTGATAGCAGGATTTTCGTTCGGCCAAAAACTGCAGTATTTTGAGTCTGAGCAGAAAATACAGCATGTGTTCGTGACAAAACCGTGGAGAACATAAGCTGTTTCATAAATAATTATTATTGATTGATGTCTTTAAACAGACTTACGAGAACGGTTTAGGTTTGGATTGTTTGAAACTACTATTTTTTACATTTATTTTACAAACTAACATTTGCACACTACCTATAAACAAACCACATCACCTTTTTACATACCTTATATAATACGAGTATATCAACTTTTATGACCTGCTTACAAACACGATAGTCCTATGAAAAAAAATGTTTTATCCTTTCTATTAGTATCCCTTATTCAGACCGTCATCTTTGCTCAATCTAAAATTGATTCCTCTAGCTATCCAGTTCAAGTTTTTCAATTATTAACCAAATACAATTGGGAGAAAAACTATGTGGATATGCAGGATGGTAGCATTTTGCAAGACCCAGCAGCCGAACGCAAAACAGTGATGTGCTTGATGTTTCGAAAAAATGGCACTGGCTCATTTATTCAGGGTGAACAAGCGTCTTCGTTTCGTTTTCGTATCATCGATTCGCTGGTTACCATCAATGAGGCTATTTATAAAATTGACAAAATCAATGATTATGAAATGACATTTAGTGTATATGCAACAAACTTGGATGGAGACGAAAAGTTTAGATTTCACTATTTGGCAACAAAAGATACTCCAAGTGACATTTATTTACGAAAATTAATCAAGCCTAATATCGTTTTTGATGCTCCCAAAAAGGATACTATATTTTTATTTAACCAAGAAGTATATCCAAAATTTAGAGGTAACTCCGAATGGTTACGCAATGTGCCAGATTTTGAACAGGCGTTTGATGATACTTATGGGGTTTCTTACAATTTTATTGAGGATGAGTTTGTATCGCATATACCCAAAAATATCAATACTCGCTTTGAAGTTTCATTTGACGTGACGACTAGAGGACTCGTTGAAAATATTGTAATTACCTCAAGTACAAATCCAGAATATAATCCTTATCTAATTGCAGCCATACAAAACACTAGCAGAAAATGGCTTCCTGCCAGATGGAAAGAGAAAAATTATAAATCAAGAATCCAATATGCATTTCAAACCGAAAAAGAAGATCCCAACGCCATAGCCTACGACCCAGAGATTTACGACAATTTCTATAACCGAGCTATGGGTCTTATGGCTCGCAAAAAATATGATAAAGCTGTTGGGCTATTAAGTAAGTGTATCTTGATGACCGAAGATTCCATCGATGCACTCTACAAACGTGCCGAGTGCTACCAAGCCGCAGGAATCATGAAATATGCTTGTATGGATTGGAGTTTCTTGTCATCTAAAGGTCTCAAACGTGCTGAGAAATTGTATTGGCAAAATTGTAAGCAATAGAGTTACACCAACTTGAAAGCCGAAAAAGTTAATGAGTCTTTCGTTCTTCCGACTTACACCTTTACCTAATTAAGCATATTATTTCTCAAAAATATTCAAATTTTCGAGAAATGTCCTTTATCTTTACCAATATAGAACAGTGTAGAACTCTACAAAACCATGGCTATATTTGGTTATTAGAAATAATATAAATATAAATCCAACAATCCTCAACCGTCAAAAGGCTCATCGGAATACGTTCTTTGTGCCTTGAACTAACTAGCAAAACTACTATCCACCCTAATGTTGAAGCGACTATTTTTTCTCCTATTCCCAGTTTCGGTGTATGCACAAACCGAAATACCGCTCAATGATTTGAGCCAATTCCAAAAACCTAGTGCCAACTGGTCTATCGAAGGACAAATCGTAGGAACACCACAAGGCGAAGCACTGGTGACCACCCCAGGAAAAGGGATATTGGTCAATACCTTGAAAGCAGCCAAATACCAACGCACCGATGACTTGGTATTTGCCTTGGAGCATGGCGACATTCGTTTGTCATTGGATTATATGATTCCGAAAGGTTCAAATTCGGGGATTTATTTGCAAAGCCGTTACGAAATTCAAATTTTGGATAGCTGGCTAAAGCTTCGTCCAAGCGATGGCGATGCAGGTGCTATTTACCACCGTTGGGACGAATCACGTGGCGCAGGAAAAGAGGGTTATGAAGGACATCCTCCACGCCAAAATGCTATCAAAGCTCCAGGGTTATGGAATCATATCGAGATTGATTTCCAAGCGCCAAAGTTTGATGCAAATGGCAAAAAAATTGCCAATGCTAAGTTTGTCAAAATCACGTTAAATGGTGTTCTTCTTCACGAAAATGTAGAACTTTTAGGGGTAACTCGTGGTGCTGTTTCGACTCAAGAAACAAGCAAAGCGCCATTGATGATTCAAGGAGACCATGGACAAGTTGCTTTCAAAAACATTCGTTATGAGGTTTTTGATAAACCATTAGTGCAAATGGGTACTGCCGAATATGCCTATTACAAAGGCAAATTGGCTGACCTTAAAGTAAAAGACCAAAAGCCAGAAGTAACAGGAACTACCAAAGAACCATCTATGAAACTAGCTCAAGCAAAATCTGACTTTTTGCTGAGATTTGATGGAACAATTACTATTCCAGAAAAAGATACATATACTTTCACAACCAACTGGACAGGAACAGGTGCTTTGTTGGTAGACAACGATACAATTACTACAGGTAGTCACTGGTATAACGAAGATGTGCAAGGCAAGAGAACCTTATCGGCTGGGGTTCATAAATATACCTTATATTATGCTAAGGACTTCGGTTGGGGACCTAGAGCTCTAGGCTGTTTTGTTGAACGTGTAGGTACACATCGTCAGTCTATCACTGAGCGTACGTCATTGCCAGAACCAGAAGCTACTCCATTGGTAGAAATCACGATTGACCAAGAGCCAAAACTACAGCGCTCATTTGTGGTTTATAACAATCGCAAAAAAACACATGCTATTAGTGTAGGCTTACCGGGAGGATTAAACTTCTCTTATGACCTAAATCAAGGAGGTTTCTTAGAATGTTGGAGAGGAAAATTCTTGGATGCAACACAGATGTGGCATGACCGTGGTGAGCCTCAAACAGCGGCACCAATGGGTGTTACGGTACAATCAAATGGTAAATTCCCTCTAGCATTTATTGCAAGTGCCAATGCTTCTTTTCCAGATTCTTTGAATAAAACTGAATTGAAATACAAAGGTTACCAACTCGTAAAACAAGAAAATGGCGTGGCATATCCTGTATTTACTTATGAATACAATGGTTTGTCTATTAAAGATCAAACGATTGGTTCTGCGAAAAACGAAGGCTTGGTTCGCCGTTTACAAATTGGAGGCAATGCCATCAGCTCACAGCCATTATATGCGCTTGTGGCGGAAGGCGAGGTTATTAAGAATGTTGGTAAAAATTTGTATGCCATCAATAACCAAACGTATTATGTAGAGCTTCTGGGCGAAACTGCCAATCAGCAAGCTGTGGTTCGTCAATCAAATGGCAAAACCCAATTATTGATTCCTGTGAGTGGATTAAAAGAGGTAAGTTATCAAGTTACTTTCTAAGCAATCATTGTATTCACAGATTTTTCAACATTTCTATTTAAGCATTCAATATTTATGAAAAGATATTATCAATTACTCCTCAGCCTAGGACTCTTGGGACTTGGAGCATCTTCGGGGATAGCACAAAACAAACCAAAGCCTTTAACAGAAGATGATTTTTATGAAATAAAGACCGTTGCCATTCCTGATGGTATTCGCCTAGAAGCAGGCGGTTTGGCACCAATGCCAGACGGTCGCTTGGGTGTTTGTACCCGTCGTGGTGAAGTTTGGATTATCGAAAACCCTTACCAAACCAACGGTACTAAGCCTAGCTACAAACTCTTTGCAAGTGGCTTACACGAATCTTTGGGTTTGGCTTATCGCGACGGTTCTTTTTACTGCACACAACGTGGTGAATTGACCAAATTGACAGATACTGATGGTGACGACAAAGCTGATTTGTACGAAAATGTAGCCAATTGGGACTTATCTGGTAACTACCATGAGTACTCTTATGGACCAGTTTTTGATAAAAACGGCGATATGTATCTTACTTTCAACGTAGCATGGGTAGGTTATGGAGAAGGTAAATTAGCCAAATGGCGTGGCTGGTTGGTAAAAGTTACCAAAGAAGGTAAACTAGAGCCAGTTGCAACAGGATTACGCTCACCAGCAGGCTTTACAGTAAACTCTAATGGTGATGTTTTATTTGGCGAAAACCAAGGTGACTGGGTTGGTTCAGGACGTGTGACACATCTTGAAAAAGGAGATTTTGCAGGAAATGCAGGTGGTTTGTATTGGACTAAAGAACCAGATTCTCCTTTAAAATTAACCAGAGAAGACCTTCCTGATACTGGCGAGCCAATGTATGAAGCTGCCAAGAAAGTAAAGGCTTTGAAATTACCAGCAGTATGGTTCCCTCATGCAATCATGGGTATTTCTACTGCCGATATGATTGAGGATGAAACTAATGGCAAGTTTGGTCCATTCCAAGGACAATACATTGTATTTGACCAAGGACAGTCAAAAGCCATGCGCATGAGTTTGGAAAAAGTAAATGGCAAATACCAAGGTGCTTGTTATCCATTCCGTGAGGGTTTTCAATCAGGTACGGTACGTGCACGATGGGGTAACGATGGATCTATTTTCGTCGGTATGACTTCACGTGGATGGGGATCTACTGGAAAAGATTTATACGGTTTACAGCGCCTAGTTTGGAACGGTCGTTTGCCTTTCGAAATGAAAACAATTAGCGCAAGACCCGATGGTTTTGAGATTGAATTTACACAACCTGTAGATGCTAAAACTGCCGCTGATGCAGCAAATTATGAACTAAAAAGCTTCACATACAAATATCACCACAATTACGGTAGTCCGATTATTAATCAAGAAAAGACACCATTGAAAGGGATTATTGTTTCGGCAGACCGTAAGAAAGTTCGTTTGGTGATAGACAACTTGCGTAAAGGATATATCCATGAAGTTCGCCCGTCGGGTATTTTGAACGAGGAAGGACAGCCGCTTTTACATGAAGTGGGGTATTACACACTCAACAATATTCCTGATGGCGAAGCAGCACAACTGACAGAAGCACAGAAAGTAAAAGCTAGCACTACACCAGCGCCTAGCACAAGCACACCTGCCAAAAAGACGACTCCTGTTAATGGTACTAAAAAGTTAGCAGATGCAGGTTTGATTGATAGCAAACAGGTAGCAGCTCTATTGAAAAAACACGCTTGTACAAGTTGTCATGCAGAAGCTACACGTGTGGTAGGGCCTCCTTTCACGGAGGTGGCAAAAAGAAATTATACTAATGAGCAAATTTTGGAATTAGTGTATCATCCAAAACCAGAAAACTGGCCAGATTATGCTACAGAAATGGCTTCGATGACACACGTGCCAAAGGCTGATGTACTAAAAATTGCGGCTTGGATTAATGCGCTTGGAAAGAAGAAGGCTCAAGCAGATTTGAATAAGTTGGAGAATCACGATTAAATAATGTAAAATGGTGAATTATGAATTGTGAATGAAAGAATTTATTCACAATTCGTAATTCACCATTCTAAAATTAAACCTCACTACTCTCCCGCGACAGCTTTACTGGTATCTTGTAGCGCGATGGTAGATTTTTTTACTTTCTTGGTATATGGCATTTTGTAGTTAATAGGCTCCGTCGACGACGTTTTCTCTATTACTAAACCACTTTCTACCGTTTTACTTCCTAAACTCTGCTTGTAATTCCTGTTCGAAACTACCTGCTCTGTCTGTGTAATGTATTTTGCTTTTTTGGCTACTGCGGCCGCCTTGTTTGGATGCTTGTAGTTGCCAGTGTTGTAACCAGGGTCACCCGCTGGGATTTCTTGGGCGAGTGCTCCAAAGCTTGCCATCAACAACAAACTCGCCCCAAAAACTGATACTTTCATGATTCAATAAATTTTAATTGTATGTGATTTGTTTCAGAAAATTCACATCAAGAAAAACTTATGCAGCCATTCCATAATCATCTACATCAAAACGTTTTTTGTATAATGCTCTGAATGTAGGAACCATACCCAACATCTCGTCAAGTTTGTACTGAGCCTTGCGATAAGTATAGTTATTTTTATTAGACGCTACTAAGTTTCTGAAAAGATGAGACATCATATAGAGCTCTTGTTCGTGCATAGTAAAATCTAATATTTCATACATTAAGAAACCCTTCTGTCCATCTTCGCGTACCATAAATAGTACTAGGTAAAAATTCTCATCTTTTACAAATGAGATCACTTGGTTTTGGCTGAATTCTTTTGGCATATATCCAAAGTCAATCAAACAATCTAATATCTCTACCTCGTTTATGCTTGTATATAAATTAGGAGTCAAAAACTGATTTGCTTTCATCGTCGCTTCCATATCTTTCCTTATTTTATTGTGGTTTTATTTTGTTTCGTTTGTTGTTCTAGTAAGAATTACGACCGAAAGTTTACAATAAAAAAAATCAATGTCAAGCGACCCTTTTTTTAGTAAAAAGTTGATTTTTAGCCCTTTTTTAGGTGATTTTAGGCTTTTTTTTCATACAAATACTACTTTTAAAATACCCTTTATCAACAAAAATCACTTTTTATTTCAAAACCAGCATTTTTTGAATGCCTTCTTCTCAAAAAAGATAAAAACTAAATTTTTCAAATATTTTTTTGTACTTTAATTTCTTGGAAGTTGATATTTAGCACTCTTTCAACTGAATTTTATTTCTTTTTTCAAAAAGTAGATATAAAAACTATTGTCATGGCAATTATTTATCTAAAAAATGACAAATGTAGGTATAATTGAGGGTACTTTAGTCAAAAAACAAATAAGCATTTTTACTTATAAATATTTTAATATTTTTTTGCACCAAACAAAAATCCCCTGCATAGTCTAGCTACACAGGGGACTTTGGAGCATTTGAATTACTAATATTTACTTGCTTCAAATTTAGTTATCCGACCTTTCTTTCTGCTAATAATATATAGATTGTCATACTCGGTATCTGGTAAAATTTTAGTTTCAAAATTTACCCCAAATTTTCGAATGATGTCAGGCACGGTATTGCTATGACCAACAATCAAAACAGTCTTATTTTGAACACCTGCTTTTTCTAAATTGTCTGACAAAACAGCATCTTTGGCGCTATACCAAAGTGTATCTATTTGGTTTTTGATACGAAGCGAATCGGCAGTCTGTTGTACACGCAAATATTCGGTCACAAAGATTTTTTGAATACCTGCTTTTGCCAGTCGTTTATTTAATGCCCCAGCTCGTTGATGACCTTGAGCATTGAGTGGACGCATACGGTCATTTCCCTGAAAAGCCACATCCTTTTCGGCATGACGAACCACATAAATCTTTTGGGTAGTCTGACAAGCCGTCAAACTCAACATTCCCAAAAATAGAGAAGCGAAAATGATTTTTGGTAGCATAGTATTTTAAAAGGGAACAGGCACTGAGGGACAAAGGCACAAAGGGTATAAGATGTGTTTATATATCCTCGAAACCCACTTTATATCTCTGCACTTTATCAATGATTTTAAAAAAAGGGTACAGGTACTTAGGGACAAAGGCGCAAAGGGTAAATACTAATCCTTAAAACTCACTTTGTGCCTCTGTGCCTTTGCCCCTTTGTCACTGAATTACAACTTCTTCGGAACGAAGCCCATGTTATAAAACAAAAATGCGTAAATATCTGCTGTTTGTTCGATGCTTTTGGCAGTATTACTTGCCCCGTGACCAGAGTTTACATCTACACGAATCAACAAAGGATTACTGGATACAGCCCCTGCTTTTGCTTGAAGCTCGGCAGTGTATTTGAATGAATGCGCTGGAACAACACGGTCGTCATGGTCGGCAGTCGTTACCATAGTGGCTGGGTATGCCACTGATTTGATATTATGCAAAGGAGAATATTGGTACAGATTTTTGAAATCAGTCGCATCGTCTGAGTTACCGTATTCAGGCGACCAGTTCCAGCCAATCGTAAATTTATGATAACGCAACATATCCATTACTCCCACTTGTGGGAATGCCACTTTACATAATTCTGGACGTTGATTAATTACTGCGCCTACCAACAAGCCTCCGTTTGAGCCTCCTCTTAGAGCCAAATGCTGATTGTCGCAATATTTCTGAGCAATTAGGTATTCGCCTGCGGCAATAAAATCATCATACACATTTTGCTTTTTAAGCTTCATACCTGCCTCATGCCATTTTTCACCATATTCAGCTCCACCACGAATATTCGCCAAAGCATATACTCCACCCTGCTCCAAGAAAGGAATTAAAGTAGCACTAAAAGCTGGTAACGAACTTACATTGAAACCTCCGTAGGCATATAATAGCGTCGGATTTTGACTATTGAGTTGAAGCCCTTTTTTGTAGGTAATAAACATAGGAACTTTGGTTCCGTCTTTACTGGTATAAAAAATTTGCTTCGTTTCAAATGCTGAAGGATCAAAACTTAACTCTGGTTTGGTAAACACCGTACTTTTCTTGGTAGCAATATCATAACGGTATATTGTCGGAGGAAAAGTGAATGATGTGAAGGTATAAAACACAAACTTATCGTCGGCATTACCTCCAAAGCCTGAACAAGTGCCCAAGCCTGGCAATTTCACTTCGTTTTCTAATTTACCATCCATCGAGTGCACATATACACGAGTAGTTACATCCTTGAGATAAGAAAGGAATAATTTTCCACCAGCAGTACGAGCTCCCTGAAGCGGTTCAGCCTTTTCAGGAATAACTACTTTCCAAGATTTATTGGCAGGATTAAAACGAAGAATTTTAGAATTTTGAGCATTTTCATTGGTTTCTATCAAAAACTCATCGCCAATATTATCAATTACTGAATAACTAAATTTATCCACTTCTGCCACAATAGGTTGGAAAGACTCCTGTCCTGCTTTTTTGTAGAAAAGTGCATTGCCTTCTTTGCCTTTGCCACGGTCAGAGACAATCAAAATGGCAAACTTTTCGTCTTCTGTTACTTGTAAATAATGGAAGCGTTGTAAGTTTTTCAAATCTTGATAAACTAGTTGGTCATCCGACTGAGAAGTTCCTACACGGTGAAACCACACTTGGTGATTTTCATTTTTGGCAGCCAATGCACTTCCTTCTGGCTTAGGATAACGGCTGTAATAAAAGCCATTGCCTTGCCAAGATATGGTAGAAACCTTAATCCATTCGATTTTTTCAGACAAATTAGTTTTTGTCGTCAAGTCCATTACATAGCCATCTTGCCAGTCTGAACCACCTTTTGAAAGTGTATAGGCAGCGTATTTGCCATCTTTCGAAATCACAAAGCTTTGCAAACGAGTAGTACCGTCGGGCGATAATTGGTTGGGGTCAAGCACTACTTCAGGAGCACCATTCAACCCTTTTTGACGATACAAAACTGATTGATTTTGTAAGCCATTGTTTTTGTAGAAATAAAACCATTCACCCTTGCGAGAAGGAGCCGAAAGCTTTTGGTAGTTGAAAACTTGCTCGATACGTTTTTTGAGGGCGTTTCGGTAAGGGATTTTTTCAAGGTAGTCAAAAGTCAACGTGTTTTGAGCTTTTACCCATTGTGCCGTTTCGGCAGAACGGTCATCTTCGAGCCAACGATACGGGTCAGCTACTTCTGTACCATGATAATTGTCGACTTGATTAACTTTTGCTGTTTCGGGGTATTTCCACTGCGCCATACTTAACATTGGAGCCAGTACCAAGGCTGATACTAGCGAAAGGGATTTGTTCATTTTCGATGAAGAATTAGGTTTGTTGAATAAGCGTTTTCCGAAAATACGGATAAATTTTGAGTTTTGGATAGCGGTAGCTTAATTGTGAATGCTGAATGGTGAGTTAGGACTGTACAACTATTGCGGATTTTGGATCTGGGATTTCGGAAGTGTCGCCAGTCTTATTAAGTGACTTTTACATGTAGAGACGTGGTACAATAAGAATTATCAATGAGTGCATCAGCTACGGTCTAGCTACTCCCATATTTAATTATGATTTTGCTAGTGTAACCCTCGAAATCAAACAAAAGGAAATAATTGTGTCGGAGAAAATGTCGGAGAAGGTTCTTAAACTAATTAATCTCAACCCTCATATTACCACAGTAGCCTTAGCAAAAGAATTAGGAAAAAGCCAAAGAACTATTGAAAGAGCCATTAAACGCTTGAAAACAGAAAACAAAATCGAAAGAGTTGGTGGCGATAACGGTGGTTATTGGGAAGTCATTGTCTTAGGATAATCTAACAAACATATTTACACATCTCTCCCCTAGTTATAGCTTCATTAAAATGAGCATCTGATCCTTTTGTTGTCTCGAAAAAAAACATTTTCGTCGTTGAAATACAATACTTTACACTTCTCTTTTGGGAGGGAAGTGTAAAGTACTTATGTTTGTAAAAAAAACGAAGTGTGACTATTTCTATCAAAAATATCAACAAACAACAAGTGCTTTTCCACATTATTGGGTGGATCTGCTTCTTGTCATTGCCTTATTTATTAAGAGGAACGACTCCAGATCCTCCCAAAATTAATCCTAACCTGCCTCCTCCCAACGCAAATGCCACTTTGTATTTTACGTTGCTGAGTATGCTTAATATCCCTTTCTTCTATCTTAATTCGCAGATTTTGATTCCAAAAATTTGGACAAAACGTAATAACGTGTGGTTGTATATCATTGCGCTACTTGTGGCAATGACAACACT
Organism: Flectobacillus roseus; assembly: GCF_030056595.1. Taxonomy (NCBI): domain Bacteria; kingdom Pseudomonadati; phylum Bacteroidota; class Cytophagia; order Cytophagales; family Flectobacillaceae; genus Flectobacillus; species Flectobacillus roseus. The sequence goes on from NZ_JASHIF010000012.1 coordinate 83,379, forward strand.
TTTTTACTTGAATGGCTTAGGAAAGGTATTATTATTTGGACCAAATGCAACAAGATTCCCTCGTTTGGGTACTATATTCCAAACATTGTTTGTCTTGGCAATTAGCACCAGCTACCGCATTATGGCCGATAATATTCATAAAGAAGAAGTCCGTAAAGAACAAGAAAACGAAAGACTTAAATCTGAGCTTTCGTTCTTGCGTTCTCAGATAAGTCCACATTTTATGTTCAATGTACTCAACAGCATTGTCTCTTTATCAAGACGCAAGCCTGATATGGTTGAACCTGTGGTAATTAAGCTCTCCGAACTCATGCGTTACATGTTATATGAGTCTGAGGGCACAAAGGTTTTATTAAGTAAAGAAGTACAATATTTACAGAGTTATATCGATTTACAAATGATCCGTTTCGGGGATGATGTAGTTGTTTCTTTCCATAAACCTGAGAAAGAATCGACTATCTTACTCGAACCCATGCTCATTATTCCATTCGTCGAAAATGCCTTCAAACATGGTATTGGTATGATTCTTAGCCCAGAGATTCATATTGCTATGGAGGTAGATGATAAAGGCTTGGTATTTTCGGTAAAAAATAAAATCAATCCAAAACCAGAAGCCAAAGACCACGCTTCAGGTATAGGTCTCAGTAATGTAAAACGTCGTTTAGCATTATTATATCCAGAACAACACCAACTCATCATCACACAGGACAGTCATTGGTATGACGTTCGTCTACACATTCAGGTATAAGTCGGAGGATTCTTGTATTTTAGCCTAATCTTGCTGTTGTTAGGCTATAAATGTATTGTGTCTAGGTCACACAAGGCTAATAAACTGCCGTACTTTTTATACTTTCGCAAAGCTTAAGGCAACTCTTTTCGGTAACTAACAGTCTTAATGCAATAGGCAATTAGCAGTAAGCATTAGGCTAAAAGTAGGTATTGTTTCAACAGAAATTAGGCTCAACTTTTGGTCAATGGTATAACGCTTATAGCCTAATGCGGGCAAAATCAATGTCATTTTGCCCATTAGCCTATTAGTTGCTTTTTGATTTTCAAATACTTCTCAAAAATATGATAAAACTAAACTGTCTAGCGGTGGATGACGAGAGCCTAGCCCTAGATTTACTGGAAGATAATATCAACAAAGTTCCCTTTCTAAACTTAGTAAAACGTTGTAAAAATGCCTTTGATGCTATTGAAACACTACAAAATGAGTCTATTGACCTAGTTTTCTTGGATATTCAAATGCCTGGAATTACGGGAGTTCAATTCTTACAAAGTGTCAAAGAGCCTCCTATGGTAATTTTTATTACGGCTTATCAGCAATACGCATTAGAGGGCTTTGATTTGGATGTGGTAGACTATCTGCTTAAACCTGTTTCTTTTGATAGGTTCCTAAAAGCGGTAAACAAAGCTTACGATTTACATAACCTGAAATTAAAAAGCGCTCAGGTTACAGAAGTTGAGGAAAAAGAAAAAGGGCTTATTTATGAAACAGATTCTCTTTTTGTCAATGCTGACTATTCTTTGGTAAAGGTCAAAATCTCAGATATTACGTATATCGAGGGACTAAAAGATTATATCAAGATTCATTTGGAAGGCTCTACCAAGCCCATCGTGACTCGCATGACCATGAAGGCTATTGAAGAGAAGCTTCCGACGGAACATTTCTTCCGTATTCATAAGTCATATATCGTTGCCATGCCTAAAATTGAGTCTATTCGTAATCTCAAAATCAAAATAGGCAATATGCAAATTCCTGTAAGCGAGCATTATTCTGAAGAATTCTTCAAAAGAATAGGGCAAAGCTAAAAAGTGCTGAATTGTGAGTTGTGAATTGTGAGTATACCCAAAAGCGCCGTAGGAGAGAGAAAATTCAATCTAACCGATATTCTTTCTCACCTACAGCGCTCTTTTTTTACAATAAGTATACTTTTCTCCATAAATAGCCTTCTAAACTTTGGAAAATTGCGGAAGGTAAGGCAACCTATGTTGGACAAGTATAACTACTTCTTACCAAAATAACTTGCCTACCCAAAAACACCCTCTGTGCCTTTGCCACTCTGTCACTTTGTGCCTCTAATAACAATATCGCCGAAATTCCCACTTCCATCTACAAACCTATGCGATAGAGCGATTTCTTATATTGAAATGGCAACGTTTAACGGTTCTTCTTTAGTCCCTGATATTGGGAAAATGCAAAAACTGCATCATAAAAGCTTAACCAATTTTATTCGTTACACTATCAAGCATGAGAAAAATACTATTACTGTTCGCATTGATTTGCATTCAATGGTCTTTTCAAGCATGGGGTCAACAGACACCCATTCCAGTCAATACGACAGGAATTACCATTGCCGATGAATTCTACAATAATGCTCTTCTTTCTGAAATTTGTCAGGATTTAACTAAAAAAACAGGGCTAAAAATAGATGCAGACCCTACCCTTCTGAGTAAATACCGTATAAGTTATTGGTTTCAGAAGATCAAAGCAGAAACTGGCTTTAGTAATGCGCTAAAAAATACAGATTTAAAAATATATGTCGACGAAAATAGTGTCCTTCATATCGTACCAAAATCACAAAAAGTTACTGTAGCCAAAGCTATTACCGAACAACAGTACAAAGGCAAATCAGAAAAAACAAACTTTAGTATTTCTGGTAAAATCGTAGATGCGCTCACTGGCGAATCACTGGCTTTTACCACTGTTACTGTAAAAGGTAGAAAAACTGGTGTGCAGACCAACGTGGATGGGCTTTTTACAATACAAAAAATACCTTCCGATACCAGCGCCTTGGTGATTAGCTATATAGGTTACAGAACCTTGACTTATTACCTGAACCCCCAAACACCAACTAGCAACCTTCGTATTGATCTAGTACCCGCCAACGAGGAATTAGACGAAGTAAAAGTAACAGGTGAAAAAACCGAAATCATGAAGGTAAACGAAACCGTTGGGATGTTTATGATGACGCCTAAAAACATCGCGAAGCTCCCCAATGTCGGTGAAAAAGATATTTTTCGAGGTTTCCAGCTAATGCCAGGGATTAGTGCAGCCAATCAATCGTCCTCGGGCTTGTATGTACGTGGTGGTACGCCAGACCAAAATCTTGTATTGTACGATGGTTTTACGGTGTACTATGTCGACCACCTTTATGGCTTTTTTAGTGCCTTCAACTCCAATGCCATCAAAGACGTGCGTTTGTTCAAAGGTGGTTTTGAAGCAAAATATGGTGGACGTGTATCCAGTGTGGTTGATATAACCAGTAAAGACGGTAATCAAAAAGAGTTTAACGCCACCGCTGATGTTGGTTTGTTGAGTGCCAATATTTTGGCGGAAGGCCCTATTACAAAAAAAATGACCTTCGTAGTAGCAGCTCGCCACTCATGGGCTGGACCGATTTACAACAAAATCTTTAATACTTTTAAAGCCCAACAAGCGGCAAATAGTAGCAACAATGCAGGCTTTACAGGCGGATTCGCTCGTAGATTTCAGTCTGGTCAAACGGTGTCTTCTTATTTTTATGACCTCAATGGTAAAGTAACCTACCGTCCAACCCAACGAGATAATATTACACTGAGTTTTTATAATGGTGAAGACTTTTTGGACAATTCTCAGAACCTTTCGCTTCCATTTGGTGGCGGTCGTGGAGGTGGTTTTGCCAATACCGATGTCTCAAATTGGGGCAATACAGGCTCAAGCTTGAAATGGTCACGTCAATGGACTGAGCGTTTTTATACCAATACATTATTTAGTTTTTCAAACTATTACAGTAACAGAGATAACACCAACCAAAATACCATTACTCGTACTGACGGCACTACCCAAAATGTCAAATTTGGTTCTTTGGAAAACAATGATTTGAAAGACATTTCTTTTAAATCAGATTTTGAATACCGTCTATCTGCGCACCAATTGATAGAAATGGGAGTTCAGGCTAGTCATTTGCAAATAGATTATACATATAGTCAAAATGATACCACGGTGATTCTTGGCAAAAATGACAGAGGAAATTTGATTTCGGCCTATCTCCAAGACCAAATCAAATTCGGTGATAGCAAATTGGTTTTAAAACCAAGTTTAAGAACCACTTATTACGATGTAACCAAAAAGAACTATTTAGAACCTCGACTTTCTGCGACTTTTTCTTTAACCAAAAAACTCATGCTGAAAGGTGCATTGGGTCAATACTATCAGTTTGCCAAACAAGTGGAGCGTGAGGATATCACTAATGGTAGCCGTAGTTTCTGGTTGTTGGCCAATGACAGCTACTTACCTGTCACATCTTCTAAGCACTATATTATTGGGGCTAGTTATGAAATAGACGATTATGTATTTGACGTAGAAGCCTATTACAAAGATATCGACAATGATACACGCTATACACTGCGCTTTGTGCCTACGGTAGGTAGAGGTTTATCTGCTAGCGAAACTTTCTTTACAGGTACAGGAAAAGTAAGAGGGATTGACTTTTTGATTCAGAAAAAGTTTGGGGATTACACAGGTTGGGTAGGCTACACTTTAGCCAAGTCAGAAAAGAGCATTGCGCAGTTTTCAGCAACGCCATTTCCTTCAAATTACGACGTTCGTAATGAATTCAAAAGTGTCAATATGTACAAAATGGGGCACTGGGATTTTTCACTTACATGGATATATGCCTCTGGTATGCCATATACCTCTATTACAGGTGGCTACATCATCAAGTTATTGGATGGTACAGAAAAGGATTATACAAGCCCATCTACGACCAATGCCAATCGTTTGCCAGACTCACACCGCATGGATGTGGCAGCCACTTACAACTTCAAACACGGCAGTATTGGGCTATCTATTTATAATTTATATGGTCGCCAGAATGTTTGGTACAAAAAATTCCAAACCATTACCGACAGCGATACCAACGAAAAGTATTTGTCTGTGACCAATGTGAATTACTTGGGCTTTACACCAAACATCACCTTTACTTATAAATTGAAATAATCCGTAAAAGCATTTACATATCATGAAAATATATTATTTCGTAATAGCCCTTTTGCTAGGTGCTTTTTTATCGAGCTGTAGTAATGAAGGTTCTGTCGAAGTTACCGACAATGCAGTAATAGAAGCTTATCTTGTGGCAGGTCAATACATTAGTATGCACGTCAAAAAAGAAATCCCTTATAGTGACCAAAGTATCAGCTCAGAAGAACCAATAGATGGATTGAAGATTACTGTCACTGGGGATGGAAAAACTTATACCCTTGAATCTTTGGGTAATGGCGACTATCGTTCAGATACAACGGTAAAACTCAAGGTTGGCGTGAGTTATAGTATGAGCTTTGTTTATAACGGAAAAACCATTTCGGCAACGACAATCATTCCGACCAAACCCGAAAATTATGCCCTTGACCAAAGTTCGATTTATTTATCGCAAATTGATTTGAGTAGTGGCGGTAGACCTATGGGTGGCATGGGCGGAACCAACATTCAGGTGACATGGGACAATACCACGAGCGACTATTATTTTGTAGTGGTCGACAATATCGAGACAGACCCAACACCCATTTACATTTTGGCCGACGATGCTGACTCTACTATGTTTACACGACGTTTTAGAAGTCAACCCGTTCAAGGAACCTCTACAAGTGTAAACCCTAACGAGTTTCAATACTTTGGTATGCACAATGTGATATTGATGCACGTAAACCCTGATTATGCTGCCTTGTATCGCAGTTCTGGCTCAACCTCACAAAATATCAGCACCCCTCCTACGAGTATTACAAATGGGCTAGGTGTGTTTACAGGAGTTAATGCCGATACACTCAAATTTGAGGTAAAACAACGATAATAATCTGAGCTAGCATTACAGTATTAAAAAGGGGGGCGAAAAACAATTTTCGTCCCCCTTTTTCTTATTAGATATTAGCACTACTTTACTTTTCCAAATTGGTATCCTACGCCCAACCAAGAACGAATAATGCCACTTGTACCTTGAATGTTATTGATGTAAGGTGAAATTTCATAATTAACACTCAATTGAGGAAGTTTTTCTAAAGGATATATACGAGTACCAACAGAGCCAAAGTATCCTTTTATCAAATCATCCTTATTAACAATAGCGCCAACAAATCCAAAATTCACGCCACCTCCAACATAAAAATTAGCTTTCCCTGCCTTTGCTACATTCAGCATCAAAGCTGGTTCTGTATTCAATGATGAAGAGAAGGAATTTAATTGAAAACGACAGTCTACCCACAACCTTTTGGTAGCATTGCTCGATACCGAAAGGATATTATTCCAAGGGTAATAACTAACAGCTTGCGCCTGAAGCTTTATCGTACTTGATAAAGCTAACATCAAACCTAATAACAAGAGGCTTTTCCTCATAATTTTGTTTTTTAGTATAAATAAAATGATTCCTATAAGTCAACAAACTAGGGTGACAGCTCGAAATAAACGAGCCGATTTGTGTCAAAGATAAAAGAAGTCTTACGGCGAACCAACAATAAATCCTCAACTCTCTGTAACTTTGCCCCATTGATAAAAAATACACTGAACTCTCTCTGATATGTCAGTTTTAAAAAAATTGGCGGGCGAAACCGCATCTTATGGAATTTCTACCATTTTGGGGCGTTCGCTCAATTTCCTGTTAGTATTTATTCATACAGCAGCATTTTTACCTGAAGATTTAGGGATCAATGTCAAGCTATACAGTTATGTGGCCGTAGCCAATATTCTTTACACTTATGGCATGGAAACGGCTTTCTTTCGCTTTGCCGCCGAAGACAAGACTCGTTACTACAATCTCATACAAACAGCTTTATTGGTTACCAGTACCATTTTTTCAGGAGTATTAATTCTGTTTTCGTCCTCAATCATCTCAAGTTTAGGCTATCCACATCGTGAGTTAGACCTGATTTGTTTGGCTGTACTTATTTGGATTGACTCAATTACTGCCATTCCGTTTGCACGCTTACGATTAGAAAAAGCCACTAAAAAATTTGTTACTGCCAAGATTATCAACATCCTACTCAATGTTGGGCTCAACATATTTTTCTTATTAGGTCTGAAAAAAATCTCAGAGGGAGACTATCTAACATTTTTACAGCCTCTAGCTCAAATGCTATATATTGCCTCGATTGGTGCAGGCTATATCATTATTGCCAACCTTTTGGCCAATATGTCGTATATCTGGTTATTAAGAAAAGAAATCTTTGATTACAAATTTGAATTTGAGTGGCCACTTTTCAAAGAACTTTTGGTATATGCTTACCCTATTATGATTATGGGCTTGGCAGGAATGGTCAATCAGGTTTTTGACAGAATTCTGTTAGAGCAATTTTTACCCGAAAACTTTTATCCAGGCCGTACCTCGCGCCAAGCCTTAGGAATTTATGGCAATGCTTATAAACTTTCTATTTTTATGGCTTTGTCTACACAAGCCTTCAGATATGCAGCCGAGCCTTTTTTCTTATCAAAAAATAAAGATAAAAACTCTACTGAAACTTTGGCTGAAGCTACCAAATGGTTCACCATCGTTTGTATTTTTATCTGGCTGGGCGTATGTCTTAACCTTGACTGGCTCAAAAAGTTATTCTTACGCAAGGCCATTTATCAAGAAGGCATTACGGTTGTTCCTTTGTTGCTCTTGGCAAATTTATTCTTAGGAGTATATTACAATATTTCTGTTTGGTTTAAGTTAAATAACAAGACCTATTTTGGCACGATTATTACTTTTATAGGTTTGGCAGTCACGGTGATTTTAAACATTGTTCTAATTCCCAAACTTGGATACATGGGATGTGCATGGGCTTTTTTGATTTCATGCTTTACAATGACCCTGCTATGTTATTATTGGGGACAAAAGTATTACCCTGTTCCATATAGAATCAAATCGGCAGTTGGGTATATTGTCAGTGCGGGGGCGCTAATTTATTTTACATTATCAATACCAATCGCAAACCTTTGGATTTCTATCCCCTATCACGCCTTGCTATTGGTTTTATATACAATTGGAGTAATTGTTGTGGAGCGTAAAACTGTACTTCCTGAAAAATGGCAAAAACGCTTTAATTTGAATTAAAATGGTCATTTTACCTAGAGATTTTGGGCATTCAACCCAAAGAAAAACCATTCAATAAAAAAAGGCTGATAATTGCTCAATTATTTAAGAGAAAATTAAGAAATTTGTATTAGTTTTAGTTTTTTGTAATACATAAGACTATTTTCTTCATACAACCCGATTAACACAGTAATTCTTACTTTATTCAAAATCCATTTTGCACATGACCGAATTTCAGATAAGAACCATTATTGATTCCTTAGAAGTAAAGCTAAGGAAATTGGTCATGGCCTACACTGAACTCAAGGATCAGTTGAAAGAGTCGCAAAAGGAAAAAGAATTACTCAAAAAGAAGATAATTGAGATGGAAAGAGATCATTTGGAATTACAGAAAAAATTAAACGAACAGTCTAAAAACTTTAAAAATTCAGATAAATTTACTAAGATTGTAGCAAACAATCTCAAAAACGCAGGTGACCCTGCCGAATTGAAGGAAAAAATCGACGAATATATTTTGGAAATAGATAAGTGTATTAGTCAACTAAGCGTTTAAAAATCTCTAGGTAACTGGATATAGCATATATCAATTTTATAGCTCAGACAAAGCCGAGACGGTATGAGTCATTAAAAATCCTAAACCAATGGCAGATAAAATCCCTTGCAATATCAATGTAGGTCTTAAGGAGTTCAACCTAATGGTAGGACGAGAGGAGGAAGAGTACGTTCGCAAGGCGGCAAAGTTGATTAATGAAAGAATGGATTTTGTGAGAGAAAAAGTTGGTCTCTCTGAATCATACGAACTACTCGCTTTTGTGGCATTAGATTACGCCATCGACAATCTAAAGTTTGACAATAAGCACTCTGATCTCCAAAAAACTGTAATGACCAAAATGTCAGAAATGGATACTCTTGTTGATTCCATTTTAAAGTAAAGTCTTAAAGTATATTCGTGTGCACTAAATGTTTTTGCTTTTATATACCTAATATTTCAAAAAGTATCCTTAAGCCAAAACATCAAGATAGATTATTTAATTAGAATATTTTGATACATTACCTTGCTTTACAGTCAGGGAATCAAGATATATTGTATTTTAATATCCCTATTTCATGGATATTGACTAATCTTCAGCTTTGATATTCCCCATCTTCGGTAATTTGCCTGTTTTAGTATTTTTTTTCACAATCGTTATTTAACTATTGATTAATGCTCGTTACTGAGCTTGATCCTCTAAGAAAGCGATTCTAAAACGGTATTCTAAAATGTTAACTCCAATCATTGCTGCTGTAGTTTCTCTTGTGGCAGGTATATTTCTTGGCAAAGTGATTTTTGCAAAAAATACACAAAAAATCGAAGATGAAGCTATCGCCAAAGCTTCAGATATTGTAAAAAATGCTGAGTCTCAAGCTGAAAATATTAAAAAAGATCGTATCCTCGAAGCAAAAGAGAAGTTCCTTAAGTTGAGAGCTGAGTTTGAAGATGACTCTAACAAAAAGAAACAAATTCTTATTCAAAACGAGCAAAAACTTAAAGAAAAAGAGCGTAGCATCCAACAATCAATGGAGCAAACTAAACGCCTCGAATCTGAATTGAGTAGTCAACGTCAATCGTTGAACGCAAAAGATGAGAACTTGAAGCGTAAGTTGGAAGAAGCAGATCGTAAGCGTGATGAAGCTGAAAAAATGTTGGCTTCACAAGTAGCTCAATTAGAGAAAATCGCTGGGCTTTCTGCCGATGAGGCTCGTCAACAATTGATTGATGCTTTACGCGGAGAAGCCGAAACAAAGGCCTCTTCTATTATCAAAAATACCATTGAAGAAGCGAAGCTGACAGCTACAAAAGAAGCTAAAAAGGTTGTTATTGAAACGATTCAACGTACTGCTGCCGAAAATGCAATTGAGAACTGTGTATCAGTATTCAATATTGAGTCTGACGATGTCAAAGGTAAAATCATTGGTCGTGAAGGTCGTAATATTCGTGCATTAGAATCGGCTACAGGTGTTGAATTTATTGTAGACGATACTCCAGAAGCGATTATCATTTCAGGTTTTGATCCTGTTCGTCGTGAAATTGCTCGTTTGTCACTACACCGTTTGGTACAAGATGGTCGTATTCACCCAGCTCGTATTGAAGAAGTTGTAGCTAAAACGAAGAAAAATATTGAGGAAGAAATCATCGAAATCGGTGAACGTACTGTAATCGATTTGGGTATCCACGGTTTGCATCCAGAGTTAATCAAGATGGTTGGTCGTATGCGTTTCCGTTCTTCTTACGGTCAGAACTTATTGCAACACTCACGTGAAGTAGCCAAACTTTGTGCAACCATGGCAGCTGAGTTAGGCTTAAATGCGAAGTTGGCTAAACGTGCAGGTTTGTTACACGATATTGGTAAAGTATGGCCAGAAGAAGCCGAATTGCCACACGCTATTTTGGGTATGCAATTGGCTGAAAAATATAAAGAGAACGTAGAAGTTTGCAACGCTATTGGTGCTCACCACGATGAAATCGAAATGACGTCGATGATCTCACCAATCGTTCAGGTATGTGATGCTATCTCTGGCTCTCGCCCAGGTGCTCGTCGTGAAATGATGGAATCTTATATGCGTCGTTTGAAAGAACTTGAAGAATTGGCAACAAGCTTCAACGGTGTTCAAAAATGTTATGCTATCCAAGCTGGTCGTGAACTACGTGTATTAGTGGATTCTGAAAATGTATCGGATGAAAAAGCAAGCATGTTGTCTTACGATATTTCTCAAAAAATCGAAAAAGAAATGCAGTACCCTGGTCAAATCAAGGTCACTGTAATTCGTGAAATGCGTGCTGTAAATTACGCAAAATAATTTCACACAATAAATTCATAAAAGCCTCATTAAACTATAAGTTTGATGAGGCTTTTTTATGCTAAACGACTTCACCCCAAATCCATGTAATTATTACTTCCTATGAAAACACACTTTCAATCATTATTTAAAAACCTAACCATTTTCATTGCTAGTTCGTGGTTGTTCTATTCATGTGTGAGTGTTTACACACCAAACAATACGAATACCAACACAAATACCAATACCAACAAGACCACTAATGTAGTTAAGGTGGTTAGTAATTTTCCAGAAAACTTTGACCAAGTAAGTAAAAACAAATATGAAACTGCAACCATTACTACCAACTCTGGTGACTGGTATTTTGAAAATGCCATGATGGGCAGTACTGATAATGACATCAAAAATGGAGCAAAAGCGATTCGTATCAAAGAGGATGGTTTGGTTCGTTTTGATACAGACTTGACATCAGGTATTTACCAAATTAAGCTCAAAGCTGGTCTTTATCAGTCGGACAAAACTGCTGCTTTTGAAGTTCGTATTTCAACCAACCGAGGAAATACTTGGAACAAAATCGGTAACACTATTACACTCGCTGATAAATTCCTCAAAGACTTTACCTTTACAGTAAACACTACTATTCCAACCAGATTTGAAATAGTAAAGGTGGATGGAACAAGTGGAAGATTAAACATCGACGATGTAAGCGTTTCAGCTTATTCGGGTAGTGTTACTCCTACTCCCAACCCATCACCTACTCCTACTCCAACGCCCAATCCGAGTCCAAAACCTAATCCAAAACCAGCTCCAAACAACGTAGCGACAAAGGACAACAATTTGTTGCTGGGCAACCCAAGCAATGCCATCAGCAATACCAGCTATTCGAATAATTTCTTGATGTTGAAAAACTCATATGCTTTATCTTACAACAAATCGAAAGCAACAGCCAATTGGGTAAGCTGGCATGTAAGTGCGGCATGGAAAGGCGACGCTCAAAGACAAAATGATTTCAGACCAGACAGTTCCCTTCCACAAGGTTGGTCTGCAGTCAATACCAGAGATTATACAGATTCGGGGTTTGATAGAGGACATATTTGTCCGTCAGATGATAGAGATGGAAGTGTAGAAGAAAATCAAGAAACATTTTTGATGACCAATATGATGCCTCAAGCACCAGATAATAATCGTGGCGTTTGGAAAAACTTAGAAGAATATGGACGCAGACTCGTAGAGCAAGGTTATGAATTATATGTCATTGCGGGTCCTTATGGACAAGGTGGCTCTGGTTCAAATGGTGAAGCTCAAACCATTGGAAATAAAAATACCATTGTAGTACCCAAATCAGTCTGGAAAATCATTGTAGTACTACCTGTAGGTCAAAACGATTTGTATCGAATTGGCACGGATACTCGTGTGATTGCTGTGAATATCCCAAATACCAACCAAGCTGGTGCTACTAATTGGCGTGACTATCGTGTATCGGTAGATGCCTTGGAAAAACTCACAGGTTTTGATTTCCTTTCAGACGTACCAAAAGATATTCAAAGTGTAATTGAAGCGAAAGTAGATAATAACTAAGCTGGCTTTAGGCTGTTTAAAGGCATGAGTGCTGATTACTGGACAAAACGAGAAAGTGTCATTCAGGTGTTTGTGCTTTTTCAATGATTTTTTAAACAGTTTCAAACTGTTTAAAAAATGAGTCCAAGACAAAGTCTTGAACTAGTAAATTCAATGTTGTTCAGTTAACAGGCATGAGTGATTTCTTTTAACCTAAGGTAATCACTCATGCACTCAATCACAAATCACTCAATAACAACGCTCTTCTCCCCCTCTCTTCCAAAAAATACAGGGAAATACATAAGCTCTATTTTGGCAGGATTCAGACTAAATTTGCCTGCAAAAGTGCTGGTTAGTTCTATCTCGTAGCGATATTTTCCTGCACGGATTTTGGTAAAATAATAGTTCTGCTTATTCTTATATTGCTCGATATAATAGCTGTTGTTAAACCAATAATTTTGCACTTCTTTAGTATAAATACAACCTGCAGGAATAGGCACTTCGAGCATGACATAGTCGGCATCTTTCTTAACTTCTATCTCTACAATCAACTTGGTTTTTTGAGCCGTTTTTAGTCTGGTTTTATTCCCTTCAAAATAGGTATTTACCACAAAATCAGATTCAACCTTTTGGGGATGAGTATTTTGTTTTTGCTCAAATACACTCACAAATACTGGTGCTGACGACAAACTCTTCACTTTGACTTTATCTTTTACCAGCATCTCTTTTTGGTATGGAAAAGTAGTTTCTACAGTTGTTTTTCCATCTATTTCTATTTGTAAGCTTGGCTTTGAAACCGTACCATCCACTTTTACATCTTTGCCCAAAATATCAAGTACCAAAGCACTCTCATACGTATTACGCCAGTAGCCTGTGTTATTTCGCACCTCATAAAAATACTGGCGAATCTTATTGAGTTTGCTTTCGTATCCACCTATTTGTCTGAGTATTTGATATACTTTTAAGGTATTCAAAAATTCATTTTCGTAAACAAATACTTCTCTTATACCGTAATAAATACCTCCCAAAATAGTCGTTTTTTCTTCTTTGAAAATATCCACCAAGTCTACTTTTTGACCTTGTGAAAGTAATAGCAGTTTGTAGTTAATTTTATCGGTCAGTATTTTTACAGAGTCGTATTTAGGTAAAAAAGCATTTACTTTCAGCAAGGTGTCAAGTTTTCTGAGTAAAAGAAGATTCTTTAGTTTTTCAGAAATAGACTTGTTATCTACTTGATATAATTCTTTTTGTGCATATAACTTAAAGTCAAACTTGACCTCAAACCCTTGTTTTTGCGCCTGATATAGTGTTTCTACTACGTGCTCAGAAATCCATAAAGACGTTGGTGCAATACCCCACCAACCCCATTTTTGCTCGGTATTGACATTGTTTAGTAGCTGAAAAACAATCTTCCTTACATCTTTTTCATAACTAAAAGCCTTTCCTTTTTGTATGTCTATGCGTTGCTGAAGCAAATAAGCTTTGAGCTTCGAAGCCAGTTGTTCATTGCAATAGTATTGGTAATTATGCAAATGCTTGATTTCTTGCTCATACACTTCCAGCGAAGTTGCCAAAGCCGAAATCTTCAGGCTAGATTGTTTGGTATTATAAGTCAAACTAGAGTCCTTTTCCAGTACCTTGAAAGTTCCTGTGGTTTCAATCGTTCCTTGTGCATATACGGGAACTTTGCGTTCCTCCGCATCTTGGATATTAGTTTGGGTTTTGATACCAAAATATAATGCAAGGGTATCTTTGGTAAATGCCTTTACAAATACTGAGTCCATTTTTGAACCTAGTACACTTATTTCGCTTGACTTGAGGGCTACTTCTTTTTGTTTAAACTGCGTTTTAACTTTCAAAGAGTCCGTCCTATAGTTTTTTACTTTTCCATAAACCTGCACGGAATCACCCTCTACCAAAAATCTAGGTACAGTAAGATTGGCTGAAACCGCCCTAAAACTTTTAATGACAGTCTGCTTCATCCCTGTTTGTCGATTGGCGCTTGTGGCAGCTATATGTGTGTTCCAAGTGGTAAGGTCATCAGGAAATTTCACTTTAAAATGAGCCTTTCCTTGTTGGTCAGTGGTTAGTTTAGGTTGCCAAAAGGCATCATCTTTAAAGTTTTTACGGATAGCTGGTGTTGCTTCTACTGCACCTTTTTTCTGTAATACATATACGCCTCCTTGGGCTCGTGAGCCATATAAAGCGGTAGCCGTTTGTCCTTTTAATACTTCTGATACTTCATATTCTCGATCATCATATTCATTAACTAGTTTGCCGTTGAGTACATACACAGGCGGAAAAGCTTGCATATCGCCATCAGTTTTAATTTCAGGGGGTAAAAATTTAAGACTTGAAGTACCTCGGATAGATATTCCAACTACCGCAGCCGTGAGTGCTTTTTTTAACTGAGCACCATACCCCACTACAACAACCTCATCTAAGTGTGTTTCACTCTCGAGAAGAGTAATATTATTCAAAATAGCATTTTTGACAATATATTCGGTAGAACCGTAGCCAATCGCAGATACCACTAAAACAGAGTTACGAGGACATATTAATCGATACTGGCCATGCTGATCTGTCATTACACCTTTTGTAGTACCTTTTATATTAATCGAAACTCCTGGGATAGGTTGGTTTTCTGAATCTGTTATGGTTCCAAAAATTGAATATTCTACTGTGTCAAATCTGTAATTAATGGGTGTCTCTAATTGATATATCTGCTTTAGTTGGTTAAGCTTATTGGTTTCAAATCCGTATAAACTTTGTAATACCAGACCATTCATTTTCTCTGATTTCTCGTTAGATTTTTGAATATCGTTATCTGAGATAAGTATAGCGTTCAGACCTCCTAAGTGCAGTTTTCGTACGGGTATTTCAGAAAAATCATTATTATTCCAAAGTAAGTAAAGTGTATATTCACACTGTTCTAGCTCATGCATCACCGATGTGCTTGCAGGATAAACACGAATAAAATTGGGTTCGTTATCTTTGAAAAGAATAATATGTTTTAGATATCGATTTTCTCTAAACGCTTTGTATAAGAGGTTTAGCTTCGTATGATTTTCAGTCGTTGTGGAGGGAACTTTGTATTGAGCTACAGGTTTAGCCTCTTTTTCCTTCTCTATTTTGTCTGTCAATAAAATTTCTTCTTCGGTCCATGCCACTTCGTCAAAATCTATATGAGTAGGTACGTCTTGAGCTT
Source organism: Flectobacillus roseus (assembly GCF_030056595.1). Lineage (NCBI taxonomy): Bacteria > Pseudomonadati > Bacteroidota > Cytophagia > Cytophagales > Flectobacillaceae > Flectobacillus > Flectobacillus roseus. Next base: position 99,003 of record NZ_JASHIF010000012.1, read on the forward strand.
GATTAATATTTTCAGAAGAGTTAAAATTATAGCTTGTATAACTTTCATTTGGTTTCATTTTGATAATAGGAGCTAATACTTCATAGCGATATCCTTTTTCAAATTTGAACTCTAGTGAAGAAATGTTAGGTGCTAAAAAGTCAACTTGGGTTTCAAATACGGGACCTATGATTTGTTCCTCAGGTTGTCTCTTATCAATATAAAATACTCTTTCTTTTTGTTTGATATAGCTATTTTTAGGCAATGAAACCGTTTTTCTGATTGGCATCAACAAATCATTCAGCATAGCTAGCTCAGGTGGCGTGGCCATCGAACTCAAAGGCGTAACTTCTATATTTGGATGACCTTTAGTAGGGTCTATTCCTAAAATCGTTTTATGATTGGGTTTAAAGACCACATTGTTTAGCTCAACAATTTTGGTTGAGGTACGAATCAAAAGGTTGTGAGGCTGGTTGTCTGTCTGAAAGCTATATCTCTGTGACTGGGCAGCTAAACCCAAATACACGGGAACGTGGTCAACTACCAAATACTTGATGTCTTGGTATTCTCCATTTTCTATGATATATGGTGCAAACTCCGTTCGGTTTTCGGCAGGAATAGTAGCTGTAAACAAGCCATTTTGGGGAAATAAAAATTGGTAAAACAAGCTATCTCTCACAGCAAAGCGCTCCAGCCAATCTGGCTTTTTGATAATAGTGTTACGATACTGGACTCTATTATCCTTGGTAAAAAAATTATTAAAGACTTTCCGAGCTTTATAAGTTTTGCTATAATTCTTCAAATAGGTATCCGATGACTCCTTAAACTTATTCGTGAAAGCAAAGGCGGTAAGGTCAACATTAGGTTGTGGCTTGTCAAAAGCATCTTTAACCGAAACAGTCATATCCACCTCCTGCCCAGGCGAAATCACAGAGGAGGCGTCTAAGTCAAGTTGGAGTAATTTGTCTGAGAACCTGAAAACATCACTGGCTGTTTTGACTTTATCATTTGCGAGATAGTGATAAGCAATAGAGTAATCCCTTTTTCTTTTAGCATGAAAAGAGATACTTTTAGATGTCGTGTCGAAGCGTTCTTCCAGCTTTCGATTTTTGTAGTACAAAGCGTACCAATATGGCTTATGCTCAGGGTTTTGAATAGTTACTTGTAAAGAGTCTATATTTCTTGAGGCCGTAACACTAAAAGGTATTGCTGCTTGCCTTTGTTGTTTACTGCGAAGCTCTTCAGGAGTCCTATTACGAGAATAATAGTTTAAATAGGCTGTTTTGGAAAATACCTTATTATCTGCCGTTGTAAAATCGACTATGATTTGAAAACTTCCAGAAAAGTTTTTCTTCAAAGAATCAGGAAAAGTGATAGTTTCTTTGCCAGAAGCGGGCATATTTCCCGATTTTGTCCAATACAAGGTAGGGACAAATACCTGTTGAGTATCTATTTTAAAGATATGTTGCGTCTGAACTTTTAAGCTGTAGCGGGCGTCACTTATGGCGATACCATTTTCATCAAAAGCCGAAAGAGCCAATTGAATCGTATCGCTTTGATAATACGCATTTTCATCAATCTTTATCTCAAATAACTCAGCATTAAGAGCATAATCTGCAAATTGAAAGGATGTTGAAGCTAACTCATCTTCATCATCCATAAATCGTAAATATTGACTTTGGTCTAGTTTAAGCTTGAGACTATCTGCCAATACAAAGTATCCTTCAAACAAACCTTTGCTATAGGGCTTAAGATTAGTAATAACCTTTTTTGAATCCCCCCCGATTTTTACGTCCAAAAAGGGCTTATTGAGATAGCGCCCTTTTTTATCCATCAACACCACCTTAAAGCGAACAGTATCTTTGGGTAGGTATTTGGGTTTGTTCAGAAACACTACAGCGTTTTGTTGCCACTCTTCATATTTTCGCGCTAGCTTTTGCTCTTTTTTCTCCTCAAAATAGTCACTAAATCCCTCACGAAACATTGCCTTGATGTTTCGAACAAAAGTGGGTGGATTATGATACTTTATCCAATTGACAAGTGGAACGGTAAGATATTTCAGAGGAAAAGAATAGATTATACGATTTTTGAGTTTTTTGGCATAAGAAGGATAGTTTGTTGTTATGATTTCATAATAACTTTCACCTTCATAATCAATTTGTAATAAGCCTTTATTATGGCGTTTGGGAAGCTGATAAAGCCCTTTTTCAGTTGAAAATTTCACTTTTTTACCTTCCAAAAATACCTGCGCATTATTGAGAAAACGATTATTATCCTCAATCAATACCACATTAAAATCAGATTGATTGTTGAGTATTTGTAGCTTAAAAGGGCGATTTTCTAGGAGCTCTAATCTCAATCGATCGTGGTCGAGTGAAGCAATGAGGTAGTTTCCTGATTTCTTAAAAGATTCATCCAGAGCTACGGTATCTACACAATTGTTGAAATAAGATGAATCTACTGTACCCAAGCCATTGAGGGTGATATTCTTGATTTGCAAGCTATTGAGCGCATAAACCAGCCGATAATGACTTTCTTTCGAAGTCTTGTGAAGTAATTGAGCCAGTCCAATCTGAGAAAATGATAGGATTAGACATAGAACTGTCAGGTGTTTTTTCATAGAGATTTTGGTATATTGTATGTGTTTTCAAAGATAATCAAAACGAACAAATAGGTTTAAAATCGTTTTTTTGATAAACTATTTGAATTTAAAGGCTTGCTTTTAGAATGCAAAAAATAAAGATATTTTAGCAATATAAGTTATTTAGGGAGTGTAAGCTATCAAAAATAGAAATAGATTTTTCAATAAACATTCATCAACTATGATTGAAATAAAGGTGCCTCAGAGTGCAGAACAGTGGGAAAAATATTATGATTTGCGTTTTAAAATCTTACGTGAACCATGGGGACAGCCCAAAGGCAGCGAGGTGCTCAAGGACGAAGACGAAGCAACTCATGCTATGGCTGTAGATACTGAAAGTGGGCAAATTTTGGGCGTAGCTCGTTTGCAAAAAAATAGCCCGACCGAAGGACAAGTTCGTTGTGTGGCAGTATCCAACGAAGCCCAAGGCAAAGGAGTTGGTAAACTTTTGATGGCTTATTTGGAAGAAGCTGCTCGTCAACAAGCCATGACGCAGATTGTACTGGATGCCCGTCAAAATGCCGTTGCTTTCTACAAAGCCATTGGTTATACCATTATTGCAGATTCGTATTTGCTTTTTGGTGAAATACCTCATTTTAAGATGACAAAGGATATTTAGTATTATTGAAGTCCATAAAGACGCAATATATCAACGCCAACAAGTGGTATCTATTCTGTAATTTTTCAAACTAAACCAAAAACTAGTTAACTGAAAATCAAAACAATAGCAATTATATTTTTAGACTATTTCCAAGAAATAATCTTCACTCAGAATAGCTTTTTACCAAAGATATATCGTAACTTTGTAAAAATTAGTACTTCATAGCTCGGCCAAGGTCGAGCTATCGACTTTTACAACCATGACATTCGAAGATTTAAATATCAATACGTTCTTATTAAATGCCCTCAATGATCTAGGGCTCACAGAACCCACTCCCATTCAAGAGCAGGTTTTCTCGGTAGTAATGTCGGGAAGAGATGTTTGTGGAATTGCCCAAACTGGTACGGGAAAAACCTACGCTTATTTGTTGCCCGCTCTACGACTTTATCAATTCTCCAAAGAAAAACACCCTCAGATTATCATTTTGGTGCCTACTCGTGAGTTGGTTGTGCAAGTGATGGAATCTGTAAAAGCGCTTACCACTTATATGACGGTGCGTACTGTGGGGATTTTTGGTGGGGTAAATACCAAACCTCAAACGGCAGAATTACTCCAAGGAGTAGATATCTTGGTAGCAACACCAGGGCGTTTGGTGGACTTTTTGATGAATGGAACCATTAATCCAAAAAATGTAAAACGTTTGATTATTGATGAGTTTGATGAAATGCTTAACTTGGGTTTCCGTGCTCAATTGACAGTAATTTTTGACAAATTACCTTCAAAACGTCAAAACTTGCTTTTCTCAGCTACGCTTACCAAAGATGTTGAAACCTTGGTCGAAACGTTCTTTAACTCCCCTGTTCGTATTGAAACAGAAGCGGTTGGCACGCCACATCAGAACATTACACAGTCTTATTACTTTGTTCAGAGCTTTTACACGAAAGTAAACCTTTTGAATCTTTTGTTAAAAAATGAAAAAAGCATGACGAAGGTATTGGTATTTGTGGCCACCAAAAAGTTAGCAGACACTTTGTATGAACAATTGGAAAAAACCCTTCAACACAAGGTAGATGTCATTCACTCAAACAAGAATCAAAACCACCGTTTCAATAGCGTTGGCTTATTTGAGTTGGGCTATTGCCAAGTATTGATTGCAACTGATATTATTGCCAGAGGTTTGGATATTGATGAAGTTACGCACGTAATCAACTTTGATATGCCAGATATGCCTGAAAACTATATTCACCGCATCGGACGTACAGGTCGTTATGACAAAAAAGGGATTGCGATTTCTTTTGTTACTAAAAATGAGGTTGAATACTTGAAACAGGTAGAAACGCTCATGAACACAGAGTTGCCTATTTTAGATTCGCCAGAAGGTTTAATGATTTCAGAAAAATTGCTAGAAGAGGAAATACCAAAGGCAAAAATGAAGTTTATTACCAAACTTCCTGAGATTTCTGACAATAGTGCTTATCATGACAAGACGGATAAAAATAAAAAGGTAAACGTAAGAAGAGACCACAAAGCCGAAATGAAGCGCAAATACGGTAAGTCTTACGAAAACCGTTCTCGTAAATCGTAAGAGAGAGAGCGTTTTATTCTCCAAGTTTTTAATCAAAAAAGGGTTCGGAAAATATTTTCCGAACCCTTTTTTGATTAATAGCCAATGAACTTCTATTGCTTAAAGCAGGCAGTTCTATTTTTGAATTTTTACGTCAAAAACTACTTTTCCTTGGGCGTAAGCCGCTGTCCCTTTCGTGATTGACTTTACGCGAATCAAGCCTTTCTTCACTTTGGTTCCTGAGCCTTTTGAGTAAGCGTAAATTTTACCTTCTTTTACCAAAACTGATTGTTTGGTTGAAGAAATACTTAAAGCTTGTAAAGTAGTGTTATTTGCTGCATCGAAGTCGATTCCTACAGGAGCTTCTTGGAAATAAGTAGCATTGCCACCCGCTGTCGAAGAGCCTCCACAATCAGTATTTGATGCAGGTACAGTGGTCGAATATCCTTGTAAAACTCTTTCTGGATTTGACAAAAATTGTGGTTCATCGGCAGTACGAGTCGAAGCATAAGTAATATCCACAAATTTGATATTTGAATCAATGTCACACACTTTGTACACAACGCCTGTTGAAGAAGCAAAACGTGAGCCTAAATCATTGCTTTGTGCACCGAGCTCGATATTATTCCAAGAAGCAATTTGTTCTTCTGCTCCAATAGAAATTTTAAGGGTTTTACGAGAAATTGCACCACTATTATCTTGTACATCAAAATGAATATAGTTTACACCAGTACTCGCCGAAACGGTATATTCAAACGTTTGTGTTTGTTCGTCTACATTTTTCAATTTTACCTCAAATAAAGGTTGGTCGGTAGTACCACGATAGTTAGCTTTGTCGGCTACATATACACGTGCTACACGAGGCTTACCACCATCTGGTGATTTTTTGATTAATAGCGTTACGGTTACGTTATCGCCCGAGCCTGCCAATACTTCTGGATTCGCATTGAGTGTTGGGTCGGTAAAGCTTACATCCAATTTACCTGTAGCCGCAGGTAGTTCATTGTTTGGGCCAGGTGCTACCACATCAGGAATGGTATTACATGAATAAAGAACGGCAAAAGAGGCTAAGAATAGAATTAAGAAAGCAATTTTTTTCATGATTTTTGAATTGTGTTTTGAATGAGATTGCTGAATAATCACAGCAGTATGTAAACGGAAAATTTTCAATGTAGACAACTATATAACTGCAAGGTCACGGGCAAATGCATAGATAGTTGATTAAACGGCAAAAAAAATAGGACTTTCCTTAAAAAGTCCTATTCATTACTAAGTTTATTTCAATCTTGATTTTGAGTAAATATGGGCTTTACAATAGCACAAGGCTATTTCGAAGTTTTTTTTACTCATTATCAATATTAAGAAATTACAACTTCTTCAATACCCAAAGCTTTTCCTGCTGTTGGAGTTACTTGGAATTCAACTGGAGCTTTTTTCTCATCTTTGAATGCTTTGCGAGGCTTGATACTCAAGATTTGGAATAACTCTTTATCCGAATTCACATTAGGGTTTGGCGTTGTCAACAACACGTCTCCAGAGAAAACTGAGTTAGCACCAGCCATGAAACAGAAAGCTTGCCCTTCGTAAGAAAGCTCCAAACGACCAGCCGACAAACGAACCATTGATTTTGGCATGATAATACGAGCCGTAGCGATTGTACGAACCATATCCCAAACCGAAGCAGGATCTTGTCCTTCAAGTGGTGTACCAGCAACTGGTACAAGGTTGTTGATAGGTACTGAATCTGGATGTTTTGGTAAGTTAGCTAATGTCTGAAGCATACCAACACGGTCTTTAGACGATTCGCCCAAACCAATGATACCACCCGAACAAACGGAAAGATTTGCTTTACGCACGTTTTCTAGCGTATTCAAACGATCGTCGTAAGTTCTAGTAGAAATAATATCATCATAATGTTCTTCTGAAGTATCTACGTTGTGGTTGTACGCGTACAAGCCTGCATCTTTCAACTTTTGAGCTTGTTCTTCTGACAACATACCCAAAGTACAGCATACTTCCATACCCAAAGCATTTACGCCTTTCACCATTTCCAACACTTTGTCGAAATCACGGTTGTCACGTACTTCACGCCAAGCCGCACCCATACAGAAGCGAGAGCTACCTGCATCTTGTGCTCGTTCAGCAGCAGCCATTACCTCCTCAACTTCCATCAATTTCTGAACTTTTACGTTCGTGTGGTAGCGAGCCGCTTGCGAGCAGTAAGAACAATCTTCTGGACATCCACCAGTTTTGATTGACAACAATGTACTTACTTGTACTTCTTGTGGGTCATGGTGTTGACGGTGTACAGTAGCTGCACGATATACTAAGTCTAAAAAAGGAAGGTTATAGATTTCTTCAATCTCTTCTCTTGTCCAGTTATTTCTAATCATATCCATATTGTTTGCAAATTGATACGATGCGACACATCGCAATCGTGTTACACAATACCAAAATTAAAAAGGACTTCCCGTTCCACCAAACGAGAAGCCCTTTTGTGTAGCATATTTAGCAAAATAACTATTTGAATTCAATTGCAAAAGGCATCAAAGCCAAATAGCCTTCTTGTGTCTTAACTTTCTGAACCTGTTTTACATAAGATGCCATTTCACCAAATTGTGCTTTCAAGAATTTAGCTTCCATTTCATCTTCTTTCTTATCCATAAGTTCTTCGAAGAATGATTTTGGTGTTGGATAATATCTTACTTTGTAGTCATCTGTTTTCACTTTAGCCATTTTGGCAGCAATTTCGATAGCCTTGTTTAAGTCTCCCAAAACATCCACCAAACCATTGGCTTTGGCTTGCTCGCCTGTCCAAACACGACCTCCTGCCAAAGATTTCAATTTGTCGATATTCATGTGACGACCTTGAGCCGCTTTTGAAGTAAAGGTTTCATAACCTGCATTTACACGAGCTTGGAACCAGTTTTTCTCGAAATCAGTCAATTCTCTTGTTACCGTAGGAAAATCTGAATGCGCATTGGTATTCACACGATCGTGAGTGATTCCTAATTTATTTTTAAAGAAGTTTTCAAAATTGAAGAACTGCGCAAAAATACCGATTGAACCCGTAATCGTAGTTGGCAATGCCACGATAGTATCAGCGCCCATAGCCATGTAATATCCACCCGAAGCAGCATAATCGCCCATAGACGCCACTACAGGTTTTACTTTTTTGGCTAACTGCACTTCATGCCACATCACATCCGAAGCCAATGAGGAACCACCTGGGCTATCAATACGCAATACAATCGCTTTTACTTTTTTATCGTCACGTGCTTTGCGCAATTCGGCTATAAAATCATCTGAGCCAATATTACCCGAACTTGCTTTAGCTCCTTCAATCGTACCTTCCGACACGATTACGGCAATACGGTTTTCTGAATCGTTGAAAGGAATGGCAGATTCAGCTTTCATGAATTTACCTAAACCAACATAAGTCAATTTGTCGTCGGCATCGATATTCAACTTCTTTTTCAAGGCTGTTTCAAATTCATCCAAGTAGCCAACATTAGTCACTAGCTTAGACTGCAATGCACCTTTAGGTTCGTAAGCCGTTAGTTCATCCGCTACTTTCTTCAATGCCTCAGCACTAATTCCTCTCGACGTAGCAATTTGAGACATGATTTGATCATTGATAGAACCCAATAACTCATTGTATTGAGCACGGTTTTCCTCACTCATATTTTCACGAATGAATGGCTCAACCGCTGACTTAAATTGTCCTACACGAAATACTACTGGCTTGATATCTAGTTTATCTAGTGTACCTTTAAAAAAGGATATCTCGGCACTAATACCATTAAAATCTAACCCACCAGCAGGATTCAAGAAGATTTTGTCTGCCACCGAAGTAAGGTAATAGCCTTTTTCAGTAAAAGACTCTCCGTAAGCATAGATAAACTTCCCTGATTTTTTGAAGGCCAACAAAGCATCTCTAATTTCTTGTAACTGAGCATATCCACCCATAGGATAATGCGCTTGAAGAGAAATCCCTTTGATATGTGTATCGACTGCCGCACGCTTAAGCGCTTCACGAATTTGTACCAAACCGATTTCGTCGCTATTATCGGCAAAAGGACCACCTAAGTTCTTCAAAGGATTTTCGTCCTCTGCTACATTTTCAACGATAGGATGATTAAGGTCTAATTTTAAGACAGTATTCTCTTTCAAGGCTGTTTTGTCCTCGCTACCGCCAATGGCTGCTGCGATGCCTATCAAAATAAAAAAGCCAAAAAGGAAGAAGAGAAAAAGACCAACAATGGTCGCAAATACATTTTTGAGGAATCCTAGCATACTTTTAAAAGATGTTAAAGAAATACCTTACAAGTAATTCTTTGAAAATGTGTTATTACGTTTTGGTTTTGTTTTGTATTAGCGGTCAACTTCAGAGTAAGGTAAAATTAAAAATCTCTGAAAACCTTTTTAAGTCAAGAACTGCAAAGTTAATTTTTATACGAATTGTTACACGCTTTTGTTTAAACTATTGAGTAAGCGACATTCTTGGACTTAATCATTCAAAAATAAAATAGAGCTAAGGTATCTCTAGTAATTTGTGTTGTGTGGAAAAAGACAGGGATAAAAGGTGTAGGTAAAATTTAAAAATAAAAGCCCAAGCAACAGTGTTGCTTAGGCTTTCAGGATATTAGTTTTGAGACATAAAGTACTCAATCAATTTCGATGCGCTATTAACGTCTTTTTCAAGCACCTGTAACTCAAACTGAGCATCTTTCGAAACTTCCGATTTGATACCTGCCAACGACAAGCGCGACTGAATATCTTCGGCAGAACCGAGTGTTTCAAACTCAGCAATTGTTACAAGCTCTAAGCTTCACCCGAACATGTTACGGTAATCTTCACGAGATTTCAAGATTACTTGGTGAGCCACTTCGCTACCATAAACATCGTCGATATCTACAGCTACTTTTTCTTCACCTGGGATATTTTTGTAAGTCAAGAAGTAGTGAACCAAACGGTCGATGATGCTTTTTGGACAATCTTTGATGTCTTTCCATTTACCGTACATTGAGTCGTCTTTCAATACAGCAATGATTTTGTCATCAGCTTCACCTTTGTCAATCATACGGATACCACCGATAGGGATAGCTTCGCAAATGATGTCACCATGCGTGATAGCACGTTCAGAAAGAACCAAAATATCAAGAGGGTCACCATCTCCTTTTTCGATTTCTTTACCAGATGCGCTACGAGCCAAATCAGCCGTCAATTCACCACAGTATGTTTGAGGCACAAAGCCGTACAAAGCAGGTACAATGTTAGAGAATTTTTGAGGACGGTCGATTTTCAAATACCCTGTTTCCTTGTCGATTTCGTATTTTACTGTATCAGTTGATACGATTTCGATAAATGAGTTCACAACTTTTGGCATATCCTTTCCGATTTGGATACCATGCCAAGGATGGGCTTTATAAAAATTACGTTGCATAAGTAATAATTGCAGTCTCCACTGCGGGTTGTTGGTGAGATTACTCACGGTCTTTCATCAAGGATAGAGGGCAAGGAGTTTCCTCCGCTTGTTACTAATTGATAGCCTTGATGTTAGACTATTAGTTTAAAATTAGCGTATATTTTTTCTTGTAAATATTCAACTTCAACCTCTAATTGCTTAGAAGCAGCCACAAAGATACTTGATATTGTGCAATTCTTATCGTCTGTCTCAAGAAATAACTGCTTAATTGGGATAGATGTGATTAAACGGACAGCATTTGATTTATCTTGTAAAAGCGCCGCTCCCAAAGATATATACATTTGATGATGAAGAAGTTGCTTTAAAATTTGCTCATTATTATTAAAGCCATGAATCAACCAAGGGAACTTGGGACGTAACAATTTTTTAATTTGGATTATTTCCGAAAAAGCTCGCACACAATGAATCACCATAGGCTTCTGGAATTCTTCAGCGATTTGGATTTGTGTTTTAAAGACATTTATTTGAAAAGTCCAATCTGTTTGACAGATTTTGTCCAAGCCACATTCACCTAAAAACAAGACTTTGGGATGGGATAAAATCCTTTTTAACAAAGCTAAATCCGCTTCTAATTGAGTTTCTTTCAAATACCAAGGATGTAAACCCGCCGAAAAATATTGATTGGGTAATGAACTCTCAAGCTGTTTTATCCAAACTTCGTCAGGTATCGCCGAATCTATTATCAGATTTTGCACCTGAGTAATAGATTCGTCTGGCTCGAAATGATGCGTGTGGATATTGAGAAACATGTTTTTATTGAGTGATTGGAGATTGAGTGCTTGAGTGATTTTTCCAAAAATCTATCTTGGTGATTCGCGAAACATGGCGTCTCATCACTTCAAAATTAAAACAATTCTTCCACAAATTGATTTATCATAGACGGGTTACCGTATTCGGCAATGAGCTATGGTTTATGCTTTTCACTCATTTGCCCATGTTAACAATGAAATATTATTTAGGATGTCATCTATATCGGTTATTTGGTTCAAAAGAGATTTACGTTTGCTCGATCATCTACCTTTGCAAAAAGCAATTGAATCGGGGAAGCCACTTTTACTTTTGTATATCTTCGAACCAAGTTTAATCCAAGATGTACATTATAGTCCTCGGCATTGGCAGTTTGTATGGGAATCCTTAATAGATTTACAGAAAAGACTGTCCCAAATACACCCCAACGCCAAACTTTGGGTAGTTCGAGAAGAAGCCTTATCCTTTTTTGAAAAACACCTTTCCTCCTATCCCATTCATTCGCTTTACTCTTACCAAGAAACAGGAATTTCAAAAACTTTTGAAAGAGATAAAAATCTTTCAAAATATCTACAATTACAACATATTCCTTGGCACGAATATCAGAGCAATGGAGTCAGAAGAGGACTTATGCACCGAGGAGATTGGATGAAATCGTGGTATGCTTTTATGCACGAAGCACAGGCAATGCCCAACTGGTCAAAAGCAATTTTCTCAGACCTAGATTTGTCTGCTTTTGAAATAAACAGTTTTCAAGCCATTTGCCCTGATTATACTCCTACGCACCCTATGCAACCCGGAGGAGAATCGTTTGCTCAAAAATATATGCAGAGTTTTTGGAAAGAACGGTGCAGATTTTACTCCAAACATATCTCAAAACCACTCGAAGCGCGCAAATCTTGTAGCAGGCTTTCACCTTATATTGCTTGGGGAAACCTTTCTATCAAACAAGTGTATCAGGGATGTTTACAACAAAGTAAGAAAAGTCCTTCCCTAAAAAGGCCTCTCGAAAACTTTAGCTCAAGACTGCGTTGGCATTGTCATTTTATCCAAAAATTTGAGTCGGAGGATCGTATTGAGTTTGAAAACCTCAATCGTGGCTATGATGATTTATTTTTTTCTGATAATCATCAACATTTCGAAGCTTGGACTAAAGGACGAACAGGCTATCCGCTGGTAGATGCTTGTATGCGCTGTTTGGTAAGCACAGGATATCTCAATTTTAGGATGCGTGCTATGCTGGTTTCGTTTTTGACTCATAATCTAGCCTATCATTGGAAGCCAGCAGCCTTGTTTTTGGCTCAACAATTTCTAGACTTTGAGCCTGGCATTCACTATCCACAAATTCAAATGCAAGCTGGGGTAACTGGCATCAATACCGTCAGAATTTATAATCCTACCAAGCAAGCCCAAGATCATGACCCTGAGGGGGTTTTTATCAAACAATGGGTTCCAGAACTAACCAATTGTCCCGTAGCTTTGATTCATGAGCCTTGGAAATTAACCCCTATGGAACAGCATTTATATCAAATAGAAATCGGGAAAACATATCCTTTTCCATTGATGGACATAGAAAAGGAACATCAAAAAGTAAAGGAGCGGATTTGGGGACACAAAGCCAAATCGGAAGTTAAGCAACACAAAAAGGCTATTTTGACAAAACATGCGATACCTTTTCAACAAAAGTCTTGATTTAGGCTCAGGTAGATTGCAAAGAAGTGTAGTGCAAAGCTGGTTTTTTCCGTACCTTTGCAACCAAATTCTGAAATAACAAAGAAGTCCTCAAGATAGGACCTATACACAAAGCAAATTAGCACAATGATTTATCCGATTATACCTTACGGCGACCCCGTTCTCAGAAAAGAAGCTGAAGATATTGAAAAAGGCTCGATTGATGTTAAACAATTAGCCGAAGATATGTTCGAAACCATGTATGCGGCTTCTGGCGTAGGTTTGGCTGCTCCACAAATTGGTATGAGCATCCGTATGTTTGTCGTAGATGGTCGCCCATTCAATGAAGGCGAAGACCTTGACGAAAGAGATAAAGACCCTTCTGTGGTAGATTTCAAAAAGGTATTCATCAATGCTGAAATCTTAGAAGAAGATGGCGACGAGTGGGGTTTTGAAGAAGGATGTTTGTCTATCCCAGGTATTCGTGCAGATGTTTACAGACCAGAATTTGTAAAAATCCATTATTACGATACCGACTGGAACGAACACACAGAAGTATATGAAGGTTTGGCAGCTCGTATTATCCAACACGAATACGACCATATCGATGGCATTTTGTTTACTGACCACCTTAGTCCCGTGAAAAAACGTATGCTTAAAAATAAGCTCAGCGACATTTCGAAAGGCAAGGTAAAAGTTGACTATAAAATGAAATTCAAATAACATCTATCCCAAATCTAGTAATGCAGATTTGGGATTTTTTGTAGATACTCATGAAAAATATACTTGCAGGATTATTCTTTGCGATGTTGTGGGCTTCAGCATCGGCTGCTACCAAAATTGGACTATTAGATGCCCAACCATTCGTAATTGGTAATTGCCGATTCTTTATTGCTGGATTCATCATGTTGAGCGCTAGTTTGATTCTTCAAAAATCTCGACTCCCACAAGGCAAAGAGTGGAAACAACTAGCCATTTATGGCTTTTTGAATGTAACCCTCTATTTGGGTTGTTTCGTCTTGGCTATGAAAAAAGTTTCTGCTGGCATTGGCTCGCTTTCTACGGCTACCAATCCTTTAATTATCAGTGTCATTTCTGCAATTTGGATGAAACGTGCTATCAAAAAAGGAGAACTCACTGGGTTAATTCTTGGGATTTTAGGGGTAGCTATTGCAACTTATCCATTATTAGTAAAAAGTTATGCCAGCGTCGATGGACTATTGATTTTGGCTACTAGTATGATTTCCTATTCGGTGGGCACGATTTACTATTCTCAACAAAAATGGGATTTACCATTGTTGACAATCAATGGTTGGCAAGTACTTATAGGAGGTATTATGTTGTTACCTGTTACATTCTTCATGACAGACTGGGAAAATAATCACTATACAGTACGCTTCTGGAGTTCGGTATTTTGGTTGGTTGTTCCTGTGTCTATTGCAGCAGTACAGCTTTGGTTGTATTTGCTTAAAACAGATGCAGTCAAGGCTTCACTTTGGTTATTCTTGTGCCCTATTTTTGGTTTCTTATATGCCTCTGTCCTTCTCGACGAGCCTATTACCACTTATACTTACATAGGAACGGCATTGGTAATTTTGGGTCTTTATGTAGCACAACGAGAAAAATTTCAGTCTAAATCATCAACCTAGGCTCGAATTGAATTAATTTGGCTAAAGAAATAATGTTGAATGGTGAACTAGTATTGTACCAAGGGTTTTAAACAATTTCAGATTGGAAATTTCTGATTTCGGAAATAAAGTAAAATACCTTAATTTTTTACAAAATAGAGGAGTTTACATTTCCAAAATCTCCAAAAGTAGTTAATTCATCCACAATCTAGTCCCCAAAACAGATATTTTTTGTCGAATACTTACAGCCTAATGCACATAAAAAACCGAAAGCCCATTATAATCCCGATACACTATTTATGTTAAGAATCCCTAAACTATTATTGCCTTTACTATCTCTTTCATTACTTGCCTGTAGTTTTTTAAAAGATTCTGTAGAAGATGCCACATGGCAAGACCTTGGCTGTGATACCACACAAAAGGTCAGTACTTTGGCTATTTATGACATGGTACATCCTTTTTATGAATCCGATACTTTTTTACAACTCAATATCAAACCCACTGCTATTTACGTAGCTACGGTGGGGGTACGTCAAGAGGTGGAAATGACCGCCTACAAGCTTGACTCGCTCAATCAAATAACGTCGATACCTAATCCTGCAGGAACAATCGGAGTAACACCTACTTGGGTCGAGCAGGCTTATTTAGGTTCGCTTATTCATACGCCTCATTATTTGTACGACCGTTGGACAAGGATTCTTGAAAATGACCGCGCAACCTTTCTGGCCAAACGAGATTCTATCAAAACCACAATGGCCGAAAAGCACAGTAGTATCAAGGTTATTTCTGATTTACGCTCTATTGCCAACCAACGCAAATATCTATCTCGCAAACGTACTGCCTCGCCTGTATCTATGCATAACTTTGGTTTAGCTGCAGATTTTGCCATTTTTAGAGGTCACCGAATCTCGAATACGCTTGCGAGCTACAAACCTTTGGATACACTCACTGCTCATTATGGACTCACTTGGGGAGGTAACTTTGTCGGTTTTATGGACCCTGGCCATATTCAGTATTTCAAAAATGGAGCAACTTTGGTTCAAAAATATCCTGTATTAAGATTTGAATTTGAACCCTACCGAGAGTTTTATCTCAATACAGTCGAAAAAGCAGTGAAAGCAGGAAGAATTAATCGAGTAGTTGATACAGCGGATTTATTGACCTTACTTAATGAGCTTCGCAGAAATCAACCCTGTACTTGTGGAAAAATCAAAAAGCAAATAAATACCAACACCTTAGAAAAGGTAAGGGCATTGCTTCAAAAAACGCCATATAACGCATTAAACGATATTGTATTGATTGGAGATTTGGGTTATCAAACGCTTTCACTTATATCAGCAAAAGGCATTATTACCCTAGAACTAGGAAAATGGAGATAACAGAATGGCTTTGCAACTTTGTCAAAGACTACACTTTGACAAAGTTGAGCCTAGTGTAATTAGGTATTTATCGCTAAAATTAGTGAATTAAGCAGAGGAAAAATCCTCAAAGTTATGCTTGCATAACTTTATCTCTTGCAAATGTAAGACGCTTTATCACCGTAAACAATCTTTTTAAGAGAAAACTTTTGTTAACTATTTATATAACAGCATACTTACAACTTATACCCTCTCAAGAAATCTTGGATACCCATACGCTTCTTCATTTCTAATTGAAGTTCCTCAATCGCTAACCACCCTTCGGCGCATTTAAAGTATAGATAGCTTTTATGATCACTTACCCACTGCCCTACAGGAATATCCTCATTGGATTCAAAACTGGTCACAATACTTGTTTTGTATACCTTACAAGACTTGTCACCAAGGAAAGTCCATGCTGCAGGATAAGGCGACAAACCACGCACAAAATCGTACACTACTTTAGCGGGTTTTTCCCAATCAATTTGACAAGTTTCCTTAAAAATCTTTGGTGCATGATGTAGTACCTGATTTTCGTTTTGCGGGTCTTGCGGATAACTCCCCGATTCGATGGCACGTACCGTTTTGAGAACCAGTTTTGCACCTAGATTCATCAATCTTTCATAGACGGTTCCAACATTATCCTCCTCATGAATAGGTTCTTTTTCTTGAAAAATCACAGAGCCTGTATCTATTTCATGCTTCAAAAAGAAGGTAGTCACCCCCGTTTCTTTTTCGCCATTAATAATTGCCCAGTTGATTGGTGCTGCACCACGATATTGCGGCAATAATGAACCATGTAAGTTAAATGTACCCAAAGGTGGCATTTGCCAAACCACTTCTGGTAACATTCGAAAAGCAACTACGATTTGTAAATCTGCCTGATAACTTTTGAGTTCTTCCAAAAATGCAGGAGCTTTCAACTTTTCAGGTTGTAGAATAGGAATGTGTGGTGCATTGTTCAATATATACTCTTTCACAGCCGACATACCCAACTTTTGCCCACGCCCGATTGGTTTATCGGGAGCTGTTACGACAGCCACAACCTCGCAACCATTTTCTACCAAAATTCTTAAACTCTCTACCGCAAATTCGGGCGTACCCATAAATATAATTCTCATAATTATTTGATTGTCTATTTTCTCTTAAAACTCTAAAAACGTTTTTTAAAAGCCACTTTTTACATTTTACAAAACAATTTGGTACTGTGTTTCGTTATTGAAAAGCAGGATTAAAAACAGGCAGTTATATTTATTCTTTTAAAAACACAAAAGGGATTTCTTTTTGAAAAAGCATAAAAATAAGCTATCTTTGTAATCTCAATTCACACAAAATGAAAAGAACACAAGCAATAACGGCACAAATATAACTTCGATTTTCTACAAAGGTCTTAAAATCTTGTAGAACGGTCAGAAGCCGTTCTTTTTTATTTGTCTGAGTTGAAACTTTAATTGGGAATTCCGTCTTTTTGCTGGCAAGAAATTGTCAGTAATTTTTTTTGTATTCACCACCAAATCAGTCTAAAACATTTTAAACATAGCAGAACAGTATGGCAAAGGTACAGTATTATACGCAGGAAAAACTTGATGAGCTAAGAGCAGAACTTCATTTCCTTAAAATCCAAGGACGTGCAGATATGGCTAAACAAATTGCTGAAGCTCGTGACAAAGGCGATCTTAGTGAAAATGCGGAGTATGATGCGGCCAAAGATGCACAAGGATTATTGGAATTAAAGATTTCTAAAATGGAAGAAATCGTAGCTAATGCACGTGTATTAGATGAATCTTCTATTGATACCTCTAAGGTTTCGATTCTTTCCAAAGTTAAAATCAAAAACCGCCGTAATGGTATGGAGGTAACCTACACGATCGTGTCGGAAGAAGAAGCTGATTTAAAAGCATTTAAAATCTCAATTTCTTCGCCATTTGGTCAGGGTTTATTCGGCAAAAAAGTAGGTGACGTAGCCGAAATTACCGCTCCTGCTGGAAAACTAGAATTCGATATTTTGGAAATTTCTCGCTAATATTCTCTGCTTTACTTCCTCTAAGCTTTTATTCTAGCGAAAAGTCCATAAATATTTTGGAATAAATTTTGCAAAAGCCCTCATTGAGATAAATCAATGAGGGCTTTTTTGTAGTTTTATAATAATATTCAAAACATTACCCTACAAGAATGGAACGAAGTACTTGCTTAGCAAATTTTTTCGAGCATCTATCGTTGTCAAACTAAAACCCTGAAATAAGACCTATATTTCGTACATGCAATTTTTATATCCTAGTTTTTTGTGGGCTTTGCTAGCGGCAGCCATTCCTGTTATCATTCACTTGTTTAATTTTCGCAGGACCAAAAAGGTTTACTTTACCAATGTCGCTTTTTTAAAAGCCGTTAACACGACCACTTCATCCTTTCGCAGACTCAAGCATTTGCTGATTATGGCCGCCAGAATCCTAGCGATTATTTGCTTGGTGTTGGCTTTTGCTCAGCCTATTCTTACTCCAAAGTCGGGGAATATTGCCAAAAGTGCTGGCTTGACCAGCATGTATATCGATAACTCTCTATCGATGCAAAACGAGTTGAACAAAAAGAGTTATCTCGACAAAGCAATCAATAAAGTAGAAGAACTACTAACGGCGTTTCCGCAAGGTTCGAGACTGCAATTGGTCACCAACGATTTTTCGGCACAAGAACATAGCTTGAACAATACCCAACAAATCAAGGAGCGAACCACAACCATTGATTACACCCATACGCCTCGTACCGTCGAAAACGTGCTCAAGCGCCAAATCAGTCTTGCAGCCAAACATCAATCTCAAGGTGGAAATCAATTTATCCTTTTTTCTGATTTTCAAAAAAGTACCGCTGGCGCTCTCAATCGCTTAAAAGTAGATACTTCGAGTACCGTATTCTTAGTTCCTGTGCAAGCCAAAGCTATACAAAACGTTTTTGTAGACTCAGTTTGGTTAAATACGCCTTTTATCAGAGAAATGCAAGTGAACACTTTGACGGTAAAACTTTCTAATACTGGCGAAAGAGCAGTGCAAAACCTACCGATAAAACTATTTGTTGACGAAGTACAGATTGCTTCGGCGGTAGCCAATATCGATGCTCATGGCGCTGCCACTGCTAATTTTAATTTTACCGTAAAAGATAAAGGCTTCAAAAAAGGAAGAATTTCTTTTGATGATACGCCTGTTACTTTCGATAATGATTTTTACTTTGTGTTGCATGCTGCTCCTAAAATTCGTGTCCTTCACTTATTTGGGCAAAGTGCTCCAGAAAAATTTGTCCAACACGTTTTTGAAAACGATAGCGTGTTTGTGTTACGTAGTGTTTCGGCAAGTAATGTAGATGTAGGTCAAATCAGAACCGCAGATTTGGTGGTGGTCGAAGGCGTGCAAGTGATAGATGGCAGTTTGAGTGTGAGCCTACAAGATTTTATCAAAGCTGGCGGTTCGGTCATGGTGATCCCTCCTACGGCTCCTGATATAGCCAATTATAATTCATTTTTAGGAAAGTACGGTATTCGCAACATTCAACTCAAATCGTCTACACCATCTGACTTAAGTATTCTAGCTGAGCCTAGCAAATCTGGTGGGTTCTTTGGTGATATTTTCGACAGCTCAAATCTTCGTGCGTTGCTGCAAATGCCTTCACAATCGGCGAATTTGACATGGCAAGTAGCTGGCGAAAAGCTTTTACAGTTTCGCAATGGCATGCCTTATTTGAGCAGTACAAGTGTTGGTCAAGGTGAAATATACTTGGTAGCCTCGCCACTCGCCAAAGAATGGGGAGACTTTGCTCGAAATGCCTTGTTTGTCCCAATTATGTACAAAATCGGTGCGCTTAGTGTTCGTCAAGAACCATCGGCGTATTCGTTCAAAGAAAATACTTTTACGTTAGAAGTAGATAATGCTAATGCAAACACAAGCTTTAAGCTCAAAAAAGGCAAGCTCGAACTGATTCCGATTCAGCAACTTAACGGTAAGCAACTGACCATTGAGCTTCCCAAAGCAAATCAACTCAATGAAGGTCAAGAAATAGAATCAGGCTACTATGAATTGATGAATAATGGAAAAGTAGATCGTATTTTGGCCTTTAATCATGACCACAGCGAGTCACAAATGGAATTTTATTCGAGTGAAGAATTAAAATCTATTTTTGGCAATCAGAAAAACGTTCAGGTTTTTGACCAAATTGATGATACCGATTTTGTCAAAACATTTAAAGAACAAAACTTTGGAAAAGCGTTGTGGCGCTATTTCTTGATTAGTGCACTTCTATTTTTGGCGATAGAAATCTTGTTAGTGAGATTTTTTAAATAATTTCAGCAAGAGCTTTAACTAGCAACGAGCAGTTAATCAAAAACATTTTTGCAGTCACTTAGTTATTTTATAAGATCAGGGTTATCTTGATTTCACATTCAAAACAATTATCAAAATGGCATTACAAAAAGGCGATAAAGCTCCAGCATTCACGCTTTATAATACAGAGAAAGCTGAAATTTCATTGGCAGATTATCAAGGCAAAAACGTAGTATTGTTGTTTTTCCCATTTGCATTTACAAGCGTATGTACAGCAGAATTGTGTGAAATGCGCGATAATATTCTTACCTATTCAAGCCTTAAAGCTGAAATTTTGGCGGTATCGGTAGATTCTTTATTTACTTTAGGAAAATACAAAGAAGAGCAAAATCTTCCATTCCATTTGCTTTCTGATTTCAATAAAGAAGTTTCAACAGCTTATGAAAGTATTTACGATACATTTGCTTTTGGGACTAAAGGTGTTTCTAAACGTTCGGCATTCGTAATTGATGCTGAAGGTATTATTCAATATGCTGAAGTGTTGGAAAACGCTGGCGATATTCCAAATTTTGCCAATGTAAAAGAAACATTAGCATCACTAGCTTAGTTTAAGAGTAATGAATAGTAGTTGTTAAATATCAACTACTATTCATTCACATTCATACCTTTTACTTATGCTAAAATATTTTACCATATTCATTGGTGTACTTTTAGGGTCTGGTTGTTTTTCACAAACAACAGACCCTAATTTGTTTTATAAAGAGCAAATTCGAATCAACCAAGACGGTATGAAAGTATTGGGAGGTTGGGCGGCGGCCAATATGATTGCCAGCGGCATAGCTACTGGGCAAACCCAAGGAAGCACTAAATATTTCCATCAAATGAACATTTATTGGAATATTGTAAATGGAGGCTTAGCAGCGCTAAGTACTTTGCAGGCCAACAAACAACTACAACGGCTACCTAACAATTGGGAGACAAATAGGGCTTCACAAAAGAAAATTGAAAAACTTTTTCTCATCAATACAGGGCTTGATTTAGTGTATATTGGTACTGGAGCATATTTACTGAATAGAAGCTCAACGAGCTGCAACTCTCCAGAAATGCTCAAAGGATATGGACAATCACTGATCTTACAGGGTGGATTCTTATTCTTATTTGATGGTGCCATGTACTTACTTCACCATAAACATGGTGTAAAGCACAGCAAGCTCCTCAACCAAATAGCATTTGATGGACAAAGGATTTCACTCACATGGGTATTTTAAATAATTGAGTGATTTGAAATTGAGTGAATGAGTGATAATTTAAAAATTGTATTCTGGCTGTAGAGTCGCAATGATTGCCTCTTAAGCTGAGTGATATCTAGCATAGTAGCATCAAAAAAGCGGTCAGGAAATATTTCCTGACCGCTTTTTTGATGAAAACTTAGAGAATAACCCCAATCTTAAAATTCGGGATGGCTCCTTTAAACCTAACTATAACTAGCGATTAATTTGTACATGTTTGGTTGCTGTAAAGTTTTCATTTCTAATTCTTATCAGATATGGACCTTCTGGCAACTGCGTTAAATTAATATCCTTTTTAGTTTCGAAAGTAGCTATATCAGAAGCATAAACAAGCGAACCACGATTGGTGTACACTTCGACTTTGAGATTTGCCCATGGATAGCGAGTATCTAGTGTAAATGCACCATTACTTGGGTTTGGATATACAGCAAATCCTCCATCCTCATATAACTGTATATTTTTTCTGTCGGAAATAGGAGAAAGACAAAACTTAGTACCGTAGCTCTGCGTTGAATAAAGCTTCTTGGCTGTCACCTGAATATCGCCTGGGTCACTCAATTTGATTTGACTAGTCGAACCATTCAACTGAGTTCCATTCCAAGTCCAGATATATTGTTCTGTTTGAGGGTTGGCAACTCCAATAGAATAAGGGCTATAACGTACAATTTCATCTACCGAAACTTTTGCAGGAGTAGGTTTTACTGCTACATAAATTGGTGAAGAAAGCGCTGAGTTACAGTTATTATTATCTGTTTGGAAAGCTCTAAATGTTCCAGATAAAGTAACATTGAGGTTTTGTACAAGATACTGATTTGTTTTTCCACTTTGTACTGCCACCCAAGTAGGATAGTTTCCGTTGGCTAAAGCCATTTGAAGAACAGTATTATCACCATCACAGAAAACGGTATCCTTGCTCCACGAAGTAGTTGGAGTTGCAGGAATTTGGTTTACTTTAATCGTTAATGGAGAAGAACTCAAAGAGAAACAACCTTTAGCATCTACAGTCTGTACAGTATAATTTCCGCTTTGACGAACATTGAGTGTTCTCGTTGTAGTACCTGTATTCCATTTATAACTTACAGCTCCTGTATTCGAAGAGATCAAATCAACACTTGTATCTGAGCAAAAGGTTGTTGGTCCATTTGGAACAATATTAGGCGTAACTGGTAAGGGATTTACCTTTACCACAACTGCATTAGAGGCAAATGAAGAGCAACCCTCCGAGTTAATCGTTTGAACGGTATAAGACCCTGACTGATTTACAGAAATCGCTGCGGAAGTTGAGCCTGTAGACCAACGGTATGCCAAGTTTTGACCCGAAGATGTTAATGTTACCTGTGAATCCGCACAAAACTCTAAAGCACTATTCGCACTAATCGTTGGTTGCGCAGGAGAAGCTTTTATAAAAGTTGTCAATGGAGCAGACTGTGTCAAACATCCAGAATTGTCGACTGCTGTAACGGTATAATTTCCTGCGCTGTTAAGAGCAATACTTTGTCCAGAGGCTCCAGTACTCCAACGAAAGGCAACACCATTTGAAGCAGAAACAGTCAAACCATCATTCTGACATACACCAACAGTTCCTGATGGGTTTGTAGTAACGGTCTGTGGGGTCGTAGTTCTCACTAAAATGGGTGAAAACTGCATCACATTACCACGGCTATCGATCGCACGTGCGTAATAAGTACCATTAGAAAGTGTTACTTTTTGTTGAGTAGAGAAAATAGCACTTTCAAAATTAACACTACGAGACCATTGATACTGATTATATCCCGATGGCATGGTCACATCTAAAGTATTATTTCCACAAGCAAAAGATAATTGAGGCTGTACTGTTGGTGCTTGTGGTACTGAATTCTGGAAAAAGCTATCATTTAGAGAGTTGCTCCATGCTTGGCCTAACTGTAATAGCCCGTCGCCATGGAAATGTAAACAATCTGACCTTCCTGGATTTTGGATATTATCTGTATAAGGCCCCAAAAATGCATTGGTCATACTTGAAGCTACTGTACGTTGTGCTGCCAGTACTGGCTCCCATGACTCAGACGCATTTGAAGGATTACAATTATTGGGCGCAACACTAGCAGAGGTTTGTGCTATAACCCAAGCGATATTTTTTCCAAGTTGCTCTCTTGTTTTTGAGATAACAACTTGAAGCTTTGCTGTATAATCAGATTGAGATGTTCTAAATGGATAATTATCTGCCTCTCCTTGGCACCATAATATAGACCTTGCCCCTAATAAAGGAACAAAATACTGTAATACTGATTCTAATCCGCTATAAGGTAACCGATTGGGATAATACCCTCCAAGATATATATTTGAAGCACTACCACCTATAGAGGAAACAAACCATGATTCTATTGAAGTACCATTAAAACCTGCATTTAGGAAAAGAATAGGTACATTGAGCTTTGCAGCTAATAAATCTCCAAGTTTTCCCCAACAATACGCACCTTTTCCTCTAGGGGCAATATATGTATCGGCACTTAGTTGCGTAAAGGGGCTCAATGTAGCATAAGAGGTTCCTCCATTTATTTGGTCATTGGCATTACCAAAGGTATTTACTCTATCATCCTGAGCGCCTTGTTGGCCCATGTTAAACAAACCTTCGGCGTTGGACTGACCTGCAATAATAAATACCTCTCCCACCCCAAACCTGTCAATGGAAGCAATATTTCCTACTACGTTATTATTGAGTACGCCTCTGATTTCCATTCGATACCATCCTTGATTAATGGTCATCGAACTTGAAAACCCTCCATTCGTAGGAAAATCTTTTAGGGTTTTCCAATCACTCCATTCCCCTGGATTGCCTTGACCTGCGTTGATAGCAATTAATCTGGCCTCAATTCTATCTACTTGCTGCTCGTATGTACCCGAAACAGTAATTGTGGCCACACCAGCATTATTACGTTGATAAACAGCGCGGTTTAGTGGCGAAGTAATGGAAAACTGCCCTAAACTTACACTAATACTTCCCAATAAAATAACTATGATACCTAATAATTTTCTCAAAAAAAGCATAAATCTACATTCAGTTTTTATTCATTCCAAAATCTACTGAGGCTTTGTAATACTTGTTTATTATAAAAGTTAATACACGGATAATTGTACTATTTCTAAACAAAAATCCTGCAAAGAAATTGCTTATCTGGCATATTTCTATCCTAGCATTACTCAAACTTAGTAACTGGTACAGAACATTTATAAACAAACATCACTTTATAGATGATTTAAACTAATCTTCTATAAAATGATGTTTGAGATTGGTAATAAATAACTTTAGGGATTCGCACTGCATTCTGTAGTATATTTTCAATAATCAATACCTACACCGCATTACTAATTATAATTTTACCCACATTAGGTATTAAGCTACAGGCAAAACGTATTAAAAGATTTCTTTGAAAACCAATTTGCCGAGTGCCTATAGCTCTATAATGCAATTGTCTTTTACATTAATACTTAACGCGTAATTATGAGCTGTTTAGTCAAACGATAGCTTTGAGAATCTACTCTTAGCAAATAAGTACCAGTTGGTAAATTACTTAAATCCAAAACTCTACGGCTATTAAAATCAAATTTTTCAGAGACATACACCTCTATGCCCGCCATGGTATATACTTTTAAAACAACACCTTCCAAGTTAAATTTACTATCAACACTAAATACTCCACTTGTTGGATTTGGGTAGATAGAAATCCCTTTGTCATCAGGAAACTTAAATTCTGTTGTCTCTAAAGTCGAGCTAGATTTGGTATCAAAATAAGTAACTAAAGATGTTTCTGATGATAAACATACCAATGGAGAAGCTGAAGCCAAAATAGGGTATTTTCTTTTTGACTGTAATGTATAAACACCTTCAGTTATAGCGCGAATTAAGGTATCTTTTGTAGCAAGTGCTTGTCCACTCAAACTCCAAGTATACTCATCAACAGGTTGTGTTGAACGTGCTGCCAATAAATATGGTCCTACTCTGTAAATAACTGGTGATACAGGCTTAGCTTTACGAACAGCCCAAATACCATTTGAAGGTTTAGAATAACACCCTTTAGCATCTACCACATACCCTTTTACTAATGCTGTGGTTGAAATATCAATGGCAGAAGCATTTTCTCCGCTCAAGGTAGCATTTCTTTCCCAGTTAAATGCCACATAATTGGCATTCGCTGGAGTCAATGTTAGACGAGTCTTAGACCCTTCACAAAATACAGTATCCGAAGTAGCTCTAATGGTTGGGCTCGTAGGCAAAGGATTCACAACTGTAGGTACACCACTCGATGGCGCCGAATAACATCCGTTAGATCCTAAGGTACGAACAGTAAAGGTTCCTGCTGTTCTGATATCTACATCTTGTGTTGTTAGTCCATTACTCCAAAGGTATCCTATGGCGCCTACATTTGACGAACTCAATTTAGCACTTTGACCATCACAAAACTCAGTTGAGCTTTTCAATGAAATAGTCGGTTGTACAGGTCTTGGTTTCGAAACTATTGTTACTCCATTTGACAATGGTGATAAACATGCATTTTGATCGATAATACGAACAGAGTAAGTACCATTAGTACCTATATTAAATGTTTTTGTTCTTGCTACAATAGTATTAGAATTACTGGCAACCCATTCATATAAAGCCCCATCTGATGAAGTTAGCCCAACGGTTGTCCCTTCACAATAATTCAAATCAGCATTAGCAGAAACAGTCGGTGCAGCAGGAGGAGTGTTTGCATTTACAGTGAATGATGGAATTTGAATAATGTTACCATTGGGTTTAGTAATTTTGGCAAAGTAAGTACCCGGACCAACTGTAACATCTTTGGTATTTCCCATAATTTCATAGTTACTACTCACCCATTGATAGGCAGAATATCCAGCAGGTAAACTCAAGCCAAGCTTTTGATTTGAAATACAGGTAAGATTCACTGCAGGAATAGTATCAGCCATAATTGGGGCATTCAAATCAAAGAAATTTCTAGAATCATTACTACTCACTGGACTAGTTAAAGAATTAATCCAAGAATTAGCAGCCTCATCTAAACCTGAACCTGTGAAGTGAACACATTGATCTCTATCTCCAATTTTATCAACTTGGATATTATCTGTAAAAGGTCCAGGGAAAATAGGAGAAAATGACTGGTCTGCAATGGCAAGGTTTTGAGCACGAACAATAACAGGAGACGGTTTAGGAGGCAAAGCTCCAGCAACGCCACAATTAAGCACACCAGAGTAAGAGGTTCTAGCAACTACCCAAGTTAAGTTATCATTTCCTAAATCTTGACGGGTTCTAGTAATCAATCGTTTCAAGTTATCTAAATAACTTGCCTCTGTTACAGGTAAAGGCTTTTGTTGAGAAAGTGGTAACGTAGCATTTTGTTGCTCCACTGAAAGATTTAGGAGATTTTGAGTTTCTCCTTCCATCCACAAAATGGCTCTAATACCCATGTTAATTCCATAGTATCCCAATACTGCTTTTAGGTTAGCATAAGGGTAACCAGGCATGTATCTGTTTATATTACCTGAATCAAATTGAAAATCACTCGGTGCACCAACAGTTGGATTTTCAGCACTTTCACGCCATACTCGTACAGAAGCACCACCCCAAGCTACATTAAAAAATACAATAGGAACATTTAATTTTGCTGCAAGCGCATCTCCTACCTTTCCCCAATAATAAGGACCAATACCCAAAGGACCAATCGTTACATCTTTAGATAGTTGAGAAAACTCAATAATAGAAAATGCATCGGTAGTTGTAGTAACAAAACTCTTATTTTTAGAGTCAAAATTCTTAATGTAAGAAGCGGAGGTACCGTATCCGGGGTCATTAATAAAGTTTGCACAATTGACACGGTCATCTGAAGATGCAGTCTCATTTGTCGATCTCAAGCCACTACCACCAGCGTTGGACTGCCCTGCGATTACAAAAACCTCTCCAACACCTACGCGTTCAATACGGCTTACATTACCAACAACAGCTCCACGAAGTAAACCTCTTACTTCCATTGAATACCAGCCACCTGTTAAAGTTACGGTTCCTTTAAAAAGTCCTCCTCTTGGGTTTGTTTTAAAAACAGTCCAATCAAGTGCCGTTCCTTGTCCAGTTTTTACAGGGATAAATCTAACTTGAAGCTCATCTACAGGTTGAGAATAACTTCCTACAATAGTAACAATAGCCTTATTAGCTAAATCTCTTTGAATTACTTGACGTTGTACAGGAGAGGTGATGGTAATCTGGCTTACTACAACATGGCTTATAAACCAGAAGCATAGTAGTAATGGTAATTTTTTAAGCATATCCACTTTAGATTAAATAATGGAGGGTTTGAGTCGAACGTTTATTAGAACTTCTATAAAAAACATCAAGAAAACAGATATTTGTTATATCCATTTTACTTAGACGGCATTTTAGTCAATTTGGTTGCTCTAAGAATTCATAAAACTTATCTTTATTTTGTGATTCAAGAGACAATATTCAAAAAACCAGTGTTTTAGAATAATCCAACAAAAATAAGAAAAGCATCCCAGTATTGGGATGCTTTTCTTATTTTTCTACAAAATTCGAGTAGACGGCATCGTAATGATTAGTCAGCTACTACTGTGAATTTCACTTTATGTTTTACATCTTTGTGAAGGTCAAGAGTTGCAGCGTATTCACCTACAAACTTAACTTCAGAGTCCAAAGAGATTTTCTTACGATCTACTTCAAAACCTTTCTCCTTCAATGCTTCAGAAATTTGAAGAGTCGTAACACGACCAAAGATTTTACCACTTTCACCAACTTTAGCAGCGATTTCAAGTGCTAACTCTCCGATTGAGTCAGACAATGTCTGAGCATCTAACTTGATTTTCTCAAGTTTGTGAGCGATTTGTTTAATGTTCTCAGCAAGAATTTTCTTGTTTGATGGCGTTGCCATTACTGCGAAACCTTGCGGAATGAGATAGTTACGACCATAACCAGGCTTTACCGTAACAACGTCGTTTTTATAGCCAAGACCTGCGATGTCAGTCTTTAAGATGATTTCCATTTTTGTAAAAGATTTTTAGTCAATGATTGCAAAGACAATCCTAAACTTCTAACTCTAATTTTTTGCGTATCGACAACGCGACAATTACTATTTCAAACCGTCTGCTACGAATGGCATTAAAGCCAAGTGACGAGCACGTTTAACAGCTTGAGCTACTTTTCTTTGGTATTTCAAAGAAGTACCTGTAATACGACGAGGAAGAATTTTTCCTTGTTCGTTAACCAACTTCAATAAGAAGTCTGGGTTTTTGTAGTCGATATACTTGATGCCTGATTTTTTGAAACGGCAATATTTTTTGCGTACTACGCTTTTGTCAACTGGTTCGTTTACTAAAGTCATGATTTCTTAAGTTTAAGTTGTGAATCGTGTTTTTTAGAAATGCTAAAACATTTCAATTCAACAGCTTATTCAGCTTTCGCTTCTTGTTTTTTACCTACTAAACCTTTTCTCTTGCGGTCGTTGTATTCAATCGCATGTTTGTCAAGTACTGTTGTCAAGTAACGAATTACTTTCTCATCACGCTTGTATTCAAGTTCCAATTTAGCAACGATAGTTGGTGCTGCAGTGAACTCGAAAATTTGGTAAAATCCAGTGTTTTTGTTCTGAATAGGGTACGCCAGCTTACGAATTCCCCATGCTTCTTCGTTAACGATTTCTGCACCGTTATCGGTCAAAACTTTTTTGAATTTTTCAACGGCGTCCTTTGTCTGCTGTTCTGACAAAACGGGAGTTAAGATGAACACCGTTTCATAATTACGTAATTCCATAAAAATGATATATTTTATAAACTGTTTTTTAAAAGGATTGCAAAGGTAATTATTTTAAAACAATTATCAAAACTTTCACAAGAAAGTTTTGATAATCAAGCTAATATAAGCTAAAACAATAAGCGGTAGAAAATAGATATCAGGCCATTTACCTTCTAAAACCTATCTTCTACCGCTTATTATATTGATTTCAACGAAACCTTACTTCACTTCAAAAGTTCCTTCTCCTATCTTGAATCCTTCTGCGTACAACTCTATAACGTGTTTGCCTTCTTTGTAAGCCTGTCCACGACTATAGATAAATTCTACTGATTGATGCGAGTCATCATATACAATACGTTGTTTGGCTGTGTAAGTCAAATCACGACCATGATACCCAAAATTACCAGAACCTGTTGCCATATCAGCAACAGTACTGCCAGAAGGGTCAATGATTCTTAAATAAATCATTTTAGCCTCTTTATTAGTCAAAGGGTTTTCTTGTAGATAGAAGGTAATTCTAATTTTATCTACCTTTTTAGATTTATAAACACCTCCATCACTTTCTTTTCCTTTACTAGAAATAGCATAGACATTGATATTTTCAGCACGAAGCGCAGCGGCTTGCGTAACCTTATCAGATAGCTCTTTATTTTTGGCTTCCATTTCACGCTGACGAGCAGTGAAATTGTTAGCAGAGTCGAATAAGGCTTTTTGTGCTGAAGAAATACCTTCACGTAATAACTCCGCCTCACGGCTTAATGAATCATTCTGAGCGACCAAAATACCATTTTCTCTACGTAAACGATTGATTTCCTGTTCTTTTTGCCCTAATAATGCTTCGTACTTTTTAATCTTGGCTTCATATTGCTTCATTGAAAAGCCTTTATCTAGCTTTTCAAGTGCAAGTTTGTCTTCACTTAGTTGTTTTTTAGCTCGTTCCAACTCTCGCACATCTCCTCCTAAACGCTGTATCTCGGCAATTTTCATATTGAGCTGATTAGCAATCGAGTCTAACTTTGTGTTGGCGGTCAATAACTCTTCTGCGTGCTCTAGTTTCAAATCCTCAATATCTTTGTTGTGTTGCCTCTCACGCAAATACAAATACCCCAAAGCAACAGTCAGTATGGCGAGTACTGCTACGGCTACTTTTAGTTTTTGTTCACTTTGTCGATTTGGATTATACTCCATTGTTATTTGATATTTATGAGTTTGATAATCTTTAATGAGCCATTACAAAAGCTCCTAAAAGTATAAAAAAAACGTTATATGAGCCTATTTAATTTTACAAAGCTAAGATATTAGCGCAAAAACTAAAAGAACTTGTAGGGTATTACGACAAAGTAGTCAAATTTTACGCTTTCCATGCTTTATCTTTGTATCATATTGCTAAACAATCCTACTAAAGATGACTATTGCTCAAAATATAGCTGACATCAATACGCAACTTCAAGGTACTCAAGCGCACTTGATTGCTGTGACCAAAACCAAACCCGTAAGCGACTTAGAACAAGCTTATCAAGCTGGTTGTAAGGTATTTGGAGAAAATAAAGTTCAAGAAATGGTGTCTAAATGGGAAGTATTACCCAAAGATATCCAATGGCATCTTATTGGGCATTTACAATCTAATAAGGTAAAATATATAGCTCCATTCGTTAGTTTGATTCATTCGGTAGATTCGTTTAAACTATTACAAGAAATTAACAAGCAAGCCATTAAAAATGAACGGGTTATCGACTGTTTACTTCAAATCTATATTGCCCAAGAAGATACTAAATTTGGACTTTCCGAAGAAGAGGCCATTGAACTATTGGAATCTCCAGAATTAAAGGAGCTTCAGAATATCCGCTTGGTTGGTTTGATGGGAATGGCAAGTAATACCGATAATCAGGAGCAAATTAGAGCAGAATTTAAAAGCTTAAAACAGCTTTTTGACCGTATTGCAAGTACATATCAGTTACCCAATACGGCTTGGAAAGAGATTTCGATGGGAATGTCAGGAGACTTTTTGATTGCTGCCGAAGAAGGCTCAACCCTTGTACGAGTAGGCTCTGCTATCTTCGGACATAGATAATATTTAGTGAGTGGTGATTGAGTAAATGAGTGATTATTTCATATGAATTTTGCTTGGAAAAATAATCACTCAATCGCACACTCACTAAATTCAGAATGACTCCTATTACAACCAATCGGTATAACCATATCGAGCTGTAATCTTTTTCTTCTTTATCTTTTTACAAGAAATTTTCATCGCAATATCCTTCAAAGGGCGGTTATTGCTATCTCTTTTTTGAGTAGCCACCGAGTCTATCACCCAAAGGTTATCTAACACCTGTCCGAATACAGTGTAATTTCCATCCAAATGTGGCGTCCCTCCTATTGTTTTATATACTTGTTGTTGCTCGGGTGTATAAGTACGAGACGGGCTTCTTTTCATTTGTTCTGCCAGTGTTTTGTCATCCCAAACTTTGCCCTGTACTACATAAAACTGACATCCTGAAGACGCTTTTTCTGGGTTATTATCTCTAGCAGCCGCGATTACTCCTTTTTTATGAAAGATATTGGGTAAAATTTCAGCTGGAACTCTATGTCCTACATCGCCTTCGCCTAGCATGGTTCCTTGTGTTGCTCCTTTTGACTTAGGGTCACCACCTTGAATCATAAATGTGTTGATAACTCGGTGGAAAAGTAGGCCATCATAGAATTTTTTATTGACTAATTTCAAAAAATTCTTTTTGTGCAAAGGGGTTGAGTTATACAAAACCCCATGCATATCTCCCCAAGGAGTACTAATAGTCAATAAATAATCTCTACGTTTTTTGAATAATTGCGCCGATGTGACCTGACTAATTCCAAAACACAATAGACTTAATAACAACAATCGGTTTAGTTTCATAGTTAGCTCTAGTTTGTTGATGACGAATTAGAGGTATCTAAAAGACGAGATACTTTGCCTAATCGGTTTATAAATTTGCTTTTATTTCTTGCAAAATACGCCCTCCGCCCAAATCTAAAATTTTGTCTGCCAAAGCAAAACCAACTCCCTCTGGATTTGAGCCTGAAAGAACCTCCTTGATAATTTCTTTTCCGTCCAAACTAATAATACCACCGGTCATAGAAATGGTATCTGTTTCGGCATCATATTGAGCCAAACCAAACACAGGAATACTACAACCACCTTGCAAACGCTTCAAAAATGCTCGTTCGGCCAATAATTGCTTTTCAGTATTAGGGTGATTCAACAAGCCTCTGATTTTTTCTTTGATGTCAGCATCCAAATTCACTGCGCACTCAATTGCCACTGAGCCTTGTCCAACAGCTGGCGTAAAAGTATCTGTGGTAATCAGTTGAGCAATATGCTCTTCGTATCCCATACGATGCACGCCCGCAAAGGCCAACAATAAGGCATCACAAACACCACTTTCGAGTTTGCCCATACGAGTTTGTAAATTACCACGCATATCTACGGTTTTGATATGTGGGTAGAAATGCTTGAGCATTGCCACACGACGAGTAGAGGATGTACCAACCAGAAAAGGCTGTCCGCTTTCCAAGGCCAAGCTTTTGTCAAAACTGATCAAGACATCGTTGACTTTTTCGCGTTCTGAAAATGCAATAATTTCAAATTTTTCACCTAAATCAGACTGCAAATCTTTGGCCGAGTGTTGGGCAATATGGATTTCACCTGAAAGAAGTTTTTCTTCTAGTTCTTCGGTAAAAACGCCTTTTGAGCCAATTTTTGATAAAGAACGATCCAAAATTTGGTCGCCTTTCGTTTCAATAATCACGATTTCGACAGGCAAACCGCCTGCTTCTAAAGTTTCTTTAACAAAATAGGCCTGCCATAAAGCTAATTTCGACCCTCTCGTTCCTAGTTTAATCGTTTGCATGCTGATATATAATTAGTATGTTGTGAATGATTAAGAGTATTTTCATCCACCAGAATTTCTTTATTTCTGTTTGAATAATTTGGCAATCAGTAAAGACAAATCCAAGTGCAGAATTTTGGCACGAGCATTTCTTTCGAGGTAATAATGGGTTTGTGAAAACTCTCCACTAATCAATTCTAAAGCACGCAAATTAACCGCTTTAGAAAAATTTTGGACAAAAGTTAACTCATCGCCTTCTAGTCTCACGAGACTTTCGGCACCACTTTTCCACATCAACAAATCTCTAAAGATATTCAGTCCGTACTCCATCATACCTTTTTGATCTTCTTTTGAAAAAGCGTCAAACTCATCGGCCAGTTTCACCAATGCAGCCACATCTGGTTTGTAAGCCATTCGCATCCAGTTGGCAAACCATTGGTGTTTTCCTTGTCCTTGATTTTTACTCAATGCCAAAGCCTTATTGAGATTGCCTTCCGACAAATATGCAATTTGCTTGGCACGCGAACTTTCCACATGAGCCTTTTCAGCTAAATACGAAGTAATATCCTCATCCGAAAACTGAGGAACACTCACTCGTTGAGTCCTTGACAAAATAGTCGTCAACAACTTATTGGCATCGTTACAAACTAGAAGAAAAAGCGTTTTGGCTGGTGGTTCTTCAAGGATTTTCAGTAAAGCATTTGCAGAGCTTTGATTGAGCATTTCGGGTTGCCAAATCAACAAGATTTTATATTCTGCTTCAAATGCTTTTAAGGACAATTTTTGTATGATTTTTCTGGCTTCTTCGGCCGAAATATTGCCTTGTTTGTTTCCTTCTACACCTATATGTTCAAGCCAATTAGGCAATGCTCCATAAGGTTGTTCAGCCGTGAATTCACGCCAAAGAGGCAAATAGGCGTCAGATTCTGCTTCTTTTACCTTTTTAGTTGTTGCTGTTGGAAAAATATGATAAAAGTCTGGGTGAACTAACTTGCGCATTTTAGCACAAGAAGCACAGCGCCCACAGGCATCGTCTGACTGTTTATCTTCGCAATTGATATAGGTTGCATACGCCCAAGCCAATGCCAAATTACCCGACCCCACTGGCCCGTGAAACAACTGCGCATGCGCAACGTGATTGCTCTGCACCGAATGAATAAGGGTCTTTTTGATGGATGATAAACCGGGTATTTCTCTAAATAACATAACTTTTGAACTGGCTTTGAGCTATTGGGAAAGCAGATTGCTTTACCTTTTTAGACTTTCTATTTATTTTCCTGAAAATATTTAGGAAGTATTGAATCTTAGAATGCGCTACGATGCGCCTCGGTTTGTTCAAATACTGCTTTCAGAATATTTTCTTCTATTCCTTCAAAAACACGCCCTCGACGCTCTAATACTGCACGAGCCACTTGATTGGCTTTGCGCAAATGATAGGTTTTGAACCCTGCGCTACCACCCCATGCGAAGGATGGTATATGCTTTGGCTGGAAATCTGCACCAAAGATATTACAATTTATGCCAACCACCGTACCTGTGTTAAACATTGTATTGATACCACACTTAGAATGATCACCCATAATGAGTCCTGCAAACTGCAACCCTGAATTTTCGAAACGGTTTGTGACATAACTCCAGAGTTCTACTTTCGAATAATCATTTTTCAGGTTTGAATTGTTGGTATCGGCTCCCCAGTTACACCACTCGGCAATAACCGAGTTTCCCATAAAACCTTCGTGCCCTTTATTAGAGTTTCCAAAAATCACCACATTACTTACTTCTCCACCTACTTTACAACCTGGTCCTATGGTAGTATTAGGGCGCATTTTGCCATCCAGATTTACGACAGAACCTTCCAATATCGCAAAAGGCCCTTGAATTTTGGCACCTTCCATAATGATTACATCTTTGCCAAGATAGATAGGCCCTTTTTCGGCGTTGAGCGTAGCAGCTTTGATATTAACACCCTCTTCCACAAAAATCTGCGATTCGTTATATACTGCCGTAAAGCGATCAGTAATAGGCTGAGAAGTGCGCCCATGCGTTATTCGAGCAAAATCCGCTTTAATTTGTTCTCCGTTAAGTAGAAATATATCGGTCAATTGGCGAATAATCGTCGCAGAGCCATCCCATTCGATTACCTCAATAGTATCAAGAGTATCAAGCAATGTGGCAGCACGATAGGCCAAAGTAACACCCTCAAAACTTAAAAGTTGTCCTGAACTTAACCCTTGAATAGCTTCCAATAAGGCAGGATTGGGACAAACAGCCCCATTGATAAAGATATTATCTGATTGAAGTTGGAGTGGATACTTCTCTTGTAGATAATCTTGTGTGGCAAAAGAAACCGTATTATCGAGATAGCTTTGCCATTTTTCAGTAATAGTATCTATCCCAAAACGGATTTCGCTAACTGGTCGCACAAAAGTAAGAGGAAGCAAAATCGCTCTAATTGAGGAGTCATCAAATATGATATAATTCATCGGTATATATAAATTTGAATGGAATGAGTGTGTTGCACCGAATTTTTGCTGTGTTCTAGCAAACCTAAAAGATTCTTGGAGAGAATACTAAATTTTCCAATTAAATTAATGAGCTATCGACAATAACGATGTATTAAGAATAGCTCAATCTTATTCATAGTACTTTTCCAAGTTTCTCAAAAATTCAGTACTTTTTTTATAGTGTTTGATTTTGCCTCAAAAATACGCAATATATTACTTGTTAAAAATGTCTTTGGATTGATTTTTAAAAACAAAAGCCTCTTAGCACGAAACTAAGAGGCTTTTTGGTACAACATGTAAGCCAAAGAGGCTTTGTTGTGAAATTATTTCTTCTGACCGAAACGTTTGTAGAATTTATCAACACGTCCAGCAGTATCAAGCAATACGTTTTTACCAGTATAGAATGGGTGAGATAAAGAAGAAACCTCAAGTTTGAATACTGGGTACGTTTCGCCTTCAAATTCTGTTGTTTCAGTAGTGTTAACGCAAGACTGAGTCAAAAATTTAAAGTCAGCAGACAAGTCATGGAAAACAACTGGTCTGTAATTTGGGTGAATGTCTTTTTTCATTTCTATTTTTTAGTTTTGAGACGATTCCCTGCCGTCTCGGTTAAATTGAAGCGTTTCGACAAGTCGTGGCTGGGAGGTTAGCGTTATCAGTAGGCCAATTATCTGAAGATAAGGCGATAACGTTTCACAAACAAGAGTCTCGAAACGGGACGCAAATTTACATTTTTTTTAGTGCTTTCAAAAACTTTTTTTCATGAAAATATTAATAGACAGCCGTTTACTCGCTAAAGATTTTTTTTTGAAAAAAATATTGTAGTAATATTCCAAGTTGCACTTTGTCTAGTGAACTGATTATCTAAAGTTTGAGTTGTACATTATAAATAATCGCTAGAGATGGCCTTGCGAGAACTATTTTTTTTCATTGCGTTGGGTAGATAAAATTACTAACTTTGAAGAAGAGAGAGCCTCACAGAAAACCAAACATCTCCGCTCAGTTTGAGCTAACTATTGTTTATTATTAAATCATTTTGACTGGCAAGTTTCTCGATGCATCAGACTTAGACAGTTCAATAATGAACAATCTCATTAAAAAACGCCTACTCCAAATTTCCTTAGTTTGGTAAGTAGAGCATCTAGGCCATTTTACTGCTAATACATTAATAATCTGCAAATTGAAAAAAAGATTTGCAATTAGTAAAAGCTAATAAATTCGTAGCTTAGGTGGACAGCTACGCTAAATTTCAAATGTTCATCGTTTACAAGATATTCGATAGATACTATTATTATCTTTTAGGTTATCGTGCAGAAGTAAGATTCAATTTATGTGTTTAGGCACTAGGCAACAGGCACAAGGCAAAGAGTGTTAAAATGTTTTTTAATAATCAGTGACATGCTTTTTTACAAAGCCCCCGCCGAAAGTCGATACCTGGAAGCCTAAAGCTCAAAAATTAAATTCTGTTTTGCCCACGAACTTATAATAAAAGTGTAAAATGTGTCTATCACCCAAAAATCCTTTAAGAAGAAAAATTAGTGGCTAATGCTTTAACCCCTAAAATCAATAGTTAATATGTACGTTATTAAAAGAGATGGCAGACGCGAGTCTGTAAAGTTTGACAAGATTACCGCTCGAATCGAAAAACTTTGCTACAGCCTCGACCCTTACTTTGTGCAACCGTTGGAAGTAGCCAAGAAAGTAATTACTGGCTTGTATGACGGTGTGACAACGACTGAATTAGATAACTTGGCTGCCGAAACAGCCGCTTCGATGACTACCAAGCACCCTGACTATGCGGTATTGGCAGCAAGAATCGCTATTTCGAACTTGCACAAGAATACCCAAAAGTCATTCTCAGCAACGATGAAAAAGTTGTACAACTATGTCGATCCAAAGACTGGTGAAAATGCAGCTCTTTTATCGAAAGAGGTTTACGATGTCATCAAAAAACATGCTGGTGAACTAGACGCTGCTATCATTTATGATCGTGATTTTGGCTATGATTATTTTGGTTTCAAAACTTTAGAGAAATCATATTTGCTCAAATTAGACGGTAAAATTGCTGAACGCCCACAACACATGTTAATGCGTGTGGCTGTTGGTATTCACTATGACGATATCGAGTCTGTGCTCGAAACTTATAACTTATTGTCAGAGCGTTGGTTTACCCATGCTACCCCTACCCTTTTCAATGCTGGTACTCCAAAACCACAAATGTCATCTTGTTTCTTGTTAACAATGCAAGACGACTCGATTGAGGGTATTTATGATACGTTGAAACAATGTGCTAAAATTTCACAATCAGCGGGTGGAATTGGCTTGAGCATTCATAATATCCGTGCTATGGGTTCTTATATCAAAGGAACCAACGGTACTTCAAATGGTATTATTCCGATGCTTCGCGTGTTCAACGATACTGCTCGTTATGTTGATCAAGGAGGTGGAAAACGTAAAGGTTCTTTCGCTATTTACTTGGAGCCTTGGCATGCTGATGTATTTGATTTCTTACAACTTCGTAAAAACCACGGTAAAGAAGAAGTTCGTGCTCGTGACTTATTCTATGCACTTTGGGTGCCAGATTTGTTCATGAAGCGTGTGAAAGACAATGACGTTTGGTCGTTGTTCTGTCCTCACGAATGTCCAGGCATGGATGAATCTTACGGTGAAAAATTTGAAGAACTTTACACTAGCTACGAAAAAGCAGGTAAGGCTCGTCGTGTAGTTAAAGCACAAGATTTATGGTTCGAAATTTTGGAAGCACAAACTGAGACTGGTACTCCGTTCATGCTTTTCAAAGACCACGCAAACCGTAAGTCAAACCAAAAGAACTTAGGTACCATCAAGTCTTCAAACTTGTGTACTGAGATTATCGAATATACTTCAAAAGACGAAGTAGCGGTATGTAATTTGGCATCTTTGGCTTTACCAAAATTCATTAAACAAAATGAAAGAGGATTCTTAGAATTCGACCATCAACGTTTGTATGAAGTAACAAAAGTGGCGACTAAAAACCTCAATAAAATCATCGACCGCAACTACTATCCAGTAGAAGAAGCTCGTCGCTCAAATATGCGTCACCGTCCAATTGGTTTGGGTGTGCAAGGTTTGGCAGATGCCTTTATCTTGTTGCGTATGCCATTCGAATCTGATGAAGCTCGTCGATTGAACAAAGATATTTTTGAAACGATTTACTATGCTTCGATGGAAGCTTCGATGGAACTTGCCATCAAAGAAGGCCCTTACGAAACATGGGAAGGTTCTCCTATCTCTCAAGGTATTTTCCAATTTGACATGTGGGATGTAACACCAGATTCAAATCGTTGGGACTGGGAATCGCTTCGTAAAAAAGTAGTTGAAAATGGCGTTCGCAACTCTTTATTGGTAGCTCCAATGCCAACAGCTTCTACCTCTCAAATTTTGGGTAACAACGAATGTTTCGAACCATATACTTCAAATATCTATGCTCGCCGTGTATTGTCGGGTGAATTTGCAGTGGTAAACAAGCACTTGTTGAAAGACTTAGTGAAATTAGGCTTGTGGAGTGATTCTATGAAGAATAAATTGATTTCGGCAAACGGTTCGGTTCAAGGTATTCCAGAAATCCCACAAGACTTAAAAGAGCTTTACAAAACAGTTTGGGAAATCAAACAAAAAGCAATTATCGAAATGGCTGCTGACCGTGGTGCTTATATTTGCCAGTCTCAGTCATTGAATATCCACATTCAAGACCCGAACTTCGGTAAGCTGACTTCTATGCACTTCTATGCATGGGAGAAAGGTCTTAAAACAGGTATGTATTACCTTCGTACTAAGGCCGCAGCTGATGCTATCAAATTTACAGTTGAGAAGCAAGCCGATGTAGCCATCGAGCACGCAAACGTTGTACACGAACATGACCTTAATTATGAGGCCTATGCTGCCAATGCGAAAGCTAGTGCCAGCACGTTCAATATTCCAGGACTGAACAACGTAACAGAACAAAACTGGTCTGCGATGCAATGCTCTCTTGACGACCCAGACGGTTGTGAAGCATGCGGGTCTTAATTATTGGCTTTAGGCTTTGAGCAGTCAACTATCAATTAGTTTGCTGTACAAGCCAAAGCAATCTAAAATCCCTCAATCTGTCATGGATTGAGGGATTTTGTGTTAAAATTGAAAGATTACAAACAAAAAGGCATACTTGTTATTGAGGATATTATGCTAAATAATCCGATAGCTGACTACCCAAAGCCTAAATAGCTATCCACTTACCTACATTTCTATGAATAAAGAAATTCTCAAAAAAGCTGCAGGATTCTGTGCGTATCAGGAAAGAACTCATCGAGAAGTAAAAGAACGGCTCGACGAATGGGGCGTGTGGGGAGATGAAGCCGATGAAATAGTAGTTTGGCTTATTGAGAATAACTATCTCAACGAAGAACGATTTGCCAAAATCTTCGCAGGCTCAAAATTTAGAGTTAAAAAATGGGGCAGACTCAAAATCCGTCAAGAACTAAAAATGCGTGGCGTATCCGATTATTGCTTGCAGATGGGTATGAAAGAAATCGACCCCGACGAGTATATTCAAACTTTGGAAGATGTTCTTAGCAAAAAAAGAACTGAGATTAAAGATACCAATCCATTAGTGGTCAAACAAAAATTGCTTCGTTATGCTCTTAGCAAAGGATACGAACAGGACTTAATCTGGGATGCGCTAGGTCGAATCACACTTTAATGACTGTTGAATCATGTCTTTGGTTGTGAGATTTTTAGCTCTTTTCAACAAATTCTCTTTTTTTTTGTCAAATAATTTTTTTCAGACTACCTTTGAAGTCATGAACCAGTCAATCAACACATACCGTGCTTATTATTACTACGCTTTGAAGGCTTAGTCGGTTGTGTTATGACTTTAATTTGAAAAAATCAAAAAACTAATAATACACAAGCCGACTCAGTGAGTCGGCTTTTTTGTTAACCAATTATTCGATAGCCCTGATTATTTAGTGAATAAAAACTTTTTGCTAAATAATATGTCTTAGTAAAACAATGAACATAAAACCAGCATCCCGCATGAACTTGGTTCAGGAGTACTACTTCTCTACCAAACTTAAACAAATAGCAGATATGCGTGCATCAGGCATTGATGTACTCAATTTAGGTATTGGAAGTCCAGATTTGCCTCCGTCTGTCGAAACCATCGACGCCTTGACAGACAGCGCTGCACATCCCAAACACCACGCCTATCAAAGCTATGTGGGTATTCCTGCCTTACGTGAAGGTTTTGCTCAGTTTTATCAAAAGTTTTACGGGGTAACGCTCAATCCAGTGAATGAAGTATTGCCTTTGATTGGGTCAAAAGAAGGTATTATGCACATTGCTATGGCATATTTGGAAGCTGGCGATGAGGTATTAGTACCCAACCCTGGCTATCCGACTTACCGAGCAGCTTCGCTACTAACAGGTGCAACTGTGGTAGATTATGACTTGGCAGAAGAAAATGGTTGGTTACCAGATTTGGATGCTTTGGCACAGAGAGATTTATCAAAAGTTAAACTGATGTGGGTCAACTACCCACACATGCCTACTGGCGCGCAAGCCAATACTGCGTTTTTCGAAAAACTCAGAGATTTTGCCATTGCACATAACATCCTGATTGTAAACGATAACCCATATAGTTTTATCCTAAATGATTCTCCACAAAGTATTTTGGCGGTTGAAGGCATGAAGGAAGTAGCGATTGAATTAAACTCTCTCTCAAAATCACATAATATGGCTGGATGGCGTATGGGGGTTTTAGTTGGAAATGCCGAATTAGTAAGTCATGTATTGAGGTTCAAGTCGAATATGGACTCTGGTATGTTTTTACCATTGCAAATGGCAGCAGTAAAAGCACTCCAAAATCCTCAATCTTGGTATGACTCTTTGAACGAGATTTATAGACAACGTCAGACTAAGGTATTTGAAATTATGGACTTGCTCGACTGCAAATACGACACCAAACAAATAGGAATGTTTGTATGGGCTAAGATTCCTGATACTTACACCAATAGCTACGAGCTTTCAGACGAGATTTTACTAGGTTCGGCGGTATTTATTACCCCAGGGGGCATTTTCGGAACGGCTGGCGAAAGATATATTCGTATCTCGCTATGTGCCGAAATCACCCTTTTTGACCAAGCTATCCAACGTATTCGTCAATCAAAAGGAATCTGTTCTTAGGATAGCGGGCTAAGTTTAAAATATATTTCAACATTTATCGGAAACGATAATCATCGAGCATTTACAAAAATGAATATATCAGTAGTCGGACTTGGTCTTATTGGTGGATCAATGGCCTTAAGTCTTAAAGAAAGTGGGTTTGCGGATTCGGTTATTGGCGTAGATAATAAAACCGAACACGTTATCAAAGCCCTTGAACTCCAGTTGGTTGACCGTGTGGCTTTGCTCAACGATGCCATCAAACAATCAGACATTATTATTTTGGCTGTGCCTGTAGATGCTTTGGTAAAGCTTTTACCTGAAGTTTTGAATCATGTTTCTGAAAATCAGGTAGTCATAGAAGTAGGTTCCACCAAAAAACCTGCGGTAGATTCTGTCAGAAATCACCCTAATCGTGGAAATTTCATTGCTACTCACCCCATGGCAGGTACTGAGTTTTCGGGACCAGAAGCGGCTATTCGAAATTTGTTCGATAATAAAACTTGTGTGCTCTGTGATGTGCAAGATTCAAAGCCAGAGCTCGTGAAGATGATTGAAAAAATGTACACCGAGGGACTAAAAATGCGATTGACTTATCTTGACTCGGCTGCACATGATGTGCATACTGCCTATATCTCGCATATCTCGCATATTTGTTCATTTGCTTTAGCCTCTACAGTTTTGCAAAAGGAAAAAGATGAAGAAAGTATCTTTAACTTAGCAAGTTCTGGTTTTGAGTCAACAGTACGTTTGGCAAAATCGAACCCTGATACTTGGATTCCGATTTTTAGACAAAATCAAGATAATATCATCGATGTACTTGACGAGTATATCAATACCTTATTGAAATTTAAAGGTTTGATGTTAGCAGATGGTTACGACAAATTCAAAGACTATTTGACTCAAGCTAACGATATTAAACGTATTTTGAATAAATAAGAGAAGAAGAAAGGGGCAATCGAATAATTCTATTGCCCCTTTCTTATGTTTTGACTTTATTTCAATCTTCTTGGCGAATCCTTCATGGCATATTTAAGGACTACTTTTTTTCCCGAAACTTTTTCAATAAAAGGTTTCAACATCTGTTCGGCGGATTCTTTTGTTTGCTCCAAAATACCCATCGATTGAGCTGATTGTTGCACCTGAGCTTCAGCTTTTTGAAAAGCTTCATCCACCAGTTTTGCTTCGTCCATAAAAGCATACTGCGTATCATATACCTTCGATTTGGAATGGTCTATTTTATAATTACAAATCTCTGGTTCAGGCAAATGCACCACTACAGTATCTTTTAATTCCTGTAAATCGGCTACTTTGATTTTTGTTAAATCGATACAACCAGTGGCCTCACCTGTCACAATTAGCAAGACTTTGGCATCTGGTAAAAAATTCTTCTTGATTTTAGATTCTACTACATCCCTAAAATTATATTTTACGAGTTCGATTTTACCCATTGAGGTAATCTCTTGAAGTAAAATATTATGACTTACCTCTGGCGCTTCAGCATTGTCATTTTTCAAAAATTTATATTGTTCCCAAAGCCAAATTCCACCAGCAATAAGGAGAAACAGCAATAGCAAACGGATGATTGTTTTGAGCATAGCCTTAAAAATTAATTGTGTATCGGTAAATGTAAATAGGGTATTCGACATTTTTACATTTATCAAGGTAACAAAAAAAGCCTACAAATAATTGTAGGCTTGAGGAATATTATCTTTATTAAACGCTATCTCTTAATCGCAAAAAATTAATGAGAATAAGACGATTCGTTTTGTTTTTCTAAATCAAAAATCTCGTTGATAACATCTACCAATTGGTCAGCTTCGCCACGTTTACATGCAGCTTTAAGTTGTAAAACTGGCATCTTGATAATTTTCTGAACGATACCCATCGTGATTTTATCAAGTTTCTCTGACTCTTCTGGAGAAAGATTTTTCAAATGACGTGCAAGCTCTTCTTTACGGATTTGCTCTAGGGCATTTTTCAATTTATTGATGGTTGGAGAAACCACCATTTCTTTTGACCAA
This sequence comes from Flectobacillus roseus, assembly GCF_030056595.1. Lineage (NCBI taxonomy): Bacteria > Pseudomonadati > Bacteroidota > Cytophagia > Cytophagales > Flectobacillaceae > Flectobacillus > Flectobacillus roseus. The sequence goes on from NZ_JASHIF010000012.1 coordinate 142,660, forward strand.
TCTTCAAAACCTGCTGTAGCTTCGGAGATGATTCGTTGAACGTGAGGGATAGATTCCAAGCGCGTTTGTAAAGCTTCATCAGCTCTTTGACGTAGCGTATCGATATTGTAAACCAATACCCCTGGGATTTCCTCTAAATTTTCCTCAACACTACGAGGCACAGATAAGTCAATAAAATATTTGAAAGTAAGAATTTCCATTGACTGAATCATTTCTTTGGTAATCAATGGCTTATCAATCATGACAGATGAGATAATCACATCAGCACGTTTGATTTCTTCTTCCATGTCCACAAAATCAGCAATGCGGAAGTTATGTCCTTCGGCGATGGCCTCGGCTTTAGCACGAGTACGGTTCATAACCGTGATTTCAGCAAATTCTTTGTCTGCCATATTTTTGCAAACATCGATACCGATTTCACCAAGACCTAGAATTAATACTTTTGGTAAAGCAATATTTTGAGTCATCTCCTCAGTCAATGCTACAGCTGCGTACGAAGTAGAAGCTGCTCCATCACGGAAAGCTGTCTCTTGCGCAACACGTTTGTTAGCAAAGAAAATCGTGTGCATCAAACGGTGCAAAAATGGACCAGCCATATTTAAGTCAGCCGCAATTTGATACGATTGTTTTACCTGATTTGGAATTTGAAGGTCGCCTACCACTTGTGAGTGTAGACCAGTAGCAACTTCAAACAAATGCTGTACAGCGTCGGCTTGAGCGTTGTATTGTTGGAAATATGCAAAATATTCTTCAGTCGTAGCTATGCCTTTGTCAAGCAACAAAAGCTTAATAATGTCAGTATTGCGGTTTTCCTCTGACACGTAGTAAACTTCCGTACGGTTGCAAGTCGACACCAAAATGGCTTCTTGGATATCGAACATATCTCTGATTCTGAGGGAGAAATTCTTGATTTCATCCTCATTCAAAGCCACTTGCTCACGTACCGCTAAGGGAGCTGACTTATATGATAAACTGATTGATTTGAATTGATTTTGCATAACACTTAACTATTCCAAGCACAAAATTACAACATGAATAGACATTAATAACTCCATTTTTAGCTAATTATTTATACTTAAACATAATTTAGAATGAGTATAAATAATTGCGAGATTTTGAAAGATTAAAACTTGGAAATGTACTATTTTGAAGCTTAATCTTCCGTGAAATTTCATACTGCGAGTTAGTAAAATTTATCGCTCACGAATATGACTTTTGTCACATTCAGACATGACAATTTTTGCTAGTACTCCAAAATTAGGTTGATGATAAGAAGGTAGCTATTGAATTTTGATAGAAAAACAGGAAGAAGTTTAAACGCAAGGATGAACTTTTGAGAACGAGCTATTGATAAACCATCTGAACTTTTATCAAAAGCTCATTCTCAAAGTCACTAAAAGACATCTTTCACTTTACTCAACTATTGACCAACGATATCGGCACGCATACCACCCAAAGCAGTCAACAATTCGATTTTAGCTTTAGACTGGACGTTGTATTTCACCAATGAAGCTTTCAAATCTTCTACCAAAGCATTGAAATGAGCATCAGTGATTTTCATTCCTTTGTGAGCAGTTTTCATATCTAAGCCTGTGTATTTTTCAGGTCCACCAGACGCCTGTCCAACTTGGTTGATTAAGTTGTTACGTAGCTTCGTCAAACGAGCTTGGTCAGCAGCCGCCGCAGCAAAAAACGCATTGATTCGTGTATCCGCCGCTACTTTACCAATAAAGTCATCAATCACAGCCGAAATACCAGCATTGGCGCCTAATCTGTTATACAAAGATACCTGTCCTTCAACGATATCGCCTTTCATACTAGCCAAAGCCGTCAACAATTCAGTTTTTTCGGTAGCACCTACTTTAAATTTATCTAAAGAAGACGTTAAATCTTCTACCAAAGCACCAAACTCGCCATCGGTAATACCCATTCCTTTGTGAGCTGTTTTCATGTCAAGTCCAGTATATTTTTCTGAACCACCAGTAGCCATACCAACTTGATTGATAAGGTTGTTGCGAAGTTTAGTCAAACGAGTTGGATCAGCGGCAGCATCTGCAAAGTAGGCATTGATGCGACTATCACTTGCTACATTGGCAATAAATTGGTCAATTACAGCTGAAATAGCAGTATTACCGCCAAGACGCAGATACAATGACTGTGTTGGTTGCATCGTATCGTCATCTTTTTTACAAGATGTAAACATGAGCATTCCAGACATGAGGATAGCTCCCCACAGTTGCGCAGATTTTTTCATATTTCTTTGAAATTTGATTGGTGATTACAAAAGTTGTCCACACCCGCAATGGTTAACCTTTGCGAATTAAAATAGAGAGAAAACGGGCTAATTTTAATTAATAAGCGTTTAGCGTGTTGAAAAGCTCAACACTTCAAACAAAGCAGGATTAAAATGTTTAAAAAGTGATATTTGATACAGAGTAAGGATTTTTAGTAAAAGAAGAAAGTACAAAAATGCTCTACCAAAGGGTATTTTACATACTTTCTTCTTACTTGATCAATAATAACAAGAAACTAAAGTTCTGTATGGTAAAACAGAAAGTTAATAACTATACGTAATCTTTTACGACAAACAAAGGACGGATCTTGTCGCTAAGAATTATCTAAAACATAAAGCTTTCTTGGCATCTAACACAAAATCTATGTAACCCATTGGAATCGGACATTTGGGTCCTTCCATTTGGCTAAATTCAAGTTTTGTTGCCATGACAGGAAACTTCTCAACTTTCTCTTTGAGTATTTCCTCATTTACTTCATCAGCATGATAAGTCACACTAACTGTCTGATTCTTAGGATTCACAGTTGAGGCTGTTACTCCTGTAGTACTTTCCAACGAAGATGCCAAGGATGTGCTGTCTGTCGTAGAAAGAGGCTTTGAGAGATTAAATACCACCAATTGGATTGGTTTCAAATTTAGTCTATCTGCTAACGACGGTTCCTCCCAGTTTGCATATACTACAAAGGCCAAAAAGAGCGCACCCACAGTCAGCGAAACAACTTTAGTGATTTTCAATAGAGTTTTCATATACATTTCAGGATAAAGTCATCTTGATAATAATCAAGCAAAAAATTCAAAAAGTAATCTCAACTAATTTTAAGCGATAATGAATTGTGCTATTTTTCTTAAGAGAATGTTTGTCGAAAAATAGACTCGAATGATTTAAGATAGAATTTAACTACTGGCTGATTGCGTAAAGGCCACAAACAACCATCGGCGGGTAAACCGATAGTTATTTTCGACTTACAAACATATCTACGGCTTATCTGAAAGTTCGGATTTACATAGTTCTATTTTTTTCTGTTTTTTTCCATTTTTTTGATTTGTGAATAAAAAGGTAATACTCTATCATTGTGAAATGACTCAGTCTGACTAAATAATACATTGATTTGAACTATATCATACAGGATAAAATGCAAAAAATATTGATTACAGGAGCCAATGGACTATTAGGACAAAAACTTGTTCATCTTTTGGCAAATAATCCAGAGATTAAACTAATTGCTACGGCGCGAGGTAAAAGTAGACTTAGCATTTCGGAGGGATTTAGCTATGAAGAAATGGATTTATGCAATCCAGCCCAAATACAGGAGGTAATCGATAAAGTACGGCCTGATAGCATTATCCACACCGCAGCCATGACCAATGTAGATATATGCCATCAAAATCCAGAAGGCTGTTGGGAGGCCAATGTTACAGCGGTTGAATATCTGATTGAGCAATGTCAACGCCACAATATTTATTTGTGTCATGTATCTACAGACTTTGTTTTTGACGGAGAAAATGGCCCTTACCAAGAAGAAGACCAGCCCGCTCCTATTTCGATTTATGGTAAAAGTAAATACGAAGCCGAATTGCGTGTACAAGCGTCTGGGTTACGGTGGAGTATTATCCGCACGGTTTTGGTCTATGGAATTGTGCCTGATATGAGCCGAAGCAATATTATTCTTTGGGTAAAAAGCTCCTTAGAAAAAGGTCAAGCGATAAAAGTAGTGAGCGACCAACTTCGAACGCCCACGTTAGCTGAAGATTTAGCCATAGGCTGTTGGCTAGCAACTCAAAAGCAAGCTCAAGGTATCTATCATATTTCGGGAAAAGATTTTATGAGTCCTTATGATATGGCAATTGCTACAGCAGATTATTTTGCCTTAGACAAAACCCTCATCACTGAAGTTACCGCAGATACTTTTACGCAGGAAGCCAAGCGACCTCCTCGAACAGGCTTTATTTTAGACAAAGCCATTCATGAATTAGGATACAATCCCGTTAGTTTTGAGGAAGGAATCTCTGTGATGGTCAAACAACTCAAAGCTATTCAGAAGTAATGTAAAACAATTAAGTAAGTTGAAATTGAGTGATCCAAGTCATTTCTAGCATAATAGCATCAAAAAAGCGTTCGGAAAATATTTTCCGAACGCTTTTTTGATGAAAACTTGGGGAATACCCATAATCTCAAAATTCTGGATGACTTATGATATTTCGAATGATATCTCTTTAGACGCAAAGCATTGCGTCTCTACCAGTAAAATTTATATTAAAAATAATCACTCATGCACTCAATCACCAATCATTCAATGGTATATTGGAAAACCTATCTAATTACAGATACATGTTTTGTTTTTTCATAACCATCTAATTTCACACGAACAATAAATGAATTGAATGGTACATTACTCAAATCGATTTGTTTACGTGAATCAAACTTTTCGACTACATAGAAAGAAAGTAATCGGCCTACTAAATCATAAACTGATACTTGTGCACCAACTAAATCATCAGCCACCTCAACCGTAAAGATACCTGTAGTTGAAGGGTTTGGATATATACTTAATCCATCGAGGTTAGGGTCAGCTTTGAAAGCTTTCACTGCCGAAACTTTTGAGAAACAAACCAATTTATTATCAGGCAAAGCAATTGGAGTGTAAGTAAAGCTAGAACGAACTTGGTAATTACCATCCATTCTTACCTTGATATTTTTGGCATTACCTGTAATTGTTTTTCCATTCAACAACCATTCGTAGCCATTTGAATCGCCATCACCTGTAGACTCAATCGTGTAAGAACCTACTTGTGTAACTACAGGTGTTACAGGAGTTGCTCTGACATCGATAAATCTCTGTGTAGAGGCAGGAGAAAAACAACCATTAAAATCTTGAACTCTTACCGTATAGTTACCTCCACGTTTGGCATACCATACGTTATTTGCCCCGTATCCGAGAGAATCAGCTCCAACCCACCAATAAGCTTTGTAGTTACTTACGGTACTAATCTGGACACTATCGCCCGAACAGAATATGGTATTACCACCTGCAAAAATATTTGTTGAAGCAGGAAGCGCATTTACTTTAGCTTCAATTAAATTAGATGGCTTAGACAAACACTTAAATCCATTGATCGTTTGTACAGAGTATAAGCCTGCCTGATTGATGGTGATACTTCGTGTACTAGCGCCATTGCTCCATTTGTAGCCTACGTCAGCAGATGAATTCAGGGTAAGACTTTTATCTGCACAGAAAGGGTTAAGTCCTACTGCTGTAATAATTGGAACAGTTGGCAATGGATTTACTGTGATTTTAGCCGTATCAGAATATGCGACAGACTGACAACCATTCGCGTCTGTCACTTGCACCGCGTATCCACCTGCACCTTTGGCGTATAAGTCTCTTGTGGCAACGGTCAGTAATGTACCATTAAAAGTCCATTTGTAAGATGCTGTATTATTGGGTAAGGTATTTGGTAAACTAGAACGTAACAAAGCGCTATCGCCATCACAAATAATTTTACCATTTACCGCTTGAATCACAGGCTTGGTTGGAAGAGGGTTAACCGTAACAATTTGAATAGACGAATAAGGAGAATTACATGTTCTAGAGTCTTGTACTTTCACACTAAATTTACCTGTACGTTTAATCAAAATGCTTGAGGTTGTAGCATACTCTAATCCTGTGTCTTCATCTCTCCAGCTAAAATTTGCGATGTTATTATTCGCAAATAGAGCTACCAAGGTCACATCTTTTCCATCGCAGAATACGGTTGGGCTAAGTGCGTAAATAGTTGGAGCTTGTGGAGCCTCGAGTACTGTTACCAAAGTTGTATCAGAACTTTTTGATACACATCCTTTTAAAGATTGAGTCTGTACAGTGTATTTACCCGATTTATTCACAAGGATACTTTGGGTATTCGAAAAGTTTGTCCTTTCACTTAATTTCTCACTCCAAATATAAATAGTCTCTGATGACGAAGATGTTAAGGTTACACTTTTATCAGGACAAAAAGTCAAAGACCCACTTGCTGCAATCGTTGGTTTGGGAGGCAATGGGTTCACTATAACATTGATATTACTTGAGGCTAATACAGAACGACAGCCCTTGTCATTAATAGCAATTACATTAAAAGATCCTGACTTCGTTACAGTAATAGCTGCAGTATTTTCTCCTGTGTTCCATAAATATTGAAACGATGTTGAAGAGGTCAAAATAACCTTTCCTCCATCACAAAATTCCAATGGTGAAGTATAAGAGATTACAGGTTGTGAAGGACGGCTATTGATTGTTACTATAAAAGCTGTTGATTCTACAGACCTACAACCAAGTGTATCGGTGTACACCAAATAATATGATCCAGAAGACGTAGCCGTAATATTTTTAGTTGTTTTAGTATTTGACCACAAGTAAGAACCTTTTGTGTAAGACCCTGTATTTTGAAGGGCAAATTGCACACTATCTCCTGTACAAAGTCCGATGTTAAAGCCACTTTGTTGAATAGGATTGCTTGGATATGTTACCACAGAAACTACAGGAGTAACAGGGCGAGCATTCATCTTGGTAGTTACCGATGTTGCCGGCAAAGAGTAGCAACCATTTGCATCCAAGGCTCTTACCGTAATTACGGCTGAATTTCTCACAGTCAATTTCGAAGATGTATTTGTGACAGTGTCACTTATGGCTCCTCCTACATTGCGTGTCCAAACATTTTTAAAAGCACTATAGGATGAACTCAAACCTACAGTGAACCCTTCACAAAAAGTAAGGGCTGCATCGGCAGTGATGGTAGGCTTTGCAGGCAAAGCGTTGATGCTAAGAACAAATGTGTTAGAAACTGGAGAAATACATCCAAAAGAGTTAGTAAATCTTACGCTATAGCTTCCTGCCGTTTTTGCGTAAATAGTTCTTGTAGTCTGACTATTACTCCATGTATACGAACCTGTTCCTTTATTATCTGAACTGATTAAAAGGCTATCTCCAGCACAAATACTCAAACTTCCACTTGGTGTAATAACTGGTGCCGTTGGTACAGGATTGACTGTTACAGTAACTGGATCTGACGATGGCGACACACAACCATTGGCATCTTTAGCCACTACCGAAACGGTATTGGTCACTCTTATTGTAATTTTGTTGGTTCCAGTAGTAGTAGTATCCGCACCCACAGAGCGAGTCCAAACATTACTACCAGCGGTATATGAAGAACTCAATCCAACTGTATTCCCACTACAAAAAGTAGTAACACCATCTGCCGAAATAGTAGGCTTGGCAGGCGCACTTGGATAAAGCGTTAACGAAATAGCATTAGACGTCGCCGAGCATGAAGAGGTAGGATTGGTAGTTGTTACTGTAAATGAGTAGGTTCCTCCAGTGACAATCGAATTACCCGTAACAGTCAAGGCAGAAGTACTCCCTACTACCACAGGACTAGGACTTCCACTTCGGCTCCAAGTATAATTAGCAGCAGTAGAAGCATTGAGGGTTACACCACTTGTTCCACAAAATATACCCGAAGTTGAACTTGCCGCACTAGCAGTAATGGCACTTGGGACAATTTGAGCTACTGTGTAGGCTGTAGCAGTTACCCAAGTAGTACTTAAGGCTGTCTCTTTATATCTTGCATTGTAGGTACCTGGCCCGACAATAATCGTACTGTCTGTACCAATAACAGTTGTAGGAGCTGAGGCATTAGTCCATTCGTAACTAAATTTACCTTTAGTCACTCTAAGCTTTACAGTACCACTTCCTGTACATGTATAAGTACCTGCTACTGGAGTTATCGTTGCTTGCGAATATCCATACATAATCGTCAAACAATAAAATAATACAAGGTAGAATAGTCTAAGTGTTTTTTTCATAACTGCTTTTTATTTACTCTTAGTCATTAAGATGCTTTCTAAAAGGATTATGCAATGGTTTTGGGTCAAGGTTTTATACATTCTTCACTTTAGAAGCAATTAGTAGGCTACTGATACGAGCGATTCCTGAAGAATACACTCTAGAACTATTAAGTTGTTAATGCAGAATAAAATTGCATTAGTATGCTTTAGGCTATAAGCGGTAGGCATTAGGAAAAACGTTTCTATTGTTCGCTAGAAATTCATCCAGACTTTTAGCATACGGCATAAAGCTTAAGGCCTAATGCCGTATATCTACAAGTTGTCTAGTTCAAAATTTATTCTTCAGAGGGAGCTACTTCCTCATTTTCTTCTTCTGGCTGTACGAATGATTCTTGAGCTTTTTGTAACGAGCCCCAAATCATATCTTTCAACTCCATAAGTCCTTGTTGCATCACTGATGAAATCATTACGAAAGGAAGGTTCTCTGGAATCTGTGTTTTGATTCTTGCTAAATCTTCGTCTTCGGTCACTAAGTCCATCTTCGAAATGGCAATCATACGTTCTTTATCCAACAAGGCTGGATTGTATTCTTTGAGCTCATTCAGCAAAATTCTGTATTCTTCTGTAATGTCTTCGGCCGTAGCTGGAATCAAAAACAATAAGATAGAGTTACGCTCGATATGACGCAAAAAGCGTGTTCCTAATCCTTTGCCTTCAGCTGCTCCCTCGATAATACCAGGAATATCAGCCATAACAAACGATTTGAAATCACGATAAGAAACTACACCAAGGTTTGGAACCAATGTTGTAAATGGATAATCAGCGATTTCTGGTTTTGCAGCAGAAAGCACCGACAATAAGGTTGATTTTCCTGCATTTGGGAAACCAACAAGACCTACATCGGCCAATACTTTTAATTCAAGTACCACCCACATATCTTCGCCATCTTCGCCAGGCTGAGAATGGTGTGGTGCTTGATTGGTTGAGCTTTTGAAGTGCACATTACCCAAACCTCCTCTACCGCCATGCAACAAGACTACTTCTTGTCCGTCTTTGGTAACTTCTGCCAAAACTTCTCCTGTCTCAGGGTCTTTTGCAATCGTTCCTAATGGAACTTCGATGTACATATCTTGACCTTGTGCGCCAGTACGACGGCCACCTTCGCCTCCGTTTCCGTCTTTGGCAAAAATGTGTTTTTGATATTTTAAGTGGAGAAGTGTCCAGTGTTGGGCATTCCCTTTGAGGATAATATGTCCTCCACGACCACCATCGCCACCGTCTGGTCCACCTTTGGGAACGTGCTTTTCACGACGAAAGTGAGTTGAACCTGCACCACCATGTCCAGAGCGAACGTTGATTTTTACGTAGTCAATGAAGTTTGATGTCATAATTACTAATTGAGATTTATAAAGGGCCTATGATTTCGGCCAATTGTAATGGTTAATACTATTTATTGAGATTTTCAAGCAGAGTGGTCAGGAGTTATCAGTCTTTAGAAAACCCCTTCTGCAATCTGATAGTTCAATGAGGGATTTTTGTCATGATAAAGTCTTATTCTACATTTCAACTTTATTGACAGCGTATCTCCTATAAAACTTGGGGTTAGGTTTTTGACCTAGCTGAAGACCAACAGCCACTGGCTATGGACTTATTTTCAGCGAGATTGAATAAGAATTGGCAGCTTCTATTGTATCCTTTTGCAAAAATAAGCAATTCTAAGGCATTGACCTATAAGGAAGTAAATAACTAATTAATCGGGATAGCAAATTACGTTATTTCGTAAAGCAGTTCTTCTGTTTTACGCTTGGGTCTGCTGGGTTATAAATTAGTAAGCAAAATAAAATTTAAGATTGTGCTTTGGGCATTCAGCAAAACATATCTATTGTTATTAAAAAACGACTTAACAGTCTTTGCCTTGTGCCTCGTGCCTGTTGCCTAAATCATATACCTTACGATTACTTAATAAACTAGGCTTTAGACAAAGGAATCCAAGATTTGATTTGTCAAAAGCCTAGTTGTATATGTGGTAAATGATGAGCGTGGAGTTATGAATAGCTAACTATTTTACTGCATCGATTGCACTACAAATATTTTGGAAAATTTCTTCGATAGCACCAATACCGTCTACTTTACTCACTTTACCTTGTGCTTCGTAGTATGGTAATACATGGATGGTTTTTGAGAAATATTCGTCAATTCTTTTCAAAAGTTTCTCTGCATCGTCATCAGCGCGTCCACTTACTTTTTGACGCTCAGCGATACGAGTTTTGATTTCGTCTTCTGTAACATCCAACTGAACAACACCGTTAATACTTTGTCCATTTTTCTCTAAGAAAGCATCTAAAGCTTCAGCCTGAGGAACTGTTCTTGGGAATCCGTCAAAGATAAACCCTTCTGCTTGTGGATTATTTTTCACTTCTTCTTCCAACATTTCGATAGTAATCGAATCTGGAACCAAAAGTCCATCTGCAAGAATTTGTTTTACACGCTTACCAAGCTCGGTATCGTTGGCAATATGCCCACGGAACATATCGCCCGTAGAAATGTGTACTAAATTGTATTTTTCAATCAATTTGGCTGACTGTGTTCCTTTACCTGCCCCCGGAGGTCCAAACAAGACGAGATTTAACATTGGTTTAAACGTTGTTTTGTGAATTGAAAATTGTGTTTTGCTATAAGAGTTGCAAATTTACAAGAAGCACTTTGAATTACCGTCCTATCTACTAATAATTTAGCAAAAGGAATTATTTTACATTTCCTAGAATCAGGTATTGTGAAAACGGTCTTTTGATGTTTTTTTGAAATATCTGAAAAACAAAAAGCGGAAAGCCTTGTTATACAGGACTTTCCGCTTTTTGTCAACTTATCGACTATCTAAAAAAATGGATTCTACCAATATGGAGATTTTCTTAAAAATCGCAGTTTTATTTCGAGAATACTCAATGTTATTGATTCTTTGCTTAATTACTATACCTCAACTGCTTGCACTTTAGCTTCTACGCCGTCCCAAAGTACTTTACGCATCTGTAAAGCTCTCTCTGAATAGGTCAGCGCCTCATGCCATTTTGTTTCGTCTGTTCCGCAAAGTTCTGTTACCATCTGAATCGCCAAATGACTATGGTGATCGCCGTCTACTTCGATATGACGCTCAAGGTAATATCTAAACTTGGCAATACGCTCTGGCATTTCGGCGTGTAGGTCTTTCACCATGGCAATAAACATATCAGGAATCAAATCTTCACGACCAAATGTAAACACAGCGGCTTGGATATGTGGCTGGTTGGTAGCAATTACTTCAAATGTAAAGTTGACAAAATCTTTTACACTTTGGCTCACTCCTACAATATCCAATGCTTCTGAAACACTTGTTTTTTGTGATAATAAAGCCAAAAACTGTTCGATTTGCGATAAGTCTGCACCTGATTGTCTCATAGCATCCAGATACAACTCAAAATGGCTCATACGCACACCATCTTCGTCAACGTCACTTTCTTCGCCATTGACAATTTCATTAATCAAATAACGAGTTTCGGCGCTACCTACAGGAACCCAAGGTACTTCGACACAAGTAAGGTTGCGCTGAAGAGCTTTGAGAATCGACATAAAATCCCATACCGCAAAAATATGGTCTTGCATAAAAAGCTGCAAATGTTCGATTTGATTGATTTGATGATATACTGAGTGATCGGTCAATGCCTCTCTCAAAGGGGTTATTGCTTCTTGGATTTTACTAATTGAATTATTCATAACTAACTTTTACAATCGTAGATTTGGGATTGCTGTTTTTAGATTTTCCTATATAATTAAGTATTAATGCAAAATAAAATTGCATTAATACGCTCTAGGCTATAAGCCGTAGGCATTAGGCAAAATTGTATTTATGATTTTGTTAAAAATATTTTTTGCCTATAGCATATAGCTTAATGCCTATTGCGGGTAAAGTTAATTTTATTTTGTCCATTAACTTACGAGAAAGGTATTTATTTAGATTGGTATAGTCAAATATAGCAACTTTATCTAAACTCCTATACAATTTTCAGCGTTCATTCTAAATTTAACTAATTCTCGACCAGTTACTTTGGTTCGTTTTTAGCGAATCTATTTGTTCACGAATCATGGCATGTTCTTCTGCACTCAAATTGGGATCGGCCTCTAAAATGGCTTGAGCACATTCTCTTGCTACTTTCAGTATTTCGCCATCTTTCGCCAAGTCTGCAATTTGTAAATCGATAATACCACTTTGCTGTGTACCCGAAATATCCCCAGGCCCTCGCAACTGCAAGTCTACATCAGCTATTTCGAAACCGTCGGTGGTGCGTACCATAGTTTCGATACGAGTACGACTATCTTTTGACAGTTTGAAGTCGGTCATCAAAATACAAAAACTTTGTTCGGCACCACGCCCTACCCTTCCGCGTAGCTGGTGTAGCTGTGCCAAGCCAAATTTTTCGGCACTTTCAATCACCATCACTGAAGCATTGGGAACGTTTACTCCTACCTCAATCACCGTCGTGGCAACCATAATTTGAGTTTCGGCCTTTACGAATCTTTGCATTTCAAAATCCTTATCGGCAGGCTTCATTTTTCCATGCACGATACTTACCTGATATTCTGGAAATGCTCTTACTATGCTTTCATAGCCATCCATCAAGTCTTTGTAATCCAACTTTTCGGATTCTTCAATCAAAGGATAAACCACATAAACCTGTCGCCCTTTCTGGATTTCATCACGCATAAAACCGAAAACATTGAGACGATGAGAGTCGTAACGATGAACGGTTTTGATAGGCTTGCGACCTTTGGGCAATTCATCTATCACCGAAACATCCAAATCCCCATAAAGCGTCATTGCCAAGGTTCTTGGAATCGGTGTGGCCGTCATGACCAAGATATGCGGGTGCATATATTTGTTTTTTTCCCAAAGTTTAGCCCGCTGTGCTACACCAAATCGATGTTGCTCATCAATTACACAAAGTCCTAAATTTTGGAATTGTACAATATCTTCTAGTAAAGCGTGCGTTCCAACAATGATTTTCACCGAACCATCCAAGAGCCCTTCATGAATCAAAGCACGAGCTTTTTTCTTGGTCGATCCTGTGAGTTTTTCGATTCTGATACCTAACAGTTCGGCAAACTCTTTTAGACCTTGATAATGTTGGTCAGCCAAAATTTCGGTAGGCGCCATCAAACAAGCCTGCGCACCATTGTCGATTGCCAGCAACATACAGATAAAAGCCACGATGGTTTTTCCCGAACCTACATCACCTTGCAACAAGCGATTCATTTGTCGTCCCATGCGCATATCTGCGAAGATTTCTTTAATTACTCTCTTTTGTGCATTTGTCAACGGAAAGGGAAGATACTCATCGTAAAAAGTTTTCAATAAAGCTGCACTTTTAAATATCTGACCTTCATAATCAACTCGGCGTAGCACTTTTTGTTTGATTAAGCGAAGTTGATTATAAAATAATTCTTCAAACTTCAAGCGTCGACGAGCCTGATGAAGCCACTGGTCAGAATGTGGCAGGTGAATATTATAAATGGCGTCTCGCTTGGCGACCAAACGATATTTTTGTAGCAAAAACGTAGGTAAATTTTCTCGAATCAGAGGATAGGCTTTTTCCAACAAAGCCCTTTGCATTAATGCAATCTGTTTGGATTCGATGTACTTTTTGCGGAGCTTTTCGGTAACACTATAAACGGGTTGGTAATAGCCTCCTTTTTCATTTGTCCCATTGAGTAACTCCAGTTCGGGATGTTGCATTTGTGGGCGTCCTTGAAAAAAGGATGGTTTACCAAAAAGTACATATTCAGCTCCCATTCGAAGGTGCTTTTCGAGCCAAGTAATCCCCTGAAACCAAGTCAATTCCATTGAACCTGTACCATCGGTAAAAGTCCCTGTCAATCTTTGTTTGAAACCCTCTCCTACCTTCTCAAGCGTGCGCAAACGACCTTTGATTTGGGCATATTCCATATCTTCAGTCAAATCGGATATGTAGTGAAACTGCGTTCGATCTTCATATCGAAATGGATAATACTGAATCAAATCCCCAAAAGTAAATATCTGCAACTCTGTATTGAGCAATTGTCCTCGCTGTGGACCAACATTTCGGAGTAACTCAATTCTAGTTTCAAAAAAATCGTTTTGCATGTTGTTATTTTTAAGTGATAAAGGCACAGAAGCGAGAAGTCTTTATTTTACGCTTTGCACTTTCGTCAATTGGGTCTCAGGTAAATGCGATGTAAAATATTTACAAATTTAACTTCTTCTCACATATCTTTCATGTTAAACAACCATTGAGCCCTTTTTATCTTCCTAAATATTTTGTATATTTATTATGATTAGTTTTTAACAAGTAACTATCTCAAAAGGTTATAAATACCCTTTTATAACTGACTATTAACCATTTACAAAATCGTAATATCAAAACCATTGAGCTATATTTCTTTTATTGTATACATTACTTTTGTAAAAACATTCATTTGCTTATTTACGCCATAATTTAAGAGTTTTGTGGTAATTACCCCACTCCCCCATCTACCCTTTTATCCTCTATTGCTTTATAGTTTCTATCGTCAACAAGTATGAATGAGTTGTTCTAGCACAATTATTGCTAGAAATCCCTTAAGGCCCGCCAGCTTTAGTGAATCCGCTTAATGTAACACAACACTATAAGCCCTTATTTCAAATGACCAAGCACATTTTCAGGTGTTTAAGCTTTTGTTTATGTATGATTATCTCGAATTATGTACACGCAGCTTCTGTGCTGGGTGGTAATTTAGAGCTAATCAGCAGAAGTAGCACTACAAATGGAAAATTTCGTCTATTACTTCATGTGTATTATGACAAATCTGGTGGCGCGCCAACTAGCAGTGATGATAATCTTAAGGTAGGTATTTTTCAGAAAAGTAATAACACACTCAAGGCTTCGCTTACACTCAAAGCGTCCTCGCTCACAGGGAAAGATGTTTCCTTCAACAATCAAGATTGTGCTAATAGTCAGCAACTTGGCATTTTGCAAGTAGACTACGAAGGTGACTTCGTGGTGTCTTCTGCCGACTATGCTGATGCTGGTGGATACTATGTAGTAGTCGAAAAATGCTGTAGAGCCAACGTAACTAATATTAGCAGTCCAACCTCAACGGGAGCTTTGTTTTACTTGGAGTTTCCTGCGCTTAAGCAGTCTGGTAATGAGTTCTATAATTCCTCTCCCGAATTTCATGCTATTACAGGCGCCTATATTTGTAAAGGACAAGCATTTAGCTATGATTTTGGAGCAAGCGATCGTGACAACGACCAACTATCTTATGCCTTGGTAACACCCTACAAAGGCTCATCGACAAGCTCAAATAGTAATCCAACCCCAACGGGTTCGGGCAGTTATGCAACTGTAAGCTGGGCAGGTGGAAGTAGTGCCACCGCACAAATACCGGGGAGTCCTGCGCTGAGTGTCAATGCTTCGGGTATCTTATCTGTCACAGCCAGTGCAGTGGGCACGTATTTGTTTTGTGTGGAAGTTACAGAAAAAAGAAATGGCGTTACGATTGGCAAAACTCGTAGAGATTTTGTCTTAAAAGTAATAGACTGTTCAGCAGCGGTATCTGCCACGCCCGTGATTAGTGATGCTTCTGGAAGTCCAATTAGTACAGGAACCGTTTGTAAAAACGGCTATATCGACTTATCGACTACCGCCAATAGCAATTATACCTATCAATGGCAAAAAGATGGCTTAAACATCGCTGGTGCAACGGATTCCAAGGTAAAGGCTGAAGGCGCAGGAACCTATACCGTTTTGGTATCAGCCAAAAATGGTTGTGGACTTCCTAAAGCCTCTTCGAGTGTAACCCTGACAGACAGACAAGGATTGGATTTGGAATTGACCTCTAGTTACCGTCAACTATGCAAATACACATTGATTCAAGTAAAAGAAAAGGGAACTTCTGGTCAATATAACACCAATGATTTTGTGTACACGTGGTCAGCCAATAATTCACCTATCTCAACTCAGAACTATGCCATACAATATGATACTCCTTTGAAATCAACAACGGTTGAGTTTAAAGTATCTCTTCAACCAGTCGCTTCAGCGGCTAATGCTTGTACTTATATGCTTAGTCTGAAAATTGACTTCCCGACTTTCCCTGATGCAACACTTAAAACTAGCAGTGGTCAAACTACCTACTGTGACTCAGATGATTTTAGTGTCGGAACTACCTTGGATTTAAGTGCTGATTACACTTATGTTTGGACAAAAAATGGAAGTACTTTACCTAATGAGAAGAGCAATATTGTCAAAGTAAAAGACACAGGACAAAACACTTACGGACTCACAGTTACTACAGCCGTTGGTTGTACTGATACGAAACAAATCACCGTCACAGGCACAGCCTCAACCCCAGTTACTTTCAAATTAGACCCTATTTGTTTGCCAACTACTGCAACGATTGATCTAACGAAATTTGTTAATCCATACAACGCAGGCGGAGTTTTTAAAGATTCACGAGGAACAACTTTGACCAGTACAACCATCAATCCTACTACCTACGGAGCTGGTTCGTATGACATTACTTACACCTTTGGCGCTAATGCGGGCTGTCAATCCAAAGCTACAGCTAACCTCAAGATTGGTGCAGCACCTGTATTTACGCTAAGTCCTGATGTTGCGATTCAAGCGGGTGAATCTACGACTTTAACTAGCAGTTTGGCAACCAGTACCAACCTTGCGGATTATACTTTACTGTGGTCACCAGCAACAGGACTGAGTGAGGTAAATACGCCAGTAACAGTAGCAACGCCCAGCCAATCCACTAATTATGCCTTGAAGGTAACCGACAATGCCACCCAATGTGCCGATGAAAAAATCGTAAAAGTTTTTGTCAGTGGAAAAATTGTAAATACTTTCACGCCAAACGAAGATGGCATCAATGACTTTTGGGATTTGTCAGATATCACTACCTCATTCCCCAATGCTTCTGTGAAGCTATTTAATCGCTGGGGCAACGAAGTCTTTACCACCAATGACTACGCAAGTAATCCTTTCAAAGGAATTATTGATGACAAGGAAGTTAAATCATCAACCTATTACTATGTCATCGAAATCCGTAAAGATTGGCCTACGCTAACGGGGTATTTGACCGTAATAAAGTAACTGTTTTCAACCGAGAATAACCATAGAGTTTTCAAAGAAAAGAAGTGTATTCAATAAGATAGAAGGTTTTTATGTATTTTTACAAACACCTTTTATCCAATTGAATACACTTTTTGCGTTTACTAAATAGATAGTATCTCAAAAGATGTCAAACATGATTTATTCATTAATTTAGAGTCACGAGTAATAAGAAAGATTCTTGCTTTAAACAATTAAGTGAAAGGTCTGAGTTAATTATTAGTATTTTATGGGATAAAGGCATTTTCCAATAACAGATACCCTATTAACCAATAACGTCCTAATACTTATAATAAACCCAATTGCTAATGAGGTTACGTTTATTAATCATCCTACTTTGTATAACAACCGTGCAACCTTTGTTTGCTCAAGACCCTTTTGTTGGAGGGTATTTGCAGCTTTCAAAAGTTTCGGGAACTACCAATCAATTTCAACTTACCGTTCATTTATATATCTCTTTACATAACGCCACCAATCAGGCAGATTTGGCATCTGGTGCACTCACTAAAGATTTAAGAGCTAAGGTTTTTCGAAAAAGAGATAATGTAGATGTTACTACGAATATTGATGCTTCTGGGGTAATTGACTTTACAGGAGGGTCTTCTACCAGTATAGACCTGAACTATCCCAACAATTGTAATATTGGTACTCTAAAGTCAAAAGACTTAGTGCTAGGCAAAAATATCACACTCGACTTTACTCAACTTTCAGCCCCTGACGGGTATTATGTCATTGTGGAGCGTTGTTGTAGAAGTAGTCAGTTAGTCAATATTGCTAATCCTAGTAGTTCGAGTTTAGTACTGTACCTTTTCTTCACCAATGCCATTACTCAAACCCCTGCATTTCAAGAAGCACAAGGAAGTTTTTACTGCTTAAACCAAGTCAACTTTGTTAATCTACCTGTGATTAACTCCAACGGCACAAGCACAGAATATTCATTTGAACCACTCTACAAGGGCTTAAGTTCACCAAGCTCGCCCTTAGTATTACCTCAGTTGGCATCTCCCAAAGAGGTGACGTGGCTGTCAGGATATTCAACTAGTTCTCCCATTGCATCAAACATTCCTATTGTATTATCCAATGCAGGAACGGTACAGTTTCAGCCCAACAAAGAAGGATTATATGCCATGAAAATTATGGCTACTCAGAAGCTAGGTGGCAACATCATTAGTCAAGCCCAAGTGGAGTATGATGTTTTGGTAAAAGATTGTAAAGAAGTAGAAAAGCCGAGAATTTATATTGAAGGAAATACCAATACAGCTCATATCAATACAATAACCCTTTGTCAGAAAAGCTACCGTGTTCTTGAAACACAAGCAAACCCCAATGCTACCTACCAATGGTATTATAATGGTAACCCTTTATCAGGTGCTACTAGCAACAAGCTTCGTATCAACGACGATGTTACAGGTGATTATAGGGTTGAAATCAAGGATCCTACTGCTACATGTAAGCCTACAGATACCTCATTGTTAACCAGAGTTATTGGCGCTGGAGGTGTTGGACTGTCTTTAACACCCTCATTAGGTACAACCATATGTGCGGACAAATCACCAGGCACCATTACCCCAAGTATTTCTGGAGCTAACCCAGCAGATTTTTCCTATGACTGGACATTAGACAATTTTACACTTACTAGTAATAGAGAAGCAGCCTACGACCGCTCAGGCGTTTACAGATTGGTGATTACCCAGAAAGCTAGTCCATTTTGTACATTTGATGCCTCACTCAATATCGCTGTAAATCCATTGCCACAGGTGAGCGTGCAAAATATTTCAAACAAAACTGAGGTCTGCGAAGGCGAAGTTGTAACCCTCAAAGCCGACGTGAATACGGGAACAACATGGTTATGGCAAAAAGATGGCGCTAATTTTAGCTCTGATCAGACTATCAATATAACTCAATCAGGAAATTATCAATTGCAGGCTACCTCCGATAAAGGTTGTAAAAAGAATGCTCCTGAAGTTGTAATTAGAGTATATCCTAAACCAAAGGTTACCTTTGCCCCCATTCCTTCATTTTGCGAAGCCAAGAATCTTTCAACAGATTTGAGTATTTATGTTACTCCTGTTAGCTCCAATGCTGGGGTATTTTCTGGAAAAGGAATGACAGGCTCCGTATTTGACCCATCCAAAGCGGGTTCGGGTGTGTGGCCAATTGTATATGAATACACCTCAGCAGATGGCTGTAAAAATTCTGCTACTAGCAATGCTATCGTCGATAGAGTTCCCAGAGTTCAATTAGGGGAAGATATTACGATTTTCAGAGGACAACAAGTACAAATCCCCGTAGTGGGTAGTCAAGGTTCAGGATATAGTTTTACTTGGTCGCCTACAACTGGTTTACTAAATCCAACCGACTTTTCTCCTACAGCAGCACCCATTTCGCATCAAGAATATACCCTTGAAGTTGTAGCCAACACCAGCAAATGTAAAGCTAGCGACAAAATCAATGTTTTTGTGTATCCCAAAATCGACATTCCTAATTCTTTTACCCCCAATGGCGACAGAATAAATGATACTTGGGAACTAGATGGCATCGGGGAATATCCCAATATCGAAGTGAAAATTTATAACCGATGGGGCAATGAAATATTCTATTCAAAAGGCTATTCTCAACCATTTGACGGCATCCAAGAGGGTCAGCGTATTCCTACAGGTACCTATTATTACGTCATCAAACCCAACGTAAACCTACCTGCGCTAACAGGATATGTGACGGTGGTGAAGTAGTTTTTTTTGAGTTTCAAAGGGAACAGGCACAAAGGCACAGAGTGTTTTACAATATAAGATGATAATCACTTTATACCTTTGTGCCTGTTCACTCATACCTTGAACTCCCTTCACATAAAGTACCCTACTTTCCTTCCACTTTGTGCCTTTGTGCCTGTTCACTCATGCCTTGAACTCTCTTCACTTAAAGCACTCCACTTTCCTTTATGCCTTTTTTCCCCTTCCTTCATCATAATTGCAGAGGGGTTTGTATCTTTGTAAGCTAGGGAATCAAAAACAATATTGTGCTGTTGATTTAGAATTGGGATTCCTTAACATCAATCACATACCTCAATCTAATATTTTCAGATATGAAGGGATTACTCGACCAGCAATTCGAAGAAGATAATATTGTACTTAGTCAAGTAGAAGACTTGCTCAATTGGGCACGTTTGAGTTCGTTATGGCCCATGGGTTTTGGCTTAGCCTGCTGTGCAATCGAAATGATGCAGACCATGGCTTCGGGCTATGACCTCGACCGTTTTGGGGTATTTCCACGCCCTTCGCCGCGCCAATCAGATGTGATGATTGTAGCGGGTACTGTTACCTTCAAAATGGCTGACCGTATTCGCCGTTTGTATGAACAAATGCCTGAACCTCGCTATGTGATTTCGATGGGTAGCTGCTCTAATTGTGGTGGACCTTACTGGGAACACGGTTATCACGTCGTAAAAGGTGTCGACCGCATTATTCCAGTGGATGTATATGTGCCAGGCTGTCCTCCTCGTCCAGAAGCCTTGATTGGTGGTTTTTTGAAGTTGCAAGAAAAAATCCGTCAAGAAACTATCGTAGCACCTAAAGCTATTTTAGATATGGAACAGGAAGAAGCACGTAATCAAAAACCAGCGTTTGCTTCTGCTTAATCAATAGCCAAACTTAGCGCCCTCAAACATGACTTTCGACCAAATCAATGACCTAATTGTTTCTGAATTGGGTTCAGATATCATTCTAGGAAAAGACCATCAATGTCTACATATTACAACGGATAAAATTGCTGTTGTAGCAAAGTTTTTATTCGAAAATGAAAACTGTTATTTCGATATGTTGTCGTGCATTACAGCTTTGGATAATGGCGTCGAAAAAGCGACAATGGAAGTAATTTATAATTTGTACTCTATTCCTTATGAGCACAAAATGATGCTTAAGGTGATTGTCCCACGCAATGCCAAAGACGAACCTGCTCCAAGCGTACCTACGCTAAGTCATATCTGGCGTACAGCAGACTGGCACGAGCGCGAGGCCTTTGACCTAGTGGGTATTCGTTTTGAGGGACATCCAGATTTACGAAGAATCCTATTGCCAGAAGATTGGGACGGACACCCTCTTCGTAAGGACTATCAAGCACAAGAATATTATCACGGTATTCAAGTAAAGTATTAGATCGAGGTATGGGCGATCTGTATTCGGCTGTTTTCGTATATTGAATATTGATTTTTGGCATACTAATAAACTTTCTCAGAAACCAATCATATTTATGAGCGCCATAGGTGCGAAAAACTCCAAAACAATTTACTTTCTTTCACATCTACGACACTCTAAGAAGATGTTATTTCTATCGTTTACCTCAAAATAAAATACTTACATATTTGTATGTTTATTTTTTTGAAATCCTTCTGTTTGAGCCGAAGGCGAGTTTAGGATTTCTTGACTTTCTTTTGTTACTTTTCTTGTGTCAAGACAAGAAAAGTAAGGTGTGGCGAAGGGAAATTTTGTTTATTTAGACAAATGCTTAAACCACTGACTATCAATTTTCAAACTAAAAACCAATACATATACTTAATTCATAACTCAAAATCATCATTCATTGAAAACATATTTAAGTATTTTACAATATACAACATCACTCAAAAAGTATATTGCCCCCTATTTCATACTATCTTTATTAGCCAGCATATTTGGAGTACTCAACTTTGCCCTACTTTCGCCTTTATTGAAGGTTTTGTTTAATCAGGTCGAAAGCGGAGAAGCAGAAAAAAGAGTTACGCAACTTCCTGATTTTAGCTTGAGTAAAGAGTTTTTCTCTGATACTTTCAACTACTATTTGTACAATATGTTGGATGTATATGGTCGTATGGGCGCGCTACAGTTTGCCTGTGCTATCATTGTAGTATCAGTTTTCCTTTCAAACGTATTCCGTTACCTTTCTCAAAGAATCCTTAAAACTGTTGAATCCGAAACGATTGCGAGTTTGAGACATGCCGTTTTTCAGAAAACGGTTAGTTTGCATTTGGGTTTTTTCAACAATGAGCGCAAAGGTAATTTGATGTCACACCTGACAACCGATATTCAAGAAATCGAAAACTCTATTGCTCGTGCCTTTACCGCTTCATTAAAAGAGGTATTTGCCTTGGTGGTATATTTTGTATTCTTGTTTACACTTTCTGCCAAGTTGACCTTTTTCTCTATCCTGATATTACCTATTTCTGGTGGAGCAATTGCAGGGATTACTCGTCGCTTACGTAAAAAAGCTTTAGAGGTTCAGGAAAATTTAAGTACGATTATCAGTACGATTGATGAAGTATTGAGCGGTATGCGTGTGGTAAAAGCATTTAACGCTGAAGGTACTATTATCAAGCAATTTGATAGCCTGAATACCAAATACAAACAGTCGGTTCAACGAATGGTTTATCGTCAAGAAATGACCTCTCCTACTTCTGAGACTTTGGGTGTAATGGTAATTGCAGGGATTTTGTTATACGGTGGCTCGCTAGTCATCAATAAAGAAGGTGGCTTTACGGCGTCTGAATTTATCAGTTATTTGGCTTTGTTTTCACAAGTACAAAGACCTGCAAAAGTAATCGCTGATGCCTTTAGTGGTGTTCAAAGAGGCGTTGCTTCGGCTGAGCGTATTATTGCTTTGATGGAAACGGAGTCTGCAATTCAAGACCAGCCGAATGCTATTAATTTACCAAGCTTCGAAAAAGGAATTGAATTTAAAAACGTGTCATTTAGCTATAATGGTGAAAATGATGTGTTGAAAAATATTTCATTTACTATTCCAAAAGGTCAAACCGTTGCACTAGTTGGTGAGTCGGGCGGTGGGAAATCTACCCTAGCCGATTTAGTTCCTCGTTTTTATGACCCAACAGGTGGCGAAATTCTTTTGGATGGCATCGACCTGAAAGCAATTTCTGCTGAATCTCTGCATCGTCAAATGGGGATTGTGACGCAAGAATCTATTTTGTTTAACGATACTATTGAAAACAATATCGTATTTGGTGCCAACGCCACAGAGGCGCAAATTATCGAAGCTGCCAAAATTGCAAATGCACATCAGTTTATTTCTCAGTCACCTGAAGGCTATCAAACCGTTATTGGTGACCGAGGAAGTCGTTTGTCGGGTGGACAACGCCAACGTTTGAGTATTGCAAGAGCGGTATTGAAAAACCCTCCAATTTTGATTTTGGACGAAGCCACTTCCGCCTTAGATACCGAATCAGAAAAATTGGTACAAGAAGCGTTGACTAATTTGATGAAAAACCGTACCACCTTGGTCATTGCTCACCGTTTGAGTACCATCCAAAATGCGGATAAAATCATTGTTATTAGCAAAGGACAAATCGTAGAAGAAGGAACACACGAAGAACTTGTGCAAATTCCAAATGGCTATTACGCCAAACTAAGCAGCTTGCAAAGCTAACAAGATTTCTGATTGGGGATTTTTGATTTCGGATTAGTACTGTACGAAGGATGAGCTTTATTATTAAAATAGAATTGGTGTATTGGCAACCGCAAGGGTTGCCAATACACCTCAAAAAAACAATGAATAAGAACTCATTTTAACACAATAAAAACTTTCGTACAATCCTAATACCGAATGTTGGATTTTGGAAGTATAAATCTTGTTAAAAATCACTCATTCGCCAAATCACTCAATCACTAAATTGAGTCCCACTATAACATTAAAGCTATCAAAAAAAATGAAGATTGCAGGATTTACTTTTGTCCGAAATGCTATCAAATACGACTATCCCATCATCGAAGCTATTACTTCGATATTGCCAATATGTGACGAACTGGTAGTTGCCGTAGGAAATTCGGAGGATGGTACATTAGAATTAATACAAAGTATAGATTCGCCCAAAATCAAAATTATCGAAACCATTTGGGATGATTCTTTACGTGAAGGTGGGCGTGTGCTAGCAGTCGAAACCGATAAGGCGCTGGCTGCTATTTCGCCCGATGCTGACTGGTGTTTTTATATCCAAGGCGATGAAGTAGTCCATGAAAAGTACCTTCCTGTTATTAAAAAAGCCATGGAAGATAACCTTCATAAAACTGAAGTGGAAGGACTACTATTCAAATACTTGCATTTTTATGGTTCTTACAACTATGTAGCCGACGCACATCGTTGGTATCGTCGCGAAATTCGAGTAGTGCGCAATACAGGCAATGTATTGTCTTATCGTGATGCGCAAGGCTTTAGAACAAAAGATAACCAGAAGCTCAAAGTCAAACTCATAGATGCCTTTATCTATCATTATGGTTGGGTAAAACCTCCCGAAATCCAAAAAGAAAAAATTAAAAGCTCTAGTCGCTTTTGGCATAGCGAACAAAAAGTAGAAAAGATTTCTCAAGAATTAGAGGATTTTGACTATTCCGAAATTGATTCATTAACACACTTCGACGGTTCACATCCACAAGTTATGCAGGCTCGTGTAGAACGTATGAACTGGCTTTTTGATTTTGACATCAAAGAAAAGAAGCTCAATTTTAAAAACTCCGTAAAAATGTGGATTGAAAAAACGACAGGTTGGAGAATCGGAGAGTATAAAAATTATAGAGTGTTGTAAACTATAAACATCATAAAACTCTAAAGAGGGTGCAACCTAAGTTAGTGGGCAAAATAGAATTTAATTTTTGTGCCTAAAGCATTCAGGTATCAGCTTTCGGCGGTGGGCTTTGGAAAAAAGCATAGCTGTGGTTAATAAAAACATTTTAACACTCTGTGCCTTGTGCCTGTTGCCTTGTTCCCAAACACATAACTTAAATCTTATTCTGCTCGATTACTTAGATTGCACCCTCTTTAATTTACTTCATAAGGTAAAAATTTAGGATAATCAAACAGGGCTTTTGGTGCAACCGAGTTGATTTTTTTCCCTGATAAAACCATTTCAAAATACTGCAAATATCCCAATGCCATTTGTCGAGAAGTGAAAGTATCTCTGGCATATTCATGGCAAATTTTTGGGTCAAACTGTGCTATATTTTTCAGCTTCTCAGCCAACTCATTTTCCGAAATAGATAAAAATCCAACTTCTGGTGTTACAATTTCTGGTAACGAACCGTAGGGCGTTCCCAAAACACTACAACCCATATAAAGGCTTTCGACGATAGCCAACCCAAATGGTTCATGCCATAACACAGGGAATAGTAAAGCTTTGGAACGATGTAATAAATCAAACTTTACCCTTCCTCCTACCATTCCATGAAATCTTACATGTCGATCGGGAGTAAAACGAAATCCCATCTTAAAATTGAGACGATGCCCGCCCATAACTGCTAACTTTTCGTTTGCTTTTTTGGCAATATGAATCGCTCCTTTAACATTTTTTACTCGCCATGAGGCATTTGCCAAGAAATGAGTATGCCCTCTTTGATGTGAAAATGAAGGTTTGGGATAATCTTCAAAATCGACTCCATTCAACACATAAGCCATTGAATTATGACGCTCTGCATGATTTTTTGAAACAAATACTGCATTGTGATCGAGCACTTCATCAGCTCTTGGGTTGCCATGAACCGTATAGACATAAGGCTTAGGAAAATCTTCGGGAGGTGGAATACTCAAATGTACCACATCGATATAATCAGGAATCTGTAGACTTAATGAAAGCTCGGGATTATAAAACAGCACCTCAGCAAATGGACATTCCGAACCTTTTGCAACCAAAAATGAAACACGATGCCCCATTTGGGTCAACTCTTTGCCCAACCACCAAACCACTCGCTCGGTTCCTCCGTACTCCAATGCAGGCAATACTGCATTGTGGAAAATCAAAATGTGCATATTGTTAAAAAATGTTATAAACCCTTTTTTATGCAAATTTAAAGCTATTTTTACAGAACGTATATTTCCTCTAATGCAAGTATAGTCCAACTTTAAACACACATACAAATGTTCAATTACCTAAAAAAGAAGTACACTAAGTTTGTGGCCAAACGCAAATTTAGTGATTATGGTGACGCAACCTCTGTCATCTCAATCGAAGGAATCGGCAATATCAACTTCACTTGTTGGTTAAATCCTTTAGAACAAGAGAAAACTATCTCACTCAGTCAGGTTAATTTCTATCGTAAATTCCTCAAAACTGGCGATTTTGTCATTGACATCGGCGCACACATTGGCGATACTACCCTCCCAATGGCTTTGGCAGTTGGCGCGCAAGGCACGGTTTTGGCCTTTGACCCAAACCCTCACGTTTTTAAAATTTTACAGAAAAACGCCGATCAAAATCGTCACATTTCCAACATTATTCCTTTACCTTATGCTATTGCAGTGGAAGAAGGCGAGTATTCGTATGCTTCTTCTGAGGCCAGCTTCAACAATGGTGGAATCAGTGGAAAAAATGGAAAATTTGGTTTAGGAGAAAAAGTAAAAGGCGTCAACCTTCAAAACTTTATTCACACACAATATCCAGAAGTCAGTAAAATCTCCTTAATTAAAGTAGATGCAGAAGGGTATGATATTCAAATCTTGAAATCAATCAGTAAGCTTCTTGACCAGTACAAGCCCACATTGATTTTTGAATGTTTCAAAGATTTATCAGAGCAAGACCGCCACGACTTGTTTAATTATATTAGTCAAAAAGGCTATAAAATCAACAAAATGGATGATTTTGAAGAAGATGCAGCCATTACGCCTATTCCTCAAAAACAAAATATGCTAGATTGGAAACACTTCGATATTATTGCTTTTGCAGAATAGATGTTAAGTGAAGGCACAAAGGGGCAAAGGCACAGAGGCACAAAGTGATTTTAGTGCTGAGTGTGGAGTATAGAGTTTTGATTTAGAATATGTCAAAACTCTACACGCTCTAGTTCAAGACTTAGTCTTGGACTCATTTTTTAAAACAGTTTACAAACTGTCACAAAACATAGTCCGAGACTAAGTCTCGAACTAGATAATAATTCACTTTGTGCCTTTGTGCCTAAATGCCTTTGTCCCTTAACTTAAAACTCCTCTTTCTTACTCGCCAACATTTCCCAATGTACTTTTATCCAAACTAGTAACATGGGTAATACCATTAGAGCATATTTTCTTAAAAATTCATTTCTAATATATTTGGGCATCAAGTCAGTAGGTCCAAAACTTGTCACCAGCAAAGCAAAAATAAACAACGCTTTGTCAGTCGTGGTTTTGGCACTTTGCATATACCAAATCACTGCGCCCACAAACCCAATCAGCAAGGTAGATGCCTCGGTGCCTGTACTTGCCAATACAACCAACATCAACGTTGAGCATAAAAGTAATAATTGATAACGGGTATTGAAAAACAAGTTGATCCGTATATATGACAGCGCAAAAACCAAAACCGCTGGCAGGATATACCATAAATTTGAAATACTAGCATCTTGCGCCAATCTTCGCACCATACCCATCACCGAAAGATCTTGATAAGGATTCGTCAAAACCTCATTGATATCATTCTTTTTCACCAATACTTCAAACCATTCTTGGTAAGTCTGAAGAATATAAGTTGGCGAACTAAACGCCATTGGCAATACAAACAACAACGCTATCCAAAACAAGCCAGAAGCAATAAGTTTGAGTTTATTTTTGGAGAAAAAGAAAAATGCCAGCCCAACCACGCCATATAGCTTGGTCATAGTACCCAACACAATACAAAAAGCTGCCCAAAAGTCTTTTTCTTTCTTGATAAAAGTATAGGCCAAAATAATCAAGGCGGTCACAATACCATGATACTGCACATTGATAAGGCTGGTAATACAACTATTCAGACAAAGCCATGACATAATAGCTTTGGTTTTTTCGTCGAAAGAAGGTAATTCATAAATAGCAAAAAGTAGTGCTACTGCATTCGCAACATTCCACAAAATTACTCCTGCTAAAGTAGGCAATAGAGCCAATGGCGCTATCATAACCGCAAAAGGTGGTCCGTACAAAAACAAATCTACATATTCGTCAGGATGATAAGCGTACAAGTGCTCCTGATGAATCAAGTGCCAGAAGCTCGTTCTGAAAATAATGAAGTTGTTGATATGCGCATGCGGATTATCGCCTGTAAAGTATTGCTTCATGGCCATTGCTACTGCCACGGCAATCCAAATCAACAAGATGTTGCGCTTATTGAGCAAAAAGTCAAATTTCATAAAAATTACTATCTATGTATCTAGCGGTTGGAAAGAGAATTTCGTTAGGTCACCTTTAAAAATTATGATAGCCTTCGTCAAAAAACATAATTTTCATTAGACACTCCTTACTTTTCTTGTCTTGACACAAGAAAAGTAACAAAAGAAAGTCAAGAAATCCTAAACTCGCCTTCGGCTCAAACAGTAGGATTTCAAAAATAGAAACTTATCTAACTATAATATTCTTATTATAAACAACTTACCAAATTTAAATATACACTAATCTTGACGTCCTATCAAGATTTAATAATTATCAGTAACACCATCCCATAGTGAATGTTAGTAATGGTGAGTTTGTAAATTCATAACCTTCTTTTGTAGTATCCACAAAGACTATTTCTCTTGTGTAAGAAAGGGAAGTCTAATAAAAAAAGTAAGATATTACGGAAGGATAGAATGCTTTCTACTTATACAATATTAAATAATTTCTATAACCATTCTGTATGGATAGGATTACTACCGATTATTACAGCATTTTATTTTGTATTACTTTTCAGCTTCAACTCCTCTACATATTCCTTCATGGTGATGAAGGTTACTCCTTTAGCTTTTAGCCAAGTAATATAGTCATCCAAACGCTGTAAAAGTACTCTGTCTGAATGCTTACGTACATACGCAGGAATGGTGGTATAAGCCGAAAGGTCGGTAAACTCCCAAGGGTGGAAATACAAATTAATAATCCCGTAGCGATTGAGAGCGCTATTCGAAAACATTTTGTAAACACTAAAAGGTAAGTTTTTAAAACTCAACCAAAACATCGGAAAGCGCAAATTTGGGGTAACCGTTGCAGGAATTTGCCATAGTCTATCCTGCACAAAAGGGAGCTTCGGTTTGTCTAAATGGTTGTAACGTCCTGGCAAAAAAGTAGGATTCAATGAAGCATTATACACATAGCCAGCATCTGCGATATCCTGATTTTCGACAGGCATCATTCTAGCCATTCGGAATCCTTCAACAGACTGTCCTGTGATTTGAGAAAGTAACTTTTTGGAAGCGGGTAAATCAACTTTAGCATCAAAACTACTGTGATACATTCCATGCGAAGCAATCTCGTGTTTTTCGGCCAAAGTTTTCAATAACTCAGGTTGAGAAAGTGCATATTGTCCTGTACAAAAAATAGTACTTTTTACTTGATGTTTATCTAATAATGCTTTCAAAAGCAATGTCCCACGAGTCGAAACCTCTATCTGTTCCTCCATCGTGATTTGTTGACCGTATTCCAAAGGCACATCAAACTCTTCTACGTCAAATGTTAAGATTGCTTTTAGCATAATAATAAAAAAAAATTAGTAGACTTCCGTATTAGTGCTGAATTATGAGTTATGAATTTTGAATATAAAGACCTAAAAACCAATAAGTTAATCATCTCATAATTACTCAGTAGCTGACGCAAAATACTTGTTGGAGAAAACTCCAACAAGGGCAGTGAAAAACAGCAAGTTAATCATCTCATAATTGCTCAGTAGCTGACGCAAATCGCTTGTTGGAGAAAACTCCAACAAGGGCAGTGAACTCATCACTCCAAACTCAAAACTCATCACTTCTATCTCTTATTTACTTCGACTAAAAATATTTTGAAAACTCAGTAGTTCTTGTTTAATCGTTTTCCAGCTCATTTGTGAAAAACTTATGCCATCGCGTACATGTACTTGTATTTTGGCCAGTCGTAAATCTTTACGACGTGATGCCAACACCACAAACTCCATATCAAATAAAAACGAGTTGATATGAGTTTTGAGAAACACTTCTTTCCCTTTTTGATTAAATCCTTTTAAGCCAGATTGGGTATCTTTTACGAACATCGATGGAAAAAAAACATGGTTCATCGTGCGTAAGGACAAAGAGAATACTTTTCTCAAAAACGGTAATTGACTATAATAATGGTCATCACGAACGCCCAAAACCACGTCATAATTTTCATCGTTCAATAACCTAAACATCTCCCACGCATTTTCCATACGATACGGATAATCGGCATCGGTATAAATAATCAAATCGCCTTGTGTTTTGGCGATAGCAGTACGCAAAGCAAATCCTTTTCCCCTATTCTGGGAATACGTAACATACTCGAAAGAAGGAATATTTTCTTGGAGATATTGCAAATGGGCTTCTGTTACTCCTCTGATAGAACCATCATCAACCAAATACAATTTAACCTCCACTTGTGAAGGGAGTTGCGAGACAAATATTTTATAATAATGTAAAAGCTCCTTTTCCCAACCTTCGTGGGGATTGTAGCACGGATGTACGACATCCAATTTAGTAGTTCGGTTCACTGTTTAAAGAGAGCAAAAAAATAAAGGCGCAAGTTATGATTTTTCTTTCTGATTCATTTCATAAAGCTTCATGTATTTAAAAAATGCGCCTTGTGCATTGCAATACGAAATCAGATAGCCTTCGTAGCCATACAAAAATCCTTTTTTGAGTAAATAGTAATTCCAAAAATGAAAGGTCTTCTTGAAATAGGCAATCACAGGATGCGTCCCTTTTTTGTGCTGATTTTGCACCGCAAAAAGAGTGGAATAATAGTTCATTTTTGCCAAAAGCTGATCAGCCGTTTCATAGGAATAGTGATGGATAACTCCTTCTATATCTACAACTTGCAAACCTTTGGTATTTAATCCTTCATGAACATCTTTGTCGTTGAACTGTGTACTGTTTTTATGAAAAAGTCGAGTTACTTTGTCATTGCCCCAACCAGCGCCATTGATGTATTTGCCATTGTAATATTGTTTTCGTAAAAAACGATACAAATGCTTAGGGTTGAGCGATAGATTTTGAATGTTTTGTATCAAAATCGGGTCTAATACCTCATCTGAATCGACCCACAGAATCCAATCATTTTTACAAAAGCTCACAGACAAATTGCGCATCTTACCAAAACCCAAAAATGGGTGCTCATGCACACATACATTGGGATATTGGCGAGCAATTGCCAAAGTCTGGTCGGTCGACCCATTATCGAGCACAATTACTTCATCGAATCCCTTCAAGGCATCCAAACACTGAGCCAACCGCGCTTCGCTATTTTTGGTAAGTATTGTTACGGAAATCATTTGAGTTGTGAGTTTTGAGTGTTGAGTGTTGAGTTCATTGAGTGAGGAATTAAAAACTCAGCACTCACAACTCAAAACTCAACACTTAATCTGGCTTCCCATTTCTGGATGGTTTTCTACGGTGATATAGCTTTCTATTTCTTGTTGTAAATCTTCTACGTGAGAAATAACGCCGACAATGCGGTTTTCTTTTCGTAAAGACTTTAAGGTTTCAAAAACTTCTGTTAGCGAATCTTTATCCAACGAACCAAAACCTTCATCCAAGAAAAAGAAATTATTGGTCGATTGTGTTTGCGCATGGATATTGTCTGCCAAGGCTAAGGCTAAGCACAGCGCTACTTGAAATTTTTGTCCCCCTGAAAGCGTTTTTACCGCTCTGGTTCTGCCCTCATTGAGCAAATCTCTCACACGAAAATCAAATTCTGAGGGGCGCGTCTC
The DNA here is from genome assembly GCF_030056595.1 of Flectobacillus roseus. NCBI lineage: Bacteria > Pseudomonadati > Bacteroidota > Cytophagia > Cytophagales > Flectobacillaceae > Flectobacillus > Flectobacillus roseus. The sequence goes on from NZ_JASHIF010000012.1 coordinate 174,582, forward strand.
ATATATTTCGAGTTGCAAAGCCTGTCGGGTCATTTTACTAAAACGCTCATTAGCTTGGTTACAAAGATTTTGCAGGTACATACCAGACACAAAGCCTACAAAACCTTGGCTTTTAAACAGTTTCGCCAGCGTATCTATGTCCGTACGACGAATCTCCAAAGCTTCTTTTTCCTTCAATAAATCTGCTTGAGTAGCCAAATCTTGTTCCAATTGCATTTGACGTCCTTTGAGTGCGCCAGCCTCCGCTTGCAAGGTATTGATTTCTTGTTGTAAAGAAGCGATATCCGCCAAAAGTTGCTGATGTATCTCAACATCATATCGCAAGCCTTTCGTTTCTTCTGATAGCGATTTATGATGCTGTTGGGTCGCTTGCCATTGCACTTTGAAAGTTTCAATGGCTTTTTGTTCTGCATCGATTGCCAAGTTCCAAGCCAAAATCTGCTCTACTTCCTGTTGCGACACATAGCCCATTTCGTTCATCGCCGATTGAAGTTGTTTTTCAAAATCCTGAATCACTTTTTGATGTTGTTCTAGATTTTGTTTCAACGCCACAATTTCACCTTCGAGACGATTATTTTTGTCTTGCAACAATTGAAGGTCTTTTTGTAATTGCTCCACATTTTTGACCAAATCCTGATATTGATTTTGTAGTCTTTGAATATGCTTGGCAATACTGTCGGCCGTTTCTTTTTCCAATGTCAACATATCTAGGCGCTGTATTTGCGCCTTAGTAGTATTTACCTCAGAATCTTTTGCCGAGATTTCAACTTCTATTTTTTGTAAAGTTGGCAAAAACTTCTCTTCCAAATCCTTTTGCCAAACTTGCAGTTGTTGTTCTTGAGCATTACGTTTTTCTTCAAAAGTATTTATTTCTTTTTGCTGTTGCTCGGCAAAGGCAAAGGCTTTTTGTACTGCTTCTTCATCATCTTTCGCAAACTCTGACCACACAAAAGCTTGGTCATGTTCCTGTATTTTGGTTTGAATATCCTTGTACAAATTACCCTGTTTGTTGCGTTCGGCATTCCACACCGCTATATTTTGTTCTATCGCATCCCATTGTGCATTGAGTTGCTCGATTCTTTGCAAGCGATTTTGCCAAGCTTTTTGGGCGTTTTTTTCTGCTTGTATTTTCTGAGAAAAATCCTCCGAAGAAGTCAACTTGGCTGGATGATGAATTGCGCCACACAGCGGACAAGGCTCATCATCGTGTAAGGCGTTGGCGTACGCCTGTAAAGCCTTCTGAGTTTCGAATTGCGCAATATGTTGCTGATGAAAATCTATTTTCTGCTGAAAATCCTGCTTGAGCTGCTCTACCAAAACACCTCGCTGATTGGATTCAGGCACTTGAGTAATTTGTCCTTGAAAAACCTCATCTTGTCCTATTGCCTTAAGTTGTTGTTCGAAGCCCTCCGTCTTTTGTTTAGCTTCTTTGCCTGCATCTATAATATGTTGCCTTTGTTGCAAAAGATTTCTTTTTTGTCCAAACCACGTAGCCACTTGCGAAAGTTTGTGCAAGTCAACCAATTGAGATTTGATTTTTTGTAGACCTTCCTCAATTTGTTGACGTTCCGTTTGTCCATTTTGAATTTTGCTACGCTGTTGTTCTACCGCTAATTTGCCTTTTTCCAAACGCTCTTGCAACTTCAACTTTTCGCTTGTGGCTTGTTTCCATTTCAAAGCCCAGCTCCATTCTTCCGCTTCTTTTAGCAGGTTTTCTTTTTGTTCAAAAGCAGGTTTTAGCTCATCGAGCTTCGCTTGTGACTGTTGTATTTGTTGTAAAAAAGTCTGTTGTTCAGCGGTTTTATGAGTAAATGCCAGAGAATCCTTTTGTTGTTCTGCCAAGCGTGCCTGCTGCTGCGCCAACAAAGGCTTGAGTTGCATCAATACCTTTTGGTAGACTTTCAGACGATTTTCTCTTGTTTCAAAATCTGGTATTTGCGCCTCTAATATCTGAAGTTGCTTTACGGTTTCTTCTAAACTCTTAAATAGTTTGGCTATCCAATCCAAGCTTTTTTCATCGGCTACTTTATCGTTGAGTGCTTGATTTTTAAGCCCTAACAACGTTTGTAATGCCAGAATTTGATCTTTGACTGCCTCTAACTGTTCGGGCGTACTTTGTCCTAATTGGGCAATTTTACCATTCAGATGTTCAAGCTGTTTTTCATTGGTCTCTTTTAATACCTTTACCTTAGCTGCCAAATCAAAACGCTCCAATTGAAATATCTCGTTCATCATCTGGGTACGTTTCGACAAAGGCAATTCGATAAACTCCTGAAAACGCCCCTGAGGAATGATAATCGTTCTTTTAAAGTTTTCGTAAGAAAGACCTATAATTTTTTCGGAAGCATTTTCAACTTCAATAGGCGCCCAATCGGATAATTCGGGCATCCATTGATACGTTTTTCTTTCAAAAGTTTTTACATCGTCAAACTTCTTGCTATTTCTACGCCCTTTTACCGTAAAACGATACAAGTGATTGTCTTTGCCCGCACGACACTCAAAATCAATGAGGAGTTCATCCGAGCGCAGGTTCATCATATTATAGTTTCGGTCGTCGCCCGACTTGTTCATCCTTTCGGTATCGCCATACAAAGCAAAGGTAATCGCCTCCAAGATAGAGGATTTACCAGAGCCAACTTTCCCAAAAATCCCGAAAATAGATGCTTCGGTCAACTTGGTAAAATCAACTACCTGCGTTTCGCGATATGAATACAAGCCCTTTATGGACAACTTAATAGGAATCATATAAGTGATGAATTTTGAGTGCTGCGTTAGGAGATTAAACTCTTTATTAACGTTTTTCCACTAGTTTAATCCACAAATCGGATGCAAATTAGTACTTCGTGGGTAATACCACAACAATTCAGGTTTGGGAAGACGTTCTATACAAATGAGTATAAAAGCCTCAATATCATTTTATACCTTTGAAAATGATAGACTACAAGTATGTTCTAATTTTACAAAACACTAAAAATGAAAAGCTTATACTTATAAGTGTCAATTTTTATGAAATCCTACTGTTTGAGCCGAAGGCGAGTTTAGGATTTCTTGACTTTCTTTTGTTACTTTTCTTGTGTTAAGACAAGAAAAGTAAGGTGTGGCGAAGGGAAATTTTGTTTCTTCTCAAAATGCAAAATAAAATTTTCAAGCATACTATCAGGTCATAATCACTCCACCCAATTTCAATTAAAAACAATATGAAAAAACAACTTTTGATTTTATGGTGTCTGCTTTGTTCGGGTACAATACTAGCGCAAAATCGTTACCCAATTATTCCTCAACCCCAAAAGATTATTCCTCAAAATGGGAGTTTCGAGCTAAACAAGCAGGTAGTTATTGTAGACAAAACCCACAATCCACAAACCTTGGTGGCGCTTCAACCACTGAAAGACAAATGCCGCTTGGCAGCAGGTTTGGCATTGCCTATCGTGAGCAAAGCCAAAGGAAAAAAGCCGATTGAGGTGATGTTGGACAACAAAATGACTCAGGCTGAAGGATACAAATTGAGTATTACACCACAGCGTATCCAACTCAAGGCAAAAACGCCTGCAGGGATTTTTTACGGAGTACAAAGTTTATTACAACTCCTACCAACGGATATAGAACAGAAAATCCGTGCGAACGATACCCAGTGGACAATTCCTTGCGGAACAATTGAAGATGAGCCACGTTTTGGTTACCGTGGAATTATGCTCGATGTATCTCGTCATTTTATGCCTGTTGATTTCTTGAAAAAGTATATTGATGAATTAGCAGCACTCAAAATCAACCGTTTTCATTGGCACTTAACCGACGGACAGGCTTTTAGATTTGAAAGTAAAAAATATCCACTTTTACACACAGCCAAGTCTCCACAATGGCCAACTAATGAAGGTTTTTACACGCAAGAACAAATGCGTGAATTGGTCAAATACGCTCAAGACCGTTTTATCACAATTATTCCTGAAGTAGATGTGCCAGGACACTCGCAAGCAGCCTTGGTTGCTTATCCACAGTATGCTTGTCAGGATAGTACGGGTAAACAGTTATTGTTTCAAGGAGAGTTTTGTCCAAAACCAGAATCAGCCCAATTTATTGCGGATATCTTAGACGAAGTAATTAGTATTTTCCCAAGTGAATACATTCATATCGGTGGTGACGAAGCAAGCAAAGTAGCTTGGCATAAATGTCCAGTTTGTCGTAAAACTACCCAAGATTTAGGCTTAAAGAATGTAGATGAATTACAAAGTAATTTTATCAAAACGCTTGAAAAACATCTGAATAGTCGCGGTCGTAAGATGATTGGTTGGGACGAAATCCTAGAAGGAGGATTAGCTCCAAATGCAACGGTTATGGCTTGGAGAAGCCTAGAAAGTGGCGGAGAAGCAGCCAAAATGAAGCATAACGCCATTATGTCGCCAACTTCGCATTGCTATTTGGATTATTATCAATCAGAAGATCCAAACGAACCTTTGGCTTTTGCAGGATTTATTAATCTTCCAAAAATTTATAGCTTTGAGCCTATTCCAGAAAACTTAACAGCAGAAGAAGCGAAGTATGTGTTAGGCCCACAAGCAAACCTTTGGACAGAGCAAGTACCCGTTGGAGGTCATGCCGAATATATGACTTTTCCGAGAGGAGTAGCCTTGGCGGAAGTAGGTTGGTCGAAAAAGGAAGATCGAAATTATGCTAACTTCCTTGATAGATTATCGAGCTATTTGACTCGTATGGATTATCGTTCGGTCAATTATGCGAAGCACTTTTTTGAAATCAAAACACAAACTTCAAGAGATGCTAACCAACGTATTAATTTGTCGTTGCTATGTGATAACAATGGAGCTCCTATCTATTACACCACCGACGGTAGCACGCCAATGCAGCAATCCAACTTGTACACGGGTCCTATTTTGATTTCGCAGACTACCAATATCAAAGCGGCCACCGTCATGAAAGGTAGAATGGTAGATGAAATTACTCGTACCATTAGTATCAACAAAGCTACAGGAGTACAAATGGAACTGACGACTCTTCCTAGTAAAAAATACTTTAGAGGCGGAATTGGGGCAATAACCAACGGTACTTTTGGCGGCAACGGTCGCTTCAATGACGAAGAATGGCTAGGCTGGAATGACCAAGATTTTGAAGGTGTGATTAAATGGAATCAGGCAACAGACTTTTCAAAAATTACACTTCGCTTTTTCCATAAACCTTCAAGCTGGGTTTGGATGCCTAAATCGGTAAGTGTTTTAGCATCAAATGATGGAGTAAATTATACCCCTTTGGCAACAGTCAACCCAAGTGTACCTGCACAAGAGGGCGTTTTGACTATACCAATGTCCTTGGGAAATCAACAATATAAATTTCTCAAAATCAAAGCTCAAGCCTACGGAACCATTCCTGCCAATATGACTGGTGCTGGAGATAAAGCATGGCTTTTTGTGGATGAGGTTGTAGTGGAGTAGTTTTTTTTGAGGGAACAGGCACAAAGGCACAGAGGGCCAAAGTGTTGATTAGGGGATAGGGGTTAGGCAAGGAGGCTTTAGTAATTAAACTTTACTTTTGTCTTTTTGCCTAAACCCTGTCCCCTTCCAATTCTCTACTTAGATTTAATCTCGCTTGTTCCTCGTATCTCTGAGTAAAGTAATCAGTCTTGTAAATCTGGTTCATTGCGAGAAAGTGTTTTAAGACCTTCTTTCTCCCAGGATTATACAATAAATCTGGATAAATCGCATATTCATTTCTCACCTGCTTCGCATATTGGTTGTACACTTCCCAATCTTTTCCAAGAATAGATAAATCAGCATCTGTAAAATAGTTAATATCTTGATTTTCAGAGACCACATGCGTTTTTGTTGCCAGAATCATCTCAACAACTTTTGTAACGATTTCTTCCGAAACCCCTACGCTTTTCATTCTTTTTTCGGCTAAAGCTGCACTTTTTTCTTCATTATTCGATTTTAAGGTGTCATATACGGCATCGTGGTAAAATAATGACCATAGGATTACCTCCCAATCATGAACTTGAGTCTTTACGGATACTAATTCATGATACAAATTTTCTAAGTGAGTCAAATTATGATAATGTCGTCTAGGCTGCGAATAGGCATCGCTAAGCTCTGTCCAATACGTCGCAATCTTCGCCATATCTTGAGTATAGCCTTGAAGCAATTCGGAAAAAAGGTGTTGTAGGTTCATATATTTGAGGGAACAGGCACAAAGGCACAGAGGGACAAAGTGTTATTAGGGGATAGGGTTTAGGCAAAGAGGGGTTAGTAATTAAACTTTACTGTTGATTCTTTACCTATCTAGTGTTATAGCTCTACTAAAAATATAAGTATCTTCAGGGAAACAACAAAGGCACAGATATACTTCGTGATTTACCCTCCTTCACTTTGTCCCTCTGTGCCTTTGTGCCTGTCCACTATTAAGCCAACGCTTGCTTACAAAACTCTAGACATTTTTTCACTTCTTCTACCGAATTTGAGCCTTTTGGAATTTGGTATTCTAATTCGATAGTTGCAGGGAAATTGTATTTGTTATCACGTATCAATTTGAGCGCATCAGCGATAGGCGTATCGCCTTGTCCCCATGGCAAATTGCCACGACCGTTGGCTTTTGTCTGACGATCTTTGATGTGCATACTCACAATTCGCTCATGATATTTTTTGACCATCTCCAAAGGCGTTGGGTTTCCTGCTGCCACAAAGTGTCCAAAATCAAGATTTAAAGCATTGGCAGGTGACTGCGCCAAAGCTGTATCCCAGAAAGTATAAGTTTGTTGCTCGTGACCATGGTAACCTACTTTGATACCAACTTTTTCAGCCATTTTACCCAATTTCAAGGTATGAGCATCATTACTTGGATGCTCCAAAGTAACCTGCGTAGCACCCAAAGCCTTTGCAGCACGCATACCATATTCAATTTCAGTATCGGTATTTTGCATACCAAAGGCATCAGGTTTGAAAGCATAAATAGAAACTCCTGCTTTTTTATAGGTCTTTCCTAATTCCTCAAACTTACTAATAGGAGCCGTCGCACGCCATTGCGCCATTTCAGCACGATAAGCTTTCATTTTAGTTTCAGCTTCGTCTAGTTGTTGCTGCTCCTCGGGAGTCAAGGTTTGTTTTTCATTGCGTTTACGCATCAATGGAAATACAGCACGGAAATCTACAGGATTTTTAGGTGCGCCAGCAAAGCTTTCGGCTGGACCGCCCATCAGTTCAATCGCACTAATACCACAATCACGGACATATTGTAAAGTTGCCTCCGCACTTTGGTCGGGCATTTCACGAAACGAATAGGTAATTACACCGATTTGTACGCCTTTAATCAAAGAGCTAGATTTTCCGAAATTATCAATAATGGCAGGCATCCCCCAGAGTTTTCCATTGGCCATGAGTGTACCTGTAAGCAAAGCAGCGCCAGCACCTAAAAACTGACGGCGAGAAGAATTGTAATCGTTCATTTTCAAATAGTTAAATTGGTTTATGTAAAAATTAAAGGGAATAGGAACAAAGTACTTGTGACAATACAATGCATCTGATGTAATGTTACGCAATCTGTATTTTTTAGCCAAAAAATTACGACTATCAATCGACCAAATACCCAAACTATTAGACAGTTATGGCATATTTCAAGTCTATTTTATCATAAAGATAAAATAAAAATCCACAGCCCAAACAAGAAGTTGTTTAGACTGTGGATGAAATCATTTTTAGGTCTTTTTAACCTTAAAATGCTCCTGCAAACTCTTTAGCAAAGTCCTGAATTTTGATAGAACCTACCTGTGGAGCACCACTTGCGTCAAAATCCTTTTGTAATTTTCCTTCACGAACTGCCACGCCCATTTCGGTATATAAGTTTGCCATTTCGGCAGGTAGACCAGCTTGTTGCATTCCTTGTAATGATTGTTCGTCGGTAAACTCTACCCAAGGAAGTTGTTTTCCAAGAGCATCCCCAAATGCTTTAGCCACCTCCGACAAACTTACATAGTCGCTAACAACATAACGAACCTGATGTCCTGTAGTACTGGTTTGTAATTCCTCCGCTACTGCTTCGGCGATATTTTGTGGATGCACCACTGGCATTTTAGCCTCAGCGGGATAATTAGCACCAATAATTCCCATACCTTTAATCAGTGGAACATTACTGTAGAAATTTGTATAGAAATACCCTGCTCGCATAAAGCTTACGTTCACATTGGGAAGTAATGTGCGATACAAATTTTCGATATGATAAAGCCCAGCGATTGGCCCAGTTCCATTTTCGAATTCAGCGCCAATACTACTAAGCATTACTACTTTTTGAACTCCTGCTTTTACAATAGCCTCAGCGTACGATTTTCCTGCGTTAACCGTGTTCTCGATGATGTTCTGACCACCCATGTTTGGAGGAGTCATTACATATACCGCATCAGAACCCGTAAAAGACTTTACCAAAAAATCAGTATCTGTAATCGAGCCAATAGCAGCCTGGGCACCAAGCGCTTCGATGGCAGACTTTCTATCTTCGTTGCTACTGATAACAGTTACTTCGTTAGAATTTGCTACCAATATTTTTACCAAATGTTTACCTATGTTTCCTAATGAACCTGTGACTGTAATTTTCATGATCTTATATTTTGTTTTTTGTTGATACAAAGGTATTTTTGTACTTACTTTTTTACAAGTACTTACCCTAAAGTATGTATCAAATGACAGCGATTAAAGAATCATCGACCATACAACAAAATAAGAAAACAGCCTTGGAACTATGTCCTGTAACTTTTACGATGGAAAAGATTGGAGGATACTGGAAGCCCATCATTATTTATCATTTATCTCAAGAAAGTAAACGATACAGTGAACTCAAAAAGGCGATTCCAGCTATTACTGAAAAAGTATTAATTCAGCATTTGAAGCAGTTAGAAGCAGACGGATTGTTAATCAGAGAAGCAAAACCAGTTGTGCCTCCTTTTGTAACTTACCAGTTGAGCGAATCTGGGAAAAAACTCCTTCCTGTCATACACGCCATGGCAACTTGGGCTTTTGAGCATCAGGGGAAAAGTGTTGATATGGAAGGTAAATAGTTTGAAAACTATTTACAAAAATAGGTTCAAGTCAAAGACTTGAACCAGTGCATACAATAAACATCTACACTATGAAATATTGGCGACTAAAATGTAAACGTCATGTTAATGGAGTCTCAAAAGGCTATTTTCCAGATGATTATAAGTATCATTCGAGTGAAGTTGAGAACTTTTTTTTTAGAGATCTTAATCCTTCCGATTTTTTTCTGGGTAATCTGCCTGATTTTGAAGTACGGCTTGATGGTATTATTTTGGATAAAAATGTCAGAGTGACTGATTTTATTGGCATTGGCGCATTATTGAGAGGTGTTTGCATTTCCGATAGAGTCAAAAAAATACTAGAGGAATATAATTTGCCAAACCATCGATTTTACCCAGTCACTTTTCATCAACCTAGTAAAGTTGAAAAAAAAATAGAGGTCATAGAGGGCTATTGGCTGTTACATTTTGAGTTGGAGTTTGGTGAAAATGTAGATTTTGAAAAATCAGAATTCGTTAACGATATTCTCTTTTTAGGTAAATCAGACCCTTCTCTAATCATTCGGGTAAACTCATTGGAGGAATATAAAGCAGTTCGTTTGTCGACGAAAAAAGGGCTCGTGGCAACTAAATTAGTATTAAAATCTAGCTTTGATATTAGCTTAGATGTGTGGTCTACCAGATTTTTGACGGTTGGTGGTAGTTATTTTTCCTCTAGGTTAATTAAACGATTAAAAAAAGAAAAAATAACTGGTTTTGAAGCTCTTGAACCTTTAAGTGATCTTGTTTTTGAATAGACCTAACTCTAACTCAAGTCGTTGACTTGAACCAGTGCATACAATAAACAACTACACTATGAAATATTGGCAACTACATTGTACAGATCATATTGATGGAACTTCAAAAGGTTATTTTCCTTATAATTACAAGTATCATTCGAGTGAGGTTGAGAACTTTTTTAACAGAGATTTTGAACCTTCCGATTTTTTTCTTGGCAATTTGCCTGATTTTGATGTACGGCTTGATGGTCTTATTTTGGATAAGAATGTCAGAGGAACTGATTTCATTGGCATTGACTCATTGTTGAAAGGTGTTTGTATTTCTGATAGAGTCAAAAAAATATTAGAAGAATATAATTTACCAAACCATAGATTTTATCCAGTAACTTTTCATCAACCTAGTAAAGTTGAAAAAAAAATAGAGCTTATAGAGGGCTATTGGCTGTTACATTTTGAATTGGAGTTTGGCGAAAATGTAGATTTTGAAAAATCAGAATTCGTCAACGATCTTTTCTTATTATACGCAAAAGACTCTTCTCAAATCATTCGAGTAAACTCATTGGAGGAATATCAAGCCGTTCGTTTATCGACGAAAAAAGGGCTTGTTGCAACTAAATTAGTATTAAAATCTAGCTTTGATACTAGCTTAGATGTGTGGGATACCAGATTTTTGACGGTTGGTGGTAGTTATTTTTCCTCTAGGTTAATTAAACGATTAAAAAAAGAAAAAATAACTGGTTTTGAAGTTTTCGAGCCTAAGACTAAACTTGTTTTTGAATAACGTTTTCCAGACTAAATATAGTCCAAGTCTTGGACTTGGACTCACTCTTTAAAAAGTTTACAAACTTTACTTTCGAGGTTTATCTATAAACAACTATTGCAAAAGCCTCAAGTCTAAGAATTGAAACTATAAAAGTAGAGTCAGGTTTTCAATAAATTCGACGACAACTACTTTGAACACAATCCTCATCCAATAATCTTCTTTCTATGTCCAGCTCCCCAATCACTCAAGGCTCTTAAAACATCCTTCAAGGTTTCGCTATATGGCGATGCTTCGTAAACAATACTCACGGGTGTGGTAGCATATACATTTCTGATGACTAACTCATTTTGCTCTAAATGTTTCAGCTCTTGAGCCAATATTTTGGGAGAAATACCTTCCACATCTTTCATGATTTCATTAAAACGCTTGGGAGCGTTTACCAAACTCAATACAATGGGTAATTTCCATTTCCCATTCAATACATACAAAGCATCTATTACATTCTTTAAATTGCTTGCGCATTCTGTTTTTGTCATTTTTGTTGCCATGATACAAAAATAATAGCTTTCATAAAGGGAAGCGCTTTCCTTTGGGAAACTAGTAACTTTCCGATACTTACTTTTTCTACCTTTGAGCCATTCAATTTTAAAAAACCAAAAGATGACTTCAAAGAAAATATTACAGCTTAATTCCAGTATAATGGGAGAGCAATCGTACAGCAAAAAACTGGGAAATGCTATTGTAGAAAAAATTCAGGAAAAATACCCAAACAGCACTGTTGAGCAATTAGACTTAGTAGAAAGTAACATTCCTCATCTTAGTCCAGAGACACTTCGGGCTATGTTTACGCCAACAGAATATCAAACCGATGAAGTAAAACAGCAACTTGAGCTATCGGACAAACTGGTAAAACAGTTATTTGATGCGGATATAATTGTAATAGGTGCAGCACTAATCAACCGCACAATTCATAGCTCACTAAAAGCTTGGATAGACCATATTACGCGTCGTGGTATTACATTTGGTTATAGTACAGAAGGTTTACCAATAGGCTTTGTAAAAGACAAAAAAGTATATGTTGCCATGAGTTCGGGTGGTATTTATACCGATGAGCAAGGCAAATTGCATGATTTTGTAGCACCTTATCTACAATCTTTTTTAGGGTTTTTGGGCATGACAGACCTTAGTGTATTCAGAGCAGAAGGACTACACGTACCTGTAGTTCAAGATACTGCGTTACAAAAAGGAATTGATAGCATTGTCATTGATTAATATATTGAAAGCCATTTTGAACACATTCAAACTTTTTGAACTTCAGACCTTTGTAACTCACAAATAAACAAAGCGATGAATAATAAATTAGAAAACAAAGTGGTAATTGTAACAGGTGCATCCAAAGGAATTGGTGCTGGAATTGCCAAACAAATGGGTGCATCTGGAGCAAAAGTGGTAGTAAATTATGCCTCAAGTAAAGAAAGTGCTAATGCGGTGGTTGAAGAAATAATCAGTGCGGGCGGAAACGCCGTTGCCATTCAAGGAGATATGTCAGAACAAAGCGATGTTAAACACCTTTTTGAAGAAACTTTAAATGTTTTTGGTGGCTTAGATGTTTTGGTTAATAACGCAGGTATTTATGGGTTTTCTCTATTAGAATCATTCACAGAGGATTCATACAGACGTATCTTCGACATCAATGTTTTAGGTGTACTTCTTGCATCTCAAGAAGCTGTCAGGCTATTTGGAGAAAATTGCCTATCAATTAGGGTTTGAATACTCACAATCCTTCAGCAAGCTATTCAAAAGCAAAACTAATTTGACACCTATTGAATACCGACATAGTTATAACTAGAAGCAGTAACTTCTAGTCCAAGTCTTGGACTTGGACTAGTATCAAAACTTTACTCTCAATTTTACTTCACCTTTTTAAATTGATTTTCGAGAGGTTCGTTTGCTTGTGATTCTAGGTTATTTTGTGATTGTTTGGAAAGGTATAAATCCAATGGGATTTTCTCCCAAAAAGTTGGGTTGAAAACCTCATTTACTTTAGGCCTTTGTCGTTTTAGGTTTCCCTCTTTATCAATCTCAAACCCAAATTCTTTCTTATAGGCATCTGAGCTTCCTGATATTTCCCCTAAATCTGTGAGGACTAACTGGTTTTTCTTAGTGATGCTTATTTCTTCTTCTGTTGGAGCATTTTTGTCTAGGAAGGATTCCTCATACGATATGTATTTAGGAAAATATTTTCCTTGGTATGGCTCATACAGAATGACTCCTTCTATATAATTCCACTTTGCCTTGAAGTCTTGCTCATTTTTGAGAACTTTATAAAGAGTCGTATATTTTTTAGTCGAAAATACTACCTTATGAATCGCGTAATTCTTCGCATTCACATAAAATTCGGCTTCGTATAAGCCTGCATGTATTGGAAAGAATGCCAAAGGTGTTTTGTTGATTTTTTTGAGTAAAGATGTACTCGGTTCACACCTCAATACATATACGACCTCATTGTTGTACATCGTAGTATCTACAATTTTGACCACACTTTTACTTTTCCCTTTCACCAAAAAACCTTTATGAAGTATATCTTCTTTCACGATGTTTAACCAATCATAAAACTTCCCTTCTTCCTTTAATCCACGTATATCTTTACCGTAGAAATAGGTACTTTTTCGCTGCTCTTTGACATTGATCAAATCTGTTGTTGAAACGTACATTGTGGGTAGTTCGGTGTAAGACCAATCAAATCCTCTATTGAAAATATCAAGTTTCATTTGCGTAAAACCCACACATTGCCCGTCTCTGAAGGAGGTTGAGGTAAATATCCCCTGTTGTTTGTAGATATTTTGATAGAAGTTATCTCCCATTTTTTGCTTTAATTTCTCCAAAATTTCTTCCGCAGATAAATAGGGGAAAATCATTACCTCTGGAAGTAGATACAATTTAGAAGACAAAGCAATATTCATGGGCTTAGACCCATCGATTTTGCTTTTGATGGTGCTATATCCAACACAGGAAAAAAATAAAGAATCTTGTAAGTATTGGCTGGGAACTTGGAGCACAAAATTGCCAAACTCATCACAAATAGTACCGATAGATGTATTGCTTATGCCTACTGAAACATAAGGAATACCCTTGGTGTCATCTTTTGAACTAACATGACCTTTTACTGTGGTAGATTGACCAACAAGGTGGTAGAAATGCCCTAAAAAAAGGCAAATCAGCAAAATAGTTTTTTTCATAGCGTAGGTATTTTAAATTTATAGAATGCTAATTTTTCATTTGACTCATCTAGGTATCCATCGGCGTAAATAAAGTTTTCGTCGTATCCAATAATATTAAAGCGACTAGGAACTTGAACATCTCCGACTAAAACAGTGCCTTTATAAATTTGCATTCTACGATTATTAGCGTCATCATCATCGAAGATATCCGCTTCACTATTGCCTGTGGTATAACATCTAAAGGTCAAATCCAACTTGGCAATTCTTTTAATAGCCGAGTAAAACCCTTTCGCTGCTCTTTCTTGAGAAAATACCTTTATAGCCTCTTTATAAGTGGTAGTTTCAATATACTTCTGGTTCATATCTACGCCTTTTCTTCCGAAGGCGTACAAAGGTTTCAATTGCTTGTCGTAAATATATATTAAAGAGTCTGCATCAAAATTTAAGTATAACTTACTGGCATCCATATCATAGCTCCAATTGGAAAAATTAGGCACATTAGGATGCGCTACATAATAATCAGAATAATGGAGAAGGTTTTTCTCCCATTTCCCTGTATTAATATTTACCCTTGCAAAAATGTTGGCTTGCTGGTAGTATGCCTTTGCAAAGGCACTGAAGTATCTATTAAACTTAGGGTGTGGGGATTCGATATTGAACAAAACATTCGTAGAATCTAACATCGTATGGTTATTCTGAAAATACTTTACTTCATATACTTCTAAAAAGGATGCCTTGGGCTTATCAATAAGCTCTTTTTTCGAAATAGTTGAGTCTGTATTAAGCGAAGAGACTTTTATTTTTTGCCATTTGCTGTCATATTGATAAATTCGGTATCCTTCGAATAACACATTATTACTTCCATTTTTACACCAAGAGTCTATTTCTCTTGGTCCTTTACCTTTAGATAGTGGCGTTGAAACGAACTTACCTGTTTTATCAAAGATTGAGACAGCGCCATACATTTTATCAAAATATAGCAGTTGACTTCCATCCATTTTCCAAAATCCACGGTACGAGAATTTTGGAAGATTGACAAAGACCGTATCAATACCGATTTGTGTGATTGATAGCTGTTGCGCTGTGGGCTTTATCTCCCAGTTGCTAGTTGTAGATTCCTTTTTAGACTGACATCCAGTCATTACCAAAAGTAATACGATGAATACTTTTGAGTAAAAATTATTAAGCATATAGACTATTTGTTTAGTTGTTTCAAGCGAGTTTGTTGTTACCTAGTAGGGCAATAATAGAAAAATCCTATTTGTCAGAATATCAAATAGTTAAACCATATTAAAACAATAACTTGGGAAGATTACAGGCATACAATAGTACTTGAAGAAGCCTAAGGTTAGAGCATCTTATGTTTACCGTATAAAGTAAGATAAAGTGCTGTGAAATGAACGAATAGGAAATACTCATGTCGGGAAATCGAGCCCTTGTATAGAACTGTAGAGTTTGGCATGATACTTAAAAAGGTTATGGAGGTTTTGGCGTATTAATTTTGGTAGAATAACTACTTAATAGAAGAAATATTGTGTGTGATACGACTGATTTTTAGACGATTCCTATAGTTCTTGATTCAAGTCTTTGCCTTAAACTCACCCTCTTTAAAGTTTCAAAACATTACTTCCAATATTTCAGTATCTATAATAATTTTGCAATGGTAATTTTATTACCTATAACACATCATTATTAAACCTATCATTTTATATCCCTTACTATGCACAACTCTCATTTAGTCGAGTTAGTCCAGACTATGCTCAATTGTAGTGAAACGCCATCTCTATTTGTTTCTCCTAGTCATGAAATCATTTCATTCAATGCCCATTTTGAAACAATATTTAATTGGCACAATCCTCAACCACTCCAAAAAGGTTTATCTATCACCGAACACCAACTTCCTTTCGACCACAATCATTATTTTCGGCTATTCGAAGAAGTAATGTCTGGTCAAAAAGTAGATACTAGCTTGACAAAGCAAAGCCATTCAAACACCATTCAATGCTACATCAAAGGAGAACCCATCTACTGTAATCAAGGCACGATTCAAGGGGCTCTTTTCTCCTTCAAAAACCTACCTTTAAGCCCTCCTTCCTACAGAGAAATCGATACGCTCACACACTGTTTTGAATCCATCTTATCAGAGGCTCACGAAGGTGTCTTATTCCTAAATCAAGACCTCACGATTTTATACCACAACGAAGCGCTCACGAAGCAATACATGTATGACAACAGGCATCTTCTCAAAAATGGAGCCAACATTTTAGAGGTTGTAAGCGAGGTAGATAGGGCTCAGACGGAGTTTCTATTGAAATTGGCTTTAGAAGGTAAAATAATTGATAGAGAGGTTCCTGTTAATGCTTCTAATGGGCAAACTTACTGGTTTAAAATAAAGATATTCCCTATCAAAAATTCAACAAATCAAGTCATTGGTGTTACCATTTTATCACTTGATGTTTCTCAAAAAAGAAAGTTTGAATTAGACCTGCAAGAAAGTGAAATCAGGTTCAAAAATATCATCGAAAATACGCCCATCGCACTCGCCGTACTTGACAAAAACTTCAGAGTTATTCATATCAATTCAGCAGCAGAAGAACTTCTAGGCTATACTTGTGAAGAATTAGCAGGAACAGATATCCGTAATATCATCTTTTGTTCTTATTTCGATGATATGGGCAGTAGTCCGCTTTTTGAAAATTCTGATGCCTTTTTTACTAACCTAACTTCCGATAGGTTTATTTCTACAATCAACAAAGCAGGCGAGCTTGTTACCGTCGATATTACAATCAATGCCTACAGGTTTAATACCAATAAAACCATTGTGCTAGCAGCGAGAGACGTTCGTGTTTTGCTCAAACAAGAAGAAAAGCTACAATTACATTCGGAATTGTTCAGAAAAATAGCTTGGCAACAGTCTCATGAAGTGCGCAAGCCACTTGCCAATATCAAAGGCATTACGGAATTACTTCTGGACAACGCAACCTCCTCTTCGATCGACTTATATCTCAACTATCTGAAAGAGGCTACCGAGGAGCTCGATACAATCATTAAGAATATCGTTAATCAAACTTATCTGACACAGGGTGAGTAATGGGCTTTCAGGGGTCAGCTATGGGGATTTCGGATTTCGGATTTGGGATTTGGGAAATAGAGATTATTACCTTTATTTCCGAAATCCAATATTAAGTAAGTGAGCAAAGTTTTTTGTTTTAGGCACGAGGCAACAGACACAAGGCCACGAGTGTAATTTTTTTAGTAGATACAGATTCATTTTTGCCGAATGCCCAAAGCTGAAAGCCGATACATGAGAGCTTTAGGCAATAGGCAACCAGTGTAAAATTGTTTTTTATGAAATTATAAAGACCTTTTGCCTAATGCCTACGGCTTACAGCCTAAAGTAGCGACAAAAATCCTAATGATAAGAACGCATTTGAACAACATAAAATCCTTCGTACAGCACAAATCTAATATCCGAAATCCATGCTTTTTTAATCCTACCTATAACTCTAACTCGTACTTCACTATTGCTTATCTGCTTTTCTAAAATCTCTGGGAGATATACCCATCACTGTTGTAAAAACTCGACTAAAATGATAGGGGTCACTATAGCCTATCTGATAAGCGATTTCTTTGATGCGAAGCCTGCTATATTCCAACAATCGACAAGCTTGTTGGATTTTAAGAACGGTAAAAAATTGGATAGGCGAACTTTGCACTTTCTGACGAAATACCGCTGAGAAATGCGAAGTAGACATCCCTGCCACTTCAGCAAGTTGCTCTAATGTCAACATTTCTGTCAGATGCTCTCTCATATAATTGATGACTCGTGAAATGGAATCGGGGTCATCAATACGCTGTGAATTTGGACTAAATACTGTAGATTTGAAGGTTGTCAAAAAATACGCAAAGCGGGTATTAGCATAGACCATATTATCATCGTTGAATGACATCTCGATATGTGTCATAATATCTTCGAAAATAACAATCCTGTCGTTGTTTGGAGCTAGAAATATTGGCATTACTCTATCTGAATTATCCAGTAAAAAATTCCAATAATCTGATGCTTTTGTTCCTGTAAAATGTACCCAATAGATTGTCCAAGGATTATCACTATTGGCTCCGTATTTATGTGGTATATGGGCAGGTAGTATAAAAAAATAGTCAGGGGTTATCTCATATCTCGACCCATTTATTTCAAAGTATCCTTCCCCTTGCACACAATAAATCAAGATATATTGAGGACAACCAGATTTTCGCTCCCTTGCATGAAAGCTTGCCTTGGGATAGTAGCCAATATCTGTAATATGCAGGGCTTCCAGCAAAGGATGTTGAGATATTCGTGTTAACAAATCGCTGGGTACCACATAAGATCGCTGCCCTATAAATCCTTCCTTTTTCTCTATCATCGCCATACAATCATAATATTATCTATCTTTTTCATTAAAATAGTCATGTAAAAGTAATTATTCAAGTTCTATTTTTGCATAAATCCAATCGAGATAATCAAAAAATATCTTCCCAAAACACAAAAAATAAAGTATTATAACCTTTTGAATATCTATAAGTCTTGATAAATTTTACTAAATCATATATGTGCAAATTTTACAAACAACGATAACACATTAATAATAAAGCCATTAATCATTACAATTTAATCCTAACCCATTTTTACCTATACCTTCATGATTATGATAATAGTATGCCTTAGAGAAAATCCTATTTACCATAAATATATTCAGTGATTTATCCATCTTTTGTATAAGCTTTAAGCTTTCCTATTACCAAATTCATCTTTATAATCTCCTAATCACCATACTTACAGACAGTATTTAAAAATTTTCTTTTCTACTTAGAGTATAATAAAATCATTATTCATTACCATTATGAGAACAGCAAGCATATCGAGTTGTCCTCCTCTAACTCTAGCCATCTACAGCTATTCTGAGCCTTTAAACCAAGCTATTACTCACGCGCTTATTCCATAAATTAACTCGTTACGGAATTATTACTCTTATGAATACCAACAAATTACTCTTCATTAGTAGCATCGTTTTAATCGGAGGATACTCTGTATACTCTTTTTGGGGAGCAAACAACAACGTTGATTACAGCACAGAAGTAAAACCGATTTTAAATAAACACTGTATTTCATGTCATGGTGGCGTAAAAAAGCAGGGAGGCTTTAGTCTATTATTTCGAGAAGAAGCCCTAGGAAAGACTGAGTCTGGAAAACCCGCCATTATTCCAGGTGATGCCAAACATTCTGAGTTTATTATTCGTCTGACGCATAAAGACCCAGAGGAAAGAATGCCGTTGAAGAAAGAACCTCTGAAAAAAGAAGAGATAGAAATTTTGACTAAATGGGTAAATCAAGGAGCGAATTGGGGCGAACACTGGGCTTTTGTCAAACCAGAAATGCCCAAAGTTCCCAATAAAAGCTTTTTTGCAGGCATATTTAGCTGGTTTTCTACTAAATGGGAGAAAAACGACATTGATTATTTTATCAAAAATAAACTAGATGAAGAAGGGTTATCACCTTCGAAACAAGCCGAAAAATCTATTCTACTTCGCAGAGTGTGCTTAGACCTGACGGGCTTACCTCCTACCGACAAGCAGATGCAGGATTTCTTGAATGACAATTCAGATAATGCTTATGAAAAAGTTGTGGATGCCTTACTAGCTTCTCCTCAATATGGCGAACGATGGGCTGGTATGTGGCTAGACATGGCAAGATATTCGGATACCAAGGGTTATGAAAAAGACGAAGCTCGCAATATCTGGCAATATCGCGACTACGTCATCAAGGCATTTAATAAGAATATTCCTTATAATCAATTTATCAAGGAACAACTAGCTGGCGATTTATTAAAAAACCCTTCCGAAGAACAATACATCGCTACTGCCTTTCATCGTAATACCGTTAACAATGACGAAGGTGGTACTGATGATGAAGAATTTCGAAATGCCTCGATGGTCGACCGTGTAAATACGACTTGGGAGATGCTTCAGGGAACAACTATGGCCTGTGTACAATGCCACTCGCATCCTTATGATCCAATTCGACATGAGGACTATTACAAATCAATGGCATTTTTTTATAATACTCGCGACGAAGATATTCCTGATGATTCGCCATACCTCCGCCAATTTACCCAACCAGAAGATAAAGCAAAGCTTGAGCGGTTGAAAAGCTGGTTGAAAAGCAATTTTGGCACCGCCAAAGAGCAGGAGATATCCCACTACTTGACTTTTTTAGAGCCCAAAATTCATCCACATGCAGGAGACCAATTTATCAATGGCGCCCTAGCAGATAACAAGTATTTGGGTGTTCGCAATGGCGGTTCTGTTCGCTTCAAAGCCCTTCCTGTAGAAGGCAAGCGACACCTTTTGGTCGCTTATGGCAACAAAACTGGCAGCCCTACTTTGATGGAAATACGCCTTGGTTCACTAACAGGGAAACTCTTGACGACTATCAAGCTAGATACCACCCAAAAAGGTGGCTGGACCAACTCATGGGATTATCAGTTATATGATTTGCCTGCCATGAGTGGTCGTCAGGATTGGTATCTTGTATTTAAAAATACCAAGGTAAAACCTGACCAAAGCACCTGTGTCATTGGAAGTTTTACCTTATTACCTGAATTTCCGGGAAAAGATAGAGCTGATTTTAGTCAAAGAAAAAAGGATTTTCTAGCCTTAATCAGTGCCAGCACCGAAAATACCCCTGTGATGCTGGATTCGCCAAAAGAGTTTACTCGTCAAACACAGGTTTGGGAGCGGGGTAATTGGTTGGCCAAAACGCAAGTGGTGACACCAGAAGTACCTGCGATATTTGGAGGATTACCTAAAAATGCCCCTAAAAATCGTCTTGGACTAGCCATGTGGTTAGGAAGTCAAGACAATCCGTTAACAGCCAGAGTAGCGGTAAATCGCTTTTGGGAACAAATTTTTGGCATAGGTTTGGTCGAAACTTTGGAAGATTTTGGCACACAAGGATTTACGCCTACGCATCCAGCTTTGTTGGACTATCTAGCCGTAAAATTCATGACTGAATACCAATGGAAACCCAAGCAACTCTTGAAAGAAATGGTTATGTCGGCTACATACCAACAAGATTCTAAAGCCAACCCAGATTTATTAGAAAAAGACCCTATGAATCGACTTTTAGCCCGTGGACCAAGAGTACGCTTGTCAGCTGAGCAAATCCGAGATCAAGCCTTACTGGTGAGCGGCTTGTTAAGTCCTAAAATGTATGGAAAAAGCGTAATGCCGTATCAACCCGATGGAATTTGGAATACACCTTACAGTAGCATGGCTTGGAAAACAAGTGAAAAAGACGATCAGTATCGAAGAGCCTTATACACCTATTGGCGACGCTCAACGCCCTATCCTTCGATGATTACTTTTGACGGCGCTAATCGTGATATTTGCTTGGCAAGAAGAATCCGAACCAATACGCCTTTACAGGCACTTGTCACGCTCAATGACCCTGTGTATTTGGAATGTGCCAAACATCTAGCCCAAAAAATGGATCATATTCAAGGCTCGTTTGACACACAAGTTAGTAATACTTATCAATTTACGATTGGTAAACCTATTTCTAAGAAAAAATTAGCGGTATTTAAACGACTCTATACCAATTCATTGCAAGCATATCGGCAGAATAAAAGCGAAGCCGAAAAGCTTCTCAATATTTGTCCTGATGATAATATAAAACCTAAAAACATTCCAGACTTAGCTGCTAAAACCCTCGTAGCTAGTACGTTGCTGAATCTGGATGAGTTTATTATGAAAGAATAAATTTGATTGTGGATTTTTGATTTCGGAGGTCAGATTTTCTTAAACCTAAAAGCTTTTGTTCATTGAATAAACGTATGAAAAACTTACAGCAAGAACTTCTTTTTGAAAAGCTTCGCTACGAGACCCGTCGGCATTTTCTCAAGCAATGCACTACGGGCTTGGGGATGATGGCTATGGGTTCGTTACTGCAAAGTTGTAGCAGTACTCCACAGAATACAGTAGCGAGTGCGGCTAATCCTCTTGCACCCAAAATGCCTCATTTTGCAGGTAAAGCCAAATCTGTCATTTACTTACATATGGCAGGTGCGCCTTCGCAGCTGGAGTTATTTGATTACAAACCCGATTTGATGAAATTGGATGGAAAAGACTGTCCAGCTTCTTTTCTAGAAGGCAAAAAGTTTGCCTTTATCCGTGGTGTCCCGCAAATGATGGGACCACAAGCCCAATTCCAACAAGTAGGTCAAAGTGGCGCTTGGGTTTCGGATAAAATGCCTCATTTACAATCAGTGGCAGATGATATTTCGTTTATCAAGGCGATGTACACCGACCAGTTCAACCATGCTCCTGCGCAATTGCTACTTCACACAGGTTCGGCTCGCTTAGGGCGACCGAGTACGGGTACGTGGGCAACGTATGGTTTGGGATCCGAAAATCAGAACTTACCGGGATACATGGTGCTTACTTCTGGTGGAAAAAACCCAGATGGCGGCAAGGCCTTGTGGGGTAGCGGATTTTTACCTTCGGTGTACCAAGGTGTTCAATGTCGGAATCAGGGTGAGCCTGTTTTATATATTTCAGACCCAGCAGGAATGAGTCGTGATTTACGCAAAAGTACCATCGATGCCATTACCGAAATCAATAAAGAATCTTACGAAGAGTTTCATGACCCTGAAACCTTAGCACGTATTTCGCAATACGAAATGGCCTTCAGGATGCAGACTACTGTACCAGAAGTAATGGATATTACCAAAGAACCAGCCTATATCCACGAAATGTACGGCACACAATTAGGCAAAGAATCCTTTGCCAACAACTGCCTGCTAGCACGCAAACTCGTAGAACAAGGCGTGCGTTTTGTACAACTTTTTGATTGGGGATGGGACTCCCACGGCGGAGGTTCGGAAGATACTGACGTGGCAAATGGTTTGACCAAAAAATGTTCGACCGTCGACAAAGCCATTACAGCTTTAATCCAAGACTTAAAACAAAGAGGTTTACTAGATGAAACACTCATCGTTTGGGGAGCAGAATTTGGGAGAACCCCAATGGCAGAAAATCGCGAAGGTAAAGCGGCTGCCTTCAAAGGAAGAGACCACCATACCGAAGCGTTCACCGTTTGGATGGCAGGCGGAGGCATCAAGGGCGGCTATTCACACGGCGAAACAGATCCTGTGGGTTATGTCGGCATAAAAGACCGTACTTCTGTTTTTGATTTGCAAGCAACCATCATGCACTGTTTAGGCTTCAACCATGAAGAATTTACCTATCCATTTCAAGGTAGAAACTTTAGATTAACCGATACTAGTGGAAAAGTTATCCGTTCGGTTTTGTCTTAATGATGCCTTAGGCTATGAGCTATAGGTATTAGACAAATCACTAGCCTAAATCTATAATTCTCAATTAGTACTGTAAGAAGAATTTCCAATAATTGCGGATTTGGGATTTCTGATTTCGGAAATAAAGAAAATAAATGATTAAACTTCCGAAATCCCATATCCGATATCCGAAATAGTTTGGAAACTCTTCGTACAGTATTGATTCACAATTCGTAATTTACCATTAACATATTATCCTCTATGTACGAGCATCAATCCAGAAGAAATTTCCTCAAAACTAGCACCTTAGCTGTAGGAGCTGGTTTAATCACCAATACTAGTTTAGGCAATAAAACATCTCAAAAAATGGAAGAAATCATCATTGGGCATAATTCCCACAAGTACAAAGTAGTAGCAGGATGGGGCGTACTAGATGCTGCTAAAAACCCTGTGAACGACTGTCACGAAATGGTAGAAGATGCCAAAGGTCGTTTGATTATGTGTACCAACGAAACCAAAAACAATATCTTGATTTATGATAAATCAGGAAAATTATTGGAAGCTTGGGGCACAAGTTACCCCGGTGCACATGGTCTGTCCATTTCAAATGAAGGTGCCGAACAGTTTTTATTTATTTGTGATAACAATCGTCATCAAGTCATCAAAACCGACTTGAAAGGACGTGAAGTAATGAAATTGGAATATCCTAAAGAAACAGGCGTTTATGAATCGCCTAACCGCTTTGTACCTACAGAAACAGCTATTAACCCAGCCAATGGCGATATCTATGTAGCTGATGGATATGGTTCACAATATATTATTCAATATGACAGCAAAGGCCGATACATCCGTCATTTTGGAGGTTACTCAAATGCTTATACTGACGATAAATTTGATACTTGTCACGGTGTTTTGGTAGATACTCGTGATAAAAAGAATCCAACTTTATTGATTACAGACCGTTCGCATACTTGTATCAAAAGATTTACACTTGACGGAAAATTCTTGGCGGTGTATCATTTACCGGGCACTTTTGTGTGCAGACCAGTATTACATGGCGACTATATTTTTGCAGCAGCCTACAGAAGCTCCGACCAATCTTGGAATAACTCGGGTTATATTCAGGTAATGGATAAAAATATGAAAGTAATCTCAACCCCTGGTGGGTCTGAGCCGACTTACAAAGATGGTAAGCTACAACGTCAGTACAAAGACGACCCTCACAATGTGTTTATGCACCCTCATGATGTATATGTAGACTCTGACGAAAACGTGTACATTCCTCAGTGGAATTCTAAAAAAACATATCCCATCAAACTGGAAAGAATTGCTTAAGCGTGATGAGTTTTGAATGCGGAATGAGGAGTGATTTTTAGAGCAATGGGGGCTGAGTGGTGAATTGTGAATCATGACCATTAACATTTTACTTTATTACTTATCATACTTAAATATTGGGCTTTCGGCGGTCAGCTATGTACATTGGTCATAAAGGAAATATTTTGCCTAATGCATACGGCTTACAGCCTAAAGCCTACATTTACCGTATTTTTTCAAATCAACATATAATGATAGTATTGCAAACCAATGCCTCTTCGGATTGGGCCATATTTTTGGGGCATTTTCACCCTTTAGTGGTTCATTTACCTATTGGAATGTTGATAATGGCGGCCATTTTAGAGTGGTTATCTCGTAAAAAATATTTACAGACACTTCAGCCTGCCATTGCTCCTATTCTTCTAACTGGCTCACTCACCGCTGTGTTATCATGTATTTTTGGCTATTTACTTTCCTCCTCTGGCGAGTATAACGAAGATACGCTCTTTTGGCATCAATGGATGGGAATAGCGGTAGCGGCTGTTTCCTTATTGGCTTGGTATCTAAAAGGTTACGAGCAAAGTCCCGTCATGAATAAAGGATATTTATCTGCTTTATTCACTATGCTAATTCTATTGACGGTTACGGGGCATCTTGGAGGTAATATGACGCATGGTGAAGATTATTTGTACGCCAATACACCTGAGCCATTTCGCTCGATGTTTGGGCTACCCAAACGAATAGCTACTGGAACAGCCAAAAGGAAAATAGAGAATATCGATGAGGCATTAGTCTATCAAGATATTATAGCCCCAGTCATGGAGCAAAAATGTTGGTCATGTCACAATGCCAATAAAATCAAAGGAGAATTGCGTATGGACCAGCATGACTTACTTTTGAAAGGAGGTAAACATGGCGCCATTATCAAAGCAAATGATCCAGCCAATAGCGAACTTATCAAACGCTTGCTATTACCTGAGGAAGACGAACATCACATGCCTCCAAAAGGTAAAACACCACTGACTGAGCAAGAAATCGCGCTTTTGCATTGGTGGATTCAGCAAGGCGCACCTTTTAACAAAAAGGTAGCCCAACTAAAACCCGATGAAAAGGTAAAGCCTTTGCTAGCATCGCTATCAAATGGTGGCAATACACAAGAAAATGGTGAAAGTATTTCAGCAGTTTTTAAAGAAAATGTTCCTGCTGCCAATGAAGAGGATATTCAAAAATTAAGTGCATTAAAGGTTATTGTCATGCCTGTAGCCAACGGACAACATTTTCTACAAGCCAACTTTGTGAATGCTCCTAACTTTGATGATGCGCAAATCAATTTATTAAACAACCTATCAGAGCAAGTCATTTGGTTAAAATTGGGGCGCACTAAAATAACCGATAAATCTATGGCGGAGGTCGCCAAATGTAAACATCTAACGCATCTACATTTGGAACATACCGCTATTACAGACGCAGGGTTAGCGCAATTGAAAGATTTACAATATTTGGAATATCTGAATGTATTTGACACGCAGATTTCTGATTCAGGCATTCAAGCTTTAGCCAAACTAAAGTCTCTTAAAAATATCTATTGCTGGAAAAGTAAAGTCACCAAGACAGGTATTCAAGCATTGAAAAAAGCGCTACCTGACGTAGCAATACATACAGGTTGGGAGGAAACTAAGAAGATTTCCAAGAAGGAATAAAATTGCTGTTAATCCCGAATTGTGTAATTGCGATTGCATGATTATGATAGAATTTGCATTCTCACATAATCACAACAACACTATGATTATCAATATTTTAGCCCTAAATTGTAGTTTTTCAAAAAAGGCGTTCGAAATTTGTTTTTCGAACGCCTTTTTTGAAAAAGTGTTGTCTTGTCCTAAGATAGCAATTCAAGCAAATACTACACAAAATCTTCCATCTTAAAATTAGTCACTTTGAAAGGCTTCTTTAGGTTTTTAATAGTTTTCTCATACTTCTCTGGGCTATATTTATCGAAAGAACTTGTTGTAATATTCTTTAAATAAAAACTATTGTTTTCGAAAACAAACTGGAAAATCTTTTGAACATAATACCTTGACCCATACTCTATTGATACTTCAAAGCCAGCACTTGTTTCTTTGATCCAATTTACGGAGAACCCCTGTGCTATATCTGGAGTTAAAAATAATATTTTACCTTGGGTTACATGATTTTTTGAATGAGTAATTGTCGTTTGTCAGTCTTATAATCTTTAATGTCCAACAACGTATATTTTAATTTTTTCAAGACGATTATACTTGTATCAGCACTCTTCAAACCATTATCGTTGTTCACTTCTAATAGAGTGATTGTTTTAGGATAAATACTTGGTGTAAACGTTCCGAAATGCGTATTCAATTGATTATAAGTTGTGAGAATAAAGCTCAAACAAATGCTTAAAGTTATCATGTGATGTTTTTGTATTTTAGAAATTTTGTATTGTAGATTGACTGAGCAAGTTGAACAGACCAAGGAATAATGTTAGACTTCACTCAAAGACTTTTTTCTTAATAATCTTACCATTCTCCCATAACTCATAAGTCATCAACTTACCATTATCACTGTAGTAAAACCATTCTCCTTTCATTTTATTATCGTCATATACACCCTTTACTGTAAGTAGACCATTATCATTAAAACATTCAAATAATCCATTTAACTTTCCATTCTTACAGTGAAATTTTCTAATGATCCTTCCAAAGTCATTATAAAAAAGACACTCACCATTTGCAATTCCATTTACATAGGTAACAATATTGTTAATAAATCCAACATCATTATACTCTATCCACAAGCCTTGTTTTAGTCCGTTAATTTCCACTCCTTGGGGTAGTACAATTTTTTTATTTATGACTACATATTTAACCTTAACTTCTTTTTTTTCTTGGCATGAAAATAGTGTCAGTGCAACCATACACAGCGTTGCTTTAATCCAACTAATGCCTCCAGAGTTGGTTTTCCGTGTGATTCTAGGAGTATCTAAACTATTAGTATACATAAATTATTCTTGTGAAAAGCAGTTAGAACAAGTGATTCAAAGCTAATATAATGCTATATACTGCAACTTTAATAATTTGCGCCATTGAGTCTATCTCACCCACTTGTTAAAGAATGTTAAATCCAGAAAAGGTTTACAACCATCTTCTGAAGCCATGCCTCATTGAGATAAATTTAAACCTTCTCTTTTATGAAATTTACAAACATCTCTTTTGTTCTTGTGGCAGTATTGTCCATTTCTTGTAAGAAAGTTTACGAGGTAAACCCCAATGTAGAACCTAAGCCAGCCAAACTATCAGTATTCAATGCCTGTACTGATTGTGGAACGGTAAGTTTTTATGTGGGTACCAAAAAGTTTCTTGATAAAGATATTGACTTTATGACTGAGCTGGGCTACCAAGATTCCCCTACGAATAAAATGGAGTTAAGTTTTAGTACTAAAGGCTCAACAACTGCCATAGCAAAAAAAGAAATCACCTTGTCAGAACAAGGTAACTACACCGCCTTTGTGGCAGGCACAAAAGCTACTCCTTCTATTATGGTTTACAATGACGATTTATCAAAACCAAGCCCTAAGTTTGCCCATATTCGCTTTGCCAATTTTATGGTCGAAAACAAAGGACTAAATCTTTACCTTCAAGGTCAAAATACTCCTTTATTTTCACAAACGGGTTTTGCAGGTGTGCAAACTTTTGAAGCTATTACGCCTGGGTCTAATTACACATTTCTAGTAAAAGACGCGAGCAACGATTCGTTGCTGTTCCAGTTAGAAAAAGTGTCGATTGCCACTGGGAAAATTTATACACTTGTAGCCAAAGGAAGTTTAAAAGGAACAGGCAATCAGAAAGCTTCGCTAGCACTCGTAACGAACAAATAAGAAATTATAATGCCCCGTAGAAACGACAAAAAATACTAGTTTCTGTCGTTTCTACGGGGTTACTTATGATCTACTCCCATTTCTTTCATTAGTTCCAAGCCATAATTACGAATAACGGTAACGACCTCAATGGCTCTTAATCCTCTTTCTGTAATGGTATACTCCGTCTTGGGAGGTACAACAGGGTAGACTTTTCTTGTCACAAAACCATCTTCTTCCAACTCGCGAAGCTGTGTGGTTAGCATCTTCTGCGAAATATGGGGTATATCCTTCTGTAGCTCGCTATAGCGCATAATACGGTCTTTCAAACGCCATAAAATGGGCATTTTCCAAGTTCCCCCGATTCTGTCCATCGCAAACTCTACAGGGTTATAATACATTTTTCCATTATACTTAAAATCTCCCATTAGCTTTTTTTATTCAAATATAGTGGTAAAGTCCTGTTGAGGTATACACACTTTTTGGTACGTATCGTACAAAAAAGTTGTACACATGGTTTTGTTGGTTTGTCAATACAATTTTGTTTCATCAATCAAACAACTCAACAACATGATCAAAGAAATAAACACTTATGTACATTTTCATGGAGCACCCACTAAAGGTACAATCCTAATGGTGGCTAGTTCTCCAAGCACTTCATTACAAACGGGT
The DNA here is from genome assembly GCF_030056595.1 of Flectobacillus roseus. Lineage (NCBI taxonomy): Bacteria > Pseudomonadati > Bacteroidota > Cytophagia > Cytophagales > Flectobacillaceae > Flectobacillus > Flectobacillus roseus. Next base: position 203,565 of record NZ_JASHIF010000012.1, read on the forward strand.
TGGCCAATTGGCTTTTGGGCTGCCGAACTAACTCATCCACTTCGAGTTTTTCAGGAGGCAGGTTATGAAGTAGTATTGGTTTCAACCGAGGGAGGAAAACTTGAAATGGATGGTTATTCTAACCCGACTGATTCAAGTGGTTATTCGGCGCATGATGTGATTTCATTAGGTTATATGCAGCAAGACTGGTTTAATTCTATGCTTGCCAACACCAAAAAACTCACAGAAGTTGAAGCTTCTGGGTTTGATGCTATCTTTTTAGTGGGTGGACAAGGTCCAATGTATACTTTCAGAGGCAACCCCGATTTAGCAAAGCTTTTTGTCGAATTCTATGAGGCTGGTAAGCCAAGTGCTGCTGTATGTCATTCTACAACTTTGTTGTTAGAAGCCCAAAAATCCGATGGAGAATTATTGGTTAAAGGAAAAACATGGACAGGCTTTGCCGATGCCGAAGAAGAATTTGCCGACCAAGCCGTTGGAATGAAAATCCAACCTTATCGTATAGAATCTGAGGCTAAAAAATTATCAGATACAACATTCAAAGTAGCCCCACCTTTTTCTTCTTACGCAATTCAAGATGGTAACTTGATTACAGGACAACAACAAAACAGCGGTACAGCAGCTGCCGAACTTGTCGTTTCATTACTAAATAGATGAGTCATGATACTTCGCAAAGTTTTTAATCCTCTTGCGGTAATTCGCTATATGTTTATAGAAATAACCATAGCAACCTTTGTTTCAGTAACAATTTATTTCGTGTATGATAATAAGCATCTTGAAACGATAAGTTTACCCTTTTCGATTGCTGCCATTTTAGGCAGTGCTCTTGCCATTTTTATTGCTTTTAGGAACAATAATGCCTATAGTCGCTGGTGGGAGGCTCGTACAGTTTGGGGGAATATTATCAATAACAGTCGGATTTTTGCTCGTCAAATTATTGTTAATGCAGAGAACGCTGCTGCAATTGACAAAGCCTCCGTACAGGAAGTAGACGTTTACAAAAAAGAACTGGTTTATCGTCAAATTGCTTTTGCTCATGCTTTACGGTTACAGCTAAGGCAACAAAACGCTTGGGAGGAGCTAAAACCATTTTTATCAGAAAAGGAATATCGAGAATTACTAGAGAAAAATAACAAAGCGAATTTCTTAATACAAACCCAGGGGTTCAAAATAAAAGAGGGCATTAGGTTAGAATTATTAGGAGCCTTTGATAATATCAGTATTGAACCAACACTTGCAGGGTTTAGTAATTACCAAGGTGCTTGTGAACGTATCAAGAATACCCCGCTGCTACGCCAATATCATTATTTCACCAAGCTCTTTTTGTATGTTTTTATGGTGCTTCTTCCATTCTGCTTGATTGCTGATTTTAGCAAAATGGATGCTCCAGCTTTAATGATTCCTACAAGTATTTTGATTTCATTTGTTTTTGGAGTCATGGGAAAAGTAGGAGAAGTAAACGAAAATCCTTTCGAAAACCAAATAACAGATATCCCAATGAGCTCGATGTGTAATACCATAGAAAGAGATTTAAAAGAAATGTTAATAGAGCTCGAAATTCCAGCTAAATTAGAACCTAAAGACGGTTTTATTCACTAAAATATTGATACAATGCTTAGTAAAAGTAGAGTTGAGGCTTTTAGCGACGGGGTAATCGCAATTATTATTACCATTATGGCTTTTGAGTTGAAGATACCAGAATTGTCTCAGAGCTTTTCAAGCCAAGAGGTTTCAGAGGCACTAGTCAAAGTCATACCCAAGGTATTATCTTACACGCTAAGCTTTGTGGTAGTGGGTATTTTGTGGCTTAATCATCATACCATGTTTGACAAAATTCCTCATGTTGGTACCAAGCTAATTTGGCATAATCTGTTTCTACTCTTTGCTATGTCGTTAATCCCGATGCCTACTAGTTTTTTGGCATCCTATCCCTTGTTGCCACAAGCCGTTATGTTCTATGGTTTTATTATGTTTTTAAATGCTTTTGGTTTCTTGATACTTCGGAGATACGTAGAAATCCATGCTAAACTGATTCCTTACAATAGTACCATACAAAAAAGCAACTGGATTTCCTGCTCATTATATCTTCTTTCTATTCCTTTGGCATTGGTATCTGTGTATCTGTCTTTTTTCATTTTTATTGGCATTCCTCTCTGGTATTTTTTGCCAGACAGATTTCATAAGTAATGCCGATATCCTAAAATTTGTCTTGTTTAAAATAGTAACAGGACTATCAACTTTACCTATTCTTAGATTTTTAACTTTTTACTTTTATGAAAATTTCAATTATAGGCTCAGGTAATGTGGGTGGGGCATTAGCTCAAAAGTTTATCAAAGCTGGACATACTGTTTTGATAGGCGCTAAATTTCCACTCAGTGAAAAATCCATCAAACTAGCATCTCAAATTGGTGAAGACCGATTTACGACTATCAGAAGTGCAGTTGAGCAAACAGAGGTAATTATACTAGCAACGCCAGCTCCTTATGCAATTGAAATATCCCAATCATTAGGTGATACAAGCAATAAGGTAATTATCGATACCATGAATATTGTTATGGGACGTGAACCAGCTGGGTTTAGCAATACAAGTGAGGCGATTTTGGCTAATACCCTGACAAATGATGTAGTAAAATGCTTTAATACAACAGGTTTTAACAATATGTTGGATCCTCGTTATGGTGAGCAAACAATAGATGCTTTTGTTGCTGGAGATTCCACAAAGGGGAAAGCTATTGCTCAACAATTAGCTATCGATGCAGGATTTGAAAACTGCTATGACGTAGGTGGCAATGATAAATTTGATTTGATGGAACAATTTGCCTTCTTCTGGATTAATCTTGCGATGTTTCAAGGACAAGGTAGAGAGATTGGATTTAAGCTTCTCAAAAGATAGGATTAGAGATTGTGAGGTTCTTCACCTCACAATCTGAATAACCTTTACAGGACAAGCCTCTAACGCTTGTTCATTTTCGGGGAGTTCGTCCTCGTTAAGCTGAATTTGATAAATTCCCTTTTTTTCGATAGCTCCCAACAGTACAGCTTTACCATCTTTTTTGGACATACGCCAGCGCTGATAGGCTATTTCTACGCAGGCATTGCAACCAATACAACGGTTTCTGTAATGAATCAACTTAAACATGAGCAGGTATGATTTTGTAAAGTTTATCGGACGGACGTATCTTTTCAGTCACTCGTATCGCTATGGTTTCGCCTCTACTTGCAGTTGTTACGGGATTACCTTCATTGTTTCGTATTTCCTCTGCTACAGCCTCCACATACCCAGTGGTTGGCCCTGTAATAATCAATTGGTCGCCAAGGTTGATTTCTTGACTTTCGAGTAAAAACTCCCCAACGCCTATTTTTTCAAAATACTTCACTCCCTTTCCTAAATATACCTTTTTCTGAGTAGCTACCGAGCCGTATTGATTACTCCATTCGCCCATTTTACGACCTAGGTAATATCCATCCCAAAAGCCTCGGTTATATACTTTGCTAAGTTCTGCTTTCCAATGTTCAATTTTTTCGGGTGTATAAGTACCATCTGCTATGGCATCTACCGCTTGTCGGTAACACTGTGTAGTGGTAAAGACATAATCGGCAGCGCGTCCACGACCTTCAATTTTTAAGACCTTCACTCCTGCGTCAATGATTTTGTCCAAAAAATCAATGGTACATAAATCCTTTGCCGACATGATATATTCATTATCGATTTCGAGCTCTATTCCCTCCTCTTTATCAATAACCGTATATTCTCGACGGCAGTTTTGAATACAAGCCCCCCGATTTGCCGAGGCATTATGGGAGTGTAAACTCAAATAGCACTTTCCAGAAACAGCCATACATAAAGCGCCGTGTGCAAAAATTTCGACTTGTACCAAATTACCCGATGGACCAGTAATTTGATTTCGTTGAATGTTTTTTACGATGTCCCCGACTTGTTTCAAAGTCAGCTCACGAGCCATTACCACCACGTCAGCATAATCGGCATAGAGTTCGACTGTTTCGATATTAGTGATATTTGATTGTGTTGAAATGTGGAGTTCCATCCCTTTTTTCCGACAGTAATTCATCACTGCTAAATCTGAAGCAATCACTGCGGTGATACCTGCTTCTTTAGCTTTATCAATAATTCTTCGCATCAAAGAAATATCATGATCGTAAATAATAGTATTGAGCGTAATATAACTTTTCACTCCATGTTCAGCACAAACACGAGCTACTTCGGGCAGGTCATCAACCAGAAAATTATTGGTTTGGCGAGCACGCATATTGAGTTGTTCTACCCCAAAATATACCGAATTAGCTCCTGCTTTGATGGCGGCCATCATCGACTCCCAAGAGCCAGCTGGAGCCATGATTTCTATAGATGATTGTGTCATTTTGCAAAATTCTTTGAAAATCTATCTCCATGAGATACGATTTAGACTTGTCTTATTTCAAAACAAGTCTTCCTTAAAAACCCGCAAAGTTAGGTGCCGAGACATTTTCACTGTATAATAAAAGTAGGTGCTCAAAACTGATATTTATCAATTTTGAGCACCTCAGTAAAGGAAGTTATCTGTTAATTAGACTGTATTTAAAACCAGAAGAATAAGCTCGAAGTGTACTAATACGAATCTGATTACTGGACAAAACGAGTAATAGACCGATAGGTGTTTGAACCCCACCATTGAATTGGATAAAACAGTTTTAAACTGTTTTATAAAGTAAGTCCAAGACTAAGTCTTGAACTAGTAACTTTAAACAGCTTCATTATAAACTCTTTACTCCTTTATCACCTTACGAATAAAAGTTTTATCTCCGACGGTCAGTTGCAGGAAATAAACGCCTGTTGGTAATGTACTAATATTCAATTGACCTTCATGCGCTTGGGAACGTGTGGTATTATGTTGCACCTCCAACACTCGTCCTTGTGTATCGCTTAAGCGTAAATCGTAGGAAGCAGGCTTATCGGTTCTAACTTTCCATGTCAAATAATCTGAAGTTGGCACTGGGAATACCTCTACAAGAATACCGCTTTCCTCCTCTATACCTAATACCAATACCGTAACTTTGGCGGTACCACTTACTGTACCTGTACCGCAGATATTTTTTACTTCTGAAAGTGTATAGGAGGTTGTCGATAAAGGATTTACCGTAATCTCAAATGGTGTTTTCTGAGCGGTAAATTCTCGTCCATCCGACAATTTAAAAGTCCATGGAGCGTGAGAACCCAAGTCCACCTTCAACTTAGCTTCCTTGCCATAATCAATCGATTGGTCGCCTGAGATACTGGCTGTGGCTGGGATGTTGGGTAGTTGCCCAATTTTAACAGATGGGCTCATATCCCAACATTTTTCATCGTAAACTAGGCTTCGATAAACTCCTGACTTATTTACTGTCAAAGATGCGGTCGTGGCATTTTCGATTTCTTGCTGATTCAATTGCCAACGGTATCGTAATCCTTTTGCTTCTGGCAATTTCAATTCTACCGTTTTACCTTCACAGAAATACACAGAATCTGCAGGCGTAACGGGTAAAGATAACTTAGGTTTATATACAACTATTTTTTTTGATTCGCCTGTACAATTTCCTGAAGATACCTTCAACTGATAAATGCCCTCAGAGACTTGTTTCACATGCGCATCTGTATTCTTGATTGGACTATTGTCCTTATACCATACGTACTGATAGTTTTTTGAAAACTGGTCTGAATTAGCACTATATATCGATGATTCAATGCTGTCATCTATGGTGTTACAAATTTTCAAAGAGTCATTCGTAATATAAAAAGGGAAATCAGATCTTAGCTCAACCTTGATTGAATTAGGATAATAATTGATTGATTGCGTTTTGGCTACACATCCTGTTACATAATTTACAATCAAGCGATAAGTTGCCTTTTCTGAAATCGTAAACTTATTTAGTGTATCCAAGGATGTGGTTGTTTTGACCGTTACATTATTTTTCTGAATCGTATATTTCGCTACATTAACCCTTCCCGTCGTTGATTTTATATATTCCTCAAATGGTCTTATCTCATTAGAGCATGTTCTTAATTCTCTTACGTTAGGATACAAAGCGGCACTTAAGCCTGAATGAACAAATCGAAGACCAACGGTATCTTTTGCCCAGACTAGCGTAAGGTTTTTTGAAGAAAAATCACAACTTGAACCATCTTTAAATTTTGTACTCACCACCACTTTATAGGTACCAACTTCTTGAAGCCCTGCCTGACCCCAATCATAGGAGTAAGTGGAAAAAGTATTAGTTGAAAAAGACGAGGTGGTATTGGTATTATTTTCATATTTATGAATATAAATAACTTGATTGTCTTTATACCATATTTGGGTACCACTTACCAAGTTTTTCTCTTGCGCCGAAGTAAGATTATTATACATCGAAAAACTTAGGTTTATACCACTTCCACTACAAATACTGATGGTATCTGGCTGAATACTATTGTACTGGTTTAGTTCATCAGCTAATGTAGTAATAGAAAATTCAATAGTGGGTGGTACTAATGGGTTATTAATCATGACCTCATTTGATAACCCAAAACAATCTCCTGAGCTTACTTGAAGCCTATATCTCCCCGACTCAGTTACTGGCAAATTCTCAGTGTTTACATTAGGAATTTTAACATCATTCTTTAACCAAGAAAACACGATACTTTTGGGTTCTATTATACTCGAATAGAGAACATAATTGGTGGAATTACAAGCAAGAGGTTGTGCTACTGCCATATCTCCCAAATAAATAGAAACAGGTATTAGTTTATCTTTTCGGGTATTAATTTGCAAGGTTTCAGAATTTGAACGACAGGCACCCAGAGACATCGATACCTTATACACACCTTCCTTGTTAATTTCTAAAGTTGGCGATTTTGTGGAGGCAATAAGCGTATCATTCCGACTCCAAGAATAGCTTGCATTATTATATGAGCTGGCTCTAATAGTCATACTCTCTCTGCCACAATACAAATAGTTATCGTTATTGTAGGTGTAAACATTAATGGGTGGATAAATATATTGAAAGCTAACATTTACCTCCTCACTTTTTAACGAACAGCCCGAAGCAAATGCTACTTGAACAGCATATTGCCCTCCTTTATTCTGTTTGACAGTATAGCTTACATCCTTTGTCGTGGTCAAGGCTTGATTATAAAACCATTGAGTATTTGATTTGTCCAGCGCTAAAGCAGAAACATTATCAATCTTCAATACTAGCGAGTCACATCCTGAAAAATTGGTTTTACTAATCAGTTCACTCTCTGATGATGGTAATAATTTGGGTACGTTATTTTTATCTACTGAATTGATAGCAAAGGTTCTTTTGGAAGAAATAATACTTCCATCTACGGTTTCAACCCACACATTAGCTACATCAAACCATTGTGGAATAGTGATTTTGATAGGACTAGTTGTTCCCTTTCCTACCGTAATGACAGTACCATTTTGCTCCATTTTAGCCACAATCTGCTGATTAGAAGGAAAATCTCCTACCAGTGTGATGGGTAAATCAAATGTTCCATTCGGACAAGGCGGCTTCAGGGAATTAAGGGTTTGCTGGTCTATGCGGAGGTCTTTGCAGGTAGAAACAGTTTTTAATTGTGTTGTAACTTTCACAGGACACGACGAATAAGGAGAGTAACCTACCAACGTGTAAGTTCCTTCATAGTTCTTATTATAAACAGGAATTGTAACATCAAAGGTATTTAATGTACCCTTCTGATTGATATTTGGTCCGTATAACTCATAGGTTTCTGCAGGAAAAGATACATTCTTGTTGTCGGGTAAAGACAAAGGATTAGGAAACTTAAAAGTAAATCCTTCACAAGCCTCCAAGGTCGAAAAATAAGTCATTGTAGGAACGACTGATACATACACCGAAACATCTGCTGTAAGAGCACAAGCAATATTGGTATCCCATGCTCTTACGGTGTAAACACCACTGTTGGCAAGTGAAGGATTAGATATTTGTAATTGTGCATTAGAAGAAGTAAAATTATTTGGTCCACTCCACTGAATATTTTTCAAATTGGTTTGTGCTGAAAAAGTAAACGGTGTACCAGAACAGGCTGTTATCATACTTTTTTCGACCGCAAGTTTATTATTGACATTCAAAAAAGAAGAAATGGAGGGACAGCTTCCTTGTGTGTATGCCACAACTTGATAGTTATTATTAGCTCCTTGATCTATTGGTAAATTTGGCGAATTAGTTGCGCCTAAATAAACTCCCTTTGAGTACCAAAAGAAGGTATTAGCAGTACTAGAACCAGCGCTTAGTTGAAATGAGGTTCCATTACAACTCATACTTAATATCGGCTGTGCTAGTGCTGGGGTAATTTCAACCGTCACTGTATCTGAGTAATTAGTACAATCTTGTAACTGCCATTCTACCCAGTACTTCCCTCCTTCACTGACTGTCAAATTACAAGGATTATCGGTATCTGGCGAAATAGTTTTACCATCTTTTTTCCATGTTTGAGTAATATAAGTGCTCTGACACTCTGGGCTTGAAAGTGTGTATTCATTACCCGTACAAATTTTTATATTCTTCTTTTCAAAAGTTTTATAGACAAACGGTGTTTTAGCTGGAGAAATAGTTAATAATTGACTTTGAGCCACACAACCAGTCTTGCTATTTTTAGCAATAAACTGATATACTCCAGGTTCTCTCATGGATGTACCATATCCAGTTTTGAACTCTTGTCCATCTTTATACCAAATACTACTCCAATCACCACCAATATACTCTTTCATAGAAAGATAGGACGTAGCCTCATTAGGGTTTTTGCAAATGTCAAAGTTCATTATGCTATTTCTAATGGGTACTGCAGTTGCTTTACTTCCTTTCGTAATCGTTAATGTGTCGTAAGCCTCACAGGCACCATTCTGTACCTTCAGTACAAAAGTTCCAAATTTATCATCAGTTGAAACGAGCGTCTCCCATTCAGAATAACTTCCAATGAGTTTTCCTTCTAGAAATAACTGCTTTGCTCCAGCTCCTTCAACCCACAAATAAGTGTAATCTGACCAGTCGTTACAAACCAAAAACTCTCTGGTGTCATATTTATTAAGAACGCTAGTTCTAACAGATAGATTGGCATCTATCTTATTAGTCTTTTTTACGACAAAACCTTCCGATATACCTGAGCAAAATGCATCACGCACTACTAATTTGTACGTACCCTCATCTGATACCGTAATACTCGATCCAGATGTGTTGTCGATAGGTTTATCATTTCTTAACCATTGCCAATTAACATACTTTTGGTCTACAGTTTGCCCATAAGTACTACCATTCAAAGTTAATGAGCCATTTTTATCACAAATAATATTGCTTTTTACACTTGTAGTTATTAAAACTGGTGTATTGGCTGTTAGCTTAATATTAATGGGAGAAGAAACATACCTACATGCACCTTTGGTCACAATGGCGCTATATGTTCCATCAGTGTCTATACCAATTGTAGGAGTTCCTACAGAAATTTGCTGTTGATTTTTCAACCATGTAACTTTCACATCACTACCCCAATAGGTAGTATCGATAGTTAATTTATCAAATGTATTTTTGCAGAAAGTGTAATCACGAGAAGATGATGATGCTATATAAATTTCCTTATTTGTACCAGTCTGACTTGACTGAAGTAATGCTGTTAAAGAATAAGGACAATCTACATTTGTGAGTTTTACAATAATCGAGTCCTTTTGAATACAACCGTAATCATCTGTTATTTTCACTTTATATAGTCCTTGTACCTTCTCATTGAAGCCCTTAAATACAGGAATCTTATCATTGCTACTAAATCCATTGGGGCCTGTCCAAGCATAGGTTATATAGTCGGACTCTAGCCCTGGAACAGAGATTAACGACAATTTTGCACCTGTAATTTCTTGAAACATGTATCTTGGATACTGCGGGCGTTGTCCTACAACTATGTCTTGTGTAAAACTTTTTTGATCAATGATTACAGTATATCTTCCAGAGGCTAATGCGGTCGCATTGGGTATCGAAGGATTTTGGAGATTTGAGGAAAAACCATTGGGGCCTGTCCAACTGTAGGAGCTTCCTCCACTGGCAGTCAGCGAAACTGTACTCCCAATACATACTGGTGAATTTGATGAAGCTTTTTGTGCGTAAACTAACTGATAGTTAAATAGTAGCAAAATAATTAGGTAAAGGTGTTTCATAATATGATGTTGAATTTTAGACTACAAATAAATAAAGTTTTTCACTCGATAAAAAACTTATTCTTCACTCAAAATCAAAAAAGGCTTAGTGATATCAATCACCAAGCCTCTCGGTATAATCGCAGTTAATTTTACGTTACTTTATCGTATTGGAAAATATTATCCCCTACAACGCATCAGCAAATTTTATACATACAGGCATCGACACTTCTATAGAATAGCCTGTGTATTTGAGCTTACCTGTTTTTTTATCTCTACTAAACACGGTAATATTATCGCTATCTTGATTGGCAACTACTACATAATTACCTGTCGGGTCTATCGCAAAGTTTCTTGGCGTTTTGCCTTCTACTGGTGTATTATCTACCCATGTAAGTTTACCTGTTTTAGCGTCAATGGCATATACCGTAATACTTTCGTGTGCACGATTGGAAGCGTACAAAAATTTACCATCAGCCGAAATATGAATATCAGCATCCCACTTGAGCCCAGTGTAGTCAGAAGGCACGGTCGAAATCGTCTGAATGGGTTTTAAAGCGCCTTTTTCATAACGATATGCCGTAACTGATGCCGTAAGTTCTTCAATAACGTAAGCGTATTTGTTATTAGGAGAAAATACAAAATGGCGCGGTCCTGAACCTGGTGTCGAGCTAGTAAAAGCAGGTTTACCAGGGTTTAAAAGCCCTTTTTGTGTATCTAACTTATAGGTATAAACTTTATCCACACCCAAATCTGGCACAAAAACATCGGTATTATTTACCGCAACATTCACAGAGTGAACATGTGGTTTTTCCTGACGATTTTTGTTTACTGAGCTTCCTGTGTGTTGAATGGTCTGGGTAGCTTTTCCGAGTGTTCCATCTGATTCTACAGGGAGAATACTCAAACTTCCTCCTCCGTAATTACCTACCATAACCCACTTTCCTGTACGGTCGGTAGTCACATGACAAGAACCTGGACCTCCTGCCGATTGTGAGTTGAGATAGGACAACACTCCTTGTTTTCTATCAAATCTAAAAGAATTTACGGTACCATCGCCATCGGTTTCTCCTACCGAATACACCATTTCTTGTGTTGGTGAAACTGCCACAAAGGAAGGATTTTTGACACCACTAACATGACTAGTATATTGTAATTTTCCAGTAGTAGGATTAAAACGATACACATAAATGCCTTTGCTAGTTTTGGCAGTGTAGGTACCCACAATCATATAAAATTCTTTGGACGCTGTTTGGGCTAGGACATTCACCATGGTCGTCATGGTAAGTCCAACGAGTAGCAATAGTTTTTTCACGGGATAGCTGAAGGTTTGACATAAAATACTTTAACAAAACGAAGTTAGTATTCTGGAAGTAAAATATTGTACTTTACCCAATAAAAAACCACGTTCTCAAAACAAGAACGTGGTTATGTGCATTACACAAATTACACTTTTAAAATATTTTGTTTGCATTAAGCTATTTGCATTATGCTGGAAGTAATCGTTGAATATTAGGTCATTTTCAAATCTTCAAATTCCCTAATTTTCAAATGATCAATGTCCTCTACCTTTTCCTTTGCCACGACCACCATTCATTGGAGGAATGTCGGCTACTTTAACAAAAGTACCTGCCGAGTCAAATACCAACACGACTCTTGTGGTATCATTTGCAATACCTACAAACAAATTACCATCGGCATTAGTACCTGCTTTCTTGATGGTATAACCTGCATAATTGGCCGTAACATAGCTAGTTACAGAAGCTGGCAAGGTAGAGATAGCTACGTCTGTTAGTTTTGCTTTATTTCCATATTTTTCGATAATCTGAACAAAATTACCGCTTGCGTCAAATAATAAACCAGTGTGAGTCTTGTTGACAAAAATACCAACGAAATACTGTCCTAAAGAATCCTTCGCAGCAAATTTCACCTGAGCACCAGCATAGTTTGCACTGATGTAAGAAATAACTTTGCTAGGTAGAGCAGTAGAATCAATAGGAGTTAGTTTGCCTTTACGTTTAGGTTTTGTAGTAGAATCCGCGGCAGTACGAGCTGCTGATACTTGGACTGCTTCCAAATCACCATCACTTGAAGGCGTAGCATCTTGTGATTGACAAGCCACCATATAAAGGCCAACGACAGCCATCAACAATAATAACAATTGTTTTTTCATGTGTACTTATTGGTTTAACTTTTTATGAGATTAAAAAATATAGTTGAAACGTTTCATAAGTACATGACTGATGGTCTACAAAAACCGTTGCCTTCTCGACAAAAATTATTCAAAAATCTCTACTGATTGTATTTCTTTGAAAAGCTCCATCAAAGATTCGCTTGGGGCTTGACCTTTTCCTTCTTTGCTATTTTTAAAATATTCTACAAAAAGTTCTTCCATACTTTTGTTATCTATACTCACAATTTTGGAAGTACCATCATTGCCTTTTTGCAAATTTTTCACCTCAGGAATAATAGGCATCATCATCGGATGCGCCTCCATCAGCCTTTTCTTATCTGCCGATTCTAAATAACTTTCCGTCACCATCGTAATCTGAACAATAGCGTCTTGATTTTCCTCCAACCAAGTTATAGCCTCTTCTACTTCGGTAAATTTGTTACGCAATAGTTTTTTACCCTTGGTCAATGCCACTGGCGTAAGACTCACAGGCTTACCAGCTTCTGCTTCTACGACAACAACATATTTGGTTTGATTAGCCTCAGAAAAACTATAGGCCAAAGGACTACTCGAATAAATAATTGGGCACGGTTCTGTATCAATCGTTTGGAATCTGTGTAAATGTCCCAGGGCTACGTACTGCGTTTGAGGAGGAATATTTTCAGAATAAATCGCAGAGGCGCCACCTACATGAAGTATTGGTTTTTCGTCATCTGGTTCTTCAGGTTGCTCTCCTCCATTTTTCATCATAAAGAGGTGTGTTACCAAGAAATTAATCCCTTTTTCGTCGAAATATTGGTCTGCCAACTGCTTCCAGTGCTGTGCCAAATGCTGGCGAAGACTATCCTCTGTATCCTCTACTCCCAAATACGTTTTCAAGCGTACTTCGTTGGCATAAGGTGTCAAAATCAAACGTAATGGCGTTTGCTGTTTGGGCAATGCCAACTCCATATATCCATTATCTACATGCAATACCTCAATGCCTCCATCGGTAGTGAAGGGACGTAAATAGGCGTTTGGATACCCCACAAAAATAATCCCGCAAGCACGGGCTAAGGCATCAGGTACTTCGATACGCTCAGGAGAATCATGATTGCCTGCAATGGCAATCACAGCGCGTGTTCCATTGTTTGACAAACGATGTAAAGTAGAATACAACAGCTCGGTAGCTTCGGAAGAAGGATTAAAGTTATCGAACAAATCACCTGCTACAATCACAGCATCTACATCCTCTTTGTCGGCAATCTCCACGATTTCAGCCAATACCTCACGTTGTTCCTCCAATCGAGAAAACATATCTAATCTTTTACCCAAATGCCAATCGGCGGTATGTAATATCTTCATTTTAAAATCAATTATGTATAATGGGCTTTGGGCTGTCAACTGTGTACTTTGGCTTAGTACAATACATCGAACTCAAAATTTATCTCCCAGCACTCTTATTTATTTTCCTCCAGTCACAGCGTTTATCAAGGCAGCTTTATCTCCAAAAAGCGAGATAAAGAATCCTCCAAAACCAGAAATCACAGCAATTACGATAGCCGCTGCGAATATAGAAAGTAATGTTTTTCCAATCGCTGACCAAGTACTTTTCTCCTCGAAAAACTGCTTATACGCCCAAATCATATATACCATACTGATGAGGGAAGATATCATGGATTGAACATAAAAACCAACAATACTATTTTTCAAAAAAAACAAAAATGGAAACAAAAGTAACTTAATCAGTTCAGAATGTGAAAGTACAAAAAGATGTAAAACAATGCCTTCAACCCAGTTGTATCGTTCTTTTCCTAAAATTTTAATCGAGAAAAAACCATACAATATAATACTAAACATGAGTTGATAGGTATAGTTTTCAAAAGCAAAGTGTAAGGCTTTTTTGACAAAAGGCATCACAGCTTTTTGTTCTTTGGATTTCATATTCTGGAACATAATTCCCATATTGAAAAGATCATCCCAATAATGAATGTAGATCCAAGTAGCCACCCCACCAATCAACAAAAGATAGTTAACAGGATGAAAATGATTCACTCGTTTTCCCTGTACATACTCCCTTACCGAATGCCCTGGACGAGTACTCATCATTTTTAGGGTATATAACAAGCCTCTGTTGAAATAAGTAAAGGCGTTGAGTAGTTCCGAAAATATGTCATTGAAAACCAGTCTTTTGGTGGTAGCTTTTTGCCCACAATTTGGACAATAGTGCCCGTGGTATTCGTTTTGACAGTTTTTACAATGAATTAATTCGTGCGAATGACTCATACAAATATAGGTTTGGCTAATAATGGAGAGGTTAAAATGGTGAGTTGTGAATAATGAATTGTGAATTAGTAATGAGCAAAGGATACAAAAATAATTTATTTCAGATTTCTGATATTAAGTATTAGTGCAGAATTATAGTTAAGTTTTGTGTGTTAGGGACAAGGCAACAGGCATAAGGCAAAGAGTGTTAAAATGTTTTTAACGACCACAGACATGCACTTTCCCCATAGCCCACCGCCGAAAGCCGAAAGCTCAAAAATTACCTTCAAAACTCATCACTCACAATTCAGCACTCATACTTACCTATCCTTCAAGCGCAAAATACTGAATTCTTTGTCAATGAACAATCAGAAAAATTTGAATACCCAAAACAACGCCACATTGAAGCTGTTTAAACCTTTTCGTTACGGGTGAATAAATTCACCCGCTAAGTGGAAAACTTTCATATTGTTAACCATTCCCCTAGCGACTCACCCCTAGTGCCTAGTGCCTATACCCTCACCCCTATCCCCTAAAAAACACTCAAACACTCTGTACCTTTGTGCCCATTCCCTAAAACCAAAACCTATCCCCTAACGCCTCACTCCTTTCCCTGTCCAAAAAAATTACCATTTCAATAATTTAAATACTCTTTTTTTAACAAGTTTACAAAAAATAAAAGCCAATATTAATTAATCAAAAAAAAGTTAGTTTAAGCAATCTCCTTCAAGTAACTTTGTGCAATTTTGGGGGTGACTGTAATTTGCTCAAATCTTCCTCGTTTTTTTCATAATCCGAAACAACAAAAACAATGTCTGTCGAATTATTATCAAGTCGAATCAACGCATTAGAAGAGTCGGCTACGTTGGGAATGACCAAAAAAGCTCGCGAATTGGCAGCTCAAGGTCACAAAGTGATTAGTTTATCTGTAGGTGAACCAGATTTCAAAACTCCAAAGCACATTTGTGATGCTGCTAAAGACGCTATTGATGCTGGTTTTCACGGTTACTCACCAGTGGCTGGTTACCCTGACTTGCGTAAAGCAATTGCCGATAAATTAAAACGTGACAACAACCTTGAGTGGGGTCCAGAAAACATCGTAGTTTCTACAGGAGCAAAACACGCCTTGGCAAACGCTATTTCGGTATTGGTAAACCCTGGCGAAGAAGTAATCATCTTTGCTCCTTACTGGGTATCATACTCTGAAATGGTAAAATTAGCTGAAGGTACTTCTGTAATCGTAGAAGGTTCTTTTGATAATAACTTCAAAGTAACTCCAGAGCAATTTGAAGCAGCAATCACACCTAAGACTAAATTGGTGATGTTTGCTTCTCCAAACAACCCTACTGGTTCGGTATATACTGAGGAAGAATTGAGAGCTATCGCTGCTATTGTTGAAAAACATCCAAATATCTTCGTTTTAGCTGACGAGATTTATGAATATATCAACTTTACAGCAGGTGGTCACTTCTCTATCGGTTCTATTCCAGCTATCAAAGACCGTGTAATCACTGTAAATGGTGTTGCAAAAGGTCATGCGATGACTGGTTGGAGAATTGGTTTCACGGCATCTGCTAAATGGATTGCAGAAGGTCTTGAGAAATTACAAGGTCAAGTTACTTCAGGTACTTGTTCAATCGCTCAGAAAGCTGCTACTGCTGCTTTCAATGGTCCTTTGGATGAGGCTTACAAAATGAAAGAAGCTTACGACCGTCGTCGTCATCTTGTAGTTGGTTTGTTGCGTGAAATCCCAGGTTTCAAAGTAAACATGCCAGATGGTGCGTTCTACGCATTCCCAGATATTAGCTACTACTTTGGTAAAACTGATGGCAAAACAGTAATCAACAACTCTGACGATTTCTGTATGTGGTTATTGGCTGAGGCTTTTGTAGCTACTGTAGCTGGTTCAGGCTTTGGTGCTCCAAACTGTATGCGTATTTCAACTGCTGCCGCTGACGAACAATTAGCAGAAGCTTGCGAAAGAATTAAGACTGCTGTAGCTAAATTGAAATAAGCAACTTTAAGCTTAGTGTAATAATGCAAAGTGAAGTTAGTGAGATAATAGATTAGTAAGTAAAGTTTACATTCATCACTCACAATTCCGCAATCATATTTAAAACCCCTGTTTTGGTTCTTCCAAGCAGGGGTTTTGACTTTATATTGTATTTTGGTACCTTCGAAACTCTATCGAGTATCATTATCCCTTTTATCATGCTATCAGGAATCGTTATTTTATTCACCCTTGGCTATTTGGCCATTGCCCTTGAACATCCTATCAAAATTAACAAAACGGCAACGGCCTTGCTCACAGGCGTGGCTTGCTGGACAGTATATGCGCTCGGAAGTGCTCATGAATCTGAAAAGGTAGTCGAAGAGCTTTCGCATCATTTGGGAAGTGTTGCCGAAATCCTATTTTTCTTACTAGGTGCCATGACTATTGTGGAGTTGGTAGACGCCCATCATGGGTTTAAACTTATTACCGACCGCATTACTTCCAAAAACAAAGTAACACTTCTTTGGATTTTAGGACTCATTACGTTTTTCCTTTCTGCTGCCTTAGACAACCTAACTACAGCCATTGTTATGATCTCGGTGGTTCGCAAACTCATAAAAGAGCCTGAGACTCGTAAGCTTTTTGCAGGTATCGTAATCATTGCTGCCAATGCAGGTGGAGCGTGGTCGCCAATTGGGGATGTTACCACTACGATGCTATGGATTGGAGGACAAATTACAGCAGGTAATATTATGAAAGGTTTATTTTTACCAAGCTTGATTTCTTTATTAATTCCTCTTTTGTTTATGACTTCTCGACTCAAAGGAAAAGTAAAATCTTTACCTGCCAATGAGGAACAATATTCGCCCGAAAATACGCATCAACTTATTGTAGAAACACAAAATTCAACCATTATGCTTGTTATTGGCTTGGGCAGTTTATTGTTTGTGCCTGTTTTCAAAACCATTACCCACTTACCTCCTTACATGGGCATTTTACTAGGCTTAGGTATCGTTTGGGTTGTTTCCGAAATTTTACACAGTGGTAAGGACGAAGAAGATCGTAAGCCTTTTTCGGTGGCACATGCCCTCAGCAAAATCGATACGTCGAGTATTCTATTCTTCTTGGGAATTCTAATTGCTATCGCAGCCCTCGAGTCTACGCATCTGCTTTCAGACTTGGCTATGTGGATGGATAAAACTATTGGTAATCAAGATATTATTGTAACTACCATTGGTTTAGCCTCTGCCGTTATCGACAACGTTCCTTTAGTGGCCGCCTCGATGGGTATGTATGACTTAGCTCTATATCCTGTTGACAGTAAACTTTGGGAATTCATGGCATACTGTGCTGGTACAGGCGGAAGCATTCTAATCATCGGTTCGGCGGCAGGTGTGGCCGTAATGGGTATGGAGAAAATTGATTTTATCTGGTATATGCGCAAAATCAGTCTTCCCGCCCTCTTGGGTTATTTTGCAGGCATTGCAGTGTTTTTATTGCTTTATTAGAGTCTAAAGCCTCCTTTCCACAATGCGCTCTATATTTTCAACAAAATATAGAGCGCATTTTTATTAAAATACGCCTAAAGTTCAGTAATAAAATCGAACAGTTCACGGAAAAGAATTTAGGTTTCACACCATAATATAGTTGTTTCACTCCGTTTTCAATATCCTATTTTCAAGAGCCAAAGTTATAGAGGTGAATTAAACATTAATCCTTTATACTTATGAAAAACCTTAAAAAAACAGGACTAGCCTTATTAGGCTTCGTATTACTTGGCTTGAGCGCATGCTCAAAAGACGAAGAAAACAACACGGTCATGACAAAAGACATCACAGATGTTGCCATTGCAGACCCACAATTTAGCACCCTAGTGTCTGCTTTAACCAAAGCCAACTTAGTCACTGCGCTGAAAGCAACAGGACCATTTACGGTATTTGCGCCCAACAATACAGCATTTACAAAAGCGGGTATTACTAGTCTGGATGGTATTAATAACACTGACCTTACCAATATCCTAACCAACCATGTGGTTTCGGGAGAAGTAATGGCAGCCAATGTAACTTCGGGTACTGTACCAACGCTCAACTCTAGTAGCCCGATTTACATTTCGAAAAATGCAGATGGTGTATTTATCAATGGTAATATCAAAGTTATTGCTACGGATGTGGATGCTTCAAACGGTGTAATTCATGTAATTGATAATGTGATTACTCCTCCTACTAAAAACTTGGTTACTATTGCAGCAGAAAACAGCAACTTCTCAGAACTTGTAAGTCTAGTGACTGCTGCCGACCCAGCTGTAGTAACTGCTCTATCTCAGGCTTCAGCAAGTGGATTGACAGTTTTTGCTCCTACGAATGCCGCTTTTACAGAACTTTACAAAACTGTGCCAAAAGCAACTTTATTAGACCCAGCCAATCGTACACTTTTGACCAATGTGTTATTATACCATGTGGTACCGGGACGTGTATTCTCTACAGACTTACCAAATGTTTCGGGGGAGGTCGCGACAGCTAATCCGGCGGCGAAGGTAACATTCAACTTAGCAGGTGGAGCTAAAGTAATCGGTAAATCAAGCGGAAACTCAAATATTACTTCAGCTAATATTCTGGCTACCAACGGTGTAATTCATGTAATCGACAAAGTATTGTTACCATAAATAGTAGATAGTGTCTTTACTTAGCCCTCGTCGACTTTGGACGAGGGCTATTTATTTTCAAACATACCCGTACTCAAAACCGTTATCGATATACCACTCTTTCTTCTCAATTTATGCAAAGTCTATATGCTCATTCATTTCGATTTTTGTGGGTTATAATCCTCACGGTGTATTCTTTTGCCAATACACTCGTTACCGAAACCCTCAGCTACTATCCTATCCCATTAAAAGAACCAGAGCTACTGTTCTTGTTTTTCCTCTTGATTTTGGGTATTTGGGAAGGTAATAGGCTTATTTACTTATTTATTTCCCGTTTTCATTATCCCAAATTATGGTATAAACTCCTGCTAGGTATGGCAAGCAGTATTTTGCTTACCGCTATTTTAGCTGTTGGGTTAGGATACATTTTTGCAAATACTTGGGATGTTAGACCCAGTGATAATTTTGGTTTGCTGATCAAACTATTTTTGATGTTTGCTTTCAGAATCAACCTTTTTCTCAATATTCTTAATACCATTTATTTGTATGTGCATGAGTTTGAGATGATGGCTCTCGAAACCGAAAAGCTCCGTCAAATCAGTACTCAAGCGCAGCTTCAAGCCATTCGAAATCAAATAAATCCTCATTTTTTATTTAATAACCTGAGTGTTTTAAGTTCTTTGATTAGCACCGACACCACCAGCTCAATCCAGTTTGTTAAGCAGTTTTCAAATGTTTATCGATATGTATTAAAACACCATGATAAAGAACTTATTACCATTGCTGAGGAACTTGATTTTACAAAATCCTATCTATTTCTCTTGCAAAAGCGTTTTTATGAAGGCATTCTTGTTGAAATCAAGGTAGAAGAACAATACCTCAATTGGCAAATTGTACCAATGGCTTTACAAATGTTACTCGAAAACACCATCAAACATAACATCGCTACGAGTACAAACCCTTTGAAAATTTCACTTTATACCGAACACCCTTATTTAGTTTTATCAAACAACTTACAACCCAAACTGGTTAATACTACGGAATCCACCAATAAAGGCTTGAGTAATATCATTCAACGCTATCAGTTCTTGAGTCCTTTGAAAGTGGAAGTTATTAAAACTACACATGAATTTCTGGTAAAAATTCCCATTATTAAATTATCCTCTGAAGATCTATTATGAAAGTATTGATTATTGAAGACGAATATCACTCTGCGCAACGAGCCAAAAGTTTGCTCCTTGAGTACGACCAAAACATTAATGTGGTAGATACCGTCGACTCAGTCGAAAAAGCTACCAATTGGCTTGTTAAACACCAAGAGCCAGACCTATTATTGGTAGATATCCACTTGGCAGACGGTTCAAGTTTTGATATTTTCAAGAAAATACCTGTCAAAAATCCTGTCATATTTACGACAGCTTATGACCAATATGCTATTCAGGCCTTCAAAATTAATAGCATAGATTATCTTCTAAAACCACTGGATTTTGAAGATTTGAGCCAAGCACTTAACAAATATCATCAGCTCAACTACGACAGAAAATCCATCGACTCGCTCGATATTCAGCGAATCATCCAGAGTATAGAAACCAATCAAAAAAAATATAAATCTAGATTTTTGGTAAAATTTGGCGATACACTTCAGTATAAAACACTGGATGAAATAGCCTATTTCTTTGCCGATGATAAAATTGTGTATTTGGTTTGTCACGATGCCAAACGATATATCATTGATTACACTTTAGAGCAACTCGAACAGCTTTTACAACCAGACTTTTTCTTCCGCCTCAACCGAAAAGTCATTACTAAAATCGCCTCTATCGCGACTGTCAAGGCCGTGTACAACGGGCGATTGCTCGTAAAGCTTAAACCTAATTTTGAATCAGAAATTTATGTATCAAAAGAGCGATGTTCAGAATTTAAGACATGGCTAGACCAATAATATTATGAAAAAAAATCTCATCAAGACCTTTTTCCTAGCATTCATTTTGTTAATCAATCAGACTATTGGTATAGCTCAACATCGTGTACATCTGAAAAATGGAAGTCAAATTGTAGGAAAACTCCTGAAGTCTGATGCTTCTTCAGTTTCAATTCAAACCATTGATCAATCTATATGGGTTTTTACTAATTCCGAAATCCAACGAGTAGATACCCTTGGACAGAATTTTGGAAAGGCTACTTACAAAAGAAAGGGCTTTGTCAATTATACCGAACTCGGACCGCTTGCTATGAGTAATCGAGCATCCAATGGTGTTACAACCTCAGCTTTCTCGTTTCAAACAACCAACGGATATAGATTCAATCCGCTCCTCTATCTTGGCGTTGGTGTAGGGGCAGATTTGTATGCCGTTCAGACTTTTGTCCCTGTTGTGCTGAGTGTTCGCGGTGATTTAAGTACGACCTCCGCCAAAATTCCATTTTACTTTGTGGAGGGAGGATATAGTATCAATGCAACATCCAATGATGTTCCGACCATCAAATACCAAGGCGGTGCAACCTTTGCGGTGGGTCTAGGTATCAAACTTCTTTTTCAAGAAAATAACGGATTTTTACTCGGACTCGGCTATCGTTATCAAGAATCCTCCGTGACAGAAAAACTCCAAAAATCTACCGAAGTATTCAATAGATTAAGTATCAGGGTTGGCTTTAGCTTTTAAACCAGACGTTTATTCTGGAGCTTAACTAGTTCAAGACTCAAGTTACGGGTGAATAAATTTACCCACTAAGTGGAGGTTCACACTAGTTCAAGACTTAGTCTTGAACTTATTTTTTTAACAATTTTAAAACTAAAAATCAATGGTATAAAATATCTATGTTCAGCACCTTTTAACATTTCCTAAACTTCTTCAAACAATTTGCCAGCCCCAGAGGTTTTATATATGTTTTTGAACTATTACAAAAAATATAGCACGAAAACATATATTATTAATAAATATTCGTATTACTTTTGACAAAGTAAAATGTTATCGTACTATTTATGGATATCGTCGCAAGTGTTTCAAATGCCTCGAA
Organism: Flectobacillus roseus; assembly: GCF_030056595.1. Taxonomy (NCBI): domain Bacteria; kingdom Pseudomonadati; phylum Bacteroidota; class Cytophagia; order Cytophagales; family Flectobacillaceae; genus Flectobacillus; species Flectobacillus roseus. The sequence continues at coordinate 225,786 of NZ_JASHIF010000012.1, forward strand.
GCAATACAAAACTGGGGATACAGTGATTACAGCGTTGCAACCATCAAGTTGTGAATTCAGGAAAAATGAGTTAACACTTATCATTGGTCCTTCTGGTTCTGGCAAAACTACTTTACTATCACTCTTAGGGTGCGTGATTTTTCCTAGCACAGGTGAGGTTACTATCTGTGACCAAGTGATCAATGGGCTTAGTCAGAATCAACTTGCCAAAGTACGTCTTCAAAACATTGGGTTTGTTTTCCAGAGCTTCAACCTATTGGCACCGCTCAATGCGCTCGAAAATGTCATGCAGCCTTTGTTACTCCTAGGTATTTCTAGAAAAGAAGCACGTCAACGCGCCACAGACGCCTTGCGCAAAGTAAGTATGGAGGATAGAATGTATAACCTTCCGAAGATGCTGAGTGGTGGACAACAACAAAGAGTTGCCATTGCTCGTGCGCTAGTAACCAATCCCCCTTTGATGTTATGCGACGAGCCTACAGCCGCCCTCGACACCAAAAGTGTATCAGTCGTCATGGACGAACTCAAAATGCTTTCGACTACAGGCAAATCAGTGGCAGTAGTTACGCATGATTTAAGACTAAAAAAGTTTGCAGATAGAATTATTTACGTCAACAACGGCATGATTTCCGACCATCAGGAAGAAGAGGATATGCTTCTTTAACTGACCACCGAGATTTATTACGTATACCAAAAAGAGTTTGATTTTTTAGAAATACGCTTTTGTACTTTCATTCAAAATAACTATCAAAATGAAGCATTACTTGATATTGAGCCTATTAGTAGCCCTACTGATGGGCTGTAATAAAGATCAATCAAAAGAGTCAACAAATCAAAAACAATCTAACCCCAAAGCTCCCACAAAATTGGTGGTAGCCATCGGGAGAGTAGAACCACAAGAAGGTATTATCAAGCTATCTGCACCAGTTGGTGGAATTGTCGAAAAAGTCATGAAAAATGATGGTGACAAGGTGCAACTCAATGAGGTTATTCTGCAACTCGATGATGATGCTGAGCAGAATAAAATCAATGAATTGAAAGTAAAAATAGCGACTCAACGTACTCAAATTGAAATCACACAATCGAAGGTAACGGAGGTTATTGCGAATCTCAAAAACAAAAAATTACTATTGGATAGAGCTAAACAACTCATTACTAAGGGAGCCGAAACGCAACAAGTCTACGATAATTTAGCAACAGACCTAGAGGTTTTAGAAGCCAATCTCAGTGCGGCCAAAACGCAAGTACAATTAGCCAATAGTGAGCTGAATGAGCTTCAAGCACAATTGAAAACTCTTTATCAAGAAGCTGGGAAAAAAGTATTCAGAGCTCCATTTGCGGGTATAATCCTTGACAGAGCCGTCAACCAGGGCGAATCTGTTAGCCAATTTGCCAGTTATGCGGAGGTGGCTCCTCAAGGAAAGCTTATCATCAGAGCCGAGGTAGATGAAATGTTTAGTAATAATATCAAAATTGGGGACACTGTCGAAATCGTCAATATTGGTAGTAGCAATGTAATAGCAAAAGGTCAAATTTCATCGATGGCTCCTTACTTGAAAAAGAAATCTCTCTTTTCTGAAAAAGCAGATGACCAAGAAGATCGAAGGGTGCGCGAGATACGCATCTCTGTTGCTGATGATAAGAATCTCGTAATCAATGCCAAAATTGAATGTAACATCAAGCTATGATACTGACGGCCTTTAAATTTATCAAATACGACACCGCCAAAAGTATTGGCGTAATCGTGGGTATTGTGATTAGTATTTTCCTGATTGGTCAACAAATCGGTATTCTTGGCTTCTTGACTGGTCTCATGGGAGGACTCGTAGAAAACTCCCGTAAGGATATTGCTCAAATTTGGGTCATCGACAATATTACCCGCAATGCCAACGAACTTGGCAAGCTAGACGAACGATATGTTCGAGAAATCAGAAGTGTTGATGGAGTAGCTAATACTTATCCTGTAGTAATCTCAAATGGTTTGGTAAAATTCAAAAATGGAAAAACAGCCTCTGTTTTATTAATTGGAAGTGAAGCACCTGTTTTTGTGGCAGGCCCAAATCCTGTAAAGGTTTTTAAAGGCAAAATCAATGACCTAGCCCAAGACCAGGCTATGTCGGCGGAATTCTTTGACCAAAAGACCTTTGATGCAGCACTAGAAGTAGGCACTAGAGTCGAAATTAATGGAAAAGAAGCTGAGGTGCGCCTGCAAACTAAAAATGCAAGAGGTTTTGCTGGAGCATTCTTTTATACCACACTGAGCAAAGCTCGATACTATGGTGGGTTTCCTGAAAATAAGGTCAGCATCGTAGCAATCCAAGTAAAGCCGGGTTACGATGTAGCCTCTGTTATCAAAAGCATTAACACCAAATTTTATGGTATTCGTGCTTGGGATGCCAACGAGCTTCAAGCCTCCACGATTAGCTTTATCACCATCTCATCCAATATCGGTACAAGTGTAGGGTCGTTGGTTGTGTTTGCCATCATCAGTGGCTTCTTTATTATTGGACTCACATTGTATTCGGCGGCACTCGACCGTATCAAGGATTATGGTACGCTCAAAGCCATTGGCGCAACCAACAGCTATGTCCGAAATTTGATTTTACTGCAATCCTTCTTTTTTGCTATCATCGGTTTTGCAATTGCCTTTGCACTTTTAATAGGCTTCAAAAAAGGGGTAGAAAATGCTGGATTGGCCATTAATTATTCGACTTGGGAGATACTGGGATTATTTGTCATAACGCTATTTATCTCAATGGGAGGTTCTTTGTTTGCCATCAAAAAAATCAACGGCGTCGAGCCAGCCTCGGTATTTAGAGGATAGCGGTTAGGTTTGAATTGCGGATTTGGGATTTCTGATTTCGGAAATAAAGTAAAATACCTCTATTGTTGATAAAATATAAAAGATTACACTTCCGAAATCCCACATCCGATATCTGAAATAAATGGTTTTTATTATCCTTCGTACACTCCTAATTCATCATTCGATATAGCTTGATATTTTATGAAATCAATACTAATCATCATTTGTTTGCTATTGGCACATTCCATGTATGCTCAAATTACAGTCAATGAATGTATCGAAAATGGCTTAAAACATAGACCTAGCATCAAAACAGCTCAAGCAGATCTTGCTGTGGCTGCTCTAAAAAGTTTGGATGCTCAATCTAAGTTTTTACCTCAAATTGCCTTAGCTTATGAATACCGTTACAACCCGATTATTGCCACACAGGTAGTTCCTACGGGGTTATTTAGCGGTACGCCTACTACCGAAACACAGGCTATTCGATTTGGTAGCAATTGGCAGCAAAATGCAGGAGTTACGGTGTATCAGCCCTTGATTGATTTGTCCTTAAAAAGTAAGATTAAGGAAAGTAAAATCAATGAGGCCTCGGCAAATTGGGATCTCAAAAAAGCAGAAGAAGATTTTGTCTTTGAAATAGTTAAATCCTACAGTCAAATACTGCTTTATCAGCTACAAAGCCAAGAATCTGCCTCTGATTCTGTTCGCAGTTATATTTCTATGGCTATGATGGAGGCAAAGTTTAAAGAGGGGAAAATATTGAAAACCGAATGGAATACTGCCAAAATCAATCATAACAATAACCTATCGGCATTTCAGAAAGCTTTTTCAAACCTAATTAATGAGAAAATTTATTTGAATTATCTTACCAATATCAGTCTCGAAAAACTGTTAGCTGATTCCTATGCCCCTATCAACGATTTTTTGGAGAACACACCGAATAACTCCACATTTGAATCAAGTATTGATTTTCAAAAATTCTTAACAAAAGAACAACTGCTCAATCAGCAGATTCAAACAGAGCAAAACCAGTACCGACCAACATTGGGAGTTCAAGGATACATTGGCGCCAACCAATACACGCAAAGTATCAATCCCTTTTTAGCAAATTCATGGTTTGGCAATAGCTATGTAGGTCTTTCTGTGAAATTACCCATTTTCGCACCTGACAAATCTATCAATTTGAGCAAGCAACTCAAGAAGCAACTCACGGTAGTAGAAAACCAAAAGGAAGAGTATAAGTCTCAAAAAAATAAGGATATTTTACAAAATTCGAATACCATCGAAAGACTCCAGAAAGAGATTGCATTTGCTGAAAAAAACATCGTCCTTTTAAAAGAAAACCTAGACATCTATCAAGCTCGCCTTCAAACAGGACAACTTGAAGCCTCTGAGTTAAACACGCAAGAAAGCGCATTACAAAAAGCACTTGTACAACAATTACAACTCAAAGAGCAGCTCAATAAGACTTTTATGGATAGGCTATACATTAGTGGTAACCTTCTCGAAAAATTCAAAAAATAAATCACATGACTCTCAGACCTGATACCATCAATCACAGCATTCAAATAACTCATTCATCGATTGAGTCTTTTGGCTTCGAGTTAAAAAATTGGAATTTGGATGCCGATAATTTTAGTTTATTCTTTTCGAAAAATAATGGTTATACGAAAGAAGATAAAAGCTTTTCGATTGACACTTTGTTACTGCAATCCCTAGAGCTTTACAAACGATTTGTAGAATATGGAGATCATTTCCAGCTCACCAATTTTCACTGTATTAATTTGATTATGAATCAGCAGTCTATCCATGATTTCACCATTGAAATAGATTGGTTACCTACCCCAAACACCCAACAGAAATTTCTTGAGGCTTATTGCTACAATGAATCTGGACAGCTTTTGGGCAAAGGCACCGCCCTGTTGAATAAGCAATAATTTGCGTAAATTTGATATTCAGTTATATCGTTCAGGCAGTATGCTATAGCCATTAGACCAAAAGTTTTAAGATATTTAATACTTTACCGTTTGCCCATAGCTGATTGCTGAATGCTTTACCACAACATAACGGTTTTGAGGCTCATGAATAAGCAAGTTTTAATAGAAATAATAGAGCATCTCGATCAATTTCATACAGAATATAAAGGTGGAAATGATTATACTTTAGATGATTTTTTGGGGTATCTCAACACCCAACGCCCAAGCAAGGATATTGAGATGCGTAAAATGGGCGGAGACAAAGAGCAGCATTTGAATATAGTCCGTCAAGAAAGTAACAGCGATGTTGCCATCTTGGTTAAATTGTTATTTAGCTATGCCAAAGGATATATCAAGAAGGCTTTACAGCACAGTATCATTCAAACAGCGGACGAATTTGCCTTTTTAATCACCCTTATCACCTTTGAAAGCCTGACCAAAACCGAATTGATTTCGAAACAAGTCATGGAAAAAACTTCAGGAATAGAAGTAATCAAACGATTAGTAGCACAAGGCTTGATTCATGAATTCTCTGATTTGACAGATAAAAGAAGCGTTAGGGTAAGTATTACAGAGAAAGGGAAAATGGAAGTAATGAACGTACTTCCAGAAATGAGCAAAGTCTCTCGCATCGTAGTAGGAGACTTATCGCCATCAGAAATCACGACACTTTCCTATCTCATGAAAAAGCTCGATTTCTATCATAACGATATTTTCATGAACAACAAAAATGCAAGCCTAGACGAGTTACTGAAATAGGAGTTAGGAGTTAGGAGTTAGGAGTTAGGAGTTAGGAGTTAGGAGTTAGGAGTTAGGAGTTAGGAGTTAGGAGTTAGGATAAAACCTAAACTACACTCCATCTACTCAATTTAACCTACGTTTTCAACTTTTTTATAAAAAACTAATCCCTATACCCTCACCCCTATACCCTAAAACACTCTGTGCCTTTTTGCCTGTTCACTCAAAAGAAAAAACTAATCCGAAATCATACGTTCATCACTTTTTACGGTAAACTTAAATTGTCTTTCACCACCAGGAGAACGGAGCTTAACGACATAACTACCAGAGTTTAAAGGATATAAAGATTTCAAGACTACGCTATTGGCATCTGTGGTAGCTTCTTGCTCACAAGGAACACCCAAGCCTGACTCAGTACCAACCAATGCTGTCACATTGGTATTATTTTCTACTGTGACGGTAATCACATTACGGTCATTTTGTCGAGCCACAATGATAGGCGAAGTGATTTTAGCTGCAATCGAAGTATAGACATTAAACTGTCCATCTTGCTCATATTCTACTATGCGATAATACTCTGAATAACGAAGAATTTTGGAATCAGTGAAGGTGAATTGGAGTCTCTCATCGGCCATGTTTTCTTTTACTGGAATTTCACGAATGTCAAAGAAAGTGTCATTGTCTTTACTACGTTGAACGATGAATCTTGCAGGACGATGCCCTTCTGAACTTACCCAGCTGAGTACAGCTCGACTATCATCATTTACTTTCACATCAAACAAGACATCACGACTTGAACGTGCTTTGATTTGAGAATGTGCACAAAAGGATATTCCCATGACAAGGAGACCCATCATAGCAAAAGCTAAGGAAAACTGTTTCATAGAGGTTGTTTAGAAAATAAAGTTTGGGTTCAATAAAGATAGGTATCTGCTACAAATGGCGGGATAGCAAATATTATTTCAAATTTAGCACTATTTTAATAATATTCTTACATAAAATTATAAAATTTCAATATTTAGTTCCCAAAAAAGGCTTTAACTCAGTAGTGTCAAAACTCTAAAAAAGTTTATCACTAAAGAATTAAAGCCTTATTAGGAAAGCTATTTTACTGAAAATCAAGTATTTTACTAAGATCGTTATTTCTTAGCTCTTTGCATTTTTACCATGACAGGAGTAATGGCGCTTGACTTATTCCCAAAACTTTTACGAATGTACGTAAGCACATTGGCGATGTCTTGATCACTTAAGAAATCATGAGAGGGCATTTCATTTGAATAACTTTCTCCCGCAACTTCTACTCCTTTTAGTCCATTCAGTACAACCTTAATTAATCGGGCTGAATCACCCAAAACCCATTCATTTTGGATTAATGGTGGATTCAAATTTGGGACTCCACTCCCATCTTCTTGATGACAAGCCAAGCAGTAATTTTCATAAACTAGCTGACCAGAGTCTGCTTGTATGACCTTAGGAGAAGTAGGTTTTTGACTATATCTTGCTGAAACTGCTGAACCTAACATTCCTACCAACAACAGACCAGTAACAATATATTTGAACATGAGATGATGTTTAGTTTTTGATAACTCTCCAAACTTTTCCTTTTACTGAATCACTGATATACAATGAACCGTCTGGACCTTGCGCCAAACCCATCGGGCGCGCCTTTGCTTCGTTAGGATTTTTGATTTCGCTACCACCTGCAAAGCCTTCTGCAAATACTTCATATTCGCCTGATGGTTTTCCATTTTTACCAAAAGGAACAAAAGCCACAAAATAACCACCTTGTTTCAACGGAGCACGGTTCCATGAGCCATGGAAACAAATAAATGCACCATTTTTATATTTTGCTGGCAATTGATTTCCTGTATAAAACAACAAGGCGTTTGGTGCCCAGTGTGCAGGAAAAGCCATAATTGGCTGGTCTTTACCTTCGCAACGTTCTTGAATTTTGCCGTCTCCACCATATTCTGGCGCTAACATTTTTTTGTTTTGGAAACGGTCATGGTAACAATATGGCCAACCAAAATCAGAGCCTTTTTTTACTAAGCAAAACTCTTCAGAAGGCAATTCTGCATTTTGCTCAGCATTATACAAAGTCGAAAACATGGTATTCAACTGGTCACGACCGTGTTGCATAGCATACAATTCACCTTGTTGTTTGTTCCAATCCAAACCTACGACATTACGTAAGCCCGTAGCATAACGCACACCATCAGCTTGTTTTTGGTTTTTCTTATTGGCATCAAACTGCCAGATACCTCCATGCCATTCCAAAATCGGACAAGGATCCATTCCTTTAGAACCTTTTTGACGGTTTTTCTCCTGACACGCATTTGATGGAGCACCAAAAGTCACATACAAATGTCCTTTGTCATCCAACTCAATAGACTTCGAACCGTGTTCGCTGTAGTGTTCCAATCCTGTTACGATTGTCTCTCCAGCCGACTCATCTACTTTTCCATCTTTCATTGGATAGCGCACCACTGAGGTATCAGACGAGGCGTATAAATAGCCATTACCAATGACGATACCTGTACCCAAAAAGTTTCCAAAGGAAGTATTTTGGTCTGCTTTTCCATCGCCATCGGTATCTTTCAACACCACAGTACCTTTACCATTTACCAGTTTATTCAGACGAACATATACGTCGCCATTGGGAGCTACAGCCAAGTGACGAGCTTTTCCTAAGCCATCGGCTACCACTAAGGCACCAATACCATTCGGGAGTGTCAAACCACCGTTATCAACATCAGCTTTTAATTTTATAGATTTCTGTGCTTTAGGGGATTTCTTTGGAGCAGTGTTGGCCAACAAGGAAGTGTTTACCAAAAGCCCAAACAAAGCGGAGACAATAATGCTTTTTTTCATTGGAAAATGATTTTAATGCTGATTTTTAGTTTTTACCAATGGACATACGCCATCGGCATGGTTAATGATGTTTTAACCAAAACTACAAAATTCGGTAAAATGTTCTATTGGGCTTTATTGGTTATGGCTTTGTGTTGGGAAACACTTCATTTTCCAAGGCAATAAAATTGACCAACTCATACGATTTATTGAACATTGGAACAATCTGTACTTTGCATAGATAAGGTTCGCCATCAGCACGATAATTCGTCAAAACACCCTCCACAGGAATTCGTTTTTGGATATGTTCACGTATTAGTGCGAGCACATCGGCTTCTGTGTCTTTTCCTTGTAAAAATTTCGGTTTTTTACCTCTGGCAAATTTAGGCGTATAACCAGTCATACGCTCAAAACCAGTACTAGCTAACAAAATTGTTTGTTGAGGGTCAGTAATCACTACAGCATGTGAAGGATTTTTAAGGTGTAAACGAAAATCTGCCCAACGAATCCAACCTTGTTTGATGGCATAACGGCAAATTAGTTCATAATCATTTTGTGCCTCTTCGGACAAGGCAATAGGTGGTGTCATAAATTCATTGCCAATCAGTAGCGGATGAATCAAGCGGATACGCATAAAGGCATCCGAACTACTGTCTGAGGACAAATCAAACATACAAGTTTTGTTTAAGGTCTATCGATATTTTAGTAAAAAATAAAGAGTGAAAGTCTAAAAATCGTTGATTTTGTTTGAACTTTTTCTAAAATAGAATAAACAAAACAAAAACTAACACACTGATTATCAGATACTTCAATTTTAAATATACATAAAAATCAGCGATTTGATTCTCATTAGACCTAAGAAATATTTTAGACCTAAACCCTAAACGTGCCTACATCTATTTGAAAATCAGAATGGTTATGGGAAGGGTTAGGGTAAATTGTAGAGACGCAATATTTTGCGACTAAGTAATGTAGAAATCTTTGGTATTTTTAACAAACATGAATCTTCCCGAATTTTGGAATTAGGTTTATTCTCCTATTATTCATCAAAAAAGCGGTCGAAAAGTAATTTTCGACCGCTTTTTGGGGATAGATATAACTCGACTTAAGACGCAATCATTGCGTCGCTACTGGTGAAATGTGAATTTTAGGAAAAATCATTCACAACTCACTCATTCATCATTCACCATTATTCAATCGTTACGATTTTAGATAAGTGATTCCAGAAACTTGGATATGATTTTACGACCACGTCTGGTTCTTCGATTACTACATCTTCTACCAACGCCAATGGAGCAAAAGCCATTGCCATGCGGTGGTCGTCGTAAGTATGTACTGATACAGGCACTGCTTGACGCTCAGCTGCAGCAGGAGTCAATTGGTACTTATGATTGGTTTCGACTTCTTTCAAGGTAGCTCCAAACTTAATTAACTCATTTTGAAGCGCCATGATACGGTCTGTTTCTTTTACTTTTAAAGACTCAATGCCTGTCAAAGTCAATGGGATATTTTTAGCAGCAGCTACCACACAAATCGTTTGTGCTAAATCTGGACAGTTCGTAAAATCCCATTCTAATGAAGTAGCAGGCTCTATTTTAGTCAATTTAAACCCACGACCCGTGTACTCTGATTTCACGCCCAAGTGACTCATAATGTCAGTAACTACTGAGTCGCCTTGTAAAGAGTTTTCTTTCAATCCTAGCAATTCCAAAGAAGCATCAGCCTTATCTGACAAAGCCACAACTGAGAACCAATAACTCGCACCTGACCAGTCAGATTCAACGGCATACTCAATAGGATTATAGGTTTGTGGCGCCACTGTGATGGTTTTTGCATCCCAATCAGCTTGAACTTGCACACCAAATGCTTCCATTTGTTTCAAGGTCATTTCGATATACGGCTTCGAACCCAACTCACCTGTAATTTCCAACGTTAAGCCTTCTGGCAACAAAGGCGCTACCATCAACAATGCCGAAATATATTGTGAACTTACATCGCCACGAATCGCCAAACGATTGTTTCCTTTAAAATCAAAACCTTTTAATTGTAATGGAGGATAGCCTTCAGCTTTTACATAATCGATTTGAGCACCTAACTCGCGCAAGGCATCTACCAAAATACCGATAGGGCGCTCGCACATACGAGGTGTGCCTGTCATGGTTTTGATTTGACCAGTTACCGCATAATAGGCTGTTAAAAAACGCATGGTTGTACCAGCATCAATAACGTCAGCAATAGGGTCATTGGACGCTAATAAACGCATCATGGTTTGCGTATCACGAGCCTCTGCCAAGTTTGACAAATTATCATGCCCTTTGGCAAGTGCGTTGATAATCAAAGCACGGTTAGATTCTGATTTTGAAGACGGTAAAGGAATTTCCGTTTGGAAAGACTGTTGTACTTTGTGTAATAATAACTTTTTCAAGGTCAATGTCGGATTGTGGATGTCAAAGTCATCCTTTGGCATCGTGTATTTGGTTAATTAGAATCTTCCAAAGCATTAGCAAACGCCAGCGTTTGGATTCTTTTCAGAAGAATAACAAAATTAATCCATGAACCTAATCTTTCCTAATTTGTTACATGAATCGCACGACCAAGCGCCGTTTCTGGCTGATTTTATATTTAGGATACGAAAGCGGTTTGGCAATAAGACCAATTCCAATACATACCCCACTAAAGGCCAATAACCCCGGGCTAAGCTTTACAGGTTGATTACGCTGAACTTGATTAAGTACATCAATCACAGAAAACATCACCCCACCTGCTGCGATAGTCCCTGCTCCTTTGGATACGAAGGGGATATGTCGATACGGTGAGAAAATCATATCGATATCTTTGAGCGCAATTTCGGAAGTGATATGACTATCTTCGTCTGTAAAGAAAAAAGTACTATCAGCAATCTGCTCGATTCGTCCTGTAAATCGTATATTTTTCCCAATCAATTGAAATGAAATATCGCTTTCTTCAAAGAATCGCAACTTTTGTCCATAGCCTCTTGCATGCTCAATGGCCAAATATTTAATAGGTGTGTATTTGCCCGTACTATCTATAACTTTTCGGATACGCCCCAAACGAGTATTTTGGCTCAAAACACTCCAACTCATTAAACTCAATAATAATACTAGCAAAAATCTCATGGTGTAATGTTAAAGATGTTATCAGTTAACGGTATATCTGTTACAACATCAAACGACTAGTTATATTTTATTCCATAATCAGGTTTCAATTATCCAATAACAGATACTCCATTAACAGATAACGATTCCTCCTATTCAGGGAACTGACTTTTATCTAATCCTGGGATAAGTTTTAAGGCATTTTTATAATAAACTTTTTTCAAAATACCATCCGAAAGACCTAAGCCATACATTCTCCAGAAAGCATGATATTTTTTATGATATGGAAAATACTCGTCGTTGGTTTCCAATACTCTAAAATAAGTCGCATACTCAGAAGGCACCCATGAGTCTTTTCCAAAAAGAATTCGGTCTTGACGTTTTTCAAAAAATCTTTTAGCTGTATGTGGCTGACGACCCAACTCTGCAATCACTGCCCCTATTTCAACATACATATTTGGCATTTCGTCCATCAAACTATCCAATTTGGGTAAGTTGTTTGGGTACCAACCCATGTGTGCCGCTATAAAATTAGTTTTAGGATTTTTCTTGAAAACATTATGCTGTTGCTCAATAAGTTGCTCCCACGTAAAGTCATTTGATTTTTCGCCTGCATTTCGCTTTCTGTCTGGGTGCAATTTGAGTTCGAGCCAGCGCTCGTTAAAACGATCAACTGGTTGCCAAAAACGCTCTGGGTCAGCCGTATGAATTAGTACAGGGATCCCTAATTCGCCAGCTTTTTTCCAGATTGGGTCTAAGCGTGGGTCATCGACACGCACCAATTTATCACCATCTTTTACCGAAAAGCCAAGGTTTTTATAAATTTTCAAACCCTTTGCACCGCGGAGTTTTACATCATCTTCAAGTGTTTTTACCGCTTTTTCAGTCCATCCTTTGGTATTGATATTGGCAAAATCAATGTTAGTAAATACCGCAAAACGACTTGGATAATACTGTTTTATCTGCTCGATTTGTTTACTTAACGTTTGAGTACTTTTTGTTTCGTCACTTGTCCAACCCCTGCCACTCAAATTAACCATCAATTTCATATTGAGGGCGTTCATCTCAGTAATCAATTTGTCCAAATTTTCTTTTTCTTCATGTAAATTCCACTGATGATTATGAACATCAATAAAAGGAAATTTGGCTTTTGTGGTAATATGTTCGGGCACCACCAAAGTAGATTTTGGCTCGTACTCTTCAAAATTCACCGTAATTTGTTGAGCATAAGAGCTCATACTCAGTAGTAAAGCAGACAGTAGTAAATAATTGGATTTCATAAGATTTGAGGGGTTATTTCAGATAATCATAAAGGGATAAGTTCGCATTTAGTCATTTGTCAGCTCAGATTCGTCCAGATTGTCTGGTAAAATCGTAACAGATCCATAACGGAAACGACCTTGGTATATTTCGAGTAAATGTTCTAAGCGCCAAGCCGTAATATCGAGTTGACTGAGAGGTATTTCTTGGATTCGTCCATTATTGACAAAAATAAGATTTTCAGTATAGACATTTTTCTTCACCTCAGGTTTGATATGTAACCCATGTACCAATGCCCAAGAGACAAAAGGTTGTCCAACCAATTGTATGCCTTCTTGCGAAAGAATAATTTTAGGTTGTGGTTTATTATGCTTGACATACGTCCACCCCAAATAAGAAGATAGTAGCAACATCCCAAGTCCTGACCATAATTCTGCTTGGTTTAAAAAATACACCATATACAGCAAAGCTCCCAAAGCGCCAACTAACAGCATATAACGGTCTTGAGCTTTGGTAAAAATGGTAGTAAACTCTGGGATATCTGGATCATCTTCAAATACAGACAGTTCGTTTGGGTCGGTCATGCTTGATTAATTATGAATTAGTGAATGATGAATTGTGAACTTTTTAACCTATTTCGAATTTGTTTTTTTTGATTTCGGAAGTATAGCCAGTTCTCATTTCAAGACTTCGCTTTGGACTTAATTTTTAAATAGTTTACAACTTTATTAATAAAGTGAGTAACCAAGTCTAAAGACCTAAATGCCCCTTACTCTGTTTGTCGAGTAATAAGACTAATAACTTCTTTTACTTATTCTGAATTATTGCTCTAAGTAAAACATTTTCTTACCAGAATCATTCCATTTTTAGATAGTTTAACATTTTTGTCTCTAAAACAAGAACAGCCGACAAATATCTGTGTCGGCTGCTTTGTAAAATGTCAAAAAGATATTTTTGGTTGTATAACACGTAAAAAGTTACGTTTCTACAGAAAATCAATTCAATCTTGGGTCTGTCGGATAATTAGCCATTACCTTAAAATCGCCCCCCATGCCTTTAAGAACTGTTCGCCAAAAAGAGTCGGAAGGTGTATCAAATACGATTTCAGAAGTCGCCGAAGCCACAATCCACGAATCTTTTTCGAGTTCGTCTTTGAGCTGACCTCCGCTCCAACCTGAATAGCCCAAAAAGCATCGAATATCTTCAGGGTGAAGCACGCCATTATTCAAAAGACGTTTTACTTGCTCGAAATTTCCACCCCATACAACACCTTTGAGCAACTCTTGTCCACCGTCAATCAAATCTGGTCGGCGATGCACAAAATGCAGGGTGTTTTGCTGAACAGGTCCACCGATAAACAAGGGAACATCAGGATATACATTTTCCTCTAGGACATCCGCCAGTACTAGATTAGAGGTTTGATTGAGCACCAAACCAAAAGACCCGTAGGAATTATGATGCTCACAAATTAACACTACGCTTCGCTCAAAATTAGGGTCGCCCAAGAAAGGCTCTGAAATAAGCAAGTTACCCCTATTTACAATCCTGTTCTTCATAATATTCCACGTTTGAGTGTTAAACTAGTACTACAAAAACTAACTTTGTAATGCTTTCTGGCAATAGCGTAAGCACCAAAATTTTCATGGCTGATATACGTATCAGTATTAATCGTACATATTAAAAATACAATGCAAGTGCCAAAACTCCAAACGCTTTTTCTGTCTCTAGGCTCAAATTTGGGCAATCGTGAAGAGAATTTGAATCAGGCGATACAACTTATCCGACAAAACATAAGTACAAATCTTTCTATTTCAAATATTTATGAAACTGAGCCTTGGGGCAACTTAAATCAAGCAGGTTTTTTGAATTTGATATTAAAAATTGAAAATTCTTCCTTCGTTCCACACGAGATTTTAGAAAAAATCCAAAAAATAGAAAATGAGCTAGGACGAGTACGAGTAGAGAAATGGGGCGAACGCTGTATCGATATTGATATTATTTATTACGATGATTTGATCATTAACGATGCTCGATTGGTAATTCCGCATCCATTCGTACAAGAGCGGAAGTTTGTGCTAGTGCCCCTTGCAGATGTTGCTCCCGATTGGGTTCATCCTATTTTACAAAAAACAACCTTACAAATGCTACAGGATTGCCCTGATAGTGGTTGGATTAAGGTGTACGAAGGATTATAAAACTGTCTATTTCGGATATCGGATGTTGGATTTCGGAAGTAACCTCACTTCATTAGGGATGATGGTTGAAACTAATCAATTATCCCTTAAAGAAAAGTTTGTTTACAAGGAGAAATATCAAGAACGAATCACAAAAAAAGGCGATCGAAAAACTTATTTCGACCGCCTTTTTTCATGCTATAACTTATGATGACAAACCTCTAAACGCAAATATTGCGTCTCAAAGGATGAAGTGCATTAAAAATACATCACTCATGCACTCAATTCATCTATATTTCTTACAAATTCTCCGAAACTTTTGATTTGTCCATGGTGTCCATTGTCCCAAAAACATAATCCCAAAGTGGCGAGGATACACCAAACACTGCGTTACCATCTTTATAATGGTGTACTGCGTGATTGATCCACAGTTGCTTCAAGAAATTTTTTGGTGGCGCATACGCGTGTACAGCGTAGTGAACCAACAAGTAACTAGCATATCCCCAAATAAATCCTGGGAAAAATGCATAGGCAGCTTCGCCCATCAACACAAAAAATACTGAAAACAAGGTTACAGCCACTACAATAGCTAATACAGGAGGCATAGCCAAACGAGTTTTATCTTTTGGATATTCGTGGTGAACGCCATGAGCTACATATTGGAATTTGGCACGAGCCTCAGTTGTTGGGTCGATATGATAAACACTTCTGTGTACCCAGTATTCGATAAAAGTGAATGTGATAGCACCAATACCAAACAGCAAACCAATCAAACCATTTGAAAGATCTGTGTAAGTAAATGCATACCACCCTAAAACCGCTCCAGATACAAAGAACATCGTTACAGGAACAGCAATGTGAGTTCTCGACAGTTTCTCTAGAATTGGGTTTTCAAACAATTGTTTGGTACCACTGTTTTTGGGTCTCATTTTTTTCTGATTCGCTTCCATATCGTAATATACATGATGAGTTGTCCTTCTATTAAAATTGCACTAAAACAATAATTTTAATAGGAATGAGGTCTTATTATTGAATTATAACAACAAAGATACAAACTTTTAAAGTTCCTAATTCCTAATTTTTATTGATTTTTATCACAATTCATCATTTTTTCATACTGTTCTAATCTGTTTTATTCTCCGTTAATCCTCGGCTTTGGGTGATTTTTGTTTTATAATGAGTCTCAAAGATTGATCGTAGGTAACATAATTCCACAACCAGTTAATAAAAATCAAAAGGCGATTTTTAACCCCAACAATCGACATTAGGTGTACAAACATCCATGTCAACCATGCAAAAAACCCCTGAAATCTCCAGAAAGGCAAATCCACAACTGCCAAGTTGCGCCCAACCGTGGCCATAGAACCCAAATCTTTATAGGTAAATTCCTCCAATGGATTTCCTCTTAAAAGTCTAGGAAGGTTTTTTGACAATAGCTTTCCTTGCTGAATAGCAGGCTGTGCCACCTGTGGGTGACCATTTGGATAAGCATCCTCGGTCATAAAGGCAACATCGCCAATGGCAAAAATGTTTTGATGACCTTCTATCTGATTATATCTGTTTACCTTAATTCGTCCTCCGCGAGCCAATATTTCAGGATTTAGTCCTTCGATAAAGTTAGCTTTAATTCCTGCTGCCCAAACTAAATTATTCGTACGGATTTTTTCACCATTGTTCAAATACGCATACTTACCATCAAAGTCGGTTACACGGGTATTTAGAAAAACATTAACCCCCAATTGCTCCAGATATTCCTTCGATTTGATTTGCGCATTTTTTGACATCGGCCCCAACAATTCCCCTCCTGACTCAACGATATATACTTTCATTAAATCAAAATCTAATTCAGGGTAGTCCTTCGGCAATACATGGCGTTTCATTTCAGCCAAAGTACCTGATACTTCCACACCAGTAGGGCCTCCACCCACAACTACCACTGTCATTAATCCTTGACGAACATCATCACTGTCAGATACCAAGGCATTTTCAAAATTCTCTAGCAAGCGATTCCTCAAACCCAAGGCCTCTCCTACCGACTTCATTGGCAAAGCCTTTTCTTGGATATTTTTTTGTCCAAAAAAGTTTGTATCTGCCCCTATCGCCAAAATCAGATAGTCATAACTGATAGCGCCCAATTGCGTGATAATCTCCTGCGAGTCGGTACGCAATTCGGTAACTTCGGTAATACGAACATGAACATCTTTGTAATAATGGAAGGCCAATCTTAGCGGAAATGAAATGGCTGATGGCTCTAAGCCTGCGGTGGCTACTTGGTAGAAAAGAGGTTGAAATTGATGATAATTATTTTTATCAATCAACACTATCTGAAAGTCTTCGCTATCGGCTAGGTCTCTGGCAATTTTCAAACCACCAAATCCTGCGCCAATGATTACCACACGCTTTTTGGTAGTTTCGGGAATATTGGGTGTCATAGGCATCAATGAATATGTTGAAACATAAGTATTTTTCAACATATTCAGTCTAGTTATTAAAGGATCAAAAGTTTTTAATGATAGTTTTAATCTCAAATTTTAGATAGAGCATTTTGGCTCGAAATCTGAAATTATTTAGCATTTTTCACCGTAAAATTGAGCATAACAAAACCAATCGTCATCATGCTCAATTTTGTAAGTATATCTATGCGCTATATTTTTTATATGACTAACTTCTCACATCCTCCTGACACAATTGCCCTAATCTACGAACATTTTTTCAGGAAACTTCCAGCTCTTTGCTGTGATTTGCTCATAATATTGCTCATACAACGGTAAGATATTCGCAATATCAAATTCTTTGGCTCTGTCGAGGGCACTACTTTTGAAGGTTTGTAAACGTTCTTCATCTTCGAGAATATAAATGGTATTTTTGGCCATATCCTCTACGTCGCCTATTTCGCTGATAAAGCCCGTTACTCCATGTACATTTACCTCTGGAATACCGCCAGCATTTGACGAAATCACAGGTACTTCACACGCCATTGCCTCAAGTGCTGCCAAACCAAAACTTTCTTTTTCTGACAATAATAAAAAGATATCTGCCAATGACAAAACCTCCTCAATAACATCGAGCTTACCCAAGAAACGCACATCGTTTTGTACACCTAACTCACGACAAAGCATTTCGATAGAAGTACGCTCAGGGCCATCGCCCACTAATAGCAATTTGCTTGGTATTTTCTGATTTACCAAATGAAAAACTCTCACCACATCTTCAATACGTTTTACTTTTCTAAAGTTGGAAGTATGCATGAGGAGTTTTTCGCCATGAGGACATATGGCAATTTTAAAATGGTCTTTTCTGAGTTTTTTAAAACGCTCTAAATCGATAAAATTCGGAATCACTTGAATATTACTGATAATTTCAAATTCCTCATAAGTATCATTTTTGAGACTTTCAGACACGGCAGTTACCCCATCAGACTCATTAATTGAAAAAGTTACCACTGGCTCGAAAGACGGATCTTTGCCCACCAAGGTAATATCAGTACCATGAAGCGTCGTGATGAAAGGGATATGTACACCTTTAGATTTCAGAATTTGCTTTGCCAAATACGTTGCCGAAGCATGTGGAATCGCATAGTGTACGTGCAACAAATCGAGCTTTTCAGTCAATACCACATGGACAATTTTACTCGCCAAAGCCGACTCATACGGCAAGTATTGAAACAAAGGGTAACTTGATACACTTACTTCGTGGTAATAAATATTTTCATTAAAAAAATCTAAACGCGACGGTTGACTGTAGGTAATAAAATGTACTTCATGCCCTGCTTTGGCAAGTGCTTTTCCAAGCTCTGTGGCTACAACACCACTACCGCCATAAGTGGGATAACATACTATTCCGATTTTCATTGAATTACTTGAGATTGAGTGTTTGATGGTAGTCTGATGTACTTCACATTAGATTGTCGAAATAACGAACAATCTAATAAGAATCACTTTTTATTACTCGCTACTGTTTAAAATTACAAAATAGAATAATATTTATGGAACAGTTACCATTTGGTATCATCATTTAGCCAAGAGTCTTAATCTCTGGGCTGTAATCATTTGGGAATAAGCCAAAAGGACAACAGATTTATCATGAATCTTGAAAAACTTTTTGCTTGACAAACGTAATTTATAATTTTCCTCCTTCTTTGGTAAAAGATGATTTGAGAATACAACACCGAAAAATCAAAATTTTCTCCCCAACTGATAGAATTTCTTCAAGGGTATTCATGTTAGGTAGATAATTGACCATATTGCAAGTGGCTAATAAATCTATTTTGTAAAAAATAGTAGATTTTTTCTTGATTGGCTTTTAACAGATAACCTCGTCAACTCGTTACAACATATAAAACAAAGCGCGTAATTTTGTTTTCATGAAAGATACTTCTCACAAAGTCACCTTGGGACAATCAATTTTGGCATTTGTTCGGCTTATTAGATGGCCTAACTTGCTGATTATTGCTTTTACCCAATACTTCACTCGAATCTTCTTAATCCTAGAAGCAGATTTGACGTGGAGTAATGTAATCGACGTCTTTCTAGACTACCAGCTGGCTCTTATTGTGCTTTCAACGCTCTTTATTGCTGCATCTGGCTATATTATCAACGACTATTATGATATCAAAATAGACTTAGTCAACAAACCTCATCGGGTAGTGATTGGGCGATATATCAAACGTCGTTGGGCTATGGTCATCAATCAAATCTTCAATGTAGCAGGACTTCTTTTAGGTTTATTTGTGGGTAAGAAAGTCTTCTTGGTCAACCTTTTGGCAGTATTTTGTTTGTGGTTATATTCCAATCAATTGAAACGCTTGCCGTTTTGGGGTAACTTAATGATTGCCATTCTCACGGGATTTTCGTTGTTGGTATTGGCAGTACACTACCCTGGGCATCAGCGCGAGGTATGGATTTATGCAATCTTCTCCTTTGAAATCACCTTAATCAGAGAGATTATCAAAGATATGGAAGACCTCAAAGGTGACGAAAAACATGGTTGCAAAACCTTACCAATCATCTGGGGAATCGCCCGCACCAAATTACTCCTTTATGGCCTTATCGCCATCTTCACAGCTTTACTTTTCATTTTGGCAACTCAGCTTCCACATAGCCGTATTGGATATGTTTTTATGGCATTGATGCTTCCTTTGGCCTTTTTGACCTACCGCTTGGTATATGCAGACAAATCAAAAGATTTTGCTTTTTTGAGTAATGCCTGCAAAATTCTCATGATACTCGGCGTGCTTAGTATGATGCTGGCTTAGGAAAGAAAAAAGGTTTCTCAAATTGCACTAGAATGCTGATAAGTTTTTCTGTATTTTTGTGGGAATTGGTCTTTTATTAACCAGAGAAAAAAGTAGTCCTTATGGAAATAAGGGAACAGGCACAAAGACACAGAGTTATTAGAGGGAATCAAGCACTCAAATAACTTTCACTTTATGCCTTGTGCCTTTGGCACTTATCCCTTAAACAACTCGCTTTAATCACTTCATACCCTAAAAAATCATGTATCACGAATCTGTAATGCTTCATGAGTGCGTAGAAGGACTCAATATACGCCCCGATGGCGTGTATGTTGACGTCACTTTTGGTGGAGGCGGGCACTCTAAAGCAATTTTGGAAAAACTTGGAGAAAAAGGCAAACTCTATGCTTTTGACCAAGACCCAGATGCTAAAAAGAATGCCAATCTTATTGACGATAAACGCTTAGTTTTTATTGAAGCCAACTTTAGATATATCAAAAAATATCTTCGCCTACACGGTGTCAAACAAGTAGACGGGATATTGGCTGACTTTGGTATTTCATCGCACCAAATCGACGAGCCAACTCGTGGGTTTTCAACTCGTTTTGACGGCGAACTCGATATGCGTATGAATCAAAAAGCAGAAGTATCGGCCTATACTGTTATCAATAAGTACCCTGAAGAGCAACTGCATAAAATTTTTGGTATGTATGGCGAAATCAAAAATGCTCGTACACTTGCTGGTGCTATCTGCTCAGAACGAATGAATCAGCCTATCAATACTACGGGCGAACTTAAAGCAATTTTGGAAAAATATGCGCCAAAATTTAAGGAGTTCCGTTATTTTGCACAGGTATTCCAAGCCATTCGTATCGAAGTGAATCAGGAATTGGATGTCATTCAAGAATTCCTTGAACAAACCCCAGAACTATTGCGCGATACCGACAGTCGTTTATGTATTATGACTTTCCACTCGTTAGAAGACCGTCTTGTGAAAAATTATATCAAATCAGGCAACTTCTATGGTGAACTTCAAAAAGACATCGTTTACGGAACTGTTGACAAACCGCTAGAAGCTGTGTCTCGCAAACCTATTGAGGCTTCTGCTGACGAATTAGCTCGCAACAACCGTTCTCGTAGCGCCAAACTTCGTATTGCAACATTGTCTAAGTAACGACTCTCAACCTTCTCCCAACAATGGCAAGAAACGTTTCGAAGAATGTAACACCCAAATCTAGCTCTACTCGCAAGAGTAATGGCAAGGGGCTATTTTCAATTATTGATACAATTTTCAACATGGATCGCCTCCTTGGGGGGGAGTTCCCTGCGTATCAATTGCGCTATTTACTTTGGCTATCGTTTTTGATTGTCCTCTACATTGCGTCATCGCTACACTCGGAGAGCTTGATTCACCAAATAGACAAAACCAAAGCTGAAGTAGAAGAGCTACGTGCTGACTATACCACGCAACAAGCTGATTTTATGAAAGCAGGAAAACAGTCTGAAATCATCAAAAGAGTGGAGTCTATGGGCATTGAGGAAAACAAAACCCCTCCTACCAAAATCATTGTTAAAGATTGGTAAGCTTTAAGCCTAATTCCTATGGCTTAAAGTCCAAAACGTAATAAGGCACTCAACCAATAGAAGTTTATATCTATCAAGCATTTTGTAATCTCGTCGAGCCTATATTTATAAGCTCTTCAATCAATAATCCCTTTGTTATGAATATCAAGAAAGACATCGTCATACGTATTCGTGCTATGTTTTTGTTTATGCTCTTATTGGCTGCGGGTATTATCTGGAAGATATTTTTTCTACAAACTATCGAGGGTAATAAATGGCGTGAAAAAGCAAAAATGTCTTATGTAGAAGAGCGTACGATTGAGGCTGTTCGTGGAAATATATTTGCCGACGATGGTAGTTTATTAGCTACTTCTCTTCCCAAGTACAAGTTGGGCTTTGACCCTTTGGTAAGTAGAAGAAATAAAAAAAATGCCAAAATCTATGATGATGGAATAGACTCACTTTGTCATTTTTTGGCCAATTTTTATCATGATAAAACCGCTGAAGAATATTACTCTCAAATTGACCTTGCAAGACGCCGTAAAATCACCTATATCGTTCTCAACAATGACTTGATTTCTTATCAAGATGTTAAGAAAATGCGAAAATGGCCCGTATTTCGAGCTGGTAAGTATAAGGGAGGTGTCGTATTTGAAAAAGTAAATGTTCGCTACAATCCATTTGAAAAAATGGGTGTAAGAACCATCGGCTACAAAAAAGACAAAGAAAAAGTAGGTATCGAAAATGCCTTCGATGTTGAGCTTTCGGGAACATCTGGCAAAGGTGTCTTCGAAAAAATTGTCGGAGGAAGCTGGCGACCTGTAGAAGGTGGCGAAAAAAGTATTCCCGTACAAGGACTAGATGTTCATAGTACGCTCAACGTCAATATTCAGGACGTTGCCGAAACATCGCTCATGAATGCACTTCGCAAATACCGTGCAGACAAAGGTTGCGTAATCGTGATGGAAGTAGCCACTGGCGAAATCAAAGCAATGACCAATCTCTCAAAAGTTGGCAAAGATAGTTCCTACTATTCCGAAACTTACAACCACGCCGTGCTCAATCGTACCGACCCTGGTTCGGTGTTCAAACTTCCATCAATGATTGCCATTATGGAAGAAGGCGGTTTGGAAAATACAGAATTGGTTAATACTGGCGACGGTACCATCAAAATCGGAACCCTCACCACCGAAGATTCAAAAAAAGGTGGTCATGGGACGATTCCTGCACAAGAGGTTTTTGAGGTATCTTCCAACGTAGGAATTATGCGCTTGATGCAGAAATATTTTGGCGATGCCAAGCAGAAAAAATATTATGAGTATCTCAAAAAGTTTCACTTAAATGAGCCACTCAAATTTCAGCTAAAACCAGATGTTTCACCCGTCATCAACGAGCCAAAAGCGGGCGACAAAACAGCCATGTATTGGAACTCCATTGGTTATGGCGAACTCATTACGCCATTGCAAATGCTTACTTTTTACAATGCTGTAGCCAATAATGGCAAATGGATTCAGCCTATTATTGTGAAAAGCACTAAAATTGCAGATGAGGTGATGCAAGATTTTCATGTTGGGCAAACCGTTTATCCAGACCCAATATGTTCAGAAAAGACCCTAGAAAAAGTTCGTAAAATGCTAGAAGGAGTTGTTGAACATGGCACTGCCAAAAATATCAACAATCCTATGTACAAAATTGCTGGGAAAACGGGTACTTCTCAAAAACTTGTTAATGGTAAATACCGTGAGGGAATGTACTATACCTCATTTATGGGTTTCTTCCCTGCCGAATCGCCCAAATATAGTATTGCAGTTGTGATTGATAATCCTCGTGGGGTTAAGCTAGAAGCCCTTTATGCAAGTGATGCTTGTGCGCCAGTTTTTAAGGAAATTGCAGATAAGATTTATGCCAATGATATTCAAATGCACAAGCTGTTGATTAAAGAGGACGGCTCAAAATTAAATTTTGCCAAGAAAAAAATAATTGCGCATTCTTCAGATATTAAGGCATTCAATGATGAAATGTCCATCGAAACAAGCCCTCAAACAGAAGGCTGGACAGCAGTAAAACAAGATAGTCAAAACTCGTTCAACTACGAAATCAAATACAATAAGAAGAACCGCGTTCCCGACACCCGTGGTATGTCTTTGCGCGATGCCATGTATGTGTTAGAGAATAAAGGCTTGAAAGTAAGAGTGAAAGGAATAGGCAAAGTAGCAAGTCAAAGTATTCCTCCTGGCTCAAACTTTACCTCGGGGCGTACAATAGAGCTTGTCCTTCAATAAAACGTTATTAGTTAATCATAATTAGTCGTGTACGAAGGAATATGAAACTGTTTATTTCGGATGTTGGATTTCGGAAGTGTAAGCTTTTATTTTTTGTAAAAAATAGAGGTATTTTACTTTATTTCCGAAATCAGAAATCCCAAATCCTTAATAATTAGAATTCCTTCGTACAACCCTAAATCGTAATTCGTTATTTGAAGACAGAAATAATAGGAGCTTCAGGCAGCATCTGTATGCCATAGGCTAAATATTGTGCTTGCCTAACGCCTACGGCTTATAGCCTAGAGCGTATTAATGCATTTTTTGCTATTTTTTCAATTATGTAGGTAAATATTCGTATTTTTAGTTTCCCGTATCAAAAATCACAAGCTATTTATCAAGCCATTAATCGCATGACATCTTTTGTGCCGAACCCACAATCAACCGAACCACCACAAAAAAATAAGACCATACGAAACAGCGTTATAGCTGGGGCAGGTCTACTCCTAGGATACTTTCTTTATCATCAATACATCCAAGCACAACTCCAAGTGAGTCAGATGCAAATGAATACTGAGGAAATCAAAACCATCAATACTGATATGGGACGACTCCGAGAAGATATTCAGGATAATAGAGATGGAATTCAAGAAAAGCAACGCAAAATCGACGAGCTAAAACAACAACTTGAGACAGTTCAAAAAGAAAGTAAGGAGCAAAGCGAAGAACAACGTCGAGAGGTAGTACAAATGCTCCAACGACAAATCAATCAGCTTTCGAGAGAAAAAGATGAATTACAGGTTCGTTTGAATAAAACAATTGGTGAATACGAAACTAAAATCACTAGTTTCCAGAAAATTATCAAACAAAAAGACAGTATTATTTCAGGGCAAAATACCACCATTCATCAGCTAGAAGATGTACTTGCTCAAAAGCAAAATGAGGTAAAAAAGCTTGAATTTGAGCTGAAAGAAACCAATGATGTCATAGAATCTCTCGACGATAAACTTCATGTAACTATTACCAACGTGAGTTTTTATGCCAACGGTTTTGATGATGCCGACGACGACCTGAGCAATAGCAATAACAAATCGAAAATTACTGAAGTTGGGGTATTTTATTCGCTCAGTCGTGAAATCCGTAGCGCTGAGCATATTCTCGTAGAGCTATCCCTTGGGAATCAACGCATTATAGGAAAGAAAGAATTTTCGAGTAAAGATATTGAAGAAATCCAAAAACAATCAAAGCAAAACGGCGTCGAACGCCCTCTGAGTATTAAAATTCAGAAAGGCTCTTTTGATGTTCCGCTCAAAATCAACTTCTATGTCAAAGTAGGTAGCCACAAACAACGACTATTCTTGATTGACTCGAAAGTGATTCCTGCGATTAAAAGTAAAAAGTTTATATAATTCCTGAAAAGCGCTCACAAAGCGCTTTTTATGTTACCTTATGAAAACAGTTACACAAATTTTCCAACAAGTAAAAATAATCTCTGTTTTGGGTAATCCCGAAGTAGAGATTTCGCAACTCACCATCGACTCTCGTCAGGTTGGTCCACAAACGCTTTTTGCTGCCCTAAAAGGCACTCAAACTGATGGTCACTCGTACATCGAAAAAGCTATAGAATTAGGCGCAAGCGCTATTCTTTGTGAAGACCTGCCAGAAGTGATTCACTCAACCGTAACCTATATCCAAGTAAACGATTCGGCAGAATCCTTGGGGTATGCTTCATCCAACTTTTATGATAATCCTTCCAGTAAACTTAAGCTAGTAGGGATTACTGGGACGAACGGCAAAACAACAACGGTTACATTACTATTCAGACTTTTCAGAAAATTAGGATACCGCTGCGGTTTGATTTCGACGGTTCAAAACCAAATCGACGATACCGTTATTCCTTCTACTCATACTACTCCCGATTCTATCAATTTGAATAAGCTATTGGCCGAAATGGTAGAGGCTGGTTGTACTTATGCATTCATGGAGGTGAGTTCACACTCCGTTGTACAGCATCGCATTACGGGATTATCGTTTACAGGAGCCATTTTCTCAAACATAACCCACGACCACTTAGATTTTCACAAAACTTTCGACAATTATATCAAAGCCAAAAAAGGCTTCTTTGATATGTTGCCAAAAACAGCTTTTGCCTTAGTAAACATCGACGACCGTCGTGGCTCGGTGATGGTACAAAATACCAAGGCCAGTATCAATACTTACTCGCTCGAAACACTTGCCACTGTAAAAGGTCGTATTGTTTCAGACAGTATTTATGGCTTGGAAATGGAGATTGACAACAAAGAAGTGCACTTCCAATTAATCGGTACATTCAACGCCTATAACCTTATGGCTATTTATGGTGCTGCGATACTTTTGGGTGAAGATAAAGACGAAGTACTCATCAATATGTCGAGTCTTCAAACTGCACCAGGACGTTTTGAGCAAATCGTTTCGCCTGATACACGCAAAGTTGGGATTGTAGACTACGCGCACACACCAGATGCGCTCGAAAATGTTTTGAAGACGATCAAGCAAATCAAAGATGGTAATCAGCAAGTCATTACGATTGTAGGCTGTGGAGGAAATCGTGATGCGACCAAGCGCCCAATTATGGCAAAAATAGCTTGCGAGCTCAGCGACAAAGTTATTCTGACCTCAGACAACCCTCGTTTTGAAGACCCTGAGGAGATTTTGGCGCAAATGCAAAAAGGTGTCCCTCCTATCGATTTCAAAAAAACCAAAACTATTATCGACCGTAAAGAAGCGATTCACTTTGCCATTAATGAACTATCTGAAAATGGCGATATTATTTTGGTAGCAGGCAAAGGACACGAAACTTATCAGGATATCCAAGGTGTAAAACACGATTTTGACGATAGAGTTATCATCCGAGAAGCCTTTGGCATATAATCCAGACTTGAGGATAGCATCAGATTTAAAAGACAAATTGTCTTACAGATAGCTCAATGCTCATACTCAGGCAAAACTTTTCCCTTTTTTAACCAAGTTTATTCAATAAAAAAGTAGAAATTTGACAAAATAAACATCCCTTTTCATCAAATTTCTATCCACTGAACCATGCTTTATTATCTTTTTGATTATTTAGATAAACATTTTGATTTCCCAGGGGCAGGGGTATTTCAATATATCACTTTTCGCGCTATTGCCGCAACTATAACCTCATTGGGTATTGCAGCAATCTGGGGAAAAACGGTTATTAACATGCTCCGTAAACTTCAAATCGGCGAAGATATCCGCGATTTGGGTCTTGAAGGACAAATGCAAAAAAAAGGTACACCTACTATGG
This sequence comes from Flectobacillus roseus, assembly GCF_030056595.1. Classification (NCBI taxonomy): domain Bacteria; kingdom Pseudomonadati; phylum Bacteroidota; class Cytophagia; order Cytophagales; family Flectobacillaceae; genus Flectobacillus; species Flectobacillus roseus. Next base: position 253,067 of record NZ_JASHIF010000012.1, read on the forward strand.
GTGGCTTTATTATTTTGTTATCACTGTTGGTTCCAACCTTGCTTTTTGCCAAGCTTCATAATGTCTACATTATTTTGTTGATTACAACAGCCGTATGGTTAGGCGCAGTAGGCTTTTTGGATGACTATATTAAGGTATTTCGTAAAAATAAAGAAGGGCTTTCAGGACGATTTAAAATAGTTGGGCAAGTAGGACTTGGACTAATTGTTGGGCTCACGATGTGGTTCAATGACGATATCAAAGTACGTACTTACGAAAAAGCGACTATTGCCGCTAATATCGGTGAAGTTCAAAAGTTTACAGACTCAAAAGACTTAATCACTACGGTTCCTTTCTTGAAGAATAACCAATTTGATTATAGTTACCTGTTACCAGACTCAATGGATCAATACACATGGATCCTATATGTTCTTGTGGTTATTATTATCATTACGGCTATTTCAAACGGTGCCAACATTACCGACGGTATTGATGGACTAGCAGCAGGTACCTCGGTGATTATCGGTATTGGTTTAGCGATTTTGGCTTATGTATCGGGTAATAAGGTTATTTCACAATACCTCAATATTATGTTTATTCCAAACAGTGGAGAGTTGGCCGTCTTTTGTGCCGCCTTTGTGGGAGCATGTGTCGGGTTTTTGTGGTATAATGCCTATCCTGCACAAGTATTTATGGGCGACACGGGTAGTTTAATGTTGGGTGGTGTAATTGCAACATTGGCCATCGTAATCCGTAAAGAGCTGCTGATTCCTGTATTGTGTGGTATTTTTGTGGTCGAAAACTTATCCGTAATCATTCAAGTAAGTTACTTTAAATACACCAAGAAAAAGTATGGCGAAGGACGCCGTGTTTTCTTAATGTCACCACTTCATCATCATTATCAGAAAAAAGGATACAACGAATCTAAAATCGTAACCCGCTTCTGGATTGTATGTATCATCTTAGTTGTGGTATCGCTGGTAACCTTAAAATTACGTTAGAAATAAAGGATTGACTATCTTTAGTCCCAAGAAATAGAGACATTTGTTATTCGGTTGTGACAGATTTCTCACTTAAAAAGGAGTTAACGCACAACGTTAACTCCTTTTTTTATGTCCATCATGATGGAGGTTCACTTCCAAATATAAAGCCATTCGGCATTGATACCTTTGTTTATACCTATGGTCTAATCAAACAACCGTTTATAAAAACTTGTTAATTAGCCATAAAGTCAACTAAACATTTGATTAACTTTGATGTCAAAAGCCCAAGAATCCATTCATGGGAATTTATCGGTCATTTATCAAAACTGTTTATTGAAATGCTCAAATTCGTTCTTATAGTAGTGCTCATTTTCTTTGTATTTCCGAAATTATTGAAATGGGCATTGAAAGGCTTTGTGGTTTCACAAATCAACAAAGCCCAACAGGAATTCCAACAACAATACAATCCCAATACGAGCACCAATCGTCCTAAAAAACGTGATGGTCAAGTAGATGTGGATTTTATGCCCCCAAAGTCAGGCAAAAACTCTGATGATTTTAATGGTGGCGAATATATCGATTACGAAGAAGTGAAATAATAGTTCAGCTATTGGTGGTCAGCTTTCAGCAATGAACAATACTGCTTATAAGGTATTTTCTTTTCTAGTGTTAGAAAAGAATTTATTGAACTGATAGCTGACTGCCCAAAGCATTTTACCAAAAGATTATTAAGTGTTTGATTAATTGGATAATTCAAATATCACCAAATCAATTTTTAAATACCTATTTTGCCAACGAACATCATTTTCATCGATAAAAACAGGCTTTTTAAATCCTATTTTTATCCATTTATCTAAAAAATATAACAAACATCGACTTTTATCAACTATAAAATCGTATTTTTGTAAAAATCAGTAGAATGATTAAGTATAAATCACATATAATATTTTCTATTTTCATTCTATTATTGATGTTCGTACACATTAATTCAGTTGTAGCTTACAGTGGCCAAAATTGTACAAAAGAAAGATTTTATACGCTAAAATGCTCATACAAATCTTTCCAAGTAGTTCCTCTTAGTTCGCAACAAACAAAACATTCGTCGGATGATTTTGACCTAACGACTTCTGATTCAAATGAAGAAGACGAAAATCAAGATTTTTCGTACAAAATAAATTTGAGTTTGTTTGAAGAAACTAGTAATGGGTTAGGAAGCACAATTTTGACTCGAATCACAACTGGATATTCCTTAAACTATTATGGTGTAGAACAAAAGCGATCTACGCCTCCTCCTCGGTTATAACATAATATCTTTCCACTAGAATACCTACTAGATTCAAAAAACAGCCACTGTTTCAAGGATTTGAAATAGAAAACGATACTTTTTGAATTATACTTCATCCAATTAATCAACAAACAAAAAACAACTGTTGGAGATGCTTGTCGGAGCATCTCCAGCTACTTTTCTATTCAGCGTAGTAGGCTATAGCTCATAATTTCTCCTTTCCATAATCTTGAATTTATACAATTGTTACAGTTTGTAAGTAAGCATGTTGTTTATAAAGACCATTCAATCAATGGTTTTAGCACAGCATATTTCTCAACCAAAGCAATAAGAAGCACTTTGATTCAATACATTGATAAGCTCAAAGGATAAGGAAAAGTCTCTCCTTAGACCACTTAGAGATTATCTCATTCAGACAAATAGAAAAATTATGAAGAGAATTCTGTTCGCAGCCAGCCTTTGTGTACTATTGGCATCCTGCAACAAAAAAGAAGAAAAAGCTGACATCACGCTTGAAAACTTTACAGTAACCTCCCCAATTGTGGTGGATACTTTTTTACACAATGACTATGTAGCCGAAATCAATGCGGTTCAAAATGTAGAAATCAGAGCACGCATCAAAGGCTATCTTGAAAAAATTTACATAGACGAAGGTAAATATGTCCAACAAGGTCAGTTGTTATTTACCATCAACAACCCCGAATTGAAGGAAGAGTACATGCGTACCAAGGCAGTAGTCAGAAGTACCATGACCGAACTCAAAGCCGCTGAACTCGACTTTAGTAATGTAAAAAAATTAGTTGATAAAAACGTTGTCTCAAAAACTGAACTCGAACTCGCTCAAAATAAAGTAGAGCTTGCCAGTGCCAAGGTAGAAGAAGCTCAAGCCAATGAGTCTTTTGCCAAAATCAAACTAACATATCTTCAAATTAAAGCACCTTTTAATGGTATTGTCAACCGTATTCCAAATAAACCTGGGAGTTTGATGGAAGATGGAACTTTGTTGACAACGATTTCTAAAAACGATGAAGTTTTTGCCTATTTTGATGTTTCTGAAAAAGAATATTTAGACTTTGCCGATAATGCTCGAAAGCAAAAAGATACAGCTCCGCAAGTAACGCTCTTACTAGCCAATGGCGAAGAACACGACTACAAAGGTCATGTAGAAACCAGTGAAGGCGAATTTGACAAAAGCACTGGTAACATTGCCTTTCGTGCACGCTTTCCCAACCCTCAAAAAATCCTCAAACATGGTGCGACAGGTAAAGTTCGTATTTTGCAACGCTACCGCAATGCGATGATTATTCCTCAAAAAGCTACTTTTGAGATTCAAGATCGCATGTATGTATATGTAGTAGACAACAAAAACAAAGTAAAATCTAGGGCTATTAAAACCTCCAAACGTTTACCTCACTTCTATATCGTAGACTCAGGACTCAACACAGACGACCGAGTGGTATATGATGGTATTCAAAATTTAAAAGAAGGTTCGGAAATCAAACCGAAGTTTGTAGCACTCAAAACCATTGCCAAAGAGCTTTCTAAAACAGATTCTCATTAGTAGACCCTAAGATTTTTCACTATGTTTAGTAATTTCATCAATAGACCCGTGCTATCGTTGGTTATATCCATCTTCATTGTGATTTTGGGTTTATTATCAATGACAAGCCTTCCTGTGACGCAATATCCAGATATTGCTCCTCCAGCAGTTACTGTTACAACCAAATATACAGGTGCCAACGCCGAAGTTTGTGCCAAAGCGGTGGTGACTCCCCTCGAACGAGCCATCAATGGTGTGCCCGGAATGACCTACATGACCTCGGTATCGGGTAACGACGGTACAAGTATTATTCAAGTATATTTCGAAGTTGGTACCGATCCCGACGTAGCGGCAGTAAACGTACAAAACCGCGCGACAACTGTGCTTGATGAGTTGCCTGAAGAAGTAATCAAAGCTGGTGTTGTGACCGAAAAAGAAGTAAACAGTATGCTTCTTTACATCAACTTGATTAGCGAAGATACAACTCTCGACGAAAAATTTATTTACAACTTTGCCGACATCAACGTATTGGCAGAATTAAAGCGTATCAATGGTGTAGGCTTTGTCGACATCATGGGTTCGCGAGAATATGCAATGCGTGTATGGCTTAAGCCAGGGCGTTTGGATGCCTATCAACTTTCGGCAGAAGATGTTATCAAAGCACTTCGTGAGCAAAACGTAGAAGCAGCCCCGGGTAAAATCGGGGAAAGCTCTGGTCGTCAGGCACAATCACTTCAGTATGTATTGCGCTATACGGGTAAAATGACCCAAAAAGAGCAGTATGAAAACGTGGTAATCAAAGTAACGGATAGTGGAGAAATGCTTCGTTTGAAAGATGTTGCCGATATTGAATTTGGCTCATTGGATTATGATGTACTTTCAAAAGAAAATGGAAAGCCATCGGCAGCTATCGTACTCAAACAGCGCCCAGGCTCGAATGCAAGTCAGGTTATTGCAGATATTAAATCTCGCTTGGAGTTTTTGAAAGAAACCTCATTCCCTCCTGGCATGACTTATACGCTAAGTTATGACGTATCCAGATTCCTAGATGCCTCGATTCATGAAGTAGTCAAAACTTTGTTTGAAGCATTTATCTTGGTAGCTATTGTGGTATTCTTATTCTTGCAAGATGTTCGTTCTACCTTGATTCCTGTGTTTGCTGTACCTGTATCCTTGATTGGTACATTTGCCTTCATGCAGTTGTTTGGCTTTTCGATTAACCTACTTACTTTATTCGCATTGGTATTAGCGATTGGTATTGTAGTCGACGATGCCATAGTAGTGGTGGAGTCTGTCCATGCCAAAATGGAGGAAAAACATTTGAGCGCCAAGCTTGCCACCATCGAGTCTATCAACGAAATCAGTAGCGCTATTATCGCCATTACTTTAGTGATGTCGGCGGTATTTATTCCTGTAGCATTTTTGGATGGTCCAGTTGGGGTGTTCTACCGACAATTTTCAGTGACTATGGCTATTGCGATTGTCATTTCGGGGGTCAATGCCCTTACGCTTACACCAGCTTTATGTGCATTGATTTTACAGAACCCTCATCATGGTGAGAAAAAGCAAAACCTTGTAACTCGTTTTTTTGATGCTTTCAACCATCAATTCAACCGACTGACTGGTCGTTATGGCTCATTGCTCAAAGCAATCGTCAATCGTAAGTTGGTTACTTTGGGTGTACTAATCGCATTTAGTATTGGCTCATGGGGTGTAGCAAGTATCTTACCAACCAGCTTTATTCCTACCGAAGACCAAGGAACTATCTATGCTAGTGTAACCACGCCTGTAGGCGCTACCCTTGAGCGAACAGAAGAGGTTATGAACCAAATCGATAAGATAGCTCAAACCCTACCAGAGGTATCTTCAATATCAAGCTTATCAGGTTTTAGTATGATGACCGACGGCGTTGGTGCATCATTTGGTATGAGTACTATCAACCTTAAACCTTGGGAAGAAAGAAAGGCCACCGCAAATAAATTGATTGATGAGTTAATTGCTAAAACAAAACATATTAAAGGCGCCGATATTCAATTCTTCCCTCCTCCTGCTGTACCGGGCTTTGGAAATGCCAGTGGTTTCGAAATGCGTTTATTAGATAAAACGGGCACAGGTAATCTTCAGAATATTGCCAAAGTAGCGGATGAGTTTATGGAAGAACTCCAAAAACGTCCTGAAATTAAGAACGTGTTTTCAAGTTTTAACCCTAACTTCCCTCAATATCTCATTCATGTTGACCAAGATTTAGCGGCAAAAAAAGGTATCTCGGTAGACAATGCCATGAGTAACCTCCAATCATTGATTGGTAGTTTTTATGCGACCAACTTTATTACATATGGACAAATGTACAAGGTAATGGTTCAGTCTGACCCCAAGTTTAGAGCACAGCCTGAAGACATTATGAAGTTGCGTATCAAAAACAAGAATGGAGAAATGGTACCTTATGCTATTTTTAGTAGAATCGAGCGCGTGTACGGTCCAGAGCAATTGACACGATATAATATGTATTTTTCGGCAATGCTCAATGGTGAGCCTGCTCCAGGCTACAGTACAGGTGATGCCATCAAAGCTATTAAAGAAGTGGCAAAAGCTAAACTTCCTCGTGGCTATACTTACGAATGGTCGGGTATGACACGTGAAGAGGTTTTGTCTGGTAACCAAGTAATTTATGTATTCTTAATTTGTTTGTTGTTTGTGTATTTATTGCTTTCAGCACAATATGAAAGCTTTATCCTTCCTCTTGCAGTATTGATTTCTTTGCCTATTGGGATTTTTGGCTCATTGTTTTTCTTGTACATTTTTGGTCTTGAAAACAATATTTATGCTCAAGTTGCCATGGTCATGTTGATAGGTTTATTGGGTAAAAACGCCATTTTGATTGTGGAGTTTGCGATGCACGAACAATCTCAGGGACGAACCATCGTCCGAGCAGCCATTTCAGGTGCTATTGCCCGTTTCCGTCCAATTTTGATGACCTCCTTTGCCTTTATCGCAGGATTGTTACCCCTTATGTCGGCTTCAGGAGCTGGTGCTATTGGTAACAGAACTATCGGTACGGCGGCGGCAGGCGGAATGCTCTTTGGTACTGTTTTCGGTATTGTGATTATCCCTGGGCTTTATGTACTCTTTGCCAGTTTAGCGAGTAAAAAGAAGTCCAAAAACAACAAAAAAATTGAAGAAGCTTATGTTTAGATATAAAAAAGGTCTTTTATTGGCTCTGGTAGTACTAGGACTAGGGGCCTGTAAAATCAAACCTGAAGTGCCACAAAACAAGCCTTTACTGGTGGCATCAAGTACTTTTACTAGTTATTCAGACTCAACTCAAAAAGAGATTCCCAATATTGGGACATTTTTTGCTGACAGCACGCTATCAGCTCTGATTGATACGGCTCTGAATAATAACTTTGACTTGCAAGTAGCAATGCAACGAGTAGAAGTAGCACGTGCAGGAATTCGTTTCAGTCGAGGATTGGGGATTCCAGAAGTAAGCGCTGGCGTCGTTGCAGGTGGAAAAAAGTTTGGAGATTATACCATTGATGGAGTTGGGAATTATGACACGCAATTTTCGACTAACCTCAATGACAAACAAAGCATCCCACAACCTTTCATTCCAGATTATATGTTAGGATTGCAATCTTCATGGGAAGTAGATGTTTGGGGAAAACTCAAAAGTCAAAAGAAGGCAGCACTAGCCCGATTCCTTTCTTCTGAATTTGGAAAAAACTTAGTGCAAACTCAGCTAGTATCCGAAATTGCAGATGCTTATTTCGAACTTTTGATTTTAGATAATGAATTAGACTTTTTAGAAGAAAATATTAAACTACAGCAGTTTTCTCTCGACATTGTCAGAGTAATGAAGCAAGCAGGTGAAGCCAATCAACTAGGGGTAGAATTACTAAAAGCCCAATTACTCAGCTCAGCTGCCATGAAAGTGGAAGTAAATCAACAAATTATCCAGAATGAAAGTCGAATCAACTTTTTGATGGGTCGTTATCCACAGCCTATCAAGAGACCTAAATTTGCTTGGGAGAAAGTTATTCCTCCTACACTTTCGGCTGGAGTTCCGTCAGGATTACTTAAAAACAGACCCGATATTCGTCAAGCGGAGTTGGAATTGCAAGCACGAAATGCTGATTTATACACGGCAAAAGCGGCATTCTATCCATCTTTCAACATCAATGCTAATTTAGGCTTACAGTCTTTTAAAGCATTACTGTTACTGAATCCAGCCTCAGCAGCATACGGTCTTGCAGGAAGTTTAATGGCACCGATTGCCAATAGAAGGGCCTTAGCAGCAGACTTGATGGCATCACGTGCCGAACAAAAAACTGCTTATATCGGCTACCAAAAAAGTATTGTAAACGCCTTTACTGAAGTTTACAACTATCTTTATTTGATAAAAACTAACGCTGATATTTATAAATTAAAGTCAGAGGAAGTAAACACGCTAAAAAATTCGATTGGAATTTCAACCGACCTTTTCCGTTCGGGTCGTGCTACCTATTTGGAGGTAATTACCGCTCAAAAAAATGCCTTACAGTCACAAATTGAGCTAATTAACGTGAAGAAAAAGCAGTACAATGCCGTAGTTGGACTATACAGAGCATTAGGTGGCGGCTGGAAATAGAAGAAGGTCTGAGTTTTAGAATTAGGACTATACTCCATGTATCAAAAAAGCGTTTGGGAAATATTTCCCAAACGCTTTTTTGATACTACTATGCTATATCTGACTCGGCTTAAGACATAATCATTGCGTCTCTACTACTAGAATACAATTTTAAAATAATCACTCATTCACTCAATCTCAATTCACTAAATAGGTAAGAATGAAGTCTTGCGTCTTAAATCTCTTCTTTCAGCAATTTTTCTACCACTTCAGGGAAGTGCTTATGCTCTAACACTTGTCCTTTTTTAGCTACATCTTCAGGAGTATCGGTAGGAGTTACGGGATATGATGCTTGAAAAATAATAGCTCCTTCATCATAATGTTCGTTCACAAAGTGAATCGTAATACCCGATTCGGTTTCTTTATTTTCCACCACAGCTTCGTGAACAAAATGTCCATACATGCCTTTTCCTCCAAATTTAGGTAATAAGGCAGGATGAATATTGATGATTTTGTTAGGAAATGCCGCTACCAAATTCGAAGGAATCAACCACAAGAAACCTGCTAAAACTACCCAATCAATTTCATTTTCTTTCAATAAGTCTACAATCTTATCTGACTTAAATTCGCTTATATTAAACAATACCAAAGGAATATTCAAACGTTCTGCACGTTGGATTACACCAGCAGAAGGATTGTTACAAAGAATCAATTTGACTTGAGCCAAATCTGAATCTTTAAAATATTCAACCAAACGCTCGGCATTCGAGCCTGACCCAGAGGCAAATACAGCAAGATTTTTCAAGATTTTTGAGGGAGTTTTATTCTACATTTTTTTACAAATTTATAGGATACGTTCCAACCATACTACTGCATTTGTACTCTTTATTCAAAAATGAAAAAGATTCTAAACTCGTTAACTGTAAAATTTATGAAAATTGGACTTCTATTTTTGCTTTTTATGATTGGTGCAAGTGCTTGTCATCCTATCGAAAATGATGCCTCTGCCAAAGGAAATATCGGTAATTTGGATAGCCTAAAAGGCACGTGGACACTCAAATATGTTTTCCTTGGCGATGTGATCGATCAACCGTGTTCATCTAGTAAAATGTCGCATGACATTACACTAAACATTACCAATCAACTAGTCGACAATACCACAGACACATTTGTCATCAACGGAAAATCAGCCGTTAATTCGATTTTTGGTGGACTGAAAATACTATCTTTTGATGAGAATACTCAGATTGGGAAAGCTGCTATAACACAATTAGGAAGTACTAAAATGGCAGGACCAGAAGATTTGATGAATTGCGAGTTGAGATATTTCACGCTCTTAAACGCCACAAAAGATTTTAAAATATTTAAAGATACTGACGGAAAAACGTACTTACATCTTGGAGACTTTAAGACTGATAATCAACCCTCTAGAAATGGTGGAATGTATTTAATTTATATCAAAAATTAAGTTTTATATTTTTAAACCTTTTTTGAAAATATTGTCTTACTAAATAAATTTTGACATTACATTATTTTACCTGCCAAGATATTACACCTAAAGAGGTTCTAACACACAATATGCACCTCTATTAAAGTTATCATTGAATGGGCTAAATACAAGGATGATTTGCTTTGTGGAAAAAATCCAGCTCTCTTAGATTGACAGCGTAATGGCCAGAATGCTTGTATTTCCTATTCGTTTTCAGACATTACACCGCTTAATGTATAAAAAATTGCTTACTTCTAACCTATCGATGGGGCTACTTTGGTAGCCCTTTATTTTTCAGGTATCATACCAAATTTAGTGATTTGTGATTGAGCGATTATTCGTTAAATCTACTGATGTATTATGCTGACATATTGTATCAAAAAAAGCGGTCGAAAATGATTTTTCGACCGCTTTTTTTGATACTTTACTTCGGAAGAGTACATATTTAGACGCAAAGCACTACGTCTCTACTCATGAAATATAGATTTAAAAATAATTACTAAATCGCAATTCACTAATTAGAAGGTGACTCCTCTTGCGAAAGTACTTTAGTAAGCCAATGCACGAACCTGACGTTTAGCCGCCTCAAAAGCCCCAAACATTACAGCTGAAAACAAAAGGTTACTCATCAAAGTATTTTTTACGTATGGAATTGCATTTGCGTAAGACAATGCCAAACCATTCATATCTTGTGTATAAAGCTTGCCTTCAGTCCAAACAAAAAAGTTAGAAACTAAGAAAAAAGCAAGCGTTCCCAACAAATTAGCGAATAATACATTTTGTGCAGTTACTTTTTTCAAAAGAAGAATACCAACTGTTACCATTACTGCAAAACTTACAAATACACCGGGCTCAATTCCAAAAGAGAAAGTTGGATAATATTCTTTGTAAACAACATTGTTCAACACCAAGTTTGAAAGCCACAATGCCAACATAGGAATAGCATACGACCAACGTTTGTTAGCGAAGTACGCGCCTCCAAAAAGTGCCATCGCTCCTACTGGAGAAAAGTTGGCTAAAGAAGGGGTTAAAAATAAAAAACGACTCAACGCAGCTACTGTAATCATTCCCACGATTACCCCAAAACGAAGGTTTATTGAATTTTTCATGAAATGTCTTGATTTGATACACAACAAATTTAATAACCTTTCAATATTTAGCAGTAATTTTGGGGTATAAATAAACACGATTCTTGATTTCGTGCTACAAATCATGCCAGTATTCTCGAAAAATTTCAAATTAGGCCTTTTAGGCGGTGGCCAATTAGGCCGTATGATGCTCCAAGCTGCTATCGATTTAGACATCCATGTGAAGGCGCTCGATCCAGACCCCAACGCTCCATGTGCTAAAATTGCACCTGAGTTTGTCTGTGGTTCATTCTTGGATTTTGATACCGTATATGCTTTCGGTCAAGACTGCGAAGTAATAACCATCGAAATCGAAAATGTCAATCTCGATGCTTTGAAAAAACTTCAGTCTGAAGGTAAGAAGGTATTCCCTCAACCAGAAGTATTAGAGTTGATTCAAGATAAACGTATCCAGAAGCAGTTCTATCGTGATCATCAATTACCAACAGCCGACTTTGTCTTGACCGACAATGCCGAAGCTGTTGCAGTCAATGTTGATTTCTTGCCAGCGTTCAATAAACTAGGGCGTGGTGGATACGATGGGAAAGGCGTTCAGCGCATCAGCTCAGCCGAGGATGTGCACCTTGCCTTTACAGAACCGAGTCTTTTAGAAAAAGCTGTAGACTTTGCAAAAGAAATCGCTGTTATCGTTGCTCGTAATGAACAAGGTGAATGTAAAACCTTCCCTACGGTAGAGTGTGTGTTCCATCCTGTTCACAATTTGGTTGAGTATCTTTTCGCTCCAGCAGACGTTTCGGAAGAAATTAGCGAAAAAGCAAAAGCGATTGCCATAGAAACTGCCGAAAAGTTAGGGATTGTAGGATTACTTGCAGTCGAACTATTTTTGACAAAAGATGGAGAAGTACTAATCAACGAAGTAGCTCCTCGTACTCACAACAGTGGTCACCACACGATTCGTGCGAACCATACTTCGCAGTTTGAGCAACATTTACGTGCCGTTTTAGGATTGCCACTTGGTGATACTACCGCTCACAGCACCGCTGCGATGGTAAATCTTTTAGGCGAAGATGGTTATTCGGGCGACGCTCTATATGAAGGTATGTCCGACGTTTTGAGCGTTGCAGGCGTGTATCCATTTTTATATGGTAAAACTACAACAAAACCATTCCGCAAAATGGGACACGTTACTGTTGTAGAAAATGACCTAGCAAAACTGAAAGAAAAAGTAGATTTCGTGAAAAACACGTTGAAAGTAATCGCATAAATTATTAGTCGTCATTTCATTCATAAAAATCAATACATTCCAATGGTAGGAATCATCATGGGTAGCATCTCTGACTTAAAAGTTATGCAAGAAGCTGCCGACGTTATCAAAGAATTAGGCGTAGACTACGAAATCGATATTGTATCGGCACACCGTACACCCATTAAAATGGTTGAATATGCCCAAACAGCTCGTGAACGTGGTATTAAAGTAATCATTGCTGGCGCTGGTGGTGCTGCGCACTTGCCAGGAATGGTAGCTTCTGTTACTACTTTACCAGTAATTGGTGTACCAGTAAAATCATCTAATTCTATTGATGGATGGGATTCTGTACTTTCTATTTTGCAGATGCCATCTGGCGTTCCTGTAGCTACAGTTGCGTTGAATGGCGCTAAAAATGCAGGAATCTTAGCTGTGCAAATGTTAGGTATCGAAAACTCTTCGATTGCCGAAACTTTGGCTGAATACAAAAAACAGCTAAGTAGCAAGGTAGACGATATGGTTACTGAATTGAAAAAAACCATTCAATAAATTATTTATCAAAAATCTCTTTCCCTTACAAGTTCAATCGTTAACTTAGGAAAGATTATTGGGATATGCTAAATCCTAGTATTTTGCCCTAATTAACCTTACGAAGATGGAAGACAAAAGAAACCCTCGACCAGTTGAAGAAAGTTCTCAAGTCCCTAACATTACTCTATTAGTATTATTGGGATTGATTGCTGCGTTACTCTATGTTGGCTGGCAATACTTAAAGGAAGACTCTATTTCGGACAACGAACTTACCAATGCTGGCACAGACAGCATTGCTGTGATTGACAATAATAGAGAATCTCCAGTTGTAGCAGAAGCAACTTCTGATGAAGAAAGTGAAGATCAAGAAAAAGCAAAGGAGTCAGAAGAAAACAAAACAGATCGTAAAGAGGAACATAAAAAAGAAGTAAAGAAAGAGAAAAAATCTGAGTCTAAAGAAAAAACTCCGACTAAAACTAAAGTGGAGAAAAGCACGGATAGCAAAGCATCTGATGCTAGCCTAGGCAAAGGCGAAACAATCACTCACGTGGTGCAAGCAGGCGAAACTTTCTTTGGAATTGCCAACCGTTACAATCTCAAATGGCAATCTCTTCAAAAGCTCAATCCTAGCGTAAATCCTGAGGGCATCAAAGTAGGGGTTACAAAATTAAAGGTCAGAGTACTGAAAGTTCATACCGTTGGCTCAGGCGATGTACTTCGTGTTATTGCACAAAAATATGGTGTTTCAAAAGCACTCATTATGCAAGCCAACAAAAAGACAAAAGATATTACCGAAAAAGGTGAAAAAATTATCATACCATTAAAGTAATTAACTAAATAGGTCGTCCATTTACTATGGACGACCTATTTAGTTAATTTACAAAGGATTCTCCACATAAAAGTGTACACCCTATTGCCTTGTTTTCTTCTTATTAATTTGTTATTTTCAGAACAAAATTTGTTTTTTTTGTACAAGATTAAATACATTGGTTTTCACCTTTTTGGTTTTTTCCATTTACCTAAGCATCTATAATTTAAGCACCTTATCTTGTGTCTTATCATGTCCTTATTTCTAGAACAAACTCCTACATTGTTTCGATTATGTAAAAGGGAGTTGTTAGTTAGCCGTATTTCAGTTATTAGTATAAATGTATGATCAAAATGGTACAATCAATGTGTACCACAGATATAGTATTAGTTTAATCTTTCCTGTTACTTAGAATCTATTATCTAGCCTTTATTTATGAGACCTATTCAATTTTACAGCCTGTATATTGATTTAACCCAAGACATACGTTTAGAGCTTGACGTATTTCCCAGAAACATATCATTTTACTTCACAAATGCATCCTCATTGGATCATGCAAGGTACCTAATTGAGCAAGAATATTTTGAGGTGATTGTTTTTAATGTCGATAATGTTGGCGAAGAAGAAGTTCGCTTAATTGCAGACATTCCTAAAAATACCTCTATCATCGTTATATCTAATGATTACGACACTATTTTTGACCCCCATGATATAGATAATGTTATTCTATTTACGCTAAAGCCAATCGATCCCGAGAAGTTACAAAACCTCCTCATAAGAGTTCTTAGTAAATATGTACTACCTAAGGTAAAGCACCTTGACTATTTTGACTTTTTCTTTACTGGGTCAGAAATGACTAAAATAAATTTCAATGATATTTTTTATGTTGAAGCTGTAGGAACATTTTCTAATGTATTTCTTCTTGATCAAGTCATTTTAGTAAAAGAATCGATTTCTTCGCTAGAAGAACGTCTTCCTTCCAAAAATTTTGTTCGATTACATCGCTCATTTATTATTAATACCCAAAAAATTTTACGGATATCCTCAAAAGAAATTGAATTAAACAATGCTAAAAAATTACCAATTGGACGATCCTATCGTAACAAGATAGGATACATTTCTTATTTAATTGATCGTTTACTAATATGATTCTTACCTTAGAAATATTCTTATCCTCTATAAAACAAAAATAAAGACTACGCTCGTAGTCTTTATTTAACGATAAGTTCGATTATCATCCGCTCGCAACGAATTTCATCTATACTTCTATCTTTTGTATTTTTAAGTCCTCCTTAGGCTCAAATATCTTTATTTTACTCTGCTCTATCTTATTTTAGCTATTACCATTGGAACACATATCACAGGTGCGCATTCTGCAACACATACCACGTATGACAGGGGCATGATTCGACAAAAATCTGTACTCGGTAATGTTGTTATTTTTGTTCCAATTACTGCAGAGAGGTTTGTATTACACAATACATAATGGTTATACACTCCGTTACTTAATCCTGAAAAGGTTGTGCCATTTTGTACTTGCTGGATTACTCCTCGACCATCGGTTAGTATATACTGAGGAGACAAACCTACTGAATTGGGCACTGTAACGCTATTGGTTGTCGTATTACAATCGCATATCGATAAATCAACTGCCGTACTCTTCAAACAGTGATCTATATCTCCCAGATTTTTCCCTATTTCTAGTGAGGGCAAACTCGTTTGTGTATTATCCCAAGTTATGGCTACAGCTTTATAACTGCCAACGCCAACAGCATCTATGGTTCCGGAATTAACGACTGATTTATATCTGATAATATTACCTCCATCCACTAATACAACATAACTCACGATATTCGCTCCTACACTTTGACCATTCAAGTTTAGTTGGATTGTACCTGGTTTAAAATTGCAGCCCAAGGTTTGACCTAACATGGTATAACCACATATCATTAATAAAGATAATAACAGCAAGAAGCTTTTGGGAAAGTACTTTTTCATAACACTGTCTTCTGTAGTATGATAGAGAGGGAGCAAAACTCCCTCTCTTCTAGTCTTAGAATCCAAGTACCCCTGGATTAATATCTGTTGGACAGTTTACTGTTGTGGTGGTCTCATTAGAGGTTTTTGGTGTGCCTCCATTTGAACTTACAACCGCTGTATTCTTGAACACTCCACTGAAGTTGGCCTTCACATTGATGCTCAAACTTACACTTTGTCCTGCTGGTATCTGCGTTGATCCATTGTTGCTACAAGTCACCACTTGACCTACTGCACTACAAGTAAAGCCTCCTGTACTTGGGCCACTCACAAATTGTAAACCTATCGGTAAGTTGTCTGTCACAGTAATCGTTCCTGTTGTAGCTCCTGTTCCGCCATTGGCGATATTGAAACTATAAGCAAAGTTCGTGCCTACTGTTGCTACCACTGGTGCACTCTTCGTGATCGTCAAGTTAGCTTGTGGTAAAGCATTGATGGTCGTTGGTACCTCGTTCGATGGTTTTGGTGTCGTTACTGGATCTCCACCACCTGTTACATAAGCCGTGTTCTTCACTGGTAAGCCCGATGCTGGTGCCGTCGTTGGATTCACTGTCAATACTATCGTGCTACTACCATTAGCTGCTATCGAAGCTGTTGTTGTACAAGTCACTGCTTGACCCACTGCACTACAAGTCAAACCTGAACCACTGAATGTCACATAACTCAACTCACTTGGTAAGTTATCCGTTACGGTAATCGTTCCTGTACTCGCTGCTAAACCTGTGTTGTTTACCGTCAAGGTATAGTTGAAATTCGTTCCTACTGTTGCCGTTGATGGTCCAGACTTCACTACTACCAAATTCGGTGTTGGTGGGTTTGTAATTACTGTGGTTACGCTGTTAGACGTTTCTGTGCTTGTGTCTCCACCGCCTACTACGCTACCTACGTTGGTGTAAGTGCCTGCCTGCGTTGGTTTCACCGTCAAACTCATCGAGCTACTACCACTTACAGCTATCACTCCACTGTTGGTACAAGTCACCAATTGTCCTGTTGCACTACAGCTCCAGCCATTGCCACCACCACTCACAAACTGTAAGCCTGTTGGTAAGTTGTCTGTCACTGTAACTACTCCCGCTGTTGAGGCCGTTCCTGAGTTTGTTACTACCAACGTGTAATCATAGTTCGTATTCACAATTCCTGTTACAGGGCCTGACTTGCTAATCAATGAGTTTGGTTTTGGTGCTGGTGTAATATCCGTCGTCACTGGGTTCGATGGTTTTGGTGTCGTACTTGGATCTCCACCTCCTATCACACTTGCCGTATTCACTACTGATGAACCACTCGCCGCATCCAATGCCTTCACTGTCAAGGTCAATACATTACTACCATTTACAGCCACTACATTGCTCGTCATACAAGTCACTGTTTGACCTACTGCACTACAACTCCAACCTGCTCCACTAAAGCCTACATATTGTAAGTTTGTCGCTAAAACATCCGTTACGGTTATTGTTCCACTCGTCGCTGCATTTCCTGTATTGTTTACAGTCAAGGTATAATTGTAATTCGTGCCTACTGTCGCTGTTACTGGACCTGACTTCACAATCGAAATACTTGGTTTTGGTGTCGGGTTAATCGTAGTCGTTACTGGATTCGACGGTTTTGGCGTAGTACTTGGGTCGCCACCACCACTCACATAAGCTGTGTTTATTGCTGGTGAGTTGGCAGCACTAACCGCTTGTACTGTCAAGATGATGTTTGAGTTGGCATTCACAATAATGGATGCATTACTCGTACATGTCACCAATTGTCCACTCGCACTACAACTCCATACACTACCTGTACTACTTGAACCTACAAAGGCAATACCTGTCGGTAGGTTATCGGTCACCGTGATTGTTCCACTTGTCCCCGCTGTACCATTGTTACTAACCGTTAGGGTATAATCAAAGTTGCTTCCCACTGTTACTGACGATGGACCTGCCTTCGCTATCACTAAGTTTGGTTTCGCTGGTTCATTAATCACGGTCGTCACTGGGTTCGATGGACGTTTAGCTACGATATCTCCACCACCACTTACCCATGCTTTGTTCACCACAGTACCTGTCACTGAGCTCACTACTGTCAAGTTCAATGAGCTACTGCCTCCTGCGGCAATGCCAGTCGTTGTGGTACAACTTACCAACACACGACCACCCGCTATTGTACTACTGCTACAACTCCATCCTGTTCCTGAGCCTGATACAAAACTCAAGCCTGTTGCCAAGGTATCACTTACTACGGTTGTTCCAAATGTACTTGTCGTTCCGCTATTACTTACCGTTAAGGTGTAGTTATAGTTGGTTCCCTTTTCTGCTACACTTGGTCCTGATTTAACAATTGCTAACTCTGGTACACAAACTACATAACCTACTGCATTGGTAATATCTACACAAGTGCCACTCACACCATTGATGGTTCCTCCTACGGTCAATCCTGAAACTGTACCTGTGTAACTTACACCATACACATTGTAAACACCATTGCCATTATTGCTGAAACTTGGACTATTCGAGATAGATAAGATTCTACCTTTTCCATCTGTTAAAACATAAACATCTGTCTGACCCGGTAAAGCGGTCTTCCCTGTTTGACCTACTGTGAACACGCCTGTCGCATTGTTACAGTCGCATATCGAAATAGGTACTGCCACCGTCTTGCTACATGAACTCACGAGGTTGATATCGCCACCTACAGTCAAATTCGGTGAAACGCTATTGTTATACGTCACCGCTACCGCTTGGTAAGTATTCGCACTCACATTGGCGATGCTCATTACATTCACCGGTGACACATATTGGATTACACCAGACGAATTCGTCAATACTAACTGGGAACTCACATTTGAGCCTGTGGTTTGACCACTCAAACTCATCGTTACGGTTCCTGATTTGTAGTTACAAGCCTGTCCATAAGAACTTTCCCATAACATAAGCATAAGGAAGGCTACCCCTAAGCTTTTTCCATACCTTTGAAAAAAACCTAGAACTTTTTCTTGAATTATATAAGTCATCATATCTTTCTTGCTTGGTTAGGGTTAAAGCTTACTTAGGACACCTGCACTAATACCACAGCCTACCGTCGTCGTATTGCTCGTTGCACTATTGTTGCTCGTGTTGGTTTCTCCACCTCCTGAAACGATACCGCTAATTGCAATACCTCCTGTGGTTGTTGGGGTAACATTTAATGGAAAACTCACGCTGCCACTCGCTGGAATATTCGGTGAACTATTCGTACATACGATAGTTGTAGCGCCAGCTACGGGGCCTGTCGGTGCACAAGTCCAACCGCTACCACCACCACTATTGAAAGTTAATCCTGTAGGAATGCTAAAGCTCTCACTCACGCTACCTGTACTAGCTCCTGAACCTACGTTGTTTACCGTTACAGTATACACAAAAGGAGTACTTGGCGTACCTGTACTTGGTCCACTGATACTAGTCGTTAGGTCTGATACCGGAGGCGTTGGACATACCGTCGCTGTACCATAATTGTCTTTATAGCTATCTGATAAGGCTCCACTTACACCACTCAAATATATGGAGTTAGCAGAATTTAATTTCGGAGTATCTGCGCCACCTGTACCATCTGCCACGTTGCGATACATGCGAATACTGCCAATACAAGCTTGTGTACGGAATCGAAATAAAGGAATCTCTACACCTGCTACGATATTCGGAAGAATTGGACTTCCTGTCAAAGCAAAATAACCATACTCTGTAGTCGTATTGAGCGCCGTTCGCTGAGTAGACCAGATATAGTTCCCTGCATTGGTAGAAGGTAGTAAGTCTTCCACGCCTCCAACTAAATTTGTCATCGAGGTACTCGTAGCACTTATAGGGGCAAAAGTACCTATGGG
>NZ_JASHIF010000013.1:0-4078 GCF_030056595.1 Flectobacillus roseus
GGATAATCCACGTTTCGATTGTATTTTTACTCAGTATTCCCATTATGTGATGTTTTATGATTTAGCAACACAAAATTCTCACTTATTTGGGAATACTTTTCAAAAGTTTAAACAGCTTCTATGATACGTTTGTTGTTCACAAAATACCGATTTTACACATTAAGCTTTCTCGCATTGACAGGGTGGATGCTAGCTTTTGACGATAATGATATTTGGACTCAATTCAAAAGACGAGGAGAGTTAGGTCGTTTGGAGGATGAAAAAGTCTATTATCAAGAAAAACTCAAGGATGTTCAACGTGAGCGAGAAGAGGTATTAGGTAATCCAAAATTGATAGAGAAATACGCGAGAGAAAAATATTTGATGAAAAAACCCAAAGAAGAAATATACATCTTAGTAGACGATGAGAATCAACCTGTTGAGAAGTAATAGTTTTTGGGAAAGATACCTAGCAAAATCACAAAACCCCAATATCATTACCCTTTTTTGAATTATATGATTAAAGTCCTGTTTGTTTGTACTGGAAATATTTGTCGTTCGCCGATTGCGGAGGAAACATTCAGACATGCCGTAAAAAAACGAAATTTACAAAGAGTTATCCAATGCGATTCGGCGGCTACGCATAGCTATCACATTGGCGAATTGCCCGATCATCGTACTCGTAAAAATGCTAGTAGCCATGGAATCGAATTACTTCACCGTTGTCGTAAACTGACAGGAGAAGACTTTTCTGTGTTTGATTATATCGTTGGTATGGATGACTACAACATGGACAACATCCAGTCTATCTCATACCGAGCTACAGGGATGCATCAACCTGACGATATTTGTTTTATGTACCGTCGTTTCGATCCAGAGGTTGCTATTCCGAACAGAGATTTCCCTATAGATTCTTCCGAATACAAAATTCCTGAGGTTCCTGATCCTTATTATGGACAAAATGAAGATTTTGAAAATGTCTATCAAATTGTGAGCCGTTGTGCAGAAGAGTTTTTAGACTTTTTGGTTAGAACGCATGGATTACAATAAGTTATTTGGATATAGAAAATTGAGACGTTTCATGTGATGTCTAAAAACCGAAATTTATGGTAAAGCAATTCTGTCTTTTATTCGTAGGTTTATGCCTTGCCACTCATACTCATGCACAAGCATGGAAAGATTCGGTGGAGGTTTTTCGTGAAAAGTATAAAAAAGCGTTTCTGGAAGAAGCCAATAGTCCTCTCAAAGCAGATGATTTACAGTATCTCCAATTTTTCGAACCCGACTCTTCTTATCAAGTAGTGGGAAATTTTTCCAAAATAAGTGATGGTACTATCTTCAAGTTTCCTACTTCTAATGGAAAAATTAAGGAATATGTTAAATATGGAGAAGTAAGCTTTGAGATTCATGGCAAAGCTTTAAAGCTGAATATCTACCGTAGTTTGGCGCTAATGCAAATACCCAAATATCGAGATTATTTGTTTATTCCGATGAAAGACCAAACATCTGGAAAGGAAACCTATGGTGCAGGAAGATATTTAGACGCCAGCATAAAGGATATTAAGGAAGGAAAAATAGCATTGGATTTTAATAAACTTTACAATCCCTATTGTGCTTTTAGTGAAGGATATAGCTGTCCGATTCCACCCAAAGAAAATCATCTCCCTGTGAGAATAGAAGTAGGTGAAAAATTGTTTTTAAAAGAAAAGAGTAATAATCACTAATTCTAGTGAGCAATGATAGGGTAGTATAGGGTAAGTCAAAGACTATTTTCCCTAAAAAGGATTAACTTGCATAAAAATCCCTTTTGAAGGTCGTTTTTCATAAAGAGCGACTTGAATAAATAATAATAACCAATTAACCAAAAAATTACGTGAACAAGAAGGTCGTATTAATGATTTTGGATGGCTGGGGTATCGGTACTAAGCCAGAAGTATCGGCGATTGAAGCCGCTAAAACACCATTCATGGATTCTTTATATACAAAGTATCCACACTCAAAATTGGAAGCTTCAGGTTTGGCTGTTGGTTTGCCAGCAGGTCAGATGGGTAACTCAGAGGTAGGTCACATGAACTTGGGTGCAGGCCGTGTAGTTTACCAAAACTTAGTAAGAATTAACAAAGCAGTTGACGAAGGTACATTGGCTCAAGAGCCAGTTTTGGCAGAGGCTTTTGAATATGCAAAATCAAATGGTAAGAAAGTACACTTAATCGGTTTGGTATCAAACGGTGGTGTTCACTCTCATATCAATCACCTAAAGGCACTTTGTACTGCGGCTAATACTGCAGGAGTTGCAGAGACTTATATTCATGCTTTCACAGATGGTCGTGATACTGATCCTAAATCAGGTATTGCTTTCTTGACCGAATTGCAAGCGCATATTGCTACTACAGGTACAAAAATCGCTTCGGTAACAGGACGTTATTATGCAATGGATCGCGACAACCGTTGGGAGCGTGTGAAATTGGCGTATGATGCCATGGTAAAAGCTACAGGTGAAAAAGTAGCAGCTTCCGGTTTAATTGATGCCATTGCCACTTCGTATGAGGCTGGTGTAACAGATGAGTTCATCAAGCCAATTATCATAGAAGAAAATGGCGCTCCAGTGGCAACTATTGCTGAAGGAGACGTGGTGCTTTGCTTCAATTTCCGTACTGACCGTGGTCGTGAAATTACCCAAGCCTTAACTCAGCGTGATTTCCCTGAGCAAGATATGCAAAAACTATCTTTGTACTACTTGACAATGACCGAATACGATAAGTCATTTGAAGGTGTAAAAGTAGTATTTGACGATAGCAATATTCCAATGACTTTGGGTGAAGTATTGCAAAATGCAGGCAAAAAACAAATCCGTATGGCGGAGACAGAAAAGTATCCACACGTTACTTTCTTCTTCTCTGGCGGTCGTGAAGAGCCATTCGTAGGACAAACTAATATTTTACGTTCTTCTCCAAAAGTAGCAACGTATGATTTGGCTCCAGAGATGTCTGCCCCTGAATTACGTGACGCTTTGATTCCTGAATTGGAAAAAGAAGAGGTAGACTTCGTATGTTTGAACTTTGCAAACCCAGACATGGTAGGACATACTGGTGTTTTCTCTGCTGTAGTGAAAGCCGTAGAAACAGTAGACCAATGTGCTCAAGCAGTGGTAGAGGCTGGTTTGAAACACGGATATTCTTTTATCATCATTGCCGATCACGGTAATGCGGACTTTATGATTAACGAAGATGGTTCGCCAAACACAGCGCACTCAACGAACTTAGTGCCATGTATTTTGGTAGATAACGAATACAGCAATCCAATCAAAGATGGTAAGTTGGGCGATATTGCTCCAACCATTTTGGAGTTGATTGGCGTAGCTCAACCAAAAGAAATGACAGGAGTAAGCTTGTTGTAATTTTTTGGGAAAAGCTTCGTAAATAGCCAATGTAGACTTTGTTTACGTTGGCTATTTTTTTATATCTCTTGAATCGTTTTGTAGCAATCCTCGTCCCAACGTACTGGATTGGTAGCGATGTAATCAGATATTTTTATAAATGAATCTTTATTTTTGGTAATATGCTCATGGAATCGTTCCTGCCAAGCAAATTCAGCATGAATTTTTCTTGCATGAGCTGTCACCGTTGATTTAAATCCTCTTACAATAGCAGCTAGATTTTTTGACTGTGGTCCAAATACATTGTTGTTTGTTTTCTCAGATTTCTTAGAAATATAGGAAGGAATGTTATATTCATTTTCTCCGATGATGATGATAGCATGAAAATGGTTTGGCATAACAATAAATTCTCCTTGGCCAAGATTCATGTCTGGACGTAACCTAAAAGTATTGATCCACTCTTTTTCCACAATTGTTCCGATATCAGACAAAATCATATTTCCATTTTGTATTTCACCGAAATAGTGTTCTCGGTTCTTCGTACAAATGGTAATAAAATATGGGGCAAATGATGCATAATCCCACCAAGAAGCTCTCACAGATTGGATTCTATATTTATTTTTAAATTTATCCATGGTGATTATAAGTGTAGTACATGAATATTGATAGATGTAAAAATCATCTAAATATAAAAAAAAACTGTAGAGACGCAATGTTTGCGTC